>JBEBPN010000003.1:0-218528 GCA_040395895.1 Dysgonomonas hofstadii
GGGGCATGAATTCTTTCGGCTTCTCGGCTCCGTACAAGGTGCTGGATGAAAAGCTCGGTTTTACTCCTGAGAATGTCTATAAACAGGTAAAGGAGTATATAAAGTAAGGCTCCCTGTCTCTCCCAAGGGGAGCTCTGATAGCAATAAATCTCTAATAAAATATCCTCATCAGTAAGACCTCCCCTATGGGGAGGCATGGAGGGGCTTGAATTATAAGTATTAGATTCTGATTACAATGAAAAAACTATTTGCATTTACTTTATTATCCCTTGCTGCTATTTCGCTAATAGCACAGATAGAGCCAAAGATTGAATATTTCCGGTTGCAGGATGTCGAATTGCTCGATAGCCCTTTCAGGCGTGCACAGAATCTGGATAAGCAATATCTGCTGGAACTTAGTGCCGACAGGTTGCTTGCTCCCTTTCTCCGCGAAGCGGGATTGACTCCGAAAGCAGAAAGTTACACCAACTGGGAAAATACAGGTCTGGACGGACATATCGGAGGTCATTACCTCTCGGCTTTATCATTCATGTATGCCTCTACGGGCGATAAGGATATCAAAGACCGCCTCGACTATATGATAAGTGAGCTGAAACATTGTCAGGATGCTAATGACAATGGCTATATCGGCGGTGTACCCGGTGGCAAGGCTATCTGGCAGGAAGTGGCAGACGGAAACATAAAGGCAGGTAGTTTTGATCTGAACGGGAAATGGGTTCCGTTATATAATATTCATAAAACATATGCCGGTTTGCGCGATGCTTATCTGTATGCGGGAAATAATACCGCGAAAGAGATGCTGATAAAAATGACCGATTGGGCAATAAATCTTGTTTCTAAATTGTCAGAAGATCAGATTCAGGATATGCTTCGCAGCGAGCATGGAGGACTGAATGAAACATTCGCCGATGTAGCGGCTATTACCGGAAATGAAAAATATCTGAAACTTGCTCATCAGTTTTCACATCATGCTATTCTCGATCCTCTGACGCAGCATGAAGATAAGCTGACAGGTATGCACGCAAATACACAGATACCGAAAGTATTAGGATTTAAACGTGTAGCCGATGTAGAAGGAAACGAATCTTGGAATGACGCCGCCTGTTTCTTTTGGGAAACAGTGATCGAGCACCGTTCGGTTTGTATTGGTGGAAACAGTGTAGGTGAACACTTCAATCCGGTAAATGATTTTTCACGTATGATAAAACACATCGAAGGGCCGGAAACCTGTAACACCTATAATATGCTCCGCCTGTCGAAGATGCTGTATCAAACATCTTTGGATAAGAAGTATGTAGACTATTACGAACGTGCCTTGTACAATCATATTCTGTCTACCCAGCATCCCGAGACCGGAGGTTTTGTGTACTTTACCCAGATGCGACCGGGACATTATCGCGTGTATTCTCAGCCGCAAACAAGCTTCTGGTGTTGTGTAGGATCAGGGATAGAGAATCATGCCAAGTATGGAGAGATGATTTATGCCCATACAGATAAAGATTTGTATGTGAATCTTTTCATTCCGTCACGACTGAGCTGGTCTGAAAAAGAAACTGAAATCATTCAGGAAAATACATTTCCGGATGAGCCGAAAACGACTTTAATCATTAATCCTAAAAAAAACTGGAATTTTACATTGAGGCTCCGTTATCCTTCATGGGTAGAAAAAGGAACAATAAAAGTGTTGCTGAACGGCATATCTCAGACTGTTGCGGAAGAAAATGGATATATCTCGATAAACAGGACATGGAAAGAAGGAGATAAAATTGTATTGGAAGTTCCGATGCGCATTACAGCAGAGCAACTGCCGGATAAATCGAATTATTATTCGTTTCAGTATGGCCCTGTTGTTCTGGCTGCTAAAACCGGAACAGAAGATATGACCGGATTGTTTGCCGATGATAGTCGCGGTGGTCATATTGCTCATGGCAGGCAAATCCCAATGAAGGAAATGCCTATAATAGTCAGTAATCCTGAGAATCTTGCATCATTACTGAAACCTGTAAACGGAAAACCATTAACATTTCATCTTAATAGTTTGTATACAGATAAATATAAAGACGGTTTAGAGTTAATTCCATTTTTCCGTTTGCACGATTCACGTTATATTATTTATTGGCCGCAGGCTACTCAGGATGGAGTAAAAGAACTTCAAAAGCAGATAGCGGAGGAAGAACAGGAACGTATAAAACTGGATGCAGTTACCATCGATAAAGTTGTATGCGGAGAGCAACAACCTGAGTCAGATCATTTCATACAATCAGAAAAATCGTATATAGGTTTCGACGAAGATGTACATTGGCGTGAGGCTCGTGGCTGGTTCAGTTATCAGGTAAAGAATAAGGATAAGAAAGCAAAATATCTCTTATTGAAGGTTCTTAATAATAAGAATTTCAGTAATTTTGATGTCTATATAAACGATCAGAAGATCACGGATTTCGATTTGATAGAAGTTAGCAAGAGTTTTGCCCACTTATATTTTAATATTCCTACTGATGTGAAGGAACCTGAGTTTGCGGTAAAAATACAGGCTCGTTCCAATACTGTAACCCCCAGAGTTGCAGAAGTCAGAATATTATCGGACAGATGAATTGCATAATGATATTTTATTGAGAATTTGGATATTGGAATAAAATAATAGTATATTTGCGCACTTAAAAGATAATAATTGTATCATATACACTTATTTGTTAATAATACAGCTTTAAATGACACCACTATTTTATAGAGAGCAAGAGCAATTTTATGTATCAGTCGATTGTATCATATTAGGTTTCAAGGAAGGTAAATTATATTTACTGATATCGAAACGTAAATTTGAACCGCTCGAAGGACATGATACATTGATGGGAGGTTTCCTCCGTTCCGACGAAAGCCTTTCTGAAACTGTTTCACGTGTTCTTTATGAATATACGGGCATACAGGATGTATTTATGGAACAAGTAGGTACGTATGGTGAGATTAACCGTGACGAAGGAGAGCGTGTAATTTCCATTGCATATTATGCGTTGATCGATCTGGAGTTATTCGATGAAGAACTGTGTAAGATACACAATGCCAGATGGGAAGAGTTGGATAAGGTCGGAAAACTTGTATTCGACCACAATCAGATGCTCGATGATACGATAGACATACTAAGGAAAAAGACTGCGACTCAGCCGATTGGTTTCAATCTGCTACCGGAGAAATTTACCCTGCCTCAGCTTCAGTCACTTTACGAAGCTATTTATCAGACTGTATTGGATAAACGTAATTTCAGAAAGAAAATACTGGAAATGGATATTCTCGAAAAACAGGACGATAAAGATAAATCAAGCTCAAAGAGAGGAGCGTTTTATTACACATTCAATAAAGAGAAGTACGATCAGCTTTTACAAAAAGGGTTTTATTTTTCACTCTGATAAAAAAGTAATCATTGTTATAATATTCAATAAAAGAGAGTGTTACACTCTCTTTTGTCTTTTGTATAGACTTTTTTTTCAAACATGTTTTACAACATATCGCAAATAAGTGTATAATTGGACACTTATTGTTAATATTGCAAGTGTAATACATACACTTATATAATTAAAACTTGCAATACAATGCTGGAATTATTGAAACAAGAAGTATTTGATGCCAATCTCGATCTGGTAAAGCATGGCCTTGTTATTTTTACATGGGGTAACGTAAGTGCTATTGACAGAGAAAGCGGATTGGTTGTGATAAAACCTTCAGGAGTATCGTACGATACAATGAAAGCAGAAGATATGGTCGTTCTCGACCTCGATGGAAATATAGTAGAAGGAAAATTGAAGCCTTCGTCAGATACAGCTACACATCTGGTTTTATATAAAGCCTTTCCAAATATAGGAGGTATTGTACATACACATTCTACTTATGCTACATCGTGGGCACAGGCCGGATGTGATATTCCGAATATTGGAACTACACATGCCGATTATTTCAAGGATGATATACCATGTACCCGTCAGATGACTAAAGAAGAAATCGAAGGCAAATATGAACTCGAAACCGGTAATGTTATTGTAGAGCGATTTGAAGACCTGAATGCTGATTATACACCCGGTGTACTGGTAAACAATCATGGCCCTTTCTCGTGGGGGAAAGATGCGCATGATGCAGTACATAATGCAGTGGTGATGGAACAGGTAGCAAAAATGGCGTTCATTTCTTATAACGTCAATCCTGGACTGAAAATGAATGATGAACTGATTAAGAAACACTTTTTCAGAAAGCATGGTCCGAATGCATATTACGGACAATAGAAGCAATTAACAGTTATCAGTCAACAATAAGTAAACTAGGAATCTAGTAAACTCATAATTTATAATTCATAACTTATAATTAAATAGAATATCATGGAATTTAAAGACTTAGAAATTTGGTTTATCACCGGAGCACAGTTGTTATATGGTGGAGATGCAGTAGTAGCAGTAGACTCACACTCTTCTCAGATGGTAAAAGGGTTGAACGACTCGGGCAGACTGCCGGTAAAGGTTGTTTATAAAGGTACAGCTAATTCATCTGCTGAGATTTCCGAACTTATGCGTAATGCAAACGGAGATACGAAATGTATCGGTGTTATCACATGGATGCACACCTTCTCTCCTGCCAAAATGTGGATACATGGTTTGATGGATTACAAAAAACCATTGTTACATCTTCATACTCAATTTAATAAAGAAATTCCTTGGAATGAAATAGACATGGACTTCATGAACCTGAACCAATCGGCTCATGGTGACCGTGAATTCGGACATATTACCAGCCGCTTGCGCAAACCTCGCAAAGTAGTGGTTGGCTACTGGCAAGATAAAGATACTCAGGACAAGATTGCATCATGGATGCGCGTTTGTGCCGGATGGGCAGATTCACAAGATATGCTTATCATCCGTTTCGGTGATAATATGAACAATGTGGCTGTAACAGACGGAGATAAGGTAGAAGCAGAAATTCGTTTGGGCTATCACGTAGACAATGCACCTATCGCAACACTTGTGCCTTATGTAGAAGCTGTAACAGAAGCTGAGATAGATGTACTTGTTGCCGAATACGAAAAAGTATATGACTTTGCAGCTGATTGTAAAAAAGGCGCAGAGAAACATCAGTTTGTACGCGACGCTGCTGCACAGGAAATAGGACTTCGCCGCTTCCTTCAGGATAAGGGTGCAAAAGCATTTACTACAAGCTTCAACGAACTCGAAGGTATGAAACAGTTGATGGGCTTTGCTTCTCAGCGTTTGATGGCCGAAGGTTACGGATTCGGAGCCGAAGGTGACTGGAAATCGGCTGCCCTTGTTCGGACTATGTGGGTAATGGGTAGAGGCCTGCCGGGCGGACAATCGTTCCTTGAAGATTATACATTGAACTTCGACGGCGAAAACAGTACAATTCTGCAATCGCACATGTTGGAGATCAATCCTGACATTACAGGTGTAAAACCACGTATCGAAGTACATTTCTTGGGAATAGGTGATGCACGTACATGTGCACGTCTTGTATTCCAAGCTCATAAGGGAGAAGGTGTAGCTGCAACTATTGTTGACATGGGTAACCGTTTCCGTATGATAGTGAACGAAGTTGAGGTAACAGAGCCTAAACCGCTTCCAAAATTACCTGTTGCATGCGCATTATGGAAACCAATGCCTAACTTTGAAGTTGGTGCAGGTGCATGGATTCTGGCTGGTGGAACTCACCACTCTAGCTTCTCGTTCTCAGTAACAACTGAAATGCTTGAAGACTATGCCGAAATCGCTGATATAGAATTACTGATAATTGACAAGGATACTACTATCCGTCAGTTCCGTCAGGATTTGCGCAACAACGAAGTATATTATATGCTGAATAAAGCATTAAGATAAATTTGTTAACTTAACTATTTCAAAATTTCAAGTTTCGGGTTTCAAGATTTCCACACTCTTTTGGAGATTGACAAAAATTTTGAAACTTGAAATTTTGAAACTTGAAATCTTAATAATAATGAGTAAATACACCATAGGACTCGATTACGGTTCGGATTCGTGCCGCGCTGTGATTATTGAAGCTGAAACCGGAAAGGAAATAGCTTCTTCCGTTAAATACTACAAACGCTGGATGCAGGGTAAATACTGTGATCCGCAAAGCAATCAGTACCGACAACATCCGCTCGACTATGTAGAAGCTCTCGAAGAATCTGTAAAGGAAGCTTTGAGCAAGTCTCCTGCCGGAACAGCAGCGAGTGTAGTAGGTATGTCGTTCGATACCACAGGTTCTACTCCTGCATTGATAGATAAGGACGGACAGGTATTGGCTTTGCGCCCCGAATATGCAGAGAATCCTAATGCTATGTTTGTGCTTTGGAAAGACCATACAGCTATTAAAGAAGCTGCCAGAATAAATGAAGTGGCGGCGAAATGGCCGATCGACTATACAGCTTACGAAGGTGGAATCTATTCCAGTGAATGGGTATGGGCTAAAATGGCACATGTGCTGAAAGAAGATAAAACCATTACAGGTGACGCTTACAGCTGGATCGAGCATTGTGATTGGATGCCTGCGCTGATCACAGGAACTACAAAGCCTGCCGATATCATACGCAGCCGTTGTGCAGCCGGACACAAAGCCATGTGGCTGAAAGAATGGGACGGACTGCCTACAGAAGATTTCCTGATCGAAATAGCTCCTGAACTGAAAGGCTTCAGAGAACGTCTGTTTCACGAAACATATACAAGTGATGTAAAAGTAGGTAATCTGACTCCGGAATGGGCAGACCGCTTAGGACTTACTACGAATGTAGCTGTTGGAGTAGGAGCTTTCGATTGCCACATGGGTGCAGTAGGAGCTGAAATAGAGCCGAAGGCCTTTGTGCGTGTTATCGGTACATCTACTTGCGATATTATGATCGTTCCGTACGAAGATATGCACGGAAAACTTATTCCGGGTATCTGCGGACAAGTCGATGGTTCTGTCGTTCCGGGAATGATAGGGCTCGAAGCCGGGCAATCGGGATTCGGAGACATCTATGCATGGTTTAAGAATGTACTGGCGTGGCCATTTGAAAATATACTGAAAAACTCTTCATTAATAGATCAGGCTACAAAAGATAAACTGGTAGAAGAAGCTTTAGATAAAATGATACCTGCGCTTTCGGAAGCAGCAGCGAAAATACCTACAACAGAAAGCTCGGCACTGGCTATCGACTGGATGAACGGTCGTCGCACACCGGATGCTAATCAACTGGTAAAAGGTACAATTACAGGATTGAATCTTGGCAGCTCGGCTCCGCTTATTTTCAAAGCATTGGTTGAAGCTACAGCATTCGGATCAAAAGCTATTGTTGACCGCTTCCTTGAAAACGGAATAGAGATCAACAGTGTAATCGGTATCGGCGGTATTTCACTGAAATCTCCACTGGTAATGCAGACATTGGCCGATGTGCTGGGTATGCCTATCAAGGTCGCTAAATCGGAACAGGCTTGCGCATTTGGTGCTGCTATGTTTGCATCTGTTGCAGCAGGAGTACATCCTGATATCAAGGCTGCACAAAAAGCAATGGGACAGGGATTTGCCAACGAATACAAACCCGATATGGCTAAGCATGAAGTTTATATGAAACTATATGCTAAATATCAGAAACTGGGTAAGTTTACAGAAACTGAATTATTTCAATAAATTAAAAATGAAGAAAGAAGAATTAAAAATTGTCGCAAAGCGGCAGTTGTTTAATCCCTGATTCTTAATTTATAATTCTTAATATTATAATTTAAAACATACTATGAATTGGAACTCACATGAATTTATTTGGCTCGACTGGGTTATTCTCATAGTCGGGATATTGGCGGTAACATGGGCTGTCTGGCGTTCGATCCAAAAAGATAAACGCCTGCAACAGGGTGCCGACAGCGAAGACTACCTTTTCGGCAAAGGCGAACCATGGTATATCATCGGTGCTGCTATCTTTGCTGCAAACATCGGTTCGGAACACCTTGTAGGCCTTGCCGGTACAGGCGCTAAGTCCGGTGTAGGTATGGCACACTGGGAGATGCAAGGCTGGATGATACTTATTTTAGGTTGGCTTTTTGTACCGTTCTATCAGCTTATGAACAATAAGATGGGAAAGATCATTACAATGCCCGACTTCCTTAAATATCGCTATACTCCTAAGACCGGTTCGTGGCTGTCCATCATTACTCTTATAGCATACGTACTGACTAAAGTAAGCGTAACGGCATTTACGGGAGGTATCTTTATGGAAAGCCTTCTTGGTTTGCCATTCTGGTACGGGGCAATCGGTCTGATCGTTCTGACAGGTATCTTTACTGTTCTCGGAGGTATGAAAGGTGTGATGACACTATCGGCAATTCAGACGCCTATACTTATCATCGGTTCATTCCTTGTACTTTTCTTAGGATTGTCGGCACTTGGAGGTGGCAGTATCGGCGAAGGATGGAGTGCTATGATGGAATTTGCTAAAACGCAGAATGTAGGTGCAGACGGCGTTGCTTATGGTACAAACCACATGTTCCATTTTGAGACGGGTGATCCGTTATATGACGATTATCCGGGCTTTTGGGTATTTATCGGAGCTTCGATTATTGGTTTCTGGTATTGGTGTACCGACCAGCATATCGTTCAGCGTGTACTCGGACAACGCAAAGGTGAGGCTAACGATGTAGTAATGAAACGTGCCCGCAGAGGTACTATTGCTGCAGGTTATTTCAAATTGTTGCCTGTATTTATGTTCCTTATACCGGGTATGGTAGCTGCTGCATTAGCGGCGCGTCCCGATAGTGGTTTTACATTGGACGATCCTGATACTGCTTTCGGATCGATGGTGAAGTTTGTATTGCCTGCCGGCGTAAAAGGTATTGTTACCATTGGTTTTATCTCGGCACTGGTTGCTTCTTTGGCGGCATTCTTCAACTCTTGTGCGACGCTGTTTACAGAAGACTTTTATAAGCCGATGTTTAAAAATAAGAGCGAAGCCAATTATGTTTTGGCTGGTCGTATTGCAACAATAGTTGTAGTAGTACTCGGTATCGTATGGATTCCTATTATGATGAGTCTTGGTAGCCTTTACGATTATCTGCAAGGTATTCAGTCGCTGCTGGCTCCGGCAATGGTGGCAGTATTTGCCCTCGGTATATTCTCTAAAAGAATTACGCCTAAGGCCGGTGAAGTAGGTATGATAGTCGGCTTTATTATCGGTATGGTACGCTTGCTGACCAACATCTTTACAGATACAGGTAAGGCTGTAATGACAGGCGGATTCTGGGAATACACCTCGTGGTTCTGGCAAACTAACTGGCTTATCTTTGAGATATGGTTGCTTGTCTTCATCATGTTGTTGATGGTTGTAGTATCATTCTTTACTCCGAAGCCAACAGCTAAGCAGATAGAAGCGATTACTTTCACCGACGATTACAAAAAACTCATCGGAAAGAGCTGGAACAAATGGGATGTTATTGCATCACTCGGAGTTGTAGTTCTTTGCGGATTGTTCTATTGGTATTTCTGGTAAGAAAAACATAGATTAGTAAATGGAAAGTGGCCGGGAAAATTTCCGGCCGCTTTTTTAAAAACTTATTGATAAACAGGTATTTTAAAATGGAAAGTTTGTATTTTTATAATTCGGAAATTAAAACGATCTTTTGCCTGTATTACTAATAAAGGGACAAAAAGAAATATATTATAAAATAACCAGTAAATTATGAGAAAAACATTTTTAGCAGCGCTGGCTACTATTTTTATTGTAACCGGCTGCACTGATCCGAATTCTGCGGTAAAACTGACGCAGTCGGGATTGAACATGAAAAACTTTGAAACAGAAGTTAACGGGAAAAAATCGGGCTTGTATGTGTTAACCAATACAAGCGGAATGGAAGTATGTATCACCAACTTTGGTGGACGTATTGTATCTGTTATGGTTCCGGATAAGGACGGGAATATGAAAGATGTTGTTCTGGGATTTGATTCTATTCAGGATTACATCAATATTCCAAGTGATTTCGGTGCAGCAATAGGCCGCTATGCCAACCGTATAGGAAATGGCACGTTTGAACTGGACGGCGTAAAATACGACTTACCTAAAAATAATTTTGGACATACTTTGCATGGTGGTCCAAAAGGATTCCAGTATGTGCTTTATGATGCAAAACAAGTGGATGATAAGGTATTGGAACTTACTTATCTGGCTAAAGACGGTGAAGAAGGTTTTCCGGGTAACCTGACATGTAAGGTTACTTACATATTGGGTGAAGACAATGCGCTGCATATGCAATACGAAGCTGAAACAGATAAACCGACTGTAGTGAATATGACGAACCATTCTTATTTCAATCTGGATGGTGATGCTAATGTAAAAAGTACAGACTGGTTGCTTACAATCAACGGAGACCAATATACTCCGGTAGATTCTACATTTATGACAACAGGTGAAATACTTACAGTAGAAGGTACTGATATGGATTTCCGTACGCCTACAGCAGTAGGAGCGAGAATAGATAATTTCGCTTTCGACCAATTAAAGAATGGAAACGGTTACGATCACAACTGGGTGCTGAATACTCAGGGAGACATAAGCAAAGTAGCTGCAACACTAGAATCGCCTAAAACTGGTATCGTACTGGATGTATATACAACCGAACCGGGTATACAATTCTATTCGGGCAACTTCCTCGATGGAACTGTAAAAGGTAAAAAGGGTATTGTTTATCAGCAACGTGTGGGTGTCTGCCTCGAAACACAGAAATATCCTGATACACCGAACAAGAAAGACTGGCCGTCGGCTACACTTCGTCCGGGAGAAAAATATAAGAGCGAAACAATATTTAAGTTCTCTGTGAAGAAATAAACTGTATACAGCAGATACTATAAAAAGAGACTGTCCATTGTGGGCAGTCTCTTTTGTATAATATTTGTGCCCTTTGTGCCTTTTCTTAGTGTGCTTTGTGGTTAAATTCACTCTTTTACCACAAAGTACACGAAGATCTACACAACGTTCACAAAGAATATTTATAACATACTGATCTTACAATTTACTAGCCAGTTCGCGCGGAATATAGAACGTATCGTTTTTATCTATATATACCGTTACCGAACGCAATGTAATTGGTTGATCGTTGAGATAGGCAACCGATTTGAAGGCAGGAATTGTCAGGGTTTTATTTCCTTTCTTTACTTTCAATACAGGGAAATCGGTCGATTTATCTATCGTATATTCCATTCCTTTGAACACATCTGTATGTTTGGCAAATATTTCCTTTGTCATATCCTGCAAAGACATTTTCAGTCCCGCTACATCGTGCAGATACTGATTGATCTCTATATTTGTGTTCATACCCATCGGCACATCGCCATTAGGATGGTAAGCAGCCAGAAATACCTCTTCACCCGTATGTCCGCCGGTAGTGAACCCGAAATAAGTATGTGAGTTCATTATACTCACAATACTTGAACCCATATTCACACTATTGCTTACTTTCATATAATCGGCTTCGTGATAGTTTTTAGAGCTAAGGAGCAGGTTCAATTCTTCATCCGTCAGATCGATATTTGTATATTCTTTAAATACGCTTTTGAAATCTTCAGGTTTAGATTTTAACAGGATTTTTTCCAGTCCTTCACCTGTCTTCGTGTACTGTGATACATTTTTGAATAGTTTATCTATCGAAGCCCTGTCATATCCTTTCAGGTCTCTGCGTCCGATTGTGAATCCGCTGTTCCCATGATCGGGAAGAACTATAACTGTTGTATTGCCGTCTTTTTTTGCATAGTCCATTGCTATAGCCACAGCCTTGTCGAAAGCAAGGTATTCGGTGATGCAGCCTATTGCGTCGTTTCCGTGTGCCGACCAGTCTACTTTACTGCCTTCTACCATAAGGAAAAATCCATTCTCGTTCTGAGACAGGCGATCCAATGCTTTTTGTGTCATTTCTGCCAGAGAAGGAACTGCTTCCGGATCTCTGTCCAGATCGTAAGGCAATTCCCTGTCTCCGAATAGTGCCCATACTTTTTCTTTTCCGTTGAAATTACGAAATGCCTTAACGTCGTTTTGTATCAGGCTGGTTCCGGTATTTTTGAAATGCTGTTTGATATCGTCCGTCAATATTGAATTGCCGCCGCCAAACATGACATCAAAGTTTTGATAAGCCATTTGTGGCGCTATGTATTCATATTTCCCCCTTGCATAATAGTGTGCCGAACAGTCGGCCGGAGTTGCATGTGGAAATTCTACTGTTACAACCAGTCCTGTGGCTTTATTTTGCTGATACCTCATAGCCTCGAGTATTGTAGCCAGTGGTTGATAAGCCATTTCAGGATCTACAGGTATCAGGTCATTTTCAGGATCGGCTACAGGATATATCGAAACGTTTCCTGTTTGCTGTGGCATACCGGTCATATAGGCCGATGTTGTAGGTGCAGAATCTCCGATAGGTGCATTAGATGAGAATGTTTTTACCGTGCCGCACAAGTAAGGGTCTATTGCCAGATTCTCACCACCCAGCTTATTGTATATCTGATACCAGCGGGCGGCAGATACAACGCCGATAGAGGTTCCGTCAGGAATCATTACAATAACATTCTTGGTTGGTTTTACAGGTTTGCGATACTGCTGCTGAGCCCATGCAGTAGCCACAAAAACAAAGATGAGCAGCAAGCTCAGATTTATTTTTTTCATGATCGATGTTAAATTAAGATAAGACTATCGTCAAAGGTACAAAATATCCTTTGGCAGCACAAAGCTAGTAAGAAGGATTTAAAACTGTTTAAATTTTATGTGAATATTTTATTACCTCTCTTTCTTCGTTCACTTTTAGCCTGTTTTGGCTAATTTTTACTTTTACTCAACTCAAGTAGCCCGCTACTATCGCTTTGCGGAAGCAAAAATTATCTCTAAAACAATTCTAAAAATTGGAACGAATAAAATTTAAACAGCTTCTTAAAAATATTGATGTATCTTTGTATTTTAACTGAAAATTCATAATTAAAAATATTGCGGTAATGGAGAACAGAAAGCCCCTTATATTGGTAACGAACGATGACGGTTATCAGGCTAAGGGTATAAATGCTCTGATAGATAGTGTGAGAGATTTGGGAGAGGTATTGGTTGTGGCACCGGATGGGCCTCGTTCGGGTATGTCGAGTGCAATTACCTCTTTGCAACCAATTCGTACTCACTTGGTAGAAGAACAGCAAGATTTAAAAATATACGCCTGTACAGGTACCCCTGTAGATTGTATTAAGTTGGGCGTGAATGAAATAGCCGGACGTAAACCCGATATAGTGATTTCGGGTATCAATCACGGGTCGAATGCTGCGGTGGCCGTTCTCTATTCGGGGACAATGGGCGCTGCTCTCGAAGGTGCGGTATTTCAGATTCCTGCTATTGGCTTTTCGTTGCTCGATCACAGCCATAATGCAGATTTTTCGTATACCGAGAAGTACACGCACCTGCTTACCAAACAAGTGCTGGAAGAAGGATTGCCAGCCGGTACGTGCCTGAATGTAAATATCCCGAAAGGGAATGATATAAAGGGAATGAAAGTTTGTCGCCAGACTTCGGGACGTTGGACGAATGAGTTCGTAAAATCGAAGGACGGGGCAAATAAGGAAATATATTGGTTGGCTGGTAATTTCTCGAATGATGAACCTCACGATGAAATGACCGATGAATGGGCGTTGACTCATGGCTATGTGTCTGTTGTGCCTGTAAAGGTAGATATGACTAACCATAATCATATAAATGAAATAAAGAGTTGGGAAAACTTATAAGTTAACAGTTAACTTATAATTCATAATTTATAACTCATAATTCATAATTCATGAAGTATTTTCTGGTTGCAGGAGAAGCCTCCGGCGATTTGCACGGATCGAATCTGATGGCTGCATTGAAAGAAAGGGATGCAGAGGCCGAGTTTTGCTACTTCGGCGGCGACCTTATGCAGGCACAGGGAGGAAGACTGATAAAACATTATCGGGAAATGGCCTTTATGGGCTTTATTCCGGTACTGCTGAATCTGAGAACCATTCTCCGTAATATGAAAATGTGTCAGGAGGAAATCCTGAAGTTTCAGCCCGATGTACTTATCCTGATAGACTATCCCGGCTTCAACCTGAAAGTTGCCAAATATATCAAGACGCATACATCTATTCCTGTTTACTATTACATCTCGCCTAAAGTATGGGCATGGAAAGAATACAGGGTAAAATCGTTCAAGAAGTATGTAGACGAAATGCTCTCCATTCTGCCATTTGAGGTAGAGTTTTATAAAAAGCATAATTATCGCATAGACTATGTAGGAAATCCTGTAGTGGATGCAGTTGCCAATTTCAGAGAAGAGAATAAAGGCGATTCGTTTGACCGCTTTATTGCTGAGAATGATCTGGAAAATAAACCTGTTATCGCCCTGCTTGCAGGAAGCCGTCAGCAGGAAATCAAAGATAACCTTCCGGCTATGCTGGAAGTCATAGCTAAGTATCCCGATTATCAGCCTGTGATAGCCGGAGCGCCGGGCATCGATCCCGATTATTATAAGAAATATATAGACAACAGCCCTTGTAAGATAATCTTCGGACAGACTTATCGCCTGTTGCAATACTCATGGGCGGCATTGGTGACATCGGGTACAGCAACGCTGGAGACAGCTTTATTCCGCATACCGCAGGTGGTTTGCTACAGAACGCCTATTCCGCATATTGTATATTGGGTATTCAAGAATGTACTGCATACAAAATATATCTCGTTAGTCAATCTTATTGCCGACAGGGAAGTGGTGCAGGAATTATTCTCAAAATTCTTTTCGGTAGAATCTATCAGTAGTGAAGTCGATAAACTATTGAACGATGCAGCCTACAGGGGGAAAATGTTGTCGGACTACGATGAAATTATAGGCATACTGGGCGATCCCGGAGCATCGGGGAGGGCAGCAGGTATTATAATAGAAAAACTAAAAAAGAGAGAAGTCTGACTTCTCTCTTTTTTCTTATTTTAAAAATTCACTGATCTTTTCAAAAGTCAATCTGTATTGTTCATCTACTTCATCAGCTATTTTAGGCAGGGCAGGGAATGGATCTTCATGTATATATTTATATGGATAATCCAATTCCTCTATATTAACAGGTATATCCCTCATCGAGCCTTGCAGCGTGTTCACCACTTCATATGTAGGCACTACTTCATCTTTGGCTAGAGTTACGGCATAAAATTGGTTAGCCATTTCCCTGAATCTTATTTCACGTTCGCGTGTTAGCGATCTGTAGTTGAGCATACTGCGGAAGTTATTACCTTCGGGGTGTGTGTGCATATAGTGGCGAAGCACTTCATCACGTCTCATATGGCTTTCGAGATGCTCTACGACAAACGAATACAGGCTGACATTGGCTTCGCTGTCGAGTATGAATTTGGATACGGGCGACAGGCGGTTGAAAACTGCACCACCACAGAACGTTGCATATTTGGAATTGGTAAAATGTCCGTCTTTGTTACTCATCATCAGTATTTCACCCAGAAACGTACCGATAGAATATGAGAAGAAGTCGATAGAAGCATCCTTCTCTATAGCGGGATGCAACCCTTCTTTGAAGTTCTCTACAAAGTCTATTACATCATAATATGTTTGCAGCCCCGACCACAAAAAGCGTTGAGGCTTGTTGTGCAGGCGGGTGCTTATAGCAACATTCGATAGGCTGGAACAGATAACATCGGGATGCCGTTCCTTGCGTTGTTCGCTCACCCTATACATTTCGCGCGTGCTACTCCATGCTGCAGGAGCACGGTTCATGTGAAATGCGATAGGGAACATGACGATGGATTTCCCTGTCTTATCCACAATGTATTTGGCCCAAGGCAGGTATTTGTACCACGTTTTCTCATTGAAGCCATGAAACATGAAAATAATACCCTTCGATTTTACTACGTTTTTAGGCATCATCATATGATAACGGAACTGGATATTCTCCATTATTTCCGAGTCTTTCTTATTCAGCATCTGCTGTATAATATCCGGTTCATAGTCTTCAGGAATGCTCGGTATGAATTCGTAATCGTCGTTGTTACCCAGTCCTCCGGGCAGGATAAAGCGGTAATTAGAACTGAAGTTGAAGTTACGTATTACCAGATTTTCATCTACATCGATTTCATTATCCGTATAATTCTCTATCTTTTTCAGATGATTAAAAATGTCTATGTACTTCATTTCTCTATCTTTTTCGGTAATCTACATATCTATTGTCAGCTGGTAAGCAGCTGATGTCCTATTCTGCAAAATAAACATTTGCGTGGTTCGCAATATTCCCGTTTCAGCTGAATCATTGCCTGTGAGTCGGCAGCGTTATTCAGAGGCATTTTCAGTTTAGAAAAACGCTTGGTAATGCTGTTTTGTTCGGGTTTCATTGCTTCCAGAAAGCTTAATGCCCGTTCGCAAAGTGTTTCGTTATCGGTGCTCTTTCCGTATATGAATAATATTGGAGCAACTGTATTGATCAGAATAATATCGAGTGAAGCATCGCCCAAATATTTCGATTTCCTTTCCGACGATATGCCGAAACCGTAGTGCGTTTGCCAGTATTCTGATGCGTTGATGTGAAACATTAGTCTTATACGTCCTAAATCTTCGTTAGCCACAATCTTGGAGAACAATCCGTGTGAACTATGCAACAGGGCGGCTAACTGCGCCATTCTGATCTGGGGAAAAGCGGTTGGCCGTGTTCTCAAATTCTTGAATATATATGATTCTAACGGTTTCAGATCGTATTTATTTTTCAGGAAAGCGTATTCTTTTTGTAGGAGGCTGAAATAGTCGTCATCCGCTTTCAGCGAATCGAGCATACCCGACTGCCCGAACAGCAATGCTTCTATCTGTACTAGGTTGTCACCCTGTTTCTGGATATACTTGAGTGGGAGACTGAGTGCCAGCCGCTCGAAAGAATCGGAATTAAGCCCGAATCCGAAGTTGCGGGAGAGCAGTACATAAAACACGTCTTCCCACGAGTTGCCGAATCGTGTAAGTAATTCCTGTATATGGTTCGACTTTCTTTCCATACGTTCTATCAACAGGCTGTTCATCCACGAATTCATGTGAAATGAGGACATGGAGCCTATGTAATTGGCACACGGTATATCAGTGTTAGAGTGAATGAGAAATTCGTAATTATCTTTGATGTGCGCAGGGCAGGCGATTTCACACTGGATAACGGCTTGTCCCAGTTCGTTGTATACTTCGCAATTTGCCTTTTCTACTACATGGAGTATAACAGAGTTATAGCTTTTATTATTATGATGATTATGTTTTTTCCACTCGTCAGCGTTCTTGTGTATTTCTACATTTCCAGCCCAGAGTTTATCTCCGATCTTTATTTTGGCATTGAAGAAATCAGGACCTTCATTTGTATTGGGCAGCCCTACGTCTATTACTTCTATCGGCTGACCGTCTGTTGTTTTCAGGTCTTTCTGGAACAGGCGGAATTTCCAAATGTAGTGAAGTATGTCTTCCATATTCTGATTGTTTGATAGTCAGTGAAAATTCATAACAGATAATTAACTTACAATCCCGTAATTCCCATTTTCTTCATCAGGAAACTGGCATTCATATTCTGTGCCACACCTTCTCGTATTTTGTATGTAAACGATAATTGTTCGTCTTTTATGTCTGCTTCGAAGCGGTAATTCTTTATGGCATCGGGGAACTCTTTTTCCAGATTGCCTAACACAAGATCGTGTGTAGCGATGATGCCGTTACCGTCAAGTGAAACAAGCTGTTTCATAAGGGCAATAGAGCCTTTCTGCTTGTCTTCCGAGTTTGTCCCTTTCAGTATTTCATCGAGGATGATGAATAACGGCTCACCCGATTGCAGACGGTCTATTATCATTTTCAGACGTTTCAGTTCGGCAAAGAAGTATGATTCATTGTCGGTAAGCGAGTCGGATGTCCGCAGATTAGTAACCAGTCTGAAAGGATAGAATGTAAGCGATGAAGCACATACGGGAGCACCGGCACTAGCCAGAATAAGGTTGATGCCGATAGTACGCAGATATGTACTTTTCCCTGCCATATTGGCTCCGGTAACTACAAGAAAAAACGGACGCTTGCCGACCGTAACATCGTTGCGTACGCATACCGATCTGTTGAGCATGGGGTGTCCCAGCTCTTTTCCTTCGAGTACAAATGTGTCCGATACTTCGGGATAAGTATAATCAGGATGATTGTATCCGTATATGGAGAAGGAAACGAGGCTGTCGAATTTGGCCAGCACTTTGAACCAGTTTACGACATGGTCTTTATGCTGTACAATCCATTTCTCTATTTTGATGGAGAAAATGACGTTCCAGAAAAGTATTGGATTGAGTACAAGCAATCCCAGTACGGTAGAAGACTGGTCGAGATTGTTACTATACGATTTTAGCTTGTGTATAGCCAGTGATGCCGAAGTTTCCCCTCCGACCTTGCTTTGCAGCCTTTTTAGCAGTTCGGAATCGAATTCCTCTGTTTCTATAATTTTGAACAGCTTGGAATAGGTTCGCAGCGTATCTATTCGTTTCTCGAACAGGTTTTTCTTTTTGTTTATGTCTTTCAACGGCACAAGGCTGAGAGTGAAAAATACAGTCCAACTCAGTCCTAATACCGATATCGGTATTATATCTGTGATGTATAAGGCGAGAGCGGCAACAAATACAACAGGTGCAATATAAATAAAATAGCGCCAGAAGCTTTTCGACAACAGATTGGTTTGCATAAACTGTTGAGAAAAATAGTGTACGCTAATATCTTCCGATTCGGTCATTTGACCTACAGCCCTGAAGTGGGAGAGTAGTTCGGGACGAGAAACCAGTTCTTTAATAGCTTCCTGTTGGGCCATGATGTCTTCTTTCTTCTCGTAGGGCAACAGTAGCGAGTCGGCCAGCCTGTTCTTACCAAAACAGGTGACACTTCTGTTTATCGACTGAAAAAAGGAATGATTGCCAAACATATCCAGATCTACGCTGTAGCTGTGGCTGGCATCGGCAAGTTCGGGAGCTCCGTCGAAAGCTGAGAAGTCATAGTTAATGCCGTTCAGTTCGTTTTCCGCATTTTGTATCAGCAGCTCGGTATATCTTTTTTGCAGAAATAGCCTGTTATGGTATTTCATAAGGAAAAGGAACAATACAATAGAAATGCCTATCGTACCCACTACAAAAGGAGTATTACTCCATAGCAGCCAGCAAAGTACAGCGCATGCCACTACAATGGACAGACGTACGGAACCTATCTGAAAGATCGTTCTTTTCAGTTTCGATAGTTTAAGTTTTTCGGTTTCTATTTGTTTTTTATATGATTCTTTTACTTCTTTCAGTGTCATGTCGTTATATTTAGTGGACTAAGGTAGCAAGTTTTATAGAATATCTATAATGTTGTTATCGTTTTACAGAGCGAGTGCATCAAAGTTTGTAAGATAGATTGTAGGCGATATAGGGGCGAAAAATCTTTCGCCCGCGATAAAAATGACATCGGGTGTAAGATTTTACGCCCCTACAACTACCCAATATTTGCCGAGTCATTTAGCTTTGTTTTTTGTATGAAGCCATTAAAATAATTCATGTAATACATCTAACGATTTCAATGCAGGGAAATCGTAGAGATGCAATCTGTAATATTCCAGTATTTTATTTATGATATTTATTCTGTCCTGCCGAGAGAATACAAACCGGTGCATATTCTCGAACGAAATACGTGCCAGTAATGAAAGAGCCTTGCTGTCGGTTCTGTTCAGAAAATGTTTGTGTAACGGCTGATGTGTAACAAATTCACCGTTTATCATATCGAACAGGCTGTTTTCCCTGTATTCTTCAAGATTGGGATAGAAACCTAAGAAATGACTCAGTTTGAGCATAAAAACCAGATGATAATTGGCTATGCTTTTATCGGTTATCTCCAGTATCTGTACCGATTGTTCGAGAAAGCTGAACAACAGTTGGCTGTCGTTCGTATCCCGTAATACACGTGAAAGGAACTCGGACATGAAAAATGCCATCGAGGTCTTACTCAGACTGCCCGAAATATCGTACAGAAACAATTCGGAACGGGCTTCGCGTACACGCTGTATGTCGCGCGATGCCTGATGTTCGACTTCCAGATCGAGAATAGCCAATGGAGAAAAGAGAGACTTGGGTGCTTTGGTATTTTTCCCTTTGGCTTTGGATACCATATAAGTTACCCGTCCGAAGGATTCGGTAAATATCTGTACAAGGACATATTTATCGTTATAATTGATGGTGCTTAACACCAATCCTCTCGTTTTATATTGCACTTTTCTCTGAACTAATTACTTTTTAATTTGTCATCTTATATCTTTTCTACAGGGAAGATTACAAGATGAGATTGCTAACAAAAATACAAATACAAAATTGAAAACAAGGGCTGTTAAGGAATAAATAACTAACTTCGTGGCAGAATGAGTATTCTGTATTTTATTCCTGCTGTTTTATCTATAAGATTTATTCAGTTAGAAGTTGGAAGTTGAGAATTGAAAGTGAAAAAGTAACGAAAATAAAAACAGAGCAAATCTATTACATTGACTCCGCTTCGCTCTGTCGAACGTTGTTTCGTTACATTTTAGTTAAAATATTTCTCACACAAAGGCACTAAGACGCAGAGAAAATAATAAAGATACAGTTCCTATAAAACAAAAAGTAATAGAAGAATGAAAACTATGCAAAACCATTACTTTCGTTACTTTTTAGTTAAAATTAAATATTCAGATGTGTAATATCTAAATGATTATCAGATAAATATATATACTTAGTTATGAGTGAAATAAAAAACATACTTTTCGATTTTGGTGGCGTTATCGTTAGCCTGAATAAGCAACAGGCTTTAGACCGTTTTACGGCAATAGGTTTTCCAAACATAGAAGACTACCTTAACGAGTTTCGTCAGGAAGGTATTTTCCTCGAATATGAAGAGGGTAAAATTAACAGGGAAGATTTTTGTAAGGAATTTCGTCGTTTGGCCGGAAACGATAATATTACGGCAGAAGATATAGATCAGGGATGGCTTGGTTTCTTAGTCAATATTCCCGAATACAAATATGAATTGCTGAAAGAACTGCGTAAAAAATATAAAGTATACTTGTTGAGCAATACCAATCCGTCTGTTATGGGCTGGGCTATGACAAGTGACTTCTCTCCGGAAGGATTGCCGATATCTGCTTTTTTCGACAAATGTTACCTTTCGTACGAGATAGGGCATGCTAAACCTGACAGGGAGATATTCGACTTCATCATTGCCGATTCGGGAATGAATCCTGCCGAAACATTGTTCTTGGACGACGGAAAGGCAAATGTAGAAATCGGCAGTAAACTCGGATTCCAGACTTATCAGGCAAATCAGGATGAAGACCTCAGGCAGGTATTTGTTGATAAAGGTTTGCTATAATAGTTATACGGATAGCCTGAACAATGATAATAATAGATAAGGATAATAAACCAACACATCTGCCTTTGGTTGCTACCATCGGTTTTTTCGACGGGGTACATATCGGGCATCGGTTTCTGATAGAACAGGTGAAGACAGAAGCGGCACGGCGGGGATTACCGTCTGCTGTAATTACATTTCCTGTACATCCCCGTAAGGTTCTGCAAAAGGATTATCAGCCGGCGCTTCTCTGTGGGTTCGATGAAAAAATAGAACGATTGTCAACAACAGGAATCGATTATTGTGTATGTCTCGATTTTACCGTTGACATTTCAAAGTTATCTGCTAGCGATTTTATGCAGAAAGTGCTGAAAGAAAGGCTTTCGGTCGATACGCTGATTATCGGTTACGATCACCGTTTCGGGCATAATCGTGAAGATGGTTTCAGCGATTATAAACGTTATGGCGATGAGATGGGCATGGATGTGGTAGAGGCGATAGCCCTGCCGGGAGCGGAACATGTGAGTTCGTCCCGTATCCGTCGTTTGCTAGGAGAAGGGCAGGTGCGTAAGGCGGCACAGTTGCTTTCATATAATTATACCATATCGGGTAAGATAGTAGAGGGATTCAAGGTCGGACGTACCATTGGTTTCCCTACGGCAAATATCCAGTTATGGGAAACCTACAAGGTAATACCTGCATTCGGTGTATACGCCGTGTATGTGCATGTAGATGACAAGAGATACGACGGTATGTTGTATATCGGCAGGCGTCCTACTTTGCACAACGGTGACAATATCAGTGTGGAAGTGAATCTGTTTGATTTTGAGGGTAATCTCTATAATAAAGACCTTACAGCCGAGTTTCTCGAGTTTATGCGTCACGATGAAAAGTTCTCGGATATAGATACGTTAAAAGATCAGATCAGGGCTGATAAGGATAACGTTATTAAATATATAGAGAGATATAAGAGATTAGGTATGTGAGATTTTTTGTGATAGTACTATAATAAAACTTTAAATTGTAGTGCTTAACGAAAAAATAATAGGATAAATCATTAAATAACTGATTTTTATTTTTACATTTGCTTTTGCATAAGAGTTCTTAACGTATAGTTTAAATTTTCTTTTCAAGTCATTTTCCCTTCTTGGTAACCTTTCTTGTCTAGTATCTTTTAGCTTTCTGTGTATTTACATCTTCTGCAAAGAGTATTTATTATTTAAATTTTATTTTTTTACAATGAACATTTTTATCGCAGGGTTGAGCTACAGCATCAACGACAATGATTTGAAGGATTTATTCAGCGAGTATGGCGAAATCACTTCAGCTAAAGTTATTATGGACAGAGCTACAGGCCGTTCTAAAGGTTATGGCTTTGTTGAATTAGCTGATAATACTGCTGGACAAAAAGCTATTGAAGAACTTAATGGTGCTGAATATGATGGCAGAACTATTTCTGTATCAGAAGCTCGTCCTCGCACAGAAGGAGGAGATCGTCCTCGCAGAAGTTATGACAATAACAGAGGTGGTGGAAACGGAGGTTTCAGAAAACGTGAATATTAATTAGCTCACAGATAAAAGTAAAAGAGGCTACCCTAGGGTAGCCTCTTTTTATGTCTGTATGTTAGTGTCTTATTATTAGAGGTTTAGCCCCATAATGATAGATGGGAACACACCAAGCAGTACATTGAGGCATATAGCGACTATAGCAACAGTCTTATACTCAAATGGAACTCTCAACGGTTCTTCAGTCTCAGCCTCTTTGGTGATCATCACATTGGCTACACCCAGATAGTAAGATACGGCTATTACCGAGTTGATAATACCGAAGATAACAAGTATCAGGTGACCTGTCTGCAACATCTGGTCGAACACGAAGAACTTGGCAAAGAACCCCGCAAAGATAGGTATTCCGCTCAGTGACAGGAATGCACAAGTCAGGATAGCTGTCAGCACAGGCTGATGTTTCACCAGTCCGAAGAAGTTGGATATATCTTCATTGTCCTTCCCGTTGCATACGCCAAGTATAACAGCAAATGCAGCAATACCCGCGAAACTGTATGCAGCCGCATAGTATAAGACAGTGTTGGCCGATGTGCCTACAGCAAGCAGTGTCATCATCATAAATCCGGCATGGGAGATACCTGAAAAAGCCATCATACGCTTGATGTTCTTCTGCTTCATAGCAGTGATATTTCCTACCGACATAGTCAGGATAGACAGCACGATCAGAGCTATCTGATAAGCCGGGCTGATAGCAGCAAACAAGATATATACAATCTTAAACAGTGCCCCGATAGCAGCTACTTTTACCAATGTACTCATCATAGCGGTTACCAGTGTCGGAGAACCCTCGTATACGTCCGGTGCCCAGAAATGGAACGGAAAGATAGAAGCTTTAAACATCATGCCTACGGTTATCATTACAAATCCGATATTGAACCATACAGGAAGGCTTTCAGCCATTGTAACCGATGTAGCGGATATTGTAGCTATGTCGAATGATCCGGTAGCTCCGTAGACCAATGCAATACCGAACAGGATAAAGCTGGAAGCAAATGCACCCATGATAAAGTATTTCATTCCCGCCTCATTGCTCTTTAGGCTTTTAGGCTCGCTAGCAGCCAGAACGTATGCAGCGATAGATAATACCTCCAGTCCGATAAAGAACATAGCAAAGTTGCCGAAGGATATCATTGCTACGGCTCCTGCCAGCATGAAAACCTTAAGGGCGACATAGTCTGCTATCTTAACCAGTTTTTCCTGATAAAATTTAGGGCTCATTGCAATAATGAGGATGGCGATGATGATGAACAGTGCCGAGAATCCTTGCGAGAATCCGGATGTTACTACCATATTGTATTTGTCTGCTCCTAAGAAAGGTTCACCCAAATAATATTCGCTAACAGTCAGCCCTAACGCTGCTATCAGCCCTATAAGGGTAACCGGTATAAGTATCTTTCTTAAATTGAATATCTCTAACAGCAGGCAAACTATTCCTAATCCTGAGATGGCTATCAATGTACTCATTATATATCTGGCTAATTTTTATCTGTTAATATACATTACTATTTCTGTAAGACTGGTTGAGACAAGGTCTGTAACCGGTTTTACATATACGCCGAAGAATATCAGCACAATCACGATAAGGGTAAATACAGTGATTTCTGTTATCGACAGGTCTCTGAATGGCTTCTTCGACGGTTCACCCAACATGGTGTACTGGAACATACGCAGCATGAACAGTGCGCCTAAGAACAGTGATGTTCCTATTGTCAGTGCGAACCACAGACTCACCTGATAGAGGCCGTACATGATTGTGAATTCTCCGATGAAGTTAAACGTCAGCGGGATTCCTATAGATGAAAGGATACTCAGAAAGAATGCCACCGTAAATTTAGGTGCATGGCTCTTTATTCCTCCCAGTTCGCTTATCTTCAGTGTATTTGTTCTGTTCTGGATAACGTCTGCTGCATAGAACATGGCGACAATACCAAATCCGTGTGCTAATATAAGTACTACTGCTCCTTCGATACCATCGTAAGTAAGGGCATAAGCACCTGCAGCAATAAAGCCTACATGCGAAAGAGACGCATAAGCGAGGAAGCGTTTCAGGTCATCTTGTCTGAGTGCCATGATAGCACCATATACAACTCCGATGATACACAGGATAAGAATGATAGTTCTGAACTCGTGTGAAGCATAAGGAGTCACAGGTATTTGCCAGCGAATCACACTGTATGCACCCATTTTAGACATTATGCCGGCAAGAAGCATTGTACCTACAGCCGGAGCTGTTTTATATACATTTGCCTGCCATGTGTGGAACGGGAATACCGGTATCTTAATGGCATACGCAAGGAAGAAGGCTAGGAATATCCATATCTGCTCTGTTTCGCTCAGGTTGGCGTTGTAGAATGCTTCGAGTTGGAAACTTCCGGTCTTTGTATAGAGGTATATAATAGCGGCCATCATAAACAATGATCCTGCAAATGTAAAGAGGAAGAATGTCATTGCAGCCTTACGTCTTTTTGCCAGTTCGCCGTTTCCCCACAATACTATAATGAAGTAGATCGGAATAAGTGACATTTCCCAGAATACATAGTATAGTAGAGCGTCGCTACTCAGGAATGCTCCTGTCATGGCAAAGGCCATGAACATAATGAGGCTGTATAACAGTTTCTCATTCTTAAACTCACGGTGTAATGAGGCGAGTATAATAATAGGCAATAGAATAGTCGTAAGCAAGATCATTGCTATGGCTAACCCGTCAGCCTTTAATGAGAACGATATATTCGGATTTCTGATCCAGTCTATACTGAATTCTGCCCCTGCTGCTCCATATTTCAGGTATAAGGCAACAGAGAATACGGCTGCTGCAACACTGAAGAGTATGGCAACCTTTGAGGCAAATCTATTTCCTGAGAGGTATGTGAAAATTGCACCTCCTAACAATATGATTAATATAATAGCTATATTCATGTTTCCTAAATAGTTTTATACAAGAAATAAATAGATGATGAGCGCACAGAATCCCAATACAAAGAAGAACATATAAAATCCGAGACTTCCGTTTTGCAATCTCTTAGCCGGAGTGGTTAGCGATTCTACCAGTAAGCCTCCTCCTTTGAAGAAGGTTTTCAATGCCGGCTCTATGACCTTATCGAAAAAGTTAGCCAGAGCATAAGTCGGTTTTACAAACAGGGCGTTATATATCTCATCTATATAATACTTATTGTACAGGACTTTCGCAAAGCCTGTGATCTTATCGTCTTCAGCAGGGACTTCAGATTTTCTGATATATTTGTAATATGCCAGCCCAAGTCCGATAAATGCTATTACTGTGGAGATAATCATAGTTGTTATCTGAGAACTTACAGGAGGATGTTCCGCTACTGCTATTCCCGGCAGAATCGGTTCAAGATATCCATTCAACCAGCTCAGACCGAAAGGCAAACTGATAAGGCCACCGAATACGGCTAGTATTGCCAGTACAATAAGCGGCATGGTCATAGTCTTTGGCGATTCGTGCAGGTGATGTTCCTGTTCTTTCGTACCTCTGAACTCTTTGAAGAATGTAAGGTAAAGGACGCGGAACATATAGAATGCAGTCAGTAAAGAAGCCAAAGCAGCTATTACCCACAATATTTTGTTATGCTCAAACGCAGTCAG
This sequence comes from Dysgonomonas hofstadii, assembly GCA_040395895.1. Classification (GTDB taxonomy): domain Bacteria; phylum Bacteroidota; class Bacteroidia; order Bacteroidales; family Dysgonomonadaceae; genus Dysgonomonas; species Dysgonomonas hofstadii_A. The sequence continues at coordinate 26,544 of JBEBPN010000003.1, forward strand.
CATGATTTCATCTTTCGAGAAGAATCCGGCAAGAGGTGGTATTCCCGATATGGAAACAGTTGATATTGCAAAGGTCGCGTAAGTAATCAGCATCACACCTTTCAGTCCGCCCATCCGGCGCATATCCTGCTCTCCACCCATTGCATGTATCACAGAACCCGATCCTAAGAAGAGGCATGCTTTGAAGAATGCGTGTGTTATTACATGGAAAACAGCAACATGGTATGCTCCCAGTCCTAAAGCAAGGAACATCAATCCCAGTTGCGATACGGTAGAGTAGGCGAGGACCTTTTTTATATCGGTTTGAGCAACGGCTATCGAAGCGGCAAACAGTGCGGTTACCGCTCCTACTACTGCTATCAGTGTTTGAATATCAGGTGTAAGATCGAACAGGAAGTTCAGGCGGGTAACCATAAAGATACCGGCTGTTACCATTGTTGCCGCATGTATCAGAGCCGACACCGGTGTCGGGCCTGTCATAGCATCGGGCAACCATGTATATAAAGGTATCTGTGCACTCTTTCCTGTTGCACCTATGAAGAGTGCAAATGTGGCTACTCCCAATAGAGTCGATACCTCAGGATTAGATGTTGTAGATACGGCTTCTTTCAATGTTACATAGTCTACAGTCTTGAACAGATAGCCCAGTGTGAAGATACCGATGAGGAAACCCAAGTCTCCGATACGGTTCATAATAAAGGCTTTCTTTGCAGCATCGTTGTTTTTATGATCTTTCGACCAAAATCCGATAAGCAGGTAAGAGCATAGTCCTACACCTTCCCATCCGATAAACATGATAAGCAGGTTGCCTCCGGAGACCAGTACCGACATGAAGAAGATAAAGAGGTTCAGATATGCAAAATACCGGTCTATATTCTCATCATCTTTCATATACCCTATCGAATATATGTGGATTAGTGCTCCGATACCTGTTACAAACAGTAGCCAAAGCAATGAAAGCTGATCGAGGGTGAACGCAAAATCTGTAGTAAACTCTCCAAGTGCAATCCATTGAAACAGATTGACATGGATCGCTTCACCTGTAGTCAGTACCTGGATGAAAAGTATCAGGGATATAACAAAACTTATAATCACTGCTGTTGTAGCAATAATTCCTGTCATAGCGCGTCCTGTCAGACTTTTACCAACCAGCAGATTGATAAGGAAGCCTACAAACGGACTGAGCAGAAGTATTAATACCAATAGTGTTTCCATCCAAAATTATCCTTTTAAGTTTTTTAATTCATCAATATCGATTGTGCCAATATTCCTGTATATGGCAACAAGGATAGCCAGACCTACTGCAACTTCGGCTGCGGCCACTGCCAGTGAGAATATAACGAATACCTGTCCGCTTGTATCCTGATGATATACCGAGAATACGGCAAGCAACATATTTGCAGCGGCAAGCATCAACTCTACCGACATAAGCATTACTATCGTACTCCGGCGGTACAAAAGACCGATTGCACCTATCGTAAACAAAAGAATGCAGAGGTAGATGTAATTGTCAATTCCTACTTGTTCTAATATATTATTCAGCATAGCTTAAGCTTTTTTTTCTTTTTTAGAAATAAGTACGGCACCGATCATCGCTGTAATGAGCAGGATAGATGCAAACTCAAACGGTACCAGATATTCATTCAGCAATACCTGGCCGATAATACTTACCGACTGATAGTCCAATCCTTCGGCTTTATATGTTTCTATCACCGGAGTAGATTTCAGCAATGCAGCAAGAAGCACTACCCCCATCAGACATGCTGATACCGTAGCTGCTACGCGGCTTATTACTTTCTTTTTCGGCTCGTGTTGTTCACTCAGATTCATGAGCATCAGGGTAAACAGCAATAATACCATGATTGCACCTGCGTAAACAACGATGTTGACTACAGCTAGGAATAGTGCGTTAAGCAACAGGAAATGCCCCGATATGGAAAAGAAACAGATAATCATATACACTGCACTATGTATGGGATTCTTTGACAGAACAGTCAGAATGCCTGTACCCAGTGTAATGGCTGCCAGAATGTAAAAAATTATAGTTATCATATTAGTATATAAGTTTTTCAGTTTACTGGTTTACTATATTTGCTAGTAAACTAGCATGCTTTTTAACTCAAATTCTAGTCGTACTTTCTTGCTTTAGCATCTTCGACAGAAATTACCAGCTTATCTTTACCATAGATAAAATCTTCTCTTTCCAGTTTAGGTTTCACCAGAAGTTTTGATTTGGTCAGGAAGATAGCCTCTTTAGGACAGGCATCTTCACACAATCCGCAGAATATACAGCGTAGCATATTGATTTCATACACAGCCGCATATTTCTCCTCACGGTATAGTTGCTCTTCGCCTTTTTTACGTTCTGCAGCTGTCATCGTGATGGCTTCAGCAGGACAGGCAAGGGCACACAATCCGCATGCTGTACAACGTTCGCGCCCCTGATCGTCGCGCATCAGAACGTGCTGACCGCGATATACAGGACTGAATTCGCGTTGTTGCTCGGGATACTGAATTGTATTTTTCTTCGCGAAGAAGTGCTTTATAGTTATCCCTAAGCCTTGCACTATAGCAGGAAGATAGATGCGTTCGATAAAAGTCATCTTTTTATTGGTGACTTCCTCTTTCTTTCCCGATAATGATATATCTTTTATTGACATGACAAATCTTTTATTTTCATTTAAAAATCAAGATGCATATTCCTACAAGGAAGATATTTACTATTGCCAGAGGGAATAGCATTTTCCATCCTAACCGCATCAGTTGGTCGTATCTGAATCTCGGTATTGTCCAGCGTACCCACATGTAGAAGAATATAAAGAACGTTGTTTTGGCAAGCAGTGCCAGTACGCCAAGTCCGCTGGCTACATTGATGCCCCAGTTTTCCCTTACCCAATCGATGAACGGATAGTTGTATCCTCCGAAGAAGAGGACAGAGATAAAGGCAGATGAGAAGAACATGCTCGCATATTCCGAGAACATGAAGAATCCCATTCCCAAAGATGAATATTCTGTATGGTGTCCGTTTACCAGTTCCGATTCACATTCTGCAAGGTCGAACGGTGTACGGTTACATTCCGCGAAAGAACATACAAGGAAGATGATGAAAGTCAACGGCTGATAGATTACATTCCACTGCATACCATGCCATCCGCTTTGCTGTTCTGTAATGGTTACCAGACTAAGGCTACCTGTCATCATTACAAGCGCAATGATAGACAATCCCATAGCGACTTCGTACGAAATCATCTGAGCGCCGGCGCGTATACTGCCTATCAGTGAGTATTTGTTATTTGAAGCCCAGCCTCCGATCACAACTCCATACACACTAGTAGAAAGAACTGCCACAATGTACAGGACGGCTACATTCACATCACCGATGTAAGGCTTCACTTCACCATATCCGGCAATAACGAATTTTTCGGCCCAAGGAATAACGGAAACCCCAAGCAGAGAGACACTCATGGCTATTGCCGGCCCACAAATAAAGAGTATTTTATTGGGGGTATTCGGCATAAACTCTTCTTTCGAGAATAGTTTGGCGCCATCACAGATTGGTTGTAACAGCCCGAATATTCCGGCACGGTTCGGTCCGTAACGGTCTTGCAGGAATCCGGCTACTTTACGCTCTGCATAAGTTGCGTACAATGCAAAGAACATCGTAACGGCAAAAACGAGAACGATCAGAATCAGTTTTTCTACGATTAGTGCAACTTCCATTATATTATTCTTTTGTTTTCTTTATTGCTTCCAGTTCGTTAGCATCATAAGGCGAACTTTCCATGCTTATTTTCTTCCGGTCTTCCTCACGTCCTTCAAGTACCATATCGTCAGTCTTTATTTTCACCTTTTTGGTAGGCTCTGTGTAGTTGTTCACATTGTTTACCGAGTATTTCTCAAATTTGCGTGGCCCTTCTATTATCCAGTCTTCTGTATTTTTATGCTCGAAACGGCACTCGTTGCAGATAAACTCTTCCACTTCTTTCCATTGGTCTTTACGGGCGCTTACACGCAGAACGCTGTCTCCAAACATCCATAGTGTTACTTTACCCGAACATTTTGTACAATGGCGGTGAGCATTAAACTTTTTAGTAAACCATACACGCGATTTGAAGCGGAATGTCTTATCAGTCAATGCCCCTACAGGACATACATCTATCACATTACCCGAAAAGTCATTATCTATAGCACGTTCTATATATGTAGATATCTGTGCATGGTCGCCTCTGCCTACAACTCCGTGTACACGTTCCGGTGTAAGCTGATCGGCTAGCTTCACACAGCGGTAGCATAAGATACATCTGTTCATATGCAACTGTATGTATGGGCCTATATCTTCAGATTCAAATGTGCGTTTTTGCTCAATAAAACGTGACTTGAAGTTATCGTTGCCATAGGCAAGGTCTTGTAAGTCGCATTCTCCGGCCTGATCGCATACCGGACAGTCGAGCGGGTGATTGATCAGGAGAAATTCCGATACGGCTTTGCGTGAAACCTTAGCTCTTTCGGAGGTAGCACTTTTTACTTCCATCCCGTCCTGAACAGCAGTAACGCATGACGGCTGTAATTTAGGCATCGGACGAGGGTCTTTTTCGCTGCCTTTCGATACTTCCACGAGACAGCAACGGCATTTGCCTCCACAGTCTTTCAGTTTGGAATAATAACACATAGTAGGAGGAACACTGTCGCCACCTACAAGGCGCGCTGCCTGCAGGATAGTAGTTCCCGGTTCAACCTCTACTGTATGTCCGTCTATTGTAATTTTCATATTTTTTAGCTGTTAGCTGTTAGCGTATAGCTATTAGCTCTTTTAAAAATATTTTCAATCGTTTTACTCTCTTAATCCGTTACAGACTTGCAATACTGCCTGATAACAGATGCCTTACTTTTTCCATCGGTTCGTTCACAAAGTGATTTCTATCTTTCACTTTTTCAGGGAAACGTACGTGATATTCAAATTCTTCGCGAAAGTGGCGTATAGCCGCAGCTACTGGCCACGATGCCGCATCACCGAGTGGGCAGATGGTATTACCCTCTATCTGGCTCTGGATACTCCACAGCAGGTCTATATCTTCTTCACGGCCTTGTCCGGTTTCTATACGGTGAAGGATTTTGTCCATCCATCCGGTTCCTTCGCGGCAAGGTGAACATTGTCCACAGCTTTCGTGGTGGAAGAAACGAGAGAAGTTCCAAGTGTTACGTACAATACAGGCTGTATCGTTATACACAATGAATCCCCCTGAGCCAAGTGACGAACCTGTAATAAATCCGCCATCAGCAAGCGATTCGTAAGATACCAGTCTGTCTTCTCCGTTCGCTGTCTTGAATAGGTATTGAGGAGGCAGAATAGGCACGGAACATCCGCCCGGAATACATGCTTTGAGCGGACGGTCGTCCATCATTCCGCCGCAATATTCATCCGAATTGAAGAACTCATCTACTGTCAGGCCAAGCTCTATTTCGTAAACCCCCGGATTTTTAATGTGTCCAGATGCTGACATAAGTTTTGTTCCTGTAGATTTACCAATTCCTATTTTTGCATATTCATCGCCGCCATTGTTGATAATCCACGATACGGTCGATATAGATTCCACATTATTTACAACGGTAGGTTCACCCCACAATCCGCTAACGGCAGGAAATGGTGGTTTGATACGCGGATTGCCGCGCTTGCCTTCCAGTGATTCGATAAGCGCGGTCTCTTCCCCACAGATGTATGCTCCTGCTCCGCAGTGTACATACAGATCGAGGTCGTAGCCGGTACCGAGTATGTTTTTGCCCAGCCATCCGTTGGCATAAGCTTCTTTTATGGCTTTTTCTAATATCTTAAATATCCACATATATTCGCCGCGAATATATATGTAAGAAAGGTTTGCTTCCAATGCATAACTGGAGACAATAGCTCCTTCTATCAGTAAGTGCGGGATATGGTGCATCAGAAAGCGGTCTTTGAATGTACCCGGTTCCGATTCGTCGGCATTCACTACAAGGTGGCGTGGTTTTCCTGATTTCTTATCTATGAAACTCCATTTCATTCCCATAGGGAAACCTGCTCCACCACGTCCACGCATGCCGGAAGCTTTCACCTGCTCCACTACATCGTCGGGAGTCATGGTTTGCAAGGCTTTCTCTACCGATGCGTAACCGCCGTTTTTGCGATAAACTTCATATTCCTGTATTCCGGGAATATCTATCTTTTCGAGTAATATCTTTCTAGCCATCGCAAATATTAATATAGGTTTACTTTACCTTGTTTACAATCTTCGAGCAGCGTATCTATCTTTTCTTTTGTAAGATTCTCATGATAGTTATCTCCAAGCTGGAGCATCGGGCCAAAGCCACAAGCACCGAGACATTCTACGCCTACTACACTGAACATACCGTCTGGAGTTATTTCTCCGGGTTTTACTCCTAGCTTCTGGCAAGTGTAATCCATCAGGTTTTCTCCTCCACGCAAGCCACAGCATGCGGTACGGCAAAACTCAAGCATGTATTTTGCTATCGGTTTCTGGTTGAACATCGAATAGAATGTAACAACTTCATATACTTCGATAGGCGTCACTTCCAGAATCTCGGCTACCTTGTCCATCAGTTCGAGGCTCAGCCAGTTGTCGTGAGCATCCTGTACAGCATGTAATACCGGTAGCATAGCCGATTTCTTTTTGTCGGCAGGATAATGGCTCAGTAGTTCATTTACGCGTGCCATCAATGCGTCCGACATATTTATTATTTGTTTATATTCTCTAACGTTTTCCATTATTAAGCGTCTAATTCTCCTGCAATAACATTAATACTCGATAATGTAGCTACGGCATCCGAAAACATACCGCCTTTGATCATTTCAGGGAATGCCTGATAGTAGATAAAGCATGGTCTGCGGAAGTGTACGCGGAACGGAGCTCGCGAACCGTCGGTTATAAGATATATACCCAGTTCACCGTTTGCACCTTCTACCGAGTGATATACTTCGGATATAGGAACAGGTATTTCGCCCATTACTATTTTAAAGTGGTTGATCAGTGCTTCCATTTCTGTATATACTTCCTCTTTCGGAGGCAGATAGTAGTCGGGAACATCGGCATGATATGTTCCTGCCGGCATATTGTCCCGTGCCTGTTTCATTATTTTCAGGCTTTCTTTTATTTCAGCAGTACGTACACACCAGCGGTCGTAAGTATCACCCGATTGTCCGACTGGTACTTTGAAGTCGAAATCTTCGTATGAACTATAAGGTTGTGCTACACGTACATCATAGTCAACGCCTGTGGCGCGCAGGTTCGGGCCTGTAAAACCATAGCTTATGGCTTTCTCGGCAGATATAGTGCCTACTCCGATAAGACGATCCATAAAGATACGGTTGCGGGCAAAGAGCCTTTCCAGCTGATCCCATGCTTTAGGGAATCCTTCGAGGAATTCGTCTATCTTACGCCATGCCGTTTCGCTGAAGTCTCTTTCAAAACCTCCGATACGTCCCATATTGGTCGTCATACGTGCGCCGCAGATCTCTTCATATATTTCGTATGCCAGTTCGCGATACTTCATCACGTACAGGAATGGTGTATATGCCCCCAGGTCGACACCCAATATAGAATTACATATAAGGTGGTCGGTGATACGCGCCATTTCCATTATTATTACGCGCATGTACTGAGCACGTTTAGGTAATTCTACACCGAGTGCTTTCTCTACGGTCATCCACCATGCCATATTATTTATAGGTGCAGAACAGTAATTGAGACGGTCTGTCAGTGTTGTGATCTGATAGAAAGTCCGGTGTTCAGCTATTTTTTCAAATGCACGGTGAATATAGCCGACAGTGGTATCGGCATCTATGATGCGTTCGCCATCCATCAGCAGGATATTCTGGAACACACCATGTGTAGAGGGGTGGGTAGGGCCGAAATTCAATACATTCAGCTCACGTCCGTCCTCGAAGGTCTGTTCTCTTACAATTTTCGCAAAGCGATGTTCCGGATTTATTAGTTGATCTGACATTTCCTTACTTTGCTGTTATTTAGTTGGTTCATAATTGTTCGGCGTTCTTCCGAAGAATCTGTCGTCTTTGTCGGTACGTCCCGAATCTTCGAGCGGATAATCTTTGCGCATCGGGAACGAAACCATTCCCTCATCGTTGAGTATCCGTTTCAGGTTTGGATGCCCTTTAAATATAATACCGTAGAAATCGTATGTTTCGCGTTCCATCCAGTTGGCAGCATCGAATGCTCCGGTTACTGTGTCAACTTCCGGCTTTGCTCCGTTCAGGAAGGTCTTAACCCTTACGCGTACATTATCTATCCAGTTATGCAAAAGGTAGACAACAGCAAATTGGTTGTCTTTCTCATTGTCCGGATAATGCACTCCGCACAGGTCGGTCAGGAAATTGAAACGCAGTGTTTCGTCATCTCTCATGAACCGAATTACATCTTTAATGACGGCCGGTGTAGCCTCAAAAGTGAATATGTCACATTCCATTCTGAAATTGAGAACTTCAGCGCCAAATTTTTCACCTATCTTGTTTTCGATAATCGTAGTTTCAAGAGCCATTATTGATTATTATTCAAGTTTATATGATTTGAGAAGTTCTTCATATCTTTCCGAGCTTCTGCGATATATAGATTCATGTTTCACAAGTTCCTGTAGTTGCATTACGCCGTCCAGTATTTGTTCGGGACGCGGAGGACATCCGGGTACATATACATCTACCGGAATAACTTTATCTATCCCCTGCAATACGGAATAAGTATCGAATATACCACCCGAAGAGGCGCATGCACCAACAGCAATCACCCATTTCGGTTCGGCCATCTGTTCATATACATGGCGGAGTATCGGTGCCATCTTTTTAGAGATCGTACCCATAACCAATAACATATCGGCTTGTCGTGGCGAGAAGCTGTTACGCTCTGCCCCGAATCGTCCCATATCATAAGTGGATGCCATAGTTGCCATAAACTCGATACCACAGCAAGATGTTGCAAATGGTAAAGGCCATAGCGAATTGGCGCGTGCCAAACCTATGACATAGTCGAATTTAGTGGCAAAGAAACCATTTCCTGTATATCCATCAGGAGCCGGCACTACATTTATATTAGAAGATTTACTCATAACTTTAGAATTGTATAGGTCGTAACCGGTTTATTTAATCACCCTGTATAATAAATAACAAAGCCCGTTAGCTATGGTTTAAATACAGAGGCTTAAATATTATTATTTTTCCCACTCCAATGCTTTACGTTTTACTATATAAAGGTATCCAACGAGAAGCAATCCTATAAATCCTCCCATTTTGAGTAAACCTTCCCAGCCAATAGCCTTGAAGTTTACAGCCCACGGGTACATAAATACTATTTCGATATCGAATAGTACAAACAGGATGGCTACTAGGAAATATTTGATAGGGAAAGGAGAGCGGGCATTGCCCAGTGGATCGAGGCCGCATTCGAAATTGGCCATTTTGTTAGCGTTTTTACGCTTAGGTCCTAACATATTAGATGCAAGTACTGTAGCAAATACAAAAACAACAGAAAAAGCTATCTGCATCAATATGGGTAAAAAATCATACAGATTTGAACTCATAACTTCCTTTTTAACATACTTTGTTTTTACAGGCACAAAGGTAATTTTTTTATTTGTCAAAAAAGAACAAAATGACTGATATATTTTATCAATATTATTAATAAAAAAGCGCTCATACACAAAATTATAGCGTTTTGCTTACTGAGGATTGCAATTTGACATTAAAGGGGGTTTTTGGTCTTTTGTGTTTGGTTTTATTTATGAAAGATAGACACTCTTTATTAAATGTTAATTAAGATTTCTATTTTTGAGATAAATTTTGTTTAAAATGATGTTTTTGGACGTTTTATAAATATGTTTAATAACACATTTTCATAAAATATGTTTAAACGCTTATTCTTGTTTTGCTTTAATTATTTGATTAATAGTATTTTATTCTTGCATTCTGTTTTTCTGTTTAAGTTTTCTTCAAAATGTTAATTAACACTTTAAATATTTGAAGTATCATTTTCTAATATACTTTTGCATTATCACAATTTGCTGAACCCTTAAATTAAAAAAAACTATGATGTGTAAAACTAAACGAAAAAGGTCTAATCCTTTTGGGGCGAAAGTCCGTTTTCTCATTTGTTTCCTTGCTTTTTTTATGATGTTGAGCGGGACTGTCTATTCTCAGACAGGAAATAAAACTACTGTCAAAGGTGTGGTTACCGATGCTTTGGGCGATCCTCTTATCGGGGCAACCGTAGCAGAGAAAGGTACGACAAATGCAACTATGACAGGTGTGGACGGAGATTATACATTGAATGTATCTCCTGGCGGAACATTGACTGTAACATTTGTAGGCTTTATATCTCTGGATATTCCGGTGAATGGTCAGTCGACTGTTAACATTGTATTGCAGGAAGATTCAAAATTGCTGGATGAGGTCGTTGTTACCGCTTTGGGTATCAAACGCGACAAGAAATCACTGGGATATGCGCTTCAGGAGATCAAAGGTGAACAACTGACTGAAACCAGAGATAACAACGTTGCAAATGCTTTGGCCGGTAAAGTAGCCGGATTGCAGATCAAACAATCAGGAACAGGTGTTGCCGGTTCCAGTAGAATCGTATTGCGTGGTAATAACTCGATCGGAGGTAATAATCAGCCGCTGATAGTGGTAGACGGAGTGCCTATCAACAGCGAAACGAGTGGTACTGACGACTATTGGGGTAACCGTGGTATTGACAAAGGTTCGGGTATGGCCGATATTTCTCCGGATGATATCGAAACAATGTCGGTACTGAAAGGACCTGCAGCCGCAGCTCTTTACGGATCGCGTGCGGGTAATGGCGTTATTATGATTACGACTAAAACAGGTGCCAATAAAAAAGGTATTGGTATCACGATTAACTCTAACCTGACATTTGATTCTCCGATGCAAATGCCTAAATACCAAAACGTATATGGACAGGGTACAGCAGGTGAATATGTGCAAAATGCAGTTGGTAGCTGGGGTGCAAAAATGACCGGACAAGCGACTACAGACCTGATGGGTAGAAATACTAAATATTCACCGGAAGGTAATGATATAAAAGATTTTCTAAGAACAGGTACAACATGGACTAACAGCGCAGAACTGGTAAGTACATCGGACAAAAATACATTGCGTTTAGCTGTGATGAATCTGAGCAATCAGAGTATCGTTCCGAACAGTGACTTTAAGAAAACTTCTGTAACATTGCGCGGTACGGCCAAACTGACAGATAAATTGTCTTTTGATGCGAAACTAACTTATGTAAACCAAAAGACTGAAAATCGTGTGAAACTGGCATATGACCCGGATAACGTTTTCCTTAACCATCTGATGATGCCGCGTTCTTACCATTTCAGTGATTTTACGGGAACTGAAGGATATGCCTTCCCTAAAGGTACGATCAACCCTGTATCTAAAAAAGATATGTCAGGAATCCCTGTAGCATGGACAGATAATATCAGTGGAATGGCGCTTAACCCGTATTGGGCAACAGAGAACGATTTAAATAGCGACAGAAAACATCGTTTTATCGGTTTTGGTTCATTAAAATATGAATTCACTGAGTGGTTGAATATACAGGGACGCTATGGTATGGATTATATATCGTCGCAATATAAAGATAAGTTGGCGGCAGGTCCTACTTATTGGTATCCTAGTGGAGACTTTATGATGAGCAAAGAAGATTCTTATGAAGTAAATGCAGACTTCCTTATAACATTTAACAAAAACTTGACAGATAAGTTAGGATTGGTAGCTACTGCCGGTGGAAATATTATGTACAGACACAGCGAGGGTATGTTGGGACAAACTACAGGCTTGGTTGATCCTGCTTATGGCTTTACACTCGCAAATGGAAAGAAGCAAGCTGCATCTAATACAGCTTTCCGTAAACAAATAAACTCATTGTATGCAACAGCATCTTTCGCATGGAATAATATGGTATATTTGGATCTGACCGCACGTAACGACTGGTCTTCTACATTGAACCCAGACAACCGTTCTTATTTCTATCCTTCGGTAGGTGCAAGCTGGTTGTTTACAGAAACATTCAAGAACACAGGTCCTTTGAGCTATGGTAAACTACGTTTGTCTTGGGCACAGGTGGGTAACGATACAGAAGCGTATCAACTATTCAATTACAGAACTCTGACAACGCAATATGTATACAATCCTGTTACAGAGCAGATCGAAACGATCATACAGCCATTGAAGAGTGATACAAAATCATCATATGACCTGAAGAATGAGACAATCAACTCTTATGAAATAGGTTTGGAATTGAAAGCATTTGATAATCGTCTCGGACTGGATCTTGCTTATTATAATAAAGAAGCAAAAGATCAGATATTGAAAATGAACGTTCCTGCATCTACCGGATATAACTATAAATATGTGAATGCCGGTAATGTAAGAAACAGAGGTATAGAGTTGGTATTGTCAGGTACTCCTGTTCAAACAAAAGACTTTACTTGGGATGTGGCGCTGAACTTCTCTAAAAATAGCAATAAGATTGTTAAACTGGCTGATGGAGTAACACAACAAGAATTGCAACACCCAAGTCTTACCCAGTTCCTGAAAATCGTAGCTACTGAAGGTGGTGCTTATGGAGACCTGTTGGGTAAAGCTTATGAAAGAGATGATAATGGAAATATCAAGGTAAATGAAAAAGGTTTGCCTATATTTACCAGCGAATATGTAAAATTGGGTAATAATAATCCAGACTGGATGGGTGGGCTAAGCAATACATTCAGATATAGAGATTTCGATTTTGGTTTCCAGATCGATATGAGATATGGTGGCGAAGTTTATATGGGGTCAATCAAAACAGGTGCGAATTACGGAACACTTGATCTTACTTTAGACGGTCGTGAATCAATGGTAGTAAAAGGTGTAACAGCTAGCGGTGCTGAAAATACTGTAGCAACGACATCTCAGGCTTATTGGGCTCATTTGCAAGATGGTGCTGAACCTTGGATATATGATGCAACCAATATAAGATTAAGAGAAGTTAGCTTCGGTTATAAATTGCCTCGCAAAGTTTTGGCAAAAACACCTATACATAGTGTAAAACTTTCTCTTGTTGCCAGAAACTTATGGATGATATACAGTAAGACTAAAGGTTTCGATCCTGAAGCTGGATATACATCAGGTAATGCTCAGGGCTTTGAAATGGGTTCTATGCCTACTCTAAGAAGTATAGGATTTAATCTGAATGTTGCATTTTAAATAAAAAACACAAATGAAAACAAAAAATATATTATTATCATTTATTGTAGGTATAGGACTGCTTGGGGCAAGCTGTACGAATGGTTTCGACGCAATAAACGTAGATCCGGTAAATCCGCCTGACTCATTAAACTTCTCCAAACCTGATTTGGGTGGTGTGCTTTGGGATGGTGCAACCTATAATGTAGGTGAGAATGGAGCAGCTGACCTTCACCAACGTGTGAAAGCTCTGGGTTATGATATTTTCGCTCAATATGTATTAGGGAACTCTGTACGTAAATATACTCCGAATGATGGATATTCAGATTTATACTGGAAATCGCATTATAACAATTATCTGGCTGTATTAAATATCGTAATTTATGATGCCAAAAAATACGGAGGCCGCGAGAATTCAATGGCATTGGCACGTATCTGGAGAGTATATTTGCATTCTAGATTTGTGGACTTCTTTGGACCTACTCCATTCCCTAAATCTCCGGAAGATACCGATTCTAAGTATCAGTCGTTGGAAGAGCAATTCGACTTCTTCTTCGATGAATTAGACGCAGCTGTGAAACAGTTTGATGAAAACGAAGAGTTCTTATCAGGTGAAGATCAGGTATATTGGGGTGAAATCATAAAATGGAAACGTTTTGCAAATACTTTGCGTCTGAGACTTGCTATGCAAATATCGGAAATAGATCCGGCATTGAGTAAACAGGAAGCTGAAGCTGCATTGAATGCAGACGGCGGTATATTGCAGGCAGGAGACGATGCTCGTATTGCTATGCGTTCGGCCGGCTGGGGTAACCAGTATCCTTACAGAATGTATCAGGTTTCGTGGGGAGACAGACAGAGTCTGACTACTTCAATGGAAAAGGTATTGAAAGGTATCGGAGGTATGCCATATACAGGTACAGCAACAGTTAATCCGGGTAATGTAGACCCTAGAGGTGAAAGAATGTTTGATCCTAGTCTTCAAGGAAAATGGGTTGGTATCATACCTGGGTACGAAGATAATGCAAGTACTACAACGGCTAAGGAAAATGCTGGAACAATGAGCACAACTTGGATTATTCCGAATGATCAGCGTAAGACCGATATCCTGTTGTATGCAGAAGCTTGTTTCTTAGCTGCAGAAGCATTGGAGCGTTATGGTATTGCAGATCCGACCGGAAAAACAGCCAAAACCAGATATGAGGACGGAGTTGTAGCATCTTTCGGTTATCTGAGTATTGCTGAAAGCAAAGCCAGAACATATTTAACATCGGATGCGAAAAATGACTGGGGTACATCTGCAAATTATGATGATGCAGCAGGTGCAGGAAATACCAAACTGGAGAAGATCATTACTCAAAAATATATCGCAGGATATCCTGATATTTCGGCTCAGGCCTGGAATGACAAACGTCGCTTGAATTTGCCTGCATTCGATATACCTGAATCCAGAGATTCCGGATCGGGAACATATCCGAGTGACGGAGATATTCAAAATCCGTCTAACTATATTTCCAGAGTGATTTATCCTCAGAGTGAGAAACTGATCAATGAGACAAATTATAACGCTGGTGTTGCTCAGCTGCAAGGTGGTGACAAAACATCATCAGCACTATGGTGGGCATCGAAAAGAAGTAATTATTGCACATCAGCAAAATAAGGAAAGGTTCTTCTAAATTAAGTTTCGGGGCTACTCTGCGATCAGAGTAGCCCCGATTGTTTTCATAATATATCTTTCAAATATGGAATATTGTATTTAGATTACTCTATTAAGTATATTGATATGTTATACGGCATATCTTTCCTATTAGTATTTTTAAACATTTTTTATATTTTTACTTCTTACAAGGGAACTCATTAATATCTATACACTACTATTGCTATGAAAAACAACTATGCTTTGTACATCTTTGTGCTGATAATCATTTGCTTTACTCAAAATGGTATGTCGCAGTCTAAATTCGGGAATGTTACAATGGATGAAATGAACATGTCTGTATGTCCGTTAGATACATCAGCCTCCGCTGTAATGTTATTGAAAGTGGGAGATACCCGTTTTGTATATAACAATATATATGGTTTTCAGTTTGAATATACTATTCAGACTAAAATAAAGATATTGAAGAATGAAGGCCTTGAGTGGGCTAATCAGGAGATCGGTTATTATCAGGAGAGTAACATCCGGAAAGAAGATATAAGAGGCTTATCGGGGACAACCTATAATCTGGAAGGCGGAAAGATTGTGAAGACGAAGCTCTCGAAAGAGCATATTTTTGATGAGGAAAGCGAAAAGAAGCTGAAGCTGAAAAAATTTACAATGCCTGCAGCCAAAGTCGGATCCGTGATAGAATATAAGTATACTATCGTTTCCGATTTCTTTTATGATCTGAGAGACTTTAATTTCCAGACTTCTATTCCCATCCTTTACACGTCGTATGAAATAACAATACCTGAATATTTCAGGTTTAATACTAATTATCAGGGATATGTGGCGTTAGATACCCGTCGCGAGCCTGTAAATGAGTCATTCAATCTTCAATATAAAGACGATAATGGAAGACTACAATCGCATACTGAAAGATGTACAGCCGAACGAATAACATACAAAGCGAAAGATGTACCTGCTATAAAAAATGAAGTCTATTTGTGGACAATCAGGGATTTTATAACAAAGGTATCGTTTGAGCTTAAAACAATACAATATCCGTATAGTACGGTGAAGAGCTTTGCCATATCGTGGGGAAAAATAGATGAAGATTTGCTGGATGCAAGTTATTTCGGAAGCAATGCTAAAAAAGCCGATATGTTTAAGAATGAAATATCGAAGGCTGAACCTACTTTAAGCAGGGCAAAGGAAATACAGAATATGATAAAAAGCAAAGTGAAATGGGATGACAAGAATACTGCTTTCCCAAAAGATATAAAAAATGCGTTGAAGAATGGTACAGGTAGTAGCGCCGAAGTAAATTTCCTGCTAATAAATGCCCTTCAAGCGGGAGGTTTTGATGCTTTTCCTGTATTGATGAGTACACGGACTAATGGACGTATGCCGATTGCTCATCCGAGTGTCGATGCCTTTAACTATGTAATTACAGGTATACGGATAGATACGGTAACCTACTTTACCGATGCAGCTGCAAAATACGGAGATTGGAATCTATTGCCGGAGAAATGTATGGTGCCGCAAGCCCGTATTATGCAACGGAATAATACAGGTTGGGTCGATCTGACTATGCTCACAAACAGTTCAGTACTGAAGTCATCGGTGTTTTCATTCACTGATTCCAAATATGAAGGAAAGGTGAATGATACAAGAAAAGGATGTACAGCATACAATACAAGAGCAAGTTATTCTAATCACAAAGATGAGAATGATTATATCGAATCTTTAAAGAAAAACTTAGCCTGTGAAATAGATAGTTTCAGTATTACAAATCAGGACGATACGGGAGAACCTCTCAAGATGGAATACACACTGTCAACAGATGCCGTATTAGGTGATGAATTCTTATATATAAATCCTCTACAGGAGAAGTTGTATGCTGAGAATCCGTTTAAAGAAGAAAAGCGTGTATTCCCTGTTCAGTTCAATTATCCGATGAACTATGTGCAAATTATTGATATTGTTGTGCCTGAAGGTTATGCAGTAGATGAATTACCAAAAGCGGAAAGAATGGTATTTAACGAAAATGAAATTAGCTTTACTTATAGAATCGTTCACGCTGATAACAAGGTAAAACTGCATTATCAATACCAGCTCAAAAAACTCCAGTTCTTGCCGGAAGAGTACGAATCATTACGGGATTTCTTTGCAAAAATTATACAGAAAAATTCTGAACAGATAGTACTAAAGAAAACTGCAATATAAATTACATAAAAGAGAACTAATGATTAAATATCTGATATTTGTACTTTTTCTTGCATCGGCAACAGCAATGCAAGCCGGCAAAACAGCTATATCTGCAATTCCGGACAGCTTGTCTGAAAATGCTTTTGCCATAGTTGATGATTATGAAGCAGTTTTTACGCAGACCGATCAGAACAATGCTACTTATAAAGTAAGTAAGACAGTTACAATATTGAGTCAACAAGGAGAAGTATATGGACATTTTTATACTTATGGCGATAAGTTCAGGGAATTAAAAGACTTCTCAGGAGTTGTAAAGAATGCAGCCGGAACAGTAATCAGAAAAATAGGAAAGAAAGACCTGAAAATATCTTCTATATCGGAACATATGGCAACAGATAACTATTCCATTGTTTATGAGTGTAAAGTGCCTGCATATCCTTACACTGTGGAGTATACATATACTATGAGGTGGAAAAACGGTATATTAGCCTATCCCGCATTTATCCCTCTCGACGGTTATATGCAGTCTGTAGTAAAAGCAAGCTATACGATAGAATTGCCCGCTGATAAAAGCCTCAGGTATATATCTAATTTTGGAGCGCCTATCAGTGATGAAGTTGTAAATAATAAACATATATACACATTTACGGCAAATAATCTGAAAGCAATAGAAAAAGAGCCGTTAGCCCCTTCTTTCAGGGAAATATGTCCTCGTGTACTTGTCGGAATATCAGATTTTTGTTATGATTCGTCCTGCGGAAATATGGTGGATTGGAAGAGCTATGGCCTGTGGGTAAACGGATTGCTGGCAAATCGGGATGTATTACCCGAGCCGGTGATAAGTAAAGTAAGAGATCTGGTGAAAGATGCTAAAACGGATAGAGAGAAAGTAGAAATACTGTATAAATATCTTCAGGATAATTCACGCTATGTAAGTATTCAACTGGGTATTGGAGGTTTTCAGCCAATAGAGGCTTCCTCTGTGGCAAAAAGCGGATATGGCGATTGTAAGGGATTGTCTAATTTGATGAAAGCCTATCTGAATGTAGTGGATATTCCATCCAATTATTGTGAGATCAGTACAAAAGAGAGGGATTTATATGAAGATTTCGCTAATGTGTCACAAACAGACCATGCCATATTATTAGTTCCACTCAAGAATGATAGTATCTGGCTCGAATGTACATCTCAGACTTTGCCGTTTGGATATGTCCATGATGATATTGCCGGACACGATGCTTTGGTTATAACTGCCGAGGGGGGGAAGCTTTGCAAACTTCCCGTATATTCGGATGCAGATAATAAAACGATTTCAAAATTAACTCTCGATATTGCAGAAGACGGAGTAGCTAAAGGCAATCTTACATTGAGTGAATATCTTCATGCATACACTAATAATGTTAGTCAGATGACATCCAAAGACAGAGACAAAGTCGTAAGTTATATAAACAGAAATGTAAAATTTCCGAAAATACAGTTGGACAATATAAGTGTGACCGAGAATAAAACTTCTTTGCCATCATGTATATTGACTGCTGACCTGACGGCCGGAGATTTTGTGAATAAGACAGGGACGCGTTTGTTTATACCTGTATGTCCTTTGAAAAAGAGCCATTATGATTTGTTTTCTTCCAATAAAAGGAGCTATGATATTCAGCGGGATTACGGATTCTCTGAGTCCGATACGATAATATATACTATACCTGAAGGCTATACATTCGAGTCTAAGCCTAAAGATATCGATTTAGATACACCTTATGGAAAATTGAAAACAACCATAGAGCAGAGTGAAGGAAAAATTACATATACTCAGAATATAGATATATTCTCCGGAACTTATAATAAATCAGAGTATAATGATATAAAAGCCTTTTTCGGAGAGATAGCTGCGGCGACTAAAAGGAGGATTGTGTTGAAGAAGATATAAAACAAGTTGTATTACATCTTTCCAAACTTCAGGCAATAGCTGCTGATCGCTACACTTATGGTGCTCAGTATTATTACAATACCTGCAATAGCCGGATTTAGAGATATGCCTGTGATTGAGTAAAGGAAGCCTGTAGCCACAGGTATCCCGATAATATTATATATAAAAGTAAAAAACAGGTTTCGCTTCATAGTCTTCATAGTTAGTCTCGAAAGAGTGATTGACTGACAGAATTTATTAAGGTCGGACAAAATAATTGTCATTTGAGCAACTTCCATAGCTATATCGCTTCCCTGTCCCATAGCCACACTAACGTCAGCTGCAGCCAGTGCACCACTGTCGTTGATGCCGTCACCGGTCATAGCCACTATTTCGCCTTTATCTTGCAATTCTTTTATGAAGGCTGCTTTTCCGGCTGGCAGAGCTCCTGCTTTTACATTATCAGTACTTATGCCTACCTGTCGGGCTATCAGGTCGGCAGCCCGTTTGTTGTCACCTGTAAGCATATATAATTCCAAGCCTATAGATTTCATTTTATCAATCGCTTGTAAAGATGTCGGTTTCACCCTGTCGGTAATTGCAATAATAGCAAGCAAAGAGGTCTCTTTTGCAAACAATACAATCATGTTGGAATTGTCTGTTTCTTTCTCTATCCATTCTTGCTGACTATTAGTAAATACAATATGCTGTTCCTCCAACATTCTCAGCGTTCCTACATAGTATTTATCATCACCTCTCTCTCCCATTAGTCCGCGCCCCGACAAGGAAGATATTTTTATATCCGGTTTTGTCTGCAATTCGTTTTTCAGGTGCGACTTTACTGCATCGGCAAGAGGGTGGGCTGAATAAGTTTCAATCGCATATAAGATACCCTTTAGTTCGGGAGTCGGTTCTACAAACCATTCCATATTTGCTACATAAAATACGCCCTCTGTTATTGTTCCCGTTTTGTCAAGAACAACAGAAGTCAGTTTGTGGGCATTCTCTAGCGCTTCCGAACCTTTTATCAGAATACCTTTTGTCATTCCTTTATTAATACCCGCCATTATAGCAGTGGGAGCAGCCAGACCCAGCGCACATGGACAAGCAATAATAAGTATGTTGATAGCCGGTAATAATCCTTGTGTAAAACGGTCGGTATCTGATGAGATGAACCAGAACAGGAATGTTGCTATGGCCACTATGCCGACGATGGGAATGTAGATAGTACAGACTTTATCCACCATCTTTTTTATGGGGTGTTTGTGTAACTGGGCTTCCTGTACCATCCTTATGGTCTGTCCTAAAAGTGTTTCTGTATCGATCTTAGATGCTATAAAATGGAATGTATTAGCTTCATTGACCGTACCTGCAAATATTTTCTGCCCTTCGCCCTTTTCTACAGGCAGAGGTTCTCCGCTTATCATACTCTCATTTATAAAAGAAGTTCCCTTGCATATTTTGCCATCCACAGGAATTCGTTCACCCGGTTTTACAATTATTTCATCACCTTCGGTTATATCTTTGACGCGTATTGTCTGCGGAGTATTATCTCTTACAACTGTTGCTATACGAGGTTGCAGGCCTATGAGTTTTTTTATAGCTAATTCAGTATTTTTCTTGGCTCTTTCTTCCAGATACCGTCCTAAAAGCACAAATGCAACCACAATAGCTGAAATACTGAAATACACATGTACATCGGTAGTTTTCCCGTCTCGAAAGGAAGGAGGCAATGTGTTGAATACACTTACCAGATAGGCCGTTCCCGTACTTAAAGCAACCAAAGTGTCCATATTGACAGACAAATATTTAATCTGTTGCCATGCTTTGATATAAAATTGCCTGCCGAAAACGATGACAACAGGAGTAGCCAGTACCCACATGATGTAGTTGGCATAAGGGATGGAACGAAAGAAAACAGCAATCGCAACTAAAGGGATACATACAATAAGAGCCAAAATGCAATTTCTTTTCAGGTCATTCAGTTTCTTATCTACAATAGTATCTTCAATTTCAGAGAGGCTTTTATCTTTCATGGATAAATTATTTATTAATATATTCGGGCAAAATATCGGATTTTACCTCTGAGCCATTATGGGTAGTAGAAATATTAAGAGTTATATTCAAAAGTAAAAATATATGATAATTTCTATACCTGAAAATAGGTGAAAATTCACTTTGACGGGCTCAAATGGAATGTAAATAACGGTTTAAAGTTAAATAAAGTTTCGGCTTAAATATTTTTTTATGAAATAAATCTTTAGCGGTTTGACATTGTTTCAAGATTAGAACTAAAATCTTTATTTATTAAAAAAAACTTTGTACCTTTGCCGCCGTTCTTTTTTCGTTATATATACAAGACGTGGGAAAGTTTAGCTTATACAATATCCCTTTGAGAGGCTTATCCGAAGGGAAACATGAGTTCAAATATGATTTGGACAATAAGTATTTTTCGCTGATTGACGACGGCACGGCCGATGTCAAGAAAGGTAGTTTGCAGGCAATCGTGTCTTTAAAGAAGACTTCGGTTACCTTTGAACTTAGTTTTGAGATAAAAGGTGTGGTTCATGTTCCATGCGACAGATGTCTGGATGATATCACGATGGACGTGGATACAAAAAATAAGCTGATCGTAAAATTTGGAAAAGAGTATTCCGAAGAAAGCGACGAGATTGTTATTATTCCCGAAGAAGACGGGGAGATAAATATTGCATGGTTTCTGTATGAATTTATCGTATTGAGTTTGCCTACAAAAAAAGTGCATCCTCCGGGTACATGCAATAAAGTAATGTCTACCAAGTTAAATAAACATAGAGCTAAAAGCACTGATGATGAATCGGAGGATGAAATGGAGGATGATGACATGGATGCCGGTGATGATTCTTCTTTTTCCGATCCGCGATGGGACGGGCTTAAAGATATATCGGTAGACGAAGATTAAAATAAAAGAACTAAAAGATAGAAATGTATTTTTCTAATTCAGATAAATAAAAATAACTAAATAAAGAAAACGAGAAATGGCACATCCTAAACGAAGACAGTCGAAGTCTAGAACAGCTAAGAGAAGAACTCACGATAAAGCAGTAGCACCTACATTGGCAGTATGCTCTAATTGTGGTTCATGGCACGTTTTTCACACAGTTTGCCCTGAGTGCGGATACTACAGAGGAAAACTGGCTATTGAAAAAGGAGCAGCAGTCTAATCTAAAGAACTGTATCTTAAAGCCCTAGATAAATAGGGCATTTTTTTTATTAATTATACACAAAACCAGAAAAGAATGATTCGAGCTGCGATTACTGCCGTTGGTGCATATGTTCCGGATGAGGTATTGACTAATGATGACATATCAAAAATAGTTGATACTACTGACGAGTGGATTATGACACGTGTAGGCATCAAAGAGCGTCGTGTACTGCCTAAAGGGCAGGGAACTTCTGTGATGGGAGCAGAGGCTGTAAAAATAGTTTTAGAGAAATCAAACACTAAGCCTGAGGAGGTGGAAGTAGTTATATTTGCTACAACTACACCCGATTATATATTCCCGTCGACTGCTGCGATGACAGCAGAGGCGTGCGGTATAAAAAATGCTTTGGGATTCGATATACAGGCTGCGTGTTCAGGATTTATTTATGCTTTGGAAATAGGATCTAACTTTATCAGATCGGGACGGTATAAAAAAGTGATTGTCGCTGCCGGAGATAAAATGACTTCTATTGCAAATTATAAAGACCGCACTACTTGTCCGTTATTCGGAGATGCTGCCGGAGCGGTTATGCTTGAACCCACAACAGAAGAGGTTGGTGTAATGGACTCTATTTTGCATGTTGATGGTTCGGGCAGGCCAAATCTGCATATGTATGGTGGTGGCTCTGTATATCCGGCATCGTACGAAACGGTGGATAAAGATATGCATTATGTTTATCAGGAAGGGCAGGTTGTTTTCAAACATGCCGTGTCAAAGATGGCAGATGTTTCTGTAGAAATAATGGAACGTAATGGTCTTACTAAAGATACTGTAGACTGGCTTGTTCCACATCAGGCAAATATCCGTATTATTGAAGCTGTAGGTAACCGTATGGGATTGTCTTCAGAAAAAGTTATGATAAATATTCAAAAATACGGAAATACGAGTGCCGGAACGATACCTTTGTGTCTCTACGAATGGGAACCGAAGCTGAAAAAAGGAGACAATATTATATTGGCTGCCTTTGGTGGAGGATTTACGTGGGGATCGCTCTATTTGAAATGGGCATATTAATTGCATCCTAAATATATGAAAAGGATAACCGTAGACCGGTTATCCTTTTTTTATTGCTACAGAATTACTAATTTTGTGACACGTTAACCTATCAAATAAATGCCAATGAAATTCGCTCTTCAGAAAGTTGTGACTATCCTTTTTTTATTTCTCGTATTGTATTCCTGTAGCGGAGAAGTGCAACCACCCAAGCCCTATGGAGCTATACCTACCGAAGATCAGGTAAAATGGCAGCAAATGGAATATTATATGTTTGTCCATTTCGGACCTAATACCTTTACCAATGTAGAGTGGGGTGATGGGAAAGAAGATCCCCGTCTGTTCAATCCTGCCGATGTAGACTGCCGGCAATGGGCGTCGGTAGCTAAAGCAGCAGGTATGCGTGGTATTATTATAACGGCAAAACATCACGACGGTTTCTGTCTGTGGCCGAGTAAATATAGTACGCATACAGTGCGCGAAAGCCCTTGGAAGGACGGTAAAGGAGATTTATTGAAAGAACTGTCGGAAGCCTGTCGCGAATACGGATTGAAATTCGGAGTCTACCTGTCTCCCTGGGATCAGAATCATCCTGCTTACGGAACAGCCGAGTACAACCAGATTTTTGCCAATACGCTGGATGAAGTGTTGTCCGGCTACGGCGATGTTTTCGAGCAATGGTTCGATGGTGCTAACGGCGAAGGAGAAGATGGCAAGAAGCAGAAATATGACTGGCCTTTGTATCATAGTGTAGTGTATAAGAACCAGCCTCATGCAATCATTTTCAGCGATATAGGGCCGGGCTGCCGTTGGATGGGCAATGAGAGAGGGGTCGCAGGTGAAACGAACTGGTCGACATTGAATACCGAAGGGTATGGGCCGGGATTGGATGCTCCGTCTGTAGAGGTATTGAACAGGGGCGATGAGGGTGGCAAAAACTGGGTGCCTGCAGAAACCGATGTGTCTATCCGTCCCGGATGGTTTTACAGTCCTGATACCGATGATAAGGTAAAATCTGTGGAAAAACTGATGGATATATATTATACTTCGGTAGGGCGTAATGCTAATTTGTTGTTAAACGTCCCTCCCGACAGGAGGGGAAGAATACATCCGAACGATTCGGTGCGGCTGATGGGATTTCGTAAAGCATTGGATGAGGCTTTTGCTAATGATCTGATACAAGGGGCAGAAATAAAAGCAGATAATGTGAGAGGAAACTCCTCCCGGTTTTCGGCTTCAAATGTTTTAGATGATGACTATAATACCTATTGGACTACAGATGATGCCCGTATATCTCCCGTTATAGAAATCGATCTGAAAGAAAATAAGAGATTCAACCGCTTGCTGTTGCAGGAATATATTCCGTTGGGGCAACGCGTGACATCGTTCAACGTAAAATACTGGGATAACGTGCAAAACGATTGGAGCGACCTTACCGAAGGAACGACTATCGGCTATAAGCGTATTCTTCGTTTCCCATCGGTTGAAACCTCAAAGTTGAAAATAGAATTTAATGCATTGGCTTGCCCTGTTATCAGTACTATAAGTCTTTTTGCCTCGCGCGAATATTTATCATCTCCTGTTATCGGACGCGGCAAATCGGGTATGGTTTCTATTGTATGCGACAGCCCCGATCCTGTGATATATTATACGACGGATGGTTCTGCACCTGACATTTCTTCTAAGATTTATCAAACTTCATTTTCTTTGCCAGAAGGCGGGATAGTAAGAGCGGTGACTATGATAAATAACGGAATGGAAAAAAGCGAAGTGGTAGCTGCCTCTTTTGATATTTCTCCGGCAAAATGGTCTGTAGTATCACCGCAAGGAGGCGATGCGGCCAAGGCTATCGACGGAAATAACAGTAGTTTTACAAAAATAGCCGTAGAGCAGGAATTTGTAATTGATCTGGGAGAATTGTACAGGTTAAAAGGTTTCTCATATATGCCTGTTGCAAATGGTGAAGCCTCGAATATATCCAGATATGATCTTTATGTAAGTCCGGATGGGAAGGAATGGGCTAAAGTGAGAGGAAATGCAAATTTCGATAATATTAAAAACAACCCTGTGCAGCAGCATGTATTTTTTGATAAAGCGTTCGACGGGCGTTTCCTGAAACTAAAAGCATTGGAACTTACAAATAAAAATAGTGAATATACCGTAGCGGAAATTGGCATAATTACCCGATAAGGCAAATTTTTATTTATCTTTACAGCCTTAATAACAGAGTAAACAATGAAAAGAATAAAATATCTGTTGGTAACGATAGCACTGGTTTTCGCCGGCTGTGGCGGTGACGATAAGGAAAGCAGTGTAATGATATGGACAGGTACGAACCAACTGTCGGAAGTAGAAATTTATGCCGGTAGCGAAAGCGGTGGTATAAAGCAGGATTTTAGTGAGATAGAGAATCAGGATAGCTTGCAGACTGTCTTTGTTCGTCGTTTTTTTTCAGGTTCATACGATAATCAGCTGTTTAAAAGCATGTATGTTGATTTTAACGGGGATATGGTGACTTTTGTTGATTCCATATCTAGATGGAAAATAGTATCACACTATGAATTTGACGGAGATTCACTGTTTGCTATTAAAACAGATGGCGGACGGCGGTTTATAGGTGTCGGTAATATGGACAGCCTGTACAGGGTTAAAACATTCTCCCGTTATGCCAGCCCAAAGACAGGGAGGGATACTGTCGGCATATATGACGGACAGCCGGCACTTGAAAAACTACTGAATGATGCCGGATATGAGAATCTTGGAGCCATGATAAATAAGACCGATACAGTGGTCTGGTTCAGTGCTAAATATATCTTTAAATAAGGGGAATACTAAAATATAATTTGTGATGGCTTGCTTTGTGTAAGCCATTTTTTATTGGTAGTATTTTTTCGGTGTATATTTATCTATAGGATAATGGAAATTATGAATTATAAATGCAGCGGCGAATCATTATCGGCTACCGCCGAACGTTGTTTCGCCTGATTGAAAAAGCGATCTTTGAAATCAGATGATAAGGAATAGGAAAAGTAATGAATCAACGATCGACAGAGCGGAGCGGAGTCTATTTGCATTGTTTTACTTTTGGCTCTGCCGATTACTTCGTAATTCATTACTTTCGTTACATTTTAGTTAAAAATAGAGGTAGCCTTGTAGGGGCGAATAAAGTAATGAAAAGTAAAAAGAGCGAAATCCGTTACCTTCGTTACATTTTAGTTAAAATATTTCTCACGCAAAGGTGCTAAGACGCAAAGAAAATGATAAAAATACAGTTCCTATAAAACAAAAAGTAATAGGAAAATGAAACAAGGTAAAACGTTATTTTTTAGTTAAAATCGGTGCCGGCAGTAGGGGCAATACCTTGTGATTGCCCGATTGTATAATAAACGGGCAGGGACAAGCCACTGCCCCTACAAGAGAGAAAAAGTAACAAAGAATAAAAACGATGAGAATTGACTCCGCTCCGCTCTGTCGATCGTTAATCCATTACATTTGTTACATTTTGGTTAAAATCGAATATCTCATATACGCTTCGCTCTTATGGCAGTTGGTTATCAGTATTTACTGCCGTTTGGTTAATAAAATAAAAAGTAGGCAGGAGATAGTCGAAAAGGAGCTGCTATATGTTGTTTCTGTTTATAGTTAACTTGTTAACCTGTCATATATTTACTGAAAAAAACGTACCTTTGCACCAAAATTAGAGAACATAGATAAGCATTATGGGAAATTTAGTAGCTATAGTCGGTAGGCCTAACGTAGGCAAATCAACTCTTTTCAACCGTTTGACCGAAAGCCGGCAAGCTATTGTTGATGAAACGTCAGGTACAACCCGTGACCGCCAATACGGAAAAGTAGAGTGGGGTGGACAGGAATTTTCTCTTGTAGATACAGGAGGCTGGGTTGTCAATTCAGAAGATGTATTTGAAAGTGAGATAAATAAACAGGTAGCTATTGCTATCGAAGAAGCAGAGGTGATTCTTCTTGTTGTAGATGTGATGAACGGACTTACCGATCTGGATTCGAGCGTGGGCAATATGCTTCGCCGTTCAAAGAAACCAATTATACTGGTATCCAACAAGGCGGATAACTTCAGTCTGCATGCACAGTCTGCAGAGTTTTATGCAATGGGATTGGGTGATCCGGTCAATATATCGGCAATAAATGGTTCCGGTACAGGTGATTTGCTCGATCTTATTGTCTCCAAGTTCACCAAAAAGGCGGAAGATGAACCACTTGAAGATATACCACGTATCGCTATTGTAGGACGTCCGAATGCCGGAAAGTCTTCATTCGTGAATGCGTTGATGGACGAGGAGAGAAATATTGTAACCAATATAGCAGGTACGACAAGGGATTCCATTTATACCCGTTTCGACAGGTTCAATATGGATTTCTATCTGGTAGATACTGCCGGTATCCGCAAAAAGGGCAAGGTGGTGGAAGATCTGGAATATTATTCGGTAATCCGTTCTATCAAAGCCATCGAAAATTCGGATGTCTGCGTGTTGATGCTTGATGCCACACAGGGAATAGAAAGTCAGGATCTGAATATCTTTTCACTGATCCAGAAGAATAATAAAGGCCTGGTTGTATGTGTCAACAAATGGGATTTGGTGGATAATAAGGAGCAGATCGTTATCAAAACGTTCGAGAATGCTATTCGCGACCGTTTAGCTCCGTTTACCGATTTTCCTATTGTATTCGGCTCAGCACTGACTAAGCAGCGTATACTAAAAGTGCTGGAAACGGCAAAAGAGGTCTATATCCGCAGAAAGACGAAGATCCCTACACATAAGCTGAATGAAGTATTGCTGCCTATAATAGAGCATACTCCTCCTCCGGCGAATAAGGGTAAGTACATAAAGATAAAATATATCACACAGTTGCCTAATACTCAGGTGCCATCGTTTGTCTTCTTCTGTAACCTGCCTCAATGGGTAAAAGAGCCATACAAACGTTTTCTGGAGAACCGTATCAGAGATAACTGGGATTTATCGGGTACACCGATCAATATCTTTATCAGAGAGAAATAAGTTTCAGAATATAAGGAATAGAGGCAGATTTAGATAAAGTCTGCCTTTTGTTCTCTTATTTGATTGATATGTCGATATTTTCATCGGAAATTCTTCTGAAATTTGTATTTTTGTAGGTTTCAGTATTATGAATATTACTTTTATATAACTATCAGTGAGCCAGACTAACATCAATATAAAGAATAAACGTGCCAGTTTCGATTACGAGTTTATCGAGACTTTCACTGCGGGTATTGTCCTTACGGGTACCGAAATTAAATCGATACGGTTAGGAAAAGCCAGCCTTGTGGACACTTTCTGTATCTTCGAGAAAGGGGAGCTTTGGGTACGCAATATGTACATTGCCGAATACTTTTACGGCTCTTACAACAATCATGCGGCGCGGCGCGACCGTAAATTACTATTGAACAAAAAAGAGCTGAAGAAGATGGATCGCTTGGTAAAGGAAACCGGATATACCATTGTACCTACACGTATTTTCCTCAACGATCGTGGATTGGCGAAGGTAAACATTGCCGTAGCCAAAGGAAAGAAACAATACGATAAGCGCCAGTCTCTTCGCGAGAAAGACGATAAGAGAGCTATGGACAGGGCAATGAAGGAACAATAAAGGATGAACGCATTCAGGGAATACTCTACAGTGGGCTGGATAAAAGATAATGCTGCTAAGATAATGCTGGCTGTCGCCGGTATTGTTATCGGTGTGTTCTTCTATGGGCTGAATGTATTGTACCCTATATATCTCGATGATTGGTTCTATACCTTCAACCTCGATGGAGGAGAAAAGATAGACGGATTCATATCCATTTTTCATAGCCAATATGCTCATTATTTCGAGTGGGGTGGAAGAGTAGTATTACACAGTATTGCACAGGCATTGTTATGGTTTGGCAAGTCGTGGGCAGATGCACTCAATACACTGGCCTATCTGGCTTTGACTTTTTCCATCTACTTTATAACCAATAAGAAGAATAAGGCTAATCCAATATTGTTTGTGTATATCAATATCTTCATCTGGTTTGTGTTGCCGTCGCTGTCTCAAAATCTTTTGTGGAAGACTGGTAGTGCTAATTATTTGTGGGGAGGGGTTCTTCTTTTTGGCTTTATATACAATTATGTGTCGTACTATATGACAAAAGAATCGAAAGACAGTATCGTAAAAAGCACAGCACTTCTGATCTTTGGTATT
The DNA here is from genome assembly GCA_040395895.1 of Dysgonomonas hofstadii. Lineage (GTDB taxonomy): Bacteria > Bacteroidota > Bacteroidia > Bacteroidales > Dysgonomonadaceae > Dysgonomonas > Dysgonomonas hofstadii_A. Next base: position 56,000 of record JBEBPN010000003.1, read on the forward strand.
TTAGCCGGATGGACAAATGAGAATATGTGCATTGCGCTCTTGTTTTTCCTTATTGGGCTGATTCTTTTGCTGAAATATCAGAAGCAGCGGATTCCTGCATGGATGCTATTTGGATTGGCAGGGGCTGCTATCGGTTGTGTACTCATGCTGCTTTCGCCGGGTAACATGGTAAGAAGTAAGAATGACCTTTGGGTTGCTCATCAGTTGCGCGAAACAGACTTGCCGTTTTACTTTTACCGTTTTGTTACAGTGACGAAATTAGCTGGTCGCTATTTATTATATCCGGTACTAATCTATGTTGCCCTATCAGTTTTGTATTGGTGGAAAGGGAAACAGGACAATAAGAAAGATATATTTCTCTTATCCGTTCTGTTTGTGTGTACGTCTGCTGTAGCGACAGCTGTAATGGCCGGCTCGCCGATGTTTCCCGAAAGGGCATGGTTTGGTATCCTTATCTTGTTGGTTACAGCAGGAATGTTACTGTATGCCAATATAGATTTTAGCGGAATAGCATTCCGGTCTGTCAACTATGCCTTGTTCGCTGTAGTTCTTATTGTGTATGTTGTTTCTTGGAAGGACAACTATGTGGAACTATCGAAATTCAGTGAAATCAGCAGGCAGCGGGAGACGATGATAATTGAAGAAAGAAACAAAGGAATACAGGATATTGTTATATACGATCATATTTTTCAGGAAAAGCAATCATGTCTCATCGTTCTTGATTTGCAAGACTGGCTGATGCTCGATCCCGGATGGGATAAGCGGATAGGGAAGTATTACGGAGTGAATACGGTTGTCTTTAAAGAGAAGGATGAGAGAAGCCTCTAAAATGCAGAAGAATGGATAAATCAATAAATAGGAAGAACGCAAATATTGCATTGGGTGTAATGATGCTCATTACATTCATTGGGATCTTTGCGTTGAATCATTTCTTCCCTTTATATACCGATGACTGGAAATATGCCTTTGTGTACGGTCGTGACTGGGACAGAGTATCCGGTTTTCTCGATGTAATAGAATCACAATACAATCATTATTTTACATGGGGCGGTCGTTCTGTTGCCCATACCATAGCGCAGTCTTTACTATATATGGGGCCGTTTCTGAGCGATTTGCTGAACAGTGTTTCTTATGCCGTACTGATAACTCTTATCTACCTCATTGCTGATTACAAGTGGCGGGTAAATGTGTTCCTCTATCTGGGGATAAGCGCCATGATCTGGTTCCTGATTCCCGATTTGCTCGTGTGTATCGCATGGATTACCGGTAGTGCCAATTATCTGTGGGGCTGTATGCTCGTGGTGTCGTTTACCTTTCCTTACTGTATGTATTATCTGAAACAGGACGATTACCGGAAGAAAGATAGTATAGCACGCTGTGTCTTACTTATTATCTGGGGTATTATTGCAGGATGGACAAACGAGAATCTGGTTGCCGGATTGCTGTACTTCCTGTTCATGTATATAGTGATACTAAAACTGGAAAAGAGAACGATAGCTAAGTGGGTTATATCGGGCTTTATCGGTGTTGTTATCGGATGCCTGTTTATGCTGTTGGCACCGGGAAACTTTATCCGTAATGCGATAGAATTACAAACCGTGCATGGCATAACGAAGGAAACGATGGACTATTCGTATTACTTCTACCGGATGGTCTCGGTGATTAAATCTTACCTTGTATACGGTATTCTGCCAACTGTCATTTATATACTGACACTTATCGCCTTTTGGTGGAAAGGGCAGCAGGAAAACAAACGAAGCGTACTAAGGCTTTCCCTGTTATTTTTTAGTATGGCAATAGTGGCTATGCTGGTAATGGCGGCTGCACCTATTTTCCCCGAGCGTGTATGGTTTGGTATCATTGTACTTATAATCATTGCTATATCTTTGCTCTGCGCTAATTTGGATTTCTCATATACTCCGCTTCGCATTGCAAATTATGTAATCTGGATTCCTCTGATCATATTCTTTATATCATCTTATCTCTACAGTCTTAGAGATGTTGCATGGTTGCGAGATACCTTTGACAGGCGTGAAGCATATATTCGTGAAGAGAAGAAAAAAGGTGTTGAGGACTTTGTTTTCTATGACAAGTTCGAGCCTTATGATGCACCTGTCTTCACACAAAAGGTATATGATATTCCTAACATTGAAGATGATCTGTGGGAAAAAGCTTATGCTAAATATTATGGAATTAAGTCAATAAGAATAGAAAGTAGGTTTGAGAAGTGAATAAGTTGAACGAAATATGGACAAGTAAGGTATTACTCGCTATTGTTGCTGTAATCGTCCTTGCTGTGATATTTGTGTTCAATAGATTGTTTCCCTTGTTTGCTGACGATTGGGTATATAGCTTCATATTCGAGAACTCGTTTTTCGATCATTCATTGAAACCCATCGAAAGTGTCTCAGATATATTCGTATCGCAATACAATCATTATTTTCTTTGGGGCGGACGGAATGTCGTACACTTGATAGACCAGTTTCTGCTTTCTATCAATCCGTTTGTATGCGATCTGCTGAATAGTCTTGCGTATATAGCTCTTATATATCTGATTTATGCAATAGCGAATTATGGACGGAAAGTGAATGTCGGTGTGTTTATATTTGTCGTTTGCTTCTCATGGGTATTTATACCCCAGCTTACCAGTAATGTATTCTGGATAACGGGAAGTGCCAACTATTTGTGGGGTACGCTGATCCTCTTATTATTCATATATCCATTCTATACTTACTTTCTGAAAGGAGAAAAGCCGGACGATGGCATAGTGCGGATTGTATTGATGTTGCTGTTTGGCATTGTTGCAGGCTGGACAAATGAGAATACTGTCCCACCAATATTACTGATGATATTTATCTTGGGTATTTATCTATACAGAAAGAAGATATTGCCTAAGTGGATGCTTGCCGGATTTATAGGCTTATGTATCGGTTATGCTGTAATGGTATTGGCTCCCGGCAACTATGTGAGAATGGAATTTGAACTGGTACATGCCGAAAAAATGTCGGATGCTTCTATGCTCTCTATCTTTACAGGGCGTTTGGGGCGTATGATGTCGAAGAACTATCTGCTGTATATGCTTCCGGTGATTGCTGTATATATCATAATGTTCTTTATCTATAGGAAGTATAGAGACACTGATAATAGCCTGACGAAAAAGAAACTGTATGTTTCCGTTGCATTTTTCTTTGCCGGACATATTTCATTCTTTATCATGCTGGCATCTACCACCTTCCCGTTGAGGGCTATGTTCGGAATGATCCTTTATCTGTCAATCGCAATCGGATTACTGTATTCTGAAATAAAGATAGATACCCCGCGTAAAGCGATTGTAAATAGTATATTTGTAATTCTTTTGCTCTGTTTGTATAGTTTCGATGTCTGGCGCAAATATCCGTCGATATATCTGATCTCGGAAACATTTAAAGACAGAGAATTGTTATTGGAACAGCAGAAGTCGGAAGGAATACAAGATATAGTCTTTGAAGCACGTATAGGTTTTCACGAGAAATATGGTTTTCAGGATTTGGAGCCCGATTCTACCGCATGGATGAACAAAGAATATGCGAAGTTTCACGGTATCCGTTCCGTGAAGGCACTGAATAAAGAATAATAGATAATATGAATAAAATACAAGATATATTAAAGGAGCGTATCCTTATCCTCGATGGCGCAATGGGTAGCCAGATACAACAGTATAAGTTGACGGAGGAAGATTTCAGAGGTGAACGTTTTAAAGACGTCACGATATTACAAAAAGGGAATAACGACCTGCTGTGTCTTACCCGTCCCGATGTAGTAGAGGATATTCATCGGAAATATCTCGAAGCAGGTGCGGATATTATAGAGACTAATACATTCAATGCCACTGCTATATCGCTGGAAGATTATGATATGGTGCATCTGGCAAAGGAAATAAATACAGAGGCCGCCAAGCTGGCAAAGAAAGTAGCGGTCGAATATACAAAGCAAAATCCAGATAAACCACGTTTTGTAGCAGGCTCGATAGGTCCTACTAACAAGACAGCATCGATGAGTCCTAAGGTGGAAAATCCGATTTACCGCGCAGTGACTTTCGATGATCTGTATATGGCTTACAAAGAACAGATAGAGGGGCTTGCAGATGGCGGTGCGGATTTGCTGCTTATCGAAACTATATTTGATACACTAAATGCTAAAGCTGCTTTGTTCGCTGCCGATGAAGTACGCAGGGAGAGAAATATCGAATTGCCGATAATGATTTCCGTAACATTGTCTGATAAGGCTGGACGTACATTGTCGGGGCAAACGATCGGTGGATTTCTGGCGTCGGTGAGTCATATCGACTATCTTTCAATCGGGCTTAACTGCTCTTTCGGTGCATCAGAGATGAAACCATTTCTGAAAGAACTGGCAAGAATGGCTCCCGGACTTATTTCGGCTTATCCGAATGCCGGACTTCCAAACCAGTTTGGCGAATATGACCAGACACCCGAGATAATGGCTGGACAGATCAAAGAGTTTATAGATGAAGGATTGATTAACATTATCGGTGGATGTTGCGGAACTACTCCGGCCCATATCGCTAAATATGCAGAACTGGTAAAAGGTGCAACACCTCATAAGCCTGTTAGCAAACCTGAATATATGTGGCTTTCGGGGCTTGAACTGCTCGAAGCCAAACCTGAAATAAACTTTATCAATATAGGCGAGCGGCTGAATGTAGCCGGTTCGCGTAAGTTTCTTCGTCTGATAAAAGAAGAGAAATATGAAGAAGCACTTACTATTGCTCATCAACAGGTAGAAGACGGCGCACAGGTACTTGATGTGAATATGGACGAAGGCTTACTTGACGGAGTGAGGGAAATGACAACTTTCCTTAATCTGATGGCTTCCGATCCCGATGTATCGCGCGTGCCTGTAATGATAGATTCCTCAAAATGGGAGGTCCTCGAAGCCGGACTGAAATGTGTACAGGGAAAACCGATAGTTAACTCCATATCATTGAAAGGCGGCGAAGAGGAGTTTTTACGTCAGTCGCGCCTGATAAGAGAATATGGTGCAGCAGTCATAGTGATGGCTTTTGATGAAACAGGACAGGCCGATACTTTCGCCCGTCGGATAGAAATTTGTGAAAGAGCATATAAACTATTGGTAAATGACGGATTCAATCCACTGGATATAATCTTCGATCCCAATATACTGGCTATTGCTACAGGGATAGAAGAACACAGAGGTTATGCGGTCGATTTTCTGGAAACAATAACATGGATCAAAAAGAATCTGCCACATGCTAAGATCAGTGGAGGGGTTAGTAATCTTTCTTTCTCGTTCAGAGGGAACGATTATATACGTGAGGCGATGCACGCCGTATTCCTTTACTATGCGATTCAGCGTGGCATGGATATGGGAATCGTTAATCCGGGACAGTCGGTAGTGTATGACGATATACCGCTCGATTTGAGAAACCTTATTGAAGACGTGATTTTCAACCGTAGGGCAGAAGCTACGGATGAACTGATCGAATATGCGGAAAAGATCAAGAATGAAAAGACAGGGCAAACAGAGCAAAAAGTTGAAGAATGGCGTTCTTACGGACTTGAAGAACGTATTCAGTATGCCCTGATAAAAGGAATAAGTGACTACCTCGAAGAAGATCTCGAAGAGGCATTGAAAGTATATCCTAAAGCTGTAGATATAATAGATAAGCCCTTGATGGACGGGATGAATAAGGTCGGAGACCTGTTCGGTTCGGGTAAGATGTTTTTGCCTCAGGTAGTAAAAACCGCCCGTACGATGAAACGTGCTGTCGCCATCTTGCAACCAACATTGGAAGCACAGAAGGCATCTTCCTCTGGAAGTAATAAGGCCGGAAAGCTATTGATTGCTACCGTTAAGGGAGATGTACACGATATAGGTAAGAATATTGTAGGTATTATACTTGCCTGCAACAATTATGAGGTGATCGATCTGGGTGTGATGACTCCGCCGGAAGTGATCATCCAAAAGGTAAAAGAAGAGCAGCCGGATATCCTTTGCCTTAGTGGGTTGATTACGCCATCATTGGAAGAAATGAGCATCGTTGCCCATGAAATGGAAAAAGCCGGATTCTCTATTCCGCTGATGATAGGAGGTGCTACCACATCGAAGCTGCATACAGCGATAAAGATTGATCCGAAATATAATAATGGATCGGTAGTATATGTAAAAGACGCTTCGCAAGCGCCTGCTGCCGTAAATAAGCTGATCAATCCGAATACAAAAGGAGACTATATACAGGAGATTCGCAACGAATACGCTTCTCTTCGTGATACGGCAGGGGATAAGAAAGCAGATCTATTTCCTTTATCCGCAGTATTGGGTAAAGGTATGAAGATAGACTGGACTGATTATAAAACGCCCGAGCCGAAAGTAAAAGGCCGCCAGACATTGAAACATATTCCGATAGAGAAGATAGTTCCATACATAGACTGGAAATTCTTCTTCCACTCGTGGAATCTATCTGCGCGTTATGCTTCGGCTCAACATATAGACGATTGTCCGTCATGCAGGCAGCAATGGTTGGATTCTTTTTCCGAGCAGGAGAGGGAGAAAGCGTCAGAAGGTATGCAGCTGTATAAAGACGCGAAATCATTACTCGACCAGTTAGTGTTTGATAAGGCTGATTATATCAATGCTGTATTTGGCATATTCGAGGCCTACAGCGATAACGAGAGTTTATATATCAATGATATATGTTTCCCAATGCTTCGCCAACAGAAGAAGAACGATAAAGGGGAATACCTGTCTCTTTGTGATTTTGTTGCACCTAAGTCTTCGGGTAAGAAGGACTATGTCGGAGGTTTTACCGTAACAGCCGGAGTAGGAGCGAATGAACTGATGGCAGACTACGAGCGTCAGGGTGATGAATACAAAGTGCTGTTACTGAAATCAGTTTTAGACCGTCTTGCAGAAGCTACTACCGAGTGGCTGCATGCTAAAATAAGAAGAGAATATTGGGGTTTTGCCGCTGATGAAAGTATATCCGTGAATGAGATGTTTGCCTTGAAGTATCAGGGAATCCGTCCGGCAGTAGGTTATCCGTCCATCCCCGATCAGTCTATCAACTTCTTGCTGAACAATGATTTGTTACAGTCGAAAGAGATAGGCGTAGAGCTTACAGAGAATGGAGTTATGTTACCGAATGCTTCGGTGAGTGGTATAATAATTTCTCATCCTCAGTCAAAATATTTCAATATAGGAAATATCCTTGACGATCAGGCTGATGCTTATATTGCAAGACGCGGCGAAGATGCTGAGTTAATACGTAAGTTCTTAGGTGCTAATCTGGTATAACACAGGAAGTAATTATGATAGAGGTTAGGGATAGGAAGTCAAAACTTTTGTTGATGGGGATAGCATTATGTGTTGTCTTTATCCTGTTCTTTATCCTGAATAAGCTATTCCCTTTGTATGCTGATGATTGGTCATATTCCTTTATCTATGGAACAGATAGTGTAAGGATAGGCTCATTAGGCGATATATTCGTTTCTCAGTATAACCACTATCTTATGTGGGGTGGGAGAAGCGTTGTACACTTTATAGCCCAGTTGCTATTGATGATGCCCCCCTGGTGGATGGATATATTCAATACACTGGCCTATATTGCTTTTATACATGTCCTGTATCTTATTGTAAATAAGCAGAACGGGATAAACCCTATCGTATATCTGTTGCTGGCTGTTTCAGTTTTCCTTTTTCAGCCTGCGTTTTATGCAGCTGCTGTATGGAAGACCGGTAGCGCTAACTATTTGTGGGGTACGCTATTAATTGTCCTGTTCATTCTCCCTTATTATTCTTATTATCGGTCTGAAGAAACAAAAGACGGTTGGGGTAAAGCCTTTCTGTTCTTTATCGTTGGTATTCTTGCCGGTTGGACAAATGAGAATATGGGTGTAGCTCTCGTATTCTATACTGTAGCCACCTTACTTTTATTCCGCTATGAAAAGATGGCTATACCTAAATGGGCTGTCTTTGGGCTAATCGGTGTAATAATAGGTTGTGGCGTAATGCTTTTGGCTCCCGGAAACTATATCAGGCTTGAAGCCATAAAAGCAATATATGCAGAACAAGGATTATCGCAATCAGAGGTTCTTCAGCAAGGATTGAAAAATATGTGGCGATTCACAAGACGCTATGTTCTACCTTTAACCGGTGTTTATGCTTTATTGCTGTTTGTCTATTACAAATATCCGAAGGAGAATGCAAACAGGCAATCTGTTACCCGAAGTTCCTTGCTCTTTATCATATCGGGCGTTGTCGCTTTTCTGGCTATGATTGCTTCCCCTGCCTTCCCGCAAAGAGCACTGTTTGGTCTGATCATTCTGTTCATTATTGGCATCGGTATCGTCTGTACAAATATAGATATCAAAGCTAAGCCGCTGAAATATCTCAGTATTGTATGTATGCTTGTGCTGGTCGGCATGTTCGCTGTACGTTATTATAAAGACGTAAAGAGAGTCGGAGCAGCATCAGACATCTGGGAAGAAAGAGAACAGCTTGTCAGAGAGCAAAAAGACAAGGGAATAGACACCATTGTCTTTACTAAAAGGATTGACGTTTCAGACAAATATTTCATTCACGATCTTACTACCGATCCGCAAGGATGGGAAAACGAGGCTTATGCCCGCTATCATAGCATAGATTGGGTAAAATTGGCTCCCAATACGGAGGATTTAGAACAAAACAAGAAATAGTATTCAAATGGAGTTTCTCGACTTATTATCATATACATTCTTTCAGAATGCCTTGCTGGGCAGCCTGTTTGCCAGTATTGCCTGTGGAATCATCGGTTCGTATGTTGTAATTCGCCGGTTGGTATTTATCAGCGGGGGAATAACACACGCATCGCTTGGCGGGTTGGGTATGGGCTTTTACTTCGGGTGGAATCCTATCTTCTCAGCCATGATCTTCTCCATTCTCTCGGCTTTTGGTATCGAATGGCTTTCATCACGGCAGGGTGTGCGCGAAGATTCGGCTATCGGGTCGTTCTGGTCGCTTGGGATGGCGATAGGTATTATATTCATCTATCTGAAACCCGGATTTGCACCTAACCTTACCGATTACCTTTTTGGCAACATCCTTACCATCACAAAACCCGATATTGTATATCTGGCAGTTCTGTCCTTGATCCTTACCATTGTATTCCTGCTCTTCGGACAACAGATACTCTTTGCAGCCTTCGACCCCGACTTTGCAAAGACACGTAATCTGCCTGTCAACCTGATAAAATATGCCATGATGATGGGTATAGCCATTACCATCGTTCTCTCCATCAGGCTTGTCGGTATCGTATTGCTGATGTCGATACTTACCGTGCCTCAGATGACAGCCAATCTGTTTACATCCAACTTTGTGAAAATGATATTGCTATCCATCCTGATAGGCTTTCTTGGCTGCGTTGTAGGACTATTTCTCTCTGCAGTGCTGGATGTGCCGTCGGGTGTGTTTATTATCTTCACACAGATTATAGTGTTTCTGATCTCCAGATGGATAGTGAGAATCGTGCAGAAGGAGAAAGTAAGGAAAGAGGCTCTAAGCTAAGAGACTATTCATCAACTTCACCTAATTCTATTTCTCTCACTTTGTAGCCTAGCTCAGCACTTGCAATCCTCTTTATTTTTACAGACCAGTTATTCCATTCTTCATCAGTCATCAAGCCTGTAAATTGCAGACCACTTGGTTCTACAGATGCGCAGATGTGTTTCTCATTCTCATTGAAGCTAAACCAATACGGTATTCCACACTGTCCATTTGTTCCGTCACCTGCTCCCAGCCATCCGTCCATTTGCTGATAGATGTGCGGTACTTTGTCCCAGATTTCTTTAGGCGCATCATATCTGATATTCAGGTTCATTTCCTGCCGTTTCATCCTTTCCCTATCACATCTTTAAACGATATATTCTTTACACTCGGCTTGCGGAACAACAAAGCACCGATACAGATACCTATTGCCAGTGTAAACAGCAGTGACATCGTCAGCATCAGATTGTGAGACATCTCTATCAGCAGATGCGGATTTTGCTCCACTGTCGGTAAGTCTGTTATCTTTATTCCCGCAAGCATGGTTTTATAGGCAAACATGCCCGGTATCATCGTAATGCAGGCAGGCATGGTAAACACTACAGGCGGACTGTCTACCTTATGTGCAGCATATATTCCTACCAGACCGATCAGTACCGATCCGGCCAGAGTCGCCGTAATAAGTCCGAAGTCGAGCTGTACGAGTATAAACCGTATGCAATGCCCCATTCCTCCCAGTAGTCCGGCTACCCATAGCAGTCGTTTAGGAGCACCGAACAAGATTGCCCAGCAGAATCCTACTACAAATGCGATACCGAAATCGCGCAGGATATTTAGTATGGTAAGTTCTTCCATTTTCTTCTTTCTTTAAAAGTTTCCGATTCCCATAAGGGTGATACACAAGGTCATACCCGCAGCGATACATAGCAGTATAAAACCTCCGAACAATGCCCTGTTGATAGCTGAAGGCAGATAACCCTCGATGAGGTCGATTACACAGTTTATTAGCGGAACACCCGGTATCAGGTATAGCACAGCCGTAGCCATAGCGGCCTCAGGGTGTTCTCCGATACCGTATATACGCCCAAGTCCGGTGATAAGCGTGGTAACGAATGCAGCTATAGAAATACATATCATCGGATTGAATTTCTTTTTAGCAAAGAAACATTTTACCATAAAACCGATAAATGCCGCGCAAAAGGCTATTGCAGCATTCTTCTCATCACCCATAGAAAAAAGACACAAGCCTGCGCAGGATAATCCTACTGCAACAGCCACAACTATATCTTTATAATTAGGTTTCTCCTTTATTCCGGCAAATTCTTTTTCCACCTCTGTTATGGACAGATTCTCTTCCTGTACCTTCCACGACAGATGCGATACTTCGGTCAATACAGCAAGATGTACACTATGTGGAGGTGAATTTTTATAGCAGGTTACCGAATTGGATGGGTCGTTCATATCCCTGACTGTGACAAGCAATCCATTAAAAGTCGGGCTCATGTTTATATCGAATTCCCAAGTGGAGGCCAAGCGCCCCAGATTACTGTTGAGGCGTCCGCAATGGGCACCCGAAGCAAGTAAATATGTTCCTATATCTAATATAAGATCGGCAAAACGTTGTGCCGGTATCTTTTCGCGTATTACCCTGTCTGTAAGTTCTGGCATCGTTGTATACAATACAATTTTGGTGCAAAGATATTAAGAATTTTTTGTATTCTTCAATGACGTCCGTTAACTATCAGGGTGAACGCATCAAAATTTATATAATGAGCTCCGGCACTTGTAGGGGCGAAATATCTTTCGCCCGCGTACCTTTTCTATTCTGGGCGAAAGATATTTCACCCCTACTACGCATAACACTTAGATTTTAACTAAAATGTAATGAAGGTAACGGATTTCGCTGTTTTCAATTCTTATTACTATTTCCTTTTGTCGGCTACTTGTAAGGGCGAATTGCATTCGCCCGAAAGTCGAGTAAATGGACAAATGAATTGACTAATGCCGAACATTGTTTCACTCCTACACACAACACTTGGATTTTAACTAAAATGTAACGAAAGTAATGGATTTCGCTGTTTTTACTTTTCATTACTTTTCCCTCCCGTAGGGGCGAATAAACATTCGCCCATTTGTATAATTTGTATAATCTACGGGCGAATGTTTATTCGCCCCTACAAGGCTACCTCTATTTTTAACTAAAAGGTAATGAATGTAACGAATCAACGATCGACAGAGCGGAGCGGAGTCAATTTGCATTGTTTTTACTTTTGGCTCTGCCGATTACTTCGTAATTCATTACTTTTTCTATTCCTTATCATCTGATTTCAAAGATCGCTTTCTATCGTTAACTATTGACTGATCACTGCTAACTGATCTATAGATAAACCTGTAAAGAAAAAATAAAACTTTCTATCTAACATGATGATACCCGAAAGTATGCAATCGTTTGCAAATTATTTTAAGTGAAAAGATAATCATATTGAATATAAGGTCTTTTATAAATATGTAGTTTTGTTTAGCAGATATATTCTCTGTAAAGAGACCAATAATCTATAACCATAAAAATACAGAAATGAAACTGAAATTACATATTGATTACCACGCTATCTGGGGCCAGACACTTTGTGTTTGCGGATCGGCTGCCGTACTGGGCAAATGGGATGAAGGCAAGGCCTTGGAAATGATATGTATCTCTCCTAACGAATGGATCATAGAAATAGATACGGAAGAAACATTCCTCGAATACCGCTATCTGGTAAAAGAAAACAACATAGTTGTAGCCAGAGAGTGGGGAAATCCGCATACATTACAATTAGGACAAGGAAAGAAATTCGATATGCGCGATATATGGTATGGCCTTCCTCAACAGAAGTTCCTGCATACATCCGGTTTTTCCGAAAGCTTTTTCTATCATCCCGAAAATCGTGATCTGACTTATTTTAAAAGAACAATCTTACTAAAGGTAAACTGTCCGCAGGTAAAGAAAGGACAGACGCTGATCCTTTCCGGAGCATCTGCTACATTGGGTGATTGGAATATTGAAAAAGCTTTACGTTTTGAACCTGTTGCGTATGGAGAATGGCAAATAACATTGAATGCCACATCGGTAAAAACACCTTTAGAATATAAGCTTGCTATCTATGATGATGCAGCGAAAAATGTAGTGCATTGGGAGATCGGTTATAACCGGATTCTGAATCCTGTAGCTGAAAAAGGAGATATAGTAAAAGGTGAATCTATACAGTATGATTATGGTTGGATGAGCTGGAAAGCTGCCGGAGTAGCTATTCCTGTTTTCTCTCTAAGATCGAATGATAGCTTCGGGGTAGGAGAGTTTTCCGATATTAAAAAACTTGTAGACTGGGCAGCTGTAACCGATCAGAAGATCATACAGGTATTGCCTATCAACGATACCACTATTACGCATACATGGCTCGATTCTTATCCATACAATGCCATATCCATATATGCCCTTCATCCGATCTATTTGGGATTGAAAGACTACCCGTTAAAAGATAAAACTAAATACAAGAAATACGAAGCAGAGGCAAAAGCGCTGAATGCGCTGACGGAACTCGATTATGAAAAGGTACTGGCTCTGAAGTGGGCTTACCTTAAAGATTTATTTCAGGAATCAGGTGCAGAAACATTGAAGAGCGAAGAATATCTTTCATTCTACAAACACAACGAAGAATGGCTGTTCCCTTATGCCTGTTTCTGCTATTTCAGAGATAAATACAATACGGCTGATTTTTCGGTATGGAAAGCATACAGCATATATGACAAAAAGAAACTGAAAGCCTTTGTCGATTCTAATAATGACGCAGAATTGGCTGTAGATCTGGCTTGTTTTATCCAATATTTGTTACACAAGCAGCTTGTAGGAGTAAAAGAATATGCACATCTGCATAGTGTGATACTCAAAGGAGATATACCTATCGGTATCAGTCGCAACAGTGTAGAAGCATGGGTAGAACCCCATCTGTTCAACCTCGATGTACAAACCGGTGCGCCACCTGATGATTTCTCTTTCTACGGGCAAAACTGGGGCTTCCCTACCTATAATTGGGACGAGATGGCTAAAGACGGCTATCAGTGGTGGGTAAAACGCTTCCGTAAGATGGCCGATTATTTCGATGCCTATCGTATCGACCATATTTTAGGTTTCTTCCGTATATGGGAAATACCCTTATCGTCTGTGCAGGGACTGTTGGGCTATTTCAGTCCGGCACTGCCTATGTCCGAAGACGAGATACGCTCGTGGGGAATGTGGTTTGACGATTATCGTATGACTAGCCCATATATTCACGAACATTTCTTGGGTGATATATTTGGCGAATACACAGAAGAAGTAGTAGCCAACTATCTGAATCCGATAGCATGGCAGCGTTTTGAACTAAAAGAATTCTGCAATACGCAGGTAAAAATAAAAGGACTGTTCAGTGGACAGACCGATGAAAAGAGTCTGCGTTTGCGCGACGGGCTTTACAGTTTGTGCAACGAGGTGTTGTTTATAAGAGATAAACGTGAACCGGATAAGCTTCATCCGCGCATTACAGCACAGTTTAGCTATTCATACAAAGACTTGGACGATGCTGCTAAGACAGCATTCAATCGTCTGTACGATGAATTCTTCTATCGTCGTCATTCCCAGTTCTGGCGCGATCAGGCAATGACTAAACTGCCGTCACTTATTTCTTCTACTTCCATGCTCGTTTGTGGTGAAGACTTGGGTATGGTACCCGAATCCGTGCCATCCGTTATGCACGAACTGCAGATTCTGAGTCTCGAAATAGAACGTATGCCTAAAGTACGCGATATGCTTTTCAACTATCTGGGAAATCTGCCTTACATGAGTGTTTGTACTACATCGACACACGATATGGCACCTATACGCTCATGGTGGCGCGAAAACAGGGAAGTGACGCAACAGTATTACAACTATGTGCTGTGGAGAAACGGAGCTGCTCCCGAAGATTGCGATTCCGACCTGTGTTGGCAGATTGTAAGCAATCATCTGAATGCACAGTCTATGCTCACAATTCTTCCTTTGCAGGACTGGCTTTCGGTAGACGATAGTTTAAAAAGACCTAATGCAGAAGAAGAGCGGATAAATATTCCGGCAATAGCACAACATTACTGGCGATACCGGATGCACCTGTCTCTGGAAGAACTGATAAAAGCCGATACCTTCAATGCCCGTGTACGGTCTATTGTTGAATCGTCAGGTAGAAAATAAATAAATGAAAAATATTTGTTGTAATAGTTTTGATGTAGGGGCGAATTATCATTCGCCCGCCGATTGCTGCGGGTGAATGATAATTCGCCCCTACACACTACTATAGTCAAAGGATATAGTAATAATTATTATCGATAATTTAAATCATTTTCAACATTAAAATAAATTCATGAAAAAAAACTATTTATTTTTATTGTTTCTTGTCTTTATAGCGCAATCAGCTTTAGCTATCGAGATTAAGACCGTAGATCCTGCATTTTGGTGGGCAGGAATGAAAAATCCCGAACTACAAATTCTCATACATGGAGATAATGTAGCTAAATCGGATGTAACCATTACTTCTAAGACCGCGAGATTGAAAGAAGTGGTAAAACTGGAAAGTCCAAACTATCTTATACTATACCTTGATGTATCTGATGCACAACCCGAAAAGTTTGATGTAGTATTGCAACAGGGTAAAGACAAAAAAGTAGTTCCATACGAATTGAAACAACGTAAACAGGGATCGGCAGACAGAGTCGGATTTAATTCAAGTGACGTACTGTATCTGATCATGCCCGATCGTTTCGCTAACGGAGACCCTTCTAATGATGTGATTCCGGGAATGAAAGAAGCTAAAGTCGACAGAGACGGACAATATGCCCGTCATGGAGGAGACTTCAAAGGTATCAGTAATCATATAGATTATATCCACGATCTGGGTATTACGGCTATTTGGTTCAATCCTGTATTGGAGAACGATATGCCCGAAGGTTCATATCATGGATATGCTACAACAGACTATTATAAGGTAGACCGTCGTTTCGGGTCTAATCAGGAATTTGTAGACCTGGTAGACAAAGCACATGCTAAGGGAATGAAGATTGTGATGGATATGATCTTCAACCATTGCGGTAGCGAGCACTTCTTCTTTACCGACAGACCATCTAAAGACTGGTTCAACTATCCTGAAAAATATGTGCAAACATCCTATAAAACAACAACACAGCACGATCCTTACGTGTCGGCAGCAGATAAGAAACTGGCTATCGACGGTTGGTTTGTAGAGTCGATGCCCGATCTGAATCAGCGCAACCGCCATGTAGCGAAATATCTGATACAAAATAGTATTTGGTGGATCGAATACAGCGGGCTCGATGGTATTCGTCAGGATACGCATCCTTATGCCGATTTCGATATGATGTCGCGTTGGTGTAAAGAAGTGACAGAAGAATATCCCGATTTCAATATTGTGGGCGAAACGTGGTTGAATAACAATGCTGCTATTGCATTCTGGCAAAAAGACAGCAAGCTGGCAGCACCGCGAAATTCAAATCTGCGTTGTGTAATGGACTTCCCGTTGCACGGGGTAATGGATAAGGCATTCGATGAAGAAACTACATGGGATCTGGGTATGTCCTGCATATACGAATATCTCGGACAAGACTTCATTTATGAAAATCCGCACGAACTGTTGATATTCTTGGATAATCATGATACATCACGTTTCTACAGAAATATAGAACAGACATCTAATCTGAACCGTTACAAGCAGGCTCTTGCCTTTTTGTTTACCACTCGCGGAATCCCTGAGATATATTACGGCACGGAGATACTGATGGCTGCCGATAAGAGCGAAGGCGATGGTTATCTGCGTCGCGATTTTCCCGGCGGATGGGCAGGCGATCAGGTCAATGCCTTTAGTGCAAACGGGCGTACAGCTGCACAGAATGAAGCTTTCGATTATATGCGTAAACTGCTGAACTGGCGTAAAGGTAACGAAGCCATTGCTAAAGGTACATTAAAGCATTTCGCTCCTACGAACGGTGTTTATGTATACGAACGTAAATACAATGGTAAATCAGTTGTTGTAATGCTAAGTGGATCAGATAGTGAGAAAACAATCGATCTGTCATTCTATAAAGAAATTCTGCCAAAAAATCAGGCAAAAGATATAATTAGCGGAAATACGGTAAACTTAAGTGAAACAAGTCTAACAATCAGTCCGAGAAGTGCTCTCATATTAGAATTTTGATTACTTTTATAGGGTAATCAAAATCGGAATCCATGAAAAAGGGACCACTTACCATCAAAGACATAGCAAAAGACTTGAATATATCGCCCTCTACAGTATCGAGGGCACTGAAAGATAATCCAGACATTAGTCCTGAAACAAGAAAATTGGTTCAGGACTATGCTAAAAAGCATAAGTATAAGCCAAATGCGTTGGCTTTGGGGCTGAGAACCCAGCATAACAATATTATTGGAGTAATTGTCCCCGAACTGGCCAATCATTTCTTTTCTGGTGTACTATCGGGAATGGAAACTGTGGCCGAAGACAAAGACTATCATGTCATTGTTTGTCAGTCACTGGAAGACTACAAGAAGGAAGTGCGCAATGTGCAGACGCTCATAAAAGCGCGTGTGTGCGGCGTGCTGATCTCCCAGTCGAAGACAACAACCAAGTACGATCATTTTCAGGAATTACTGGATAACGATATCCCTGTCATTTTCTTCGATCGTATTTGCACGGGTATAGATAGCGATAAAGTTGTTGTCGATGACTATTCGGGTACATTCACAGCAGTGGAATACATGATAAAGACAGGCTGTAAGCGAATAGCCTTTTTCTCGGCACCTTTACATCTTGAAATATCGAAGAACCGCAAGAACGGTTACTTGGATGCACTTCGGAAATATCACTTGCCGGTAGACGAAAGCCTTATGCGTATAGCCGATACAAAGCAGTTAGGATACGATCGAGCTATGGAAATATTGCAGGAGCCAAATCGTCCCGATGCTTTTATGGCAATGAATGATTATACCGCTTCGGGAATATTGCTGGCTGCCAAAAAGCTTGGATTGAAAGTGCCGGAGGAAATCTCGATATTCGGATTCTCAAACTCCAATATATCGCAGGACACCGATCCTATGCTGACTACAATGGATCAGCATCCAATAAAAGTGGGAGAGGAGGCAATGACACTTATATTGGAAAAGGTAGAAAATCCGGAAAATACATCGCGGAAAAACAAGATAATAAAGACATCGCTGATACCGCGTCAGACAACACGTCCGCTGCCTGACTAAAAACGGATAAAAGTTTATAAACATACTATAACCATGAAACAAAAACCAACACTCACCTTCTGGCAAATCTGGAACCTCAGTTTCGGATTTCTTGGTATTCAGATAGGATATTCATTACAAAGTTCGCAAACAAGCCGTATATTATCGGCTCTGGGTGCCGATCCGCATCATTTACCTTTGTTCTGGCTGGCTGCACCCATTGCTGGATTGATTGTTCAGCCGATTATCGGTATGTCGAGTGACCGCACATGGACTAAGCTTGGGCGACGTATTCCTTTTATTCTGGGTGGGGCTATTGTTTCTGCTATTGCTATGTTTTTTATGCCTAACTCGGAATTTGTTGCAGCTATTATGCCGCCGGTATTCTTCGGTGCAGGTATGCTGTTGTTTATGGATTGTGCGTTTAATGTCTCCATGCAACCTTTCCGTTCGTTGGTGGGCGATATGGTAAATGATAAACAACGAAATCTGGGCTATTCCACACAGAGTTTCCTTACCAATGTAGGCGCTGTAATTGGCTCTTTTTTACCATTTGTGCTTACATGGATAGGTATACAGAATATACCCGAAGCAGGTGAGAAAGTTGCGCCATCGGTCGTCTGGTCGTTCTATATAGGTGGAGCCGCCCTGTTACTTACCGTTTTGTGGACAAGTTTTAGGGTGAAAGAATATCCTCCAAAGGAATATGAGGAGTATAATAATGTAACAGAGGATGAGAAACAGAAAAAATCATTTCTGCAAATACTGAAGAGTACACCGAAGACGATGTTGCAACTGGCTGTTGTACAGTTCTTTTCGTGGTTTGCCCTTTTCCTTATGTGGGTGTATTCTATCGGCGGCATAGCCGAAAATGTATGGCATACTACCGATCCGTTATCACAAGCCTATAATGATGCCGGTAACTGGAATGGAGTATTGAGTGGTGTATATGGTATCTTTGCTGTTGTATTTTCTATATTCATGGCAAAAATAGCCGATAAGCTCGGTCGTAAGAAAGTGTATTCTTTTGCGCTGTTTCTTGGTGCGTTAGGATTAGCTTCCATGTATCTCTTTGATGATAAATATATGCTGCTTGTCTCCATGTTAGGCGTGGGTATCGCATGGGCTGCTATTCTGGCAATGCCTTATGCTATATTATCGGCAGCCTTGCCTGCTAGCAAAATGGGAGTGTATATGGGCATCTTCAATGCAACTATAACAATACCTCAGATTGCTGCCGGACTGACCGGAGGGTTGATATTGAAATATGTGGCAGGGGGCAGTTCTATTATAATGCTTATCGTAGCAGGTGTATCGATGCTGCTTGCTGCGATTTCTGTAGCCTTTGTACAAGATGGGAATCATGATCCTGTGCCCGAAAGTGTAGAATAAAGCATTTTTTACAGAGATATATTAGACTTGTAACTAAATATTTGTGATATGAAAAATAAGTTGTTATTGGCGATTGCAGCAATAGCTCTGTTGAGTTATTCATGCAAGCCGAAGAATCAGGCTGATACAAATGAGCCCAAAGAGAAATGTACGGTTAAGCACGAAGACTGGACACGCAATGCCGTGATCTATGAAGTGAATGTAAGACAATATACAAAAGAAGGTACTTTTGCTGCTTTTGAGCAACATTTGCCTCGACTGAAAGAACTGGGAGTGGATGTATTGTGGTTTATGCCGATACACCCTATCTCAGAGAAGAATCGTAAAGGAACTCTGGGTAGTTATTATGCGGTGAAAAACTATAAAGAAGTAAATCCTGAATTCGGAACTAAAGAAGATTTCAAGAGGGTAGTGGATAAAGCGCATGAAATGGGCTTCAAAGTGATCCTCGACTGGGTAGCCAATCATACCGGAGGTGATAATGTTTGGTTAACCGAGCATCCCGACTGGTATGTAAAAGATGAAGCTGGTAATCCGAAAAGTCCATATGACTGGACAGATACTTATGAGTTGAACTATGACAATCAGGAAATGCGTGCGGCTATGACCGATGCACTGAGATATTGGATAACTGATTTCGGAATCGACGGTTATCGTTGCGATATGGCACATGAAGTTCCTACCGATTTTTGGAATAGTGTACGTCCTGCGTTAGACAGTATCAAGCCTGTGTTTATGCTTGCCGAATCGGAAGAATACGATCTGCTCGATCATGCTTTCGATGCCAATTATTCGTGGGAACTAATGCATATGATGGCTGATATTTACAAAGGAGAAAAATCAGCTGACGATATTGCTGCATATCTGCAAAAACTGGATACTATAAAATGTCCGGATGGATTTAAAATGAATTTCCTTACCAACCATGACGAGAATTCTTGGAACGGAACAGAGTTTGAGCGTTATGGTAAAGCAGTAGAAACGTTTGCTGTATTGACATATACATTGAATGGTATGCCGATGATCTATACAGGACAAGAAGTGGGATTGAAGAAACGTTTGTCTTTCTTTGAAAAAGATATGGTTCCGTCATGGAATGCCAATGCAACTACAACCTTCTATAAGAAACTGAACGAACTGAAACATACACATCCTGCACTTCGTGCCGGAGAAATGGGTGGAGAATTCAGACGCTATAGTACGAACTATGGTAAGGAGCTACTTATTTTCTCAAGAGAGAAAGCCGGAAAGGAAATAATGGTGATGCTCAACCTGTCGGATAAGAATCTGACCTATGCCAGCAATGATGCACTCGGACGGGATAATTATACAGATTATTTCACGGGTAAACTGGTAGGTAACCTGCCTAAGACCCTGAAAGCTTGGGAATACAGAGTATTTACACGAGGCTCGATGTAATAAGCAATATAAGTTATAAAAAAAGTCCGGAGTATTTGCTCCGGACTTTCTTTATGTTATAGACCTATACCTTAAATAGATTCGCTTATCTTTTCCAGATGTGCCCGATAATTCTTCTCCGATTGCTCTATATTCGGATTTTTCATTACATCGTAAAAATGGAAACTATCTAGTTTACTCAGTCCGATAAAAGCATTCATGCGGTGGAACCCGAACATGACACCTTCATCGACACTGTGTTGATGGAAAAACTCATCTTCCAGTGTAAACGCTTCTATCGGAGCGTTCCATGTTGTTGTCAGCATATATTTGCGTCCTTGCAATAAGCCTCCTGTACCATAATTACGTGTCGGGTTTGCAGAGCGTCTGCCGTCACTGAAATAGATACCTTTCTGGTGTCCTTCGGTAAGTACTTCATCGAAGTATTTCTTAAAGTCGTTAGGCATTGCAAACCACCAGATAGGAGTGTGGTAGATGATAACGTCTGCCCATACAAATTTTTCTACTTCTTCGATCGGATCATACCCATTGTTTATGTCTGTGTATTTTACCTCTGTATCTCTTTGTTGGCGAAAGTAGTTTATAGTCCATGCAGTCAATGTTTTATTGAATTCTCCACCTGAGTGTGCAAATTTAGGAGCACCGTTTATTACAAGTATTTTCTTCATAATTTTCTGATTACTGTAAGTTATTTTATTATTTATTGGCAAAGTTATAACCTTTTTATTGATAAATAAAATAATATAAATTATATATTTGCATCATAATAATGATAAATAAACTATGGTAAACTTAGAATGGCTCAGAACATTTAAGGCAATATATGAAACCGGCTCGCTGACCTCTGCGGCTAACAGGCTTTATATATCGCAACCCGGTGTTAGTCTGCATCTCAATTCATTAGAGGCGCATGTGGGAAATAAACTGTTTGACAGAGGAACCCGCAAGATGCTTCCTACCGAATATGGGCATATGCTGTACAACTCGATAGTTGAGGGAGTGAATAAACTGGAAGAGGCTGAAAAGCATTTTTTCAGAAATGCGGATTCTGATAAATCGAGTGTCAGCATAGGCATGTGTTTTGAAACGTTCCAGTATGTATTGGAACCTTTTATCAGTGAATTGCCTTTCAATCTGATCTCTAAATTCGGTGCATATCAGGATATGCTGAATGATCTGGATAAAGGTTTACTCGATTTTGTGATTTCACCGCAAAAAGAAGATATATCCAATTTGCAATATACCCCGTTCTCGAAAGAGCGGATTATTCTTGTTGCCGGAGTTAAGAATGATCTATCGGAATTCAAGGATATAATAAAAGACAATAGTATACATGAAGCAGAATCGTGGCTCAATGGGCAGCTATGGTTTGGAACCACCGGAGATATGGAGCATCTTCGTAACTTCTGGATACATAACTTCAATAAGAGACCTGACTTTAAGCCAAATCATATTGTGCCGAATATGAATTCGATTATCCGCTGTATTTCGGACAGAGAAGGTTTTGCCGTTATTCCTGATTTCCTGTGCCGGAAACAGTTAGACGAGGGTAGTATTCAGCTTGTATGGGAGGGATACTCACCCTTAGAGAATACATTATACTTTGTGCAGCGAAAGAAGACGATCTATAAGAAAGAACTGGCGATGCTTCAGCACATCTTCGAGAAACAAATGAATAACATAGTTATAAAAGAGTATGTATGAAAAAACGCTGTATGATATATCATACAACGTTTTATATAGTATCTTTTTTCGACTTATTATCCGATGGTAAGAAGTGCTACACCCTCAAGTACGGAATCACCTTTAGATACATGTATACCTGTGATTTTTCCGTCTTGTGTGGCCTGTATAGCATTTTCCATTTTCATGGCTTCCAGCATAACTACAGTTTGCCCTTTCTTTACCTCATCACCTTCATTCACCAGCACATCGATGATGATGCCCGGAAGAGGAGATTTTACACTGCCGGCACCGCTGCCACCCGCAGGTTTTGTCGGAGCAGGAGTTGTAGCTTTAGGAGCAGAAGCAGTTGTCGCAGCCGGAGCTTTTGCCGCCGGACGGCTAACAAGGCTAACTTCCTCATCGTTGTTTACTAGTTCTACCTTGTAGTTAGTTCCGTTCACAGCAACTTCTGCAAGGTCACCTTCCATTTTATTAACGGCAACTATATATTCTTGGCCGTTGATTCTGTATATGAATTGTTTCATAATGATTTTCCGAATTTTATTTTCTTACTGGCATTTGAAGCATAGACTCCCTTTTATCGGCCCAAGGCAAATAGTCTTTCGATACATGTTTTATAGTCAGTACATTACTTTCTATATCATGCTGATGTTGCGTGTCATATATAGCCAATGCTATAGCAGCCAATACTTCTTTTGATATATTCTGATCACTCATTTTCTTTTAATTTACTAGTTTTTAGTTATTTAGTTTACTAGCCTTAATGATCCTTGTAAACTAGTACACTTATAAACTTAAATACTTAAATATTATAGAGGCAGGTTATCATGCTTCTTAGAAGGATTCACTTGCTTTTTAGTTCTCAGTTGCTCCAAAGCGCGGATTACACGGAAACGAGTGTTACGCGGTTCGATAACATCATCGATATAACCATAGCGTGCAGCGTTGAAAGGATTACAGAACAATTTGTTGTATTCTTCTTTCTTAGCAGCAAGAGCTTCAGCAGGATTTTCTGCTTCTTTGATTTCTTTTGCGTAAAGCACTTCAGCAGCACCATCAGCACCCATTACTGCGATTTCGGCAGTTGGCCATGCGTAGTTGATATCTCCGCGAAGTTGCTTACAGCTCATCACAATGTGAGAACCTCCGTAAGATTTACGAAGTGTAACTGTTACCTTAGGCACAGTAGCTTCTCCATAAGCATAAAGAAGTTTTGCACCGTGAGTGATCACACCGCCGTATTCCTGTCCTGTTCCCGGAAGGAATCCCGGTACATCGACAAGCGTTACCAAAGGAATATTGAAAGCATCGCAGAAGCGCACGAAACGTGCAGCCTTACGTGAAGCATTAATATCGAGTACACCGGCAAGATATTTAGGCTGGTTAGCCACAATACCTACAGACTGACCGTTCATGCGGGCAAAACCGATGATAATGTTTTTAGCGTAGTTGCCATGTACTTCAAGGAATTCTCCGTTATCGATAACAGCACCGATAACTTCAAACATATCGTATGGCTTGTTCGGATTGTCAGGGATGATTTCATTCAACAGATCGTCCATTCTTGCGATTGGGTCAGTACACTCTCTGCGTGGAGCCTCTTCCATATTGTTCTGAGGAAGGAAGCCATATAGCTGACGGATAAGTGCAAGACCATCGTCTTCGTTTGATACAGAAAAATGAGCTACACCTGATTTAGTAGTGTGTACACTTGCACCACCCAGTTCTTCTTGTGTAACGTCTTCACCTGTTACAGTTTTCACCACTTTAGGGCCTGTAAGGAACATGTAAGATGTACCTTCTGTCATCAGCGTGAAGTCTGTCAATGCTGGAGAATAAACGGCTCCACCGGCACAAGGACCGAAGATTCCGGAGATTTGAGGGATAACCCCTGATGCAAGAATATTGCGTTGGAAAATTTCAGCATATCCGGCCAGGGCATTTACACCCTCTTGGATACGTGCACCACCCGAGTCGTTAATACCGATTACTGGTGCACCTACTTTCATTGCCATATCCATTACTTTGCATATTTTCAATGCCATAGTTTCGGATAGTGATCCACCGATAACAGTGAAATCCTGAGCGAAGATGTAAACAAGACGTCCGTCGATAGTTCCGCATCCGGTAACAACACCATCGCCAAGAAACTTTTGTTTGTCCATTCCGAAGTTTGTACTACGGTGTTCTACAAACATATCGAACTCTTCGAAACTGCCTTCGTCAAGCAATATTGCTATACGTTCGCGTGCTGTGTATTTGCCTTTCGCATGTTGAGCTTCGATTCTCTTTTCGCCTCCGCCAAGACGTGCTTTAGCGCGAAGTTCCATAAGCTCTTTTACTTTTTCAAGTTGGCCCATATTTTAATATATTTTTTATTAGTTTAAAAGTCGTAAAAGTATACTAGTGTACTAGAGTCTAGGCATATGTTACGATTACATTAATGTTTTCTAGTAAACTTGTAAACTCTAATACTGCAATACTTATTTATTTTTTAGGAGTCTCACAGAATTCAGTTAGTACACTGCCTGTAGATTTCGGATGTAGAAACGCGATATCCAATCCTTCTGCACCACGGCGTGGAGCTTTGTCGATAAGTTGAACACCTTTAGCTTCTACTTCAGCCAGAGCGTTAGCAACTCCGTCTTCGATACACCATGCAATGTGGTGGATACCTTCTCCTCTTTTTTCTATAAATTTTGCGATTGTGCTGTCGGGGCTTGTCGGCTCAAGAAGCTCGATCTTAGTTTGACCCACTTTAAAAAATGCTGTTTTAACTTTTTGGTCTTCTACTACCTCAATGCTATAGCATTTTAGACCTAAAACTCCTTCGTAGTAAGGAAGCTGTTCTTCGATGCTTTTTACAGCAATACCTAAATGTTCGATGTGCGAAATATTCATGATTTTATCTGAATAAAAAGTTATTATTTAGTTCCGCGCAAAGGTACTACTAAATTATAAGACAAAGAAATTAATAAAGCAAAAAAACTTATTTTATGCACATAAAAATGCAAAGTGTGCATAAATGGAAATCTGTTAGCTAAATGTCCTGTTGTGTGATGTTAGGCATACATAGTTTTTTTATTCATTGATAGTTTATTGGCTTAAAAATAGAAAATAGAAAGTAGAAACTGATTCGTTAAAATCAGTATGCTTTTTTTTGTTAAAATACTGGTTTCCACACAACAAAATGGCTATCTTTAGCATTATATTATATACACCGTGTTTGTGCCACTCCCTAAAGTAAGATTGCGATGAAATCAAAAAATGCCTTAAAAGTTGGGGATATCCTGTATAGAGTAGATCCCCGTAGATTGTCGATTAAGCTGTTTCGTATAAGCAAACCTGATGAAGTGTATAATTATACAGCTACTAATTATGAGAACTTTTCATTAGAGTGCGAAAAAAAACGCTTCAGCCTGCCATTCGACAAATTTCCGTTCGAGTTTAAAGGGCTTCTGTATTTCCTGACTGAAGACGAAGCCAACGAGTACATCAGAACTCAGGTCGGAATGTAAATGTTTTGGTACGGATAATGCACTGTATTTATAGTGTAGATCCATTAAGTATATAGAATGAAGGAACTAACAGTTGCGTAATTAGTTCCTTCATTTTTTTATTATATTTCAGTCAATCTTCTCGATGCTCCCAAGCCCCGAAACCTCTTTGTCTATTTCAGGATTTCCTGCATAGTTCACTTTTCCCATACCGGAAATATTTGCTTTAAGATACTTGTCGGCATGCACAAGGAAGCTGCCCATACCTTCACCTATACACGATACGGAATCTGCATACAGAGCTGATGCGTCGATTTTGCTTTTTCCGGCTATATAAGCATCAAATTTATTCACTTTCCCTGTTAATATGAGATCTGTCATGCCAAAAACCTTCGATTCCAGTTTATCACAGATAATACTGTCGT
Organism: Dysgonomonas hofstadii; assembly: GCA_040395895.1. Lineage (GTDB taxonomy): Bacteria > Bacteroidota > Bacteroidia > Bacteroidales > Dysgonomonadaceae > Dysgonomonas > Dysgonomonas hofstadii_A. The sequence continues at coordinate 82,249 of JBEBPN010000003.1, forward strand.
TGATAACATCTCCCATACCATACAATTCAAGTAATAATTGTGGCGTTTCCAGTTTGTCTTTTAATAAAACTTTCGCATAACCGGAGATAACCATTTTTTGTAAGTCTGATGAATTTGTATAGATCTCCATTCTGGAAGGATTGATTTTTACCTTATCCTTTACATACAAACCGGTGCTGTCCGATACTATATCCAGCAGGTCATAGATATTTTCATCAGTTACAATCCGTAAATATGGAGCAGTGTCCGTGCGTTGTTGATAGGTTATATGCGCAATTTTACTGCCTCTCATCTGGAAAGCAAAATTATTGTAGTCCTTTATATCAATTTCATACTCCTTCACTTTCTTATTTCCCCTTACCGCTTCGGGGTCACAAGAGTATAGTACAGATATTAGCGTAATGGCGCTAAATATATATAGAATGGTTTTCATACGTTTAAGAATTTAAGTTGTTTCTCTTGATAGATGGACTCTTATTCCATAAAAGGGATCTTAGAGATCCCTTTAAATATATAGATAAAGTTGTCCGAAAATAATTTAATCAGCTTTAATAACTTTTCCCGAACCTGAGATAGACTGATCGATCTTAGGATCGCCCTTGTATTTTACATCGCCGCTACCCGATACTCTCACCTTGAGATATTTTTCGGCATGTACAAAGAAGTTGCCACTACCTGATACGCTGCACTCTACTGTATCGGCTACTAAAGACAAAGCCTGAACTTTACCGCTTCCGGATATAGAACTATCGAGAAAACCTGCTTTACCGACCAGTGTAATATCTCCTGAACCGGAAACGCTGGAGCGTATGACATTGCTTATGATGCTATCAGCTTGTACATTACCGCTTCCCGATACACGGAAATTAAATTCAGGGGTAGTAACTTTACCTTTCAGGTGTGCTTTGATAGAACCACTGGCTGTAATACTTCTCAGACCGGACGAATTTGTGTATATATTATACTTTGTAGGGCTTATATTCTCTTTGCTTCTGATAGAGAGTTCGTTATTCTCGTTTTTGATAACTAGAAGCGGAAAGATATTCTCATCTACCTCTATACGGAGATAAGGAGTTGTATCTGCTTTTTGTTCGTAGACCAATGTAGCCCCTCCGCTAAATTTGATCTGGTCGTAATCCGTAATATTAACAACATTATCGGTTACATTTCCATTTCCCCTTACCGATCTGAAATTACAAGACTGAAGTGCTAGGATTAACAAGGCGATGCCTGCTGTGTATAAAAAAGTTCTCATTCTATAAATATTTTAAGTTATTGGTATTTATAAAGTATGACTACGTCTTGTACAGTTTGGTTACAAAAAATGGAAATAAAATTTAATTTAATTTCATTTTTATGAAATATATCACCAGCAAAAGCCATCCGGTGATCATAAACATGCCGCCAATAGGAGTCACCGGACCCAGAAAACGGAGGTTGACTCCCCAGTATTCCGAAAAGGCCAGAAAATAAATACTGAAAGAAAACAGGAAAACACCGATGATGATACATATTGCCGACCATTTTTCGATAGACGATGTAAACGATAAAGTAAGCCCGATGATAAGCAGTACGATGGCATGGTACATCTGGTAACGTACTCCGGTATCGAAGCTGATAAGCTTCTCGGGAGACAACATTGTTTTGAAGGCATGAGCGCCGAATGCTCCCAGTATTACCGAGAGCATTCCATATATACTTGCTATAATTAATACAAGCTGTTTCATTATCTTTTATTAATAGGTGTATATTCGCGTATCTCTGAAGCATTTTTATATGCCGGACGGATAATGCGTTTTTGTTTGAAATTAAGTTCTTCGATGCGGTGAGCAGTCCATCCTACAATACGTGCCATAGCAAACAGCGGGGTAAATATTTCCTGTGGGAGCCCGATCATATCGTATACAAATCCCGAATAGAAATCTACATTGGCACATACCTGTTTTTTGACGTTTTTCCCTTTCAACTCCATGAAGTTGTATATAGCGCGCTCTTCGAGCAGGCTCATAAAGTTGAACTCGTCTTCGCGTCCTTTCTCTATAGCCAGATCGCGTGCCATCTCTTTCAGCAGCACTGTGCGCGGATCGGATATTGTATAGATAGCATGCCCCATACCATAAAACAAGCCTGTCTTGTCATAAGCTTCCTTATTCAGTATTTTAAGGATATAGGCATCCACCTCATCTACATTCTTCCAATTTTTCACATTCCGTTTAATGGTTTTCAGCATATCCACCACTTTCAGGTTTGCACCTCCGTGCAGAGGCCCTTTCAGGGAGCCGATACCCGCAGCTATGGCCGAATAGGTATCCGTACCTGCCGAACTGGTGACGCGTACTGTAAACGTAGAATTGTTTCCTCCCCCGTGATCGGCGTGTACCATCAGTGCCAGGTCGAGTATCTTTACATCCAGCGGAGTGTAATGGTGTCCCTTCATCATATACAGAAAATTTTCGGCAAGCGACAGATCGGGTTGCGGATGCCTGATGTGCAGCGATAAGCCTTTACTGTGCCTTAGTGCGTTATGAGCATAAGCTACTATGGTAGGGAAAGTTGCAATAAGATTCAGTGACTGTTTTATCAGATTTTCGGGTGTTGTATTGTCCGGATCTTCATCGAAAGTATATAATTCGAGTACACAACGCGACAGGTAATTCATAATGTCGTTACCCACAAGGTCGAGAATGTGCATCACTATTTTCGGATTCAGATCCATCGTTTTACTCAACAGATCGGAAAAATAGGTCAATTCTTTTTTATCAGGCAGATTTCCCGAAAGGATAAGATATACAACCTCTTCAAAGCCGAGCCGGTTTTCCTTTTGCGCTCCGCGAACAATATCTTCGAGGCTGATACCTCTATACATCAGCCTGCCCGGGATGGGGAACGTATTGCCGTTTTTGTCGCGGTCATATCCTACTACATCACCCACTTTGGTGAGGCCTACTACTACGCCTGTGTGATCTTCGTTGCGCAGGCCGCGTTTTACATTATGTTTTTGAAATAATTCATTCTCTATGCTGCATGTATTTTTTACGGTGTCCGATATACGGTTTACTATTTCATTATTATTTAATCTCTCCATAGTATATTTATTTTATTTGTTTTGCTCTTTCCACTCAATTAATTCAACCCCATTGATAATAGAATCACTACTGAAATATATATTGAGAGTCGTTGTCTTTATCGGGTCAATATACCATCTGTATTCTTCTTCTATGCGATATCTAATTGTATAATTCCATTCAATATCGTTCAATGGCTCTCCTAACAGATTTTTTACCTCTCTATAAGTAACTCCTTCTTTTAAATAATTACTCATTAAATCTTTTATTATATACTTGCGCTGAGGATAAATCCAATGTTCTTCTCCCCTTTCATTCCATAATTTCTTTGTGAATTTTTTATCAGTTTTGTAGCATGAAACGAATACTGACAATATAATTGTAATAGAAAGAACTTGTTTCATATTTAACTTGTTTTTAAATCACAGTTCATTTCTGTTTTGTTTATCTCAGCGCCCAGACTTTCATAAAACCTTATAGCTGGTTGGTTCCAGTTGGATACCTGCCAGCGTAGCCTGCTACAGCTTTCAGTTTCAGCTAAGGCTATTACTTTTTTTATGAGCGAAGAGCCGATCCCATTACCTCTGTATTTTTCTCTTACATACAGATCGTCCATATACAAAGACTTGCCCACCCAAGTATAATAAGCATAGAAGTAAGTTACATATCCGGCCAGACTACCATTTTCATCACGGGCTGTAAAACCTTTCAGGTATTCTTTTTCTGTTTTTATTTTACTGATGGAGTTAGTCATCATATCCGGTAATTTTTCAAATATGGCAAATTCCTGAAAGAGAGAAACAAGCTCCTCAAAGTCATCTTCTGTTATGGGCTGTATGTTTATATTCATATTTTTTTGACTAAAACCTTACATTCTTTACTCAAGTTTCTGGCGTGTAGGGGCGAATTGCATTCGCCCACCTGTCCGATTTTCAGGCGAATGCAATTCGCCCCTACATACAATACTTAATTTTAACTAAATCTGACTTATATCAATTTCTTTTCATATAGTTCAACGCACTACCAGCCTGGAACCATTCTATTTGCAGCTCATTGTATGTATGGGCTACATCGAAACGGTCTTTCGTCCCGTCTTTATGAGTCAGTTCGATAGTTAGATTCTTACCCGGCGTGAAATTGGTCAGCCCAAGAATACTGATTTTATCGTCTTCGCGCACTTTATCATAATCATCCTTATTAATAAAGGTGAGTGCCAGCATACCCTGTTTTTTCAGATTGGTTTCGTGTATGCGGGCAAACGATTTCACAAGAATAGCTTTCACATTCAGAAAACGTGGCTCCATAGCAGCATGCTCGCGTGACGATCCTTCACCGTAGTTTTCTTCGGCTACAACTACCGATCCCAAGCCTTTGGCTTTAAACATACGTGCTAATTTAGGGACGGCGATGTATTCACCCGTTTCGGTATCGAGTACGGCATTTGTTTTATCGTTGAATGCGTTTACTGCACCTATCAGCATATTGTCCGATATATTATCGAGATGTCCGCGAAAACGTAACCAAGGGCCTGCCATAGATATATGGTCGGTTGTACATTTTCCTTTTGCCTTTATTAATAACGGTTGTTCCGTAATGTCTTTTCCATCCCATACCGGAAAAGGTCTCAGCTCTTGCAAGCGTTGCGAATCCGGCGCTATTTTTATTTCTATAGCCGAGCCGTCAGCGACAGGAGCCTGATAGCCTGCGTCTTCCATCGAATAGCCGTTCGGTGGCAATTCGTAACCCTTCGGTTCTTGCAGTTTTACCTTTTCCCCGTTTTCATTAACAAGCGTATCGGTCATCGGATTGAAACAGAGATCACCGGCGATACTTAGCGCTGCCACTATTTCGGGCGATGTAACAAAAGCATGCGTATTTGGATTACCGTCATTTCTTTTGGCAAAGTTGCGGTTGAAGGAAGTTACAATAGAGTTAGGGCGGTCAGGATTTTCGCTTTCACGCTTCCATTGTCCGATACACGGGCCACAGGCATTTGCCATAATGGTAGCGCCCGCTTCTTCAAAGACAGGCAGAATACCGTCTCTTTCGGCAGTATAGCGTACCTGTTCCGATCCCGGATTGATAATAAACTGCGCCTTTACTTTTATATGTTTATTCTTCGCATCCTGTACAATGGATACGGCACGCGACAAGTCTTCGTACGACGAGTTGGTACATGAACCTATCAGTCCCACTTCCATTTGTTGCGGATAACCTTTTTCCTTCACCACTTTGGCAAATTCCGAAATCGGATGTGCGGCATCGGGTGTGAAAGGGCCGTTAACATAAGGCTCGAGTGTCGAAAGATTTATTTCTATGACCTCGTCAAAGTATTTTTGAGGATTGTTTACTATTTCAGCATCCGGTTGCAGCTGTTCCAAAATATTGTCCGCTAATACGGCTACATCTTCTCTGTCTGTAATTTTCAGGTATTCAGACGATTTCTTATCGTATGGGAATATAGATGTTGTAGCACCTACCTCAGCACCCATATTACATATTGTGGCTTTTCCCGTTGCCGACAATGATGCTGTTCCTTCACCGAAATATTCTATTATTGCGTTCGTGCCTCCTTTTACAGTGAGTATTCCTGCCAATTTTAAGATGACATCTTTGGGAGAAGCCCATCCCGATAGTTTTCCGGTGAGTTTTACTCCGATCAGTTTTGGCATTTTCAGTTCCCACGGCATTCCGGCCATTACGTCTACCGCATCGGCTCCACCTACTCCGATGGCTATCATACCCAGTCCGCCGGCATTAGGCGTATGCGAATCTGTACCTATCATCATTCCTCCCGGAAATGCGTAGTTTTCCAATACTACCTGATGGATGATGCCTGCTCCGGGTTTCCAAAATCCGATTCCAAACTTGTCTGACACGGCACTAAGGAAATCATAAACTTCTTTGTTTGTAACCTCTGCCGTATTCAGGTCTTCTTTTGCCGATTTATAAGCCTGTATCAAGTGGTCGCAATGTACGGTAGATGGTACGGCGACCTTTGTACGTCCCGAGTTCATCAGCTGCAACAAAGCCATCTGAGCCGTTGCATCCTGCATGGCCACCCTGTCGGGGGCAAAGTTGACATAATCGACAACCCTTACATAATTTTTTATCTTTTCATCGGGAGATAGGTGGGCATATAATATTTTTTCACTCAGGGTTAAAGGACGGCTCAGTATTCTTTTTGCGTTCTCTACCTTCGCAGGATAAGAATCGTAAAAATCCCTGATCATCTCTATGTCAAAAGTTTTACTTTTCATTATGATATTCTTTTTTAGTTTCAGTCTTGATTTCCGGATTGTAACAAAAATAATAAAAATATTCCGTTAAAAAACAGTTGTCTAATATCATTTTTCTATAAGCCATTTGGTAAAATTTATATATTGTAACATTATTCGCTCTAAAAGTGTACTATTGATTACTCAATCGGATGCCAATATTCTATATATAAAGATGAACAATAAATCCAGAACAAAATACTAGAGAGAAGTGTTTTTAATAGAAAGTAACGATAATGCTGTAACACTATTATTAATAAACACTTCACGTTCTCAAAAATGAATAAATTTTTAAAGTTGGCTATAACACTAATAGCATGTATTATTTCAACCCCTGTCTTGTCGCAAGTAACTATTGGTATGGGCGAAGCTCCGGCAAGGACAGCACTGCTGCAAATAAAAGATCAATCGGCTGATGCTAACAACATAACCAGTAAAACAGGAGGTTTTTTGTTGCCCCGTGTTGGACTAGTAAATCTGAAGACCTTACAGCCCTTTATGGAGACTACAGATCCGGGCTATAATGATGAAAAAAGAAATAGTGTAGGACTTTTTGTTTTTAATATAACAAGGTCAGAACCTGATAGTATATATCCGGGGCTTTACTTTTGGGATGGGGATCAGTGGGATATGATTGCGCTTCGTAGTGGAGGGGGCGGCTCATCTACCGATACCATTCCGACAATAGAGCCTCCGATTATAGATATTGATAATCCGTCTGCACTGAAATTATCGAATTGTTATATTGTAAATCCGGGAAGAACAGTGGATTTTCCGGTATCAAAAGCTTATGCTGTCTGGAAACAGAGATTAAATACCGACCTGGCCGAAAAAGGTACCGATCTTTCAGTAGATTTATTATGGCAGGATCGCAAAGACTTAATTTCGGAAGTAAAACTTGCTCACGGAAATCAGGGGTTACAATCGGAAATTCGTATAACAACAAATTCTTCCGGCTACGCAGGCAATGCTGTCGTTGTATTAAAGGTTGGAGGTGTAATTTGTTGGAGCTGGCATATCTGGGTTGTCAATTACGATCCGGCTGCTACTCAGATCGACTTTAATGGTTACACATTTATGGATAGGAACTTGGGGGCGCTGTATATCGATAAAGGTGTTGTAGATTCTAAAGGATTAATATATCAATGGGGTAGGAAAGATCCGTTTCCAAATTCGGCGACAACGACAGGAAACGAAGAAAAAGAAATCTATGATATAAATAACAACATCGTTACAATATCGAAAGTTGATGCCAGAACTTTACCCCTTGTCGATAATAGGCATATTGAAGATGCGATCTTCAATCCTTTAATGTATCTGTATACCTTATCAGCTGGTGAGGACTGGTATGCTGATGACAAAGCCAATAAGAATGATTATCTCTGGGATAATGAAAATGGAGAAAAAGGTGCTTCGGATCCATGTCCGCCGGGATGGCGTGTGCCAAGTACTACTAATCCGAGTTCATCTTCTCCATGGGCTACTATGGCGGCACAACCAATGGTTGCAGGTACCGGAATTACCGATCCGCAAGCAGGATATTATCCGGCAGCGGGATATCGATCTGCCACAACCGGAGAATTGACAAATGTGGGTGCTCAAGGCGATGTTTGGTGTGGCACAGCTCTTGTCGATGAAGAAACCGTATTTAATTTATATTTCATGGATTATACATTGTTGTCAAATCAGAGATCTTCCAGAGCTATGGGTGCTTCGGTGCGTTGTGTAAAAGAATAAGAAAGAGTTAGATAAATATATAGCGGGAGTGTAGATCTATAGATTTGCGCTCTTGTTGTTTCTGGGATATTACAATAAAACACTATATTTGGGTGTTTTATTTTTATAAATAATTGTATGCTATGAAAGTTAATAAAACAGGTCGGATAATATTAGAATTAGAAGAAGACAAAATAGACGAGGAATTGTGGCTTATAGAAAAAGGGCTCAATATTAAATTTGAAGAAGATGAGTTGTTGGGTACACATACTTTTGATGATTTGACCAAGCTAATAATTAGTAAAATACAATTAGCTGATGATTCTGTTTGCACTTCGTTACGCATGTTTTATAAATTGAAAAGATTTGTTTCGGCTACGAGTTCTTTTGATATAAAACAACTTACACCGGAGACAAATCTAAAAGATGTTTTTCCTTTAAGAAAAAGGAGAAGGCGGGTTAAAGCTTTAGAACATTATTTAGGATTTAGGCTGGACTTATTGGCTCCGAATCGTATCCTTCTGATATTTCTGAGGGCCCTGTTCTTCATTGGGATTTTGAATTTATCTTCTTCTGTCATTGTTGGATTGATAGTTATGTCTTTAGCTACTTTGGGTTTTTATCTGGCTTTTACATTTGGTCGAACTCTATGCTATGATACGGTTCGCAATTTAATAGAAGATCAGGTTTTGTATAATTATCTTAAGATGAGAGAGGGTGAAGAAACGGTTAACAGAAGAGAGATAGAAAAATTATTGAATAGGCATTACTGTGGGATAATGTGTGTAGATAAGAATGAATTGTCGCAAATCCGATTTTAGATTCACTTTTTGGATATTTTATCTTTAATAAATAACATTAGATTATTTGAGTATAGCTATACACATCCTTTGCTTTTTGTTTGTATCCTCAATTATAATATTGGATATATCCCGAAAGATTCTCAATAAGAAAGCACTATCTTTCTTGCTGATATTCTGTGCCGTTAATAGTATTTTATATATTTCTCTTATAAAGGCATGGACTTCCGCTGAAGACATTTCATTTGGTTTTTTAGGATGTTCGTTACTTATTTTCTTATCCCTGTATATATGGTTAAGAATACAAGTGATTCCCTGCTCCACAGATAAAGAAGTGACAACGAGAGTAAAGGTAGTCTATCAGGGCAGATCCCTCTTGATCTTATCTCTAGTCCTTCTTGTAGCCCAACTGATATTATTGTTTTCTTATTATCAGTTTAATCCCACTTTCCCTATTTCTGCCGATACATTCCGCAACAATAGCATATTGGCTTTTGCACTCATACTATTGACATTTCTGAACGGATTTTACAGAATACTTATATTTTCTACAAGGTTACGTATTGTCAGACGTATTGTAGTCTGTTGCCTCATTTGGATTCCCGTTGTAAATATATTCGTTATCATGTATTTATGCCGTATAGCATCTAATGAATACGACCACGCGTGCAACAAGGCCTATAACGAAAACGTGCGTAAAGATTCATCGGTTTGTGAGACTAAATACCCGTTACTAATGTTGCATGGAGTTGGCTTCCGCGATTACAGCTATATAAATTACTGGGGGCGCATACCCAAAAATCTGGTAAAGAACGGAGCTAGCGTCTATTACGGACATCAGCAGGCATTTGGTACAATAGAGGGTAACGGGCAAATGATCAAAGAAAAAATATTGGATATAGTTGAAGTTACAGGTTGCGAAAAAGTAAATATCATCGGTCATTCTAAAGGAGGACTCGATGCCAGATATGCGATAAGTACACTTGGTATGGGTGAGTATGTAGCCTCTCTGACCACTATTTCGACACCACATCAGGGTAGTGCTTTAGCCGATTATGGAAATAAGCATGTTTCAGATAAACTATACCGGTCTGTTGCAAAATTTTTCGATAAATATTTTCTGAAAATTGGTGATGAAAATCCTGATTTCTATACAGCAACACGCCAACTGACAAAAGAGTATTCTGTTGAATTTAATGAAAATACCCCCGATCAGGATGGAGTGTTTTATCAAAGCTACATGTCTCTGATGAAAAACTGTTTTAGCCACAGTTTGCTGTCCGTTCCCTATCTGATAATGTGTTTACATGATAAGAAGAATGACGGTCTCGTTACGTTGGATTCAGCCCGGTGGGGAGAGTTTCGGGGCGTCTTCGAGAACAAGAAGCGCAGAGGTATTTCACATGGCGATATGATAGATATCACACGGGGAAATTATAAGGGTTTCGATGTAATTGAAACGTATATAGATATTGTTTCGGATTTGAAAAACAGAGGATTCTAAAATTAATATACTACTCTCTATCTTTATTTGTTGTGTTTTAGACATTCACTTTAAACCTACGATCTTTAAAAAAGTCAAAGAAATAAAAGAAAAGTCGCTTATTTAGACAATTTTCTTACTTTTGTAGTTTCAAAAATTCTTTGTTGCATGAAAAATTACCTGATTATATTTTTCTTATTATTCACAACTTTAACTGTTTATGCACAACCCTCATCCGAAAAACTGATCAGACAAGGAGTTGCTTTACACGATAAAGGGCGTTATAAAGACGCTATTGCAAGCTACGAAGAGGCACTAAAAGTGAATCCGTCTTCCATGTCGGCCGTTTACGAAATGTCTTTATCCTACCTTCAGCTGAAAGATTACAATATGGCGACGAAACTCAGTTCACTGGTTATATCGGCAAACTTTCAACCCCTGCTGATGGATGCCTATATCGTAAAAGGAACAGCGCTGGCCAATCAGAATAAAATGGGCGATGCTATCAAGTTGCTCAACGAAGCCCTCGAAAAGTGCGGAGACGAATACCTTCTGCATTTCAATCTGGGGCTATGCTATTTCAACAATAAAGACAATAAGATGGCAGTGCAGCACTTGCGCAAGGCCATAGAAATAGATGCGACACATGCCAGTGCTTTTCTGTTGTATGGCTATGCACTCAACGATTTGGGACGATGGGCACAAGGTTTTTACGCTTTTCATTTCTTTTTGCTGCTAGAACCCAATACAGAGCGGTCTAAAGATGCCTTTGGCGAAATGTATGATATCATTACCGCTAATCTGGATAAAGAACCGGATAAATTAACTCCCGAAGATGGAGTGGACAGAAAACAGCTATATGAACTACTGAAGAAAAGAAGAACCACAGCTACGGATGCAGCTTCTCAGTATAAATATTTCGTAGAGGCTTCTAAACAAATATTCTTCACATTGGGACAAATGCAGAATGATACCCAGAGCGGTTTGCTGTGGTACTTCTTTGTGCCAACATATGATGAAATATTGGGTTCGGGACATTTTGAAACATATTGCCGTTATGTGAGTGTATCGTATTTCCCCGAATCATTGGCTTGGTGGGATAATCATAAGACACAGGTCGATAACTTTATCGAATGGTTCGAGCACGGACAAGGTAGTGGTGATGATGAAGAAGCCGATTTTGGTGATGATTCCGATTTAGATGAATAAATAATAAATGACACAAGAAGCAGAGAATAAATTAATTGCAGGGCTTGCCGACCCGAAAACGCAGCAGGCTGCATTTTCGGAGCTGGTAAAAGAATTCAGCGAGCCTCTGTATTGGCAGATACGTAAAATCGTATTGAGCCATGACGATGCTAATGATGTTCTTCAAAATACATTTATAAAAATCTGGACCAGTATAGAAAATTTTCGGGGCGATTCTAAACTTTCCACATGGCTTTATCGTATTGCGATAAATGAAGCCATTACATTCTTGAACAAGCAGAAAACAGCAAATAATATATCAATCGACGATGCAGATACATATCTGGTATCACGTCTCGAAGGGGATGAATATTTTGATGGGGATGAGGCACAGCTGAAACTACAAAAAGCGATTCTGACACTTCCCGAGAAACAGCGTATTGTATTCAATCTGAAATATTTTGATGAAATGAAATACGAAGAAATGTCGGAGATATTGGAAACATCAGTAGGCGCATTGAAAGCATCATATCATCATGCTGTAAAAAAGATAGAAGAATTTTTATCAGTAGAACATTAAACCTTTTTCAATTATTATAGTCTATATTACAGATAGAAGAACTAAAGAAGTAGTGATTATGTTGGATAACTTAGACAAAAACAAAAATCCATTTAAAGTACCTGAAAATTATTTTCAGAACTTTAATGCTGAAATAATGGAGAAACTTCCTGCTAAAGAGATTAAGACAGCGAAGATCGTGCCATTGTGGAAAAAGGTGATTCCATGGACAGCTGTAGCAGCTGCATTTGTCGGTATTCTCTTCCTCACCGGAATCCTCGATCAGGGCAGTCAGTCTGATCCTGACTCTATTCCGGCAACAGTGTCTACATCCGGAATCGCTTCATCCGAAGAAGAAGATTTTTATTACTCATTCTTGGAAAACGAAGTAGTGAAGGCAAAGTATAAGGAAATGTTATATAATAATTAAAGAGAAAGGTTCATATGAAAATAAAAGCTATCCTGATTTTAGCATTAATATGTCTTACTTTTTCAGCAGCAGCTCAGGATAAACCTAGAAAAGGACGTTTCGATATAGAAACCCTGAAAAAAGAAAAAAGTGAATATCTGAAAAAAGAACTGAATCTGACCGAAAAGGAGATAAAGGAATTTATACCGCTCGAAGCCGAATTTACGACTAAGAAATTCGAAATATACAGAAATGCGCGTACGAAGACCCGCGACCTGAGACGGAAAGAGAACAAGACAGATGCCGATTATCAGAAAATAACCCAGACAAATCTCGAAGCCGAACAACAAGATGCTAAATTGCAAATGGAGTATTTCCAGAAGTTCAGCAAAGTGTTGCCTGCCGAAAAGATAGAAAAATACCGGAGTGCAGATCTCAAGTTTAAAGAAGCTGCATTGAAGCGTCACGAAGAGCAGCATCGGGGGAGAGATGCAAAACGGAAATAATATTTTTTAAAGAAAAAGTACCATAAAGTTTGTATTGTATCAATTATTATATACTTTTGTTGTTATAAAAGTTATAAAAATGAACAATACAGTGCATCATCATCATTTTATTTTACTGCCATATGGTAAGTAACATATATTGATGTGTGTCTGCAAAAATATAGAAAGAGCTTACCTGTACAGGTAGGCTCTTATTTTTTTGTAAAAATATAAAACTAATATACTATGGTACTAAGAATTGCAGTTCAGTCTAAAGGCAGACTATTTGAAGAAACAATGGCACTTTTACAGGAAGCCGGTATCCGGTTGAATAATATAAAGCGAACATTGCTTATTCCTGCTAAAGATTTTCCGGTCGAAATACTCTTCCTGAGAGATGACGATATACCACAAGCTGTAGCAACAGGCGTGGCTGACATCGGTGTAGTAGGAGAGAATGAGTTGAAAGAAAAAGAAGAAGTAGCCGACATCATAAAACGGCTTGGCTTTAGTAAGTGTCGCTTATCGCTTGCCATACCCAAAGATGAAAAATACGAAGGTATAGAATGGTTCAACGGAAAAAAGATAGCGACATCTTATCCACACATTTTAAATAAATACCTTAAAGAGCAGAATATCAGCTCAGATATTCACATCATAACTGGTTCGGTAGAAATATCACCCAGCATAGGTCTTTCAGATGCTATTTTCGACATTGTCAGCTCGGGTGGAACACTGGTCAGCAACCGTCTAAAGGAAGTAGAAGTAGTAATGCAATCCGAAGCAGTACTGATCGCTACCCCTAATCTGCCGCAAGAAAAAAGGGCAATCCTCGAAGAACTTATATTCAGAATAGAAGCAGTACAGAATGCTGAAGGAAAAAAATATGTACTTTTGAATGCACCGGAAGATAAACTTGACGAAATATTTGATATCTTGCCGGGAATGCGCAGTCCTACCGTTACGGCATTGGCTACAAAAGGCTGGTGCTCTGTGCAGTCGGTAGTGGAAGACAAACGCTTCTGGGAAGTAATAAGCAAGCTAAAAGCTTCCGGCGCAGAAGGAATAATTGTATTACCAATAGAAAAAATGATATTATGATACAAGTATCGGATGATATCGTGTTATACCCCTTATCGGTAGACGATATCTTTAAGATATTCAATACACTGGATAGTGAGCGCGATTATATGCGCGAGTGGTTGCCCTTTGTAGACACTACCAAAGGTGCCGAAGATACGGAAAACTATGTGAAATATGTTCTACAGACGGCGGACAAACAATTCACCATTTACTACAAAGAACAGTTTGTCGGTCTCATAGGCTTTAAAGATACAGATTCCGATAATCACAAAACGGAGATTGGTTATTGGATCTCTCAGTATGCACAGGGAAAGGGAATTATGATACAGTCGGTAGAAAAACTGATTGAACATGCCTTTACCGAAATGGGCATGAATCGTGTACAGATCAAGGTCGCCATCGATAATAAAAAAAGCAGGAAGATTCCTGAAAAACTAGGATTTCAGATTGAAGGTATCGAACGTGAAGGAGAGCTGTTAGTCGATAATGTTTATACCGATATTGCTGTTTATAGTTTGCTGAAAAAGGAATATCTAAAATAAATACTAGCAGATCAAGAATATGCAGATTATAATATACCCCGAACGCAAGGATTGGAAGAATATTCTCACACGTCCGACTTTCGATACCTCTTCATTAAACGATACAGTCGGCAAAATACTAGCTGATGTAAAAGTGAGAGGGGATGAGGCCATTCTGGAATATGAGGAAAAATTCGATAAAGTAAGACTTTCCTCTCTCGTTGTATCTCAGGCAGAAATAGAAGAATCTGAAAAGCTTGTTTCAGAAGAGTTAAAAGCCGCTATCCGTCAGGCGAAACAAAATATCGAGATATTTCACCGCAGTCAGCAGTTAGAAACGAAGAAGATAGAGACAACTCAGGGTGTAAGCTGCTGGCAAAAAGCTGTTGGCATAGAAAAGGTCGGGCTGTATATACCCGGAGGTACAGCACCCTTGTTCTCTACAGTCCTGATGTTGGCCGTTCCTGCAAAAATTGCAGATTGCAAGGAGATCATTCTCTGTTCGCCACCAAATAAGGAAGGAAAAATCCATCCGGCAATACTGTTTGCTGCAAAAGAGGCAGGTGTAAACCAAATATTTAAAGCAGGCGGAGTGCAGGCAATCGGCGCAATGGCTTATGGAACAGATGCAATACCTCAGGTTTATAAAATATTCGGGCCGGGTAATCAGTATGTCATGGCAGCCAAGCAGCTGGTAAGCCTTAAAGATGTTGCTATCGACATGCCGGCAGGGCCATCTGAAGTGCAGGTGATAGCTGATGAAACATCCATTCCGCAGTTTGTAGCTGCCGACCTGTTGTCGCAGGCAGAACATGGAGTGGATAGTCAGGTTATACTTACTACCACAAGTGAACCGTTTATTTCGGAAGTACTGCATGAGATAGAGAAGCAACTGTTTGAACTCCCTCGCCGCGAAATTGCAGAAAAAGCTTTGCAGAACAGTAAGCTAGTTCTGTTAAGAGACGAGCAGGAAGTAATAGACATAACCAATCAGTATGCTCCTGAACATCTGATAATAGAAACGGCTGACTATATGGATATTGCCGATCAGATTGTAAATGCAGGCTCTGTATTTTTAGGAAACTATACACCGGAGAGTGCCGGCGACTATGCCTCTGGTACAAATCACACATTGCCTACCAACGGATATGCTAAGGCATATAGTGGAGTCAATCTGGATAGCTTTGTTAAAAAGATCACATTCCAGCGAATCACAAAGCAGGGAATAAAGAATCTGGGGCCGGCAATCGAAATCATGGCTGAAAATGAGGAATTGTTTGCACATAAGAATGCAGTAACTTTAAGACTGAAAGGATGCTGACACCACAAATCATAAAATATAAGAGCACTGCCTATGAAGAAATGGTAGCTCTTCGCTCTCGAATTCTAAGAGAGCCGTTAGGACTGACTTTCACCGAACAGGATTTGGAGAAAGATAAGGACGATATACTTTTAGTATTGTATTTGCCGCGCACACACAAGATGGTAGCCTGTTGTATTCTTACCCCTGTAGATGAGCGTGTCGTAAAACTCCGTCAGATGGCAGTGGATAGCGGAGAGCAAAAAGCAGGACTTGGTACGGCAATGTTGTCTTTTGCCGAATATGTGGCAACAAAAGAAGGATTTGAAGAGATTATTCTTAATGCGAGAAAAGTTGCAGTCGGTTTTTATAAGAAGTATGACTATAAAACAATAGGTGATGAATTTACGGAAGTAAATATTCCTCATTACAAAATGATGAAACGATTAAAATAAAAATATGGAAAACGAGAAAAAGCAAGTATTAGAAACTGTATCAAAATATGTTGATATCACATTGACTCCTTTCGGTAAGCCGCAACGTACGGTTATAGATATAGAGAAACGCGATCCGATGTACGATGGCAATGGTGTAGTGTATATGCTTTCAATATTTGAAAAAGGAGAACTTGTGAACAACCGTATCGGCACATACATGGTGCTGCTTAACAAAGGTGATCAGGCAGGCTTCCACGAGCATGGCAGTAAGAAGGAACAGGAACTTTATGTATTAGTGCACGGACAAGGTGAATACATCGAGCGTGAGGGTTTGGATAAGATCACACGCAAATTTGATCTGAAAAAAGGAAATGTGACCTCTATACAGGGCGATAATAACTATCATTCCATTATCAACACTGGAGACGAGCCGTTGATTATATTTGTGGTCACTACCTACGAAAAGCAATAGTAGAGAGGCTGTTAAATATTTTTCCGGTAAAAGGATTCCGGATTTTAACAATTATCACTACATTTAAAGAGTTAACTGAATGTTGAATTTCTAAAATCTGTTTCAATTATGGGTAAAAGAATATTGATGTTGGCAGGCGACTTTGTCGAAGATTATGAATTGATGGTGCCATATCAGGCATTGGTAAGTGTAGGATTTAATGTAGACGTAGTTTGTCCCGGCAAAAAGGCCGGCGAGCAGATTGCTACCGCTATTCACGATTTTGTAGGTTTTCAGACCTATGTCGAATTGCGCGGGCACAATTTCACACTCAATAAGAGTTTCGATAGTGTGAAACTAGAAGATTATGCCGGACTTTATATTACCGGTGGGCGCGCTCCCGAATATATACGTCTCGATCCTAAAGTAATAGAATACACCAGATATTTCTTTGATAAGAATCTGCCTGTTGCAGCTATCTGTCATGGAATACAAATCCTTACGGCAGCCAATGTAGTAAAGGGCAGAACACTGACCTGTTATGTAGCAGTCGGACCGGAAGTTACACTGGCCGGAGGAAACTATAAAGACATTCCTGCAACAGAAGCCGTGACAGACGCAAATCTGACAACATCGCCTGCATGGCCGGGACATCCGGCAATACTCAGGGAGTTTTATAAACTATTGGGTGTGAAAATTGAATTGTAAAGAAAAATCATAGAATTATCATGCTGAAATAGATAAGGTGTTTTTCTTTTAAAAAACCTGTCTGTTCAGCATGAATTTTATATAGAATATATCCTGTTAAATAAATGAACCTACAACAATTAGTACGCAAAAACGTCTGGAATATGAAAGCCTATTCGTCGGCACGCGATGAATTTAAAGGCGAGGCATCTGTCTTTCTTGATGCGAATGAGAACCCGCTGAATAGCCGGTACAATCGTTATCCTGACCCGTTGCAATGGAAGCTGAAAGAAAAAATAGCTAAAGTAAAAGATGTTGAACCGGAGAAAATATTTCTGGGGAATGGCAGCGATGAGCCTATCGACCTCGTTATACGTATCTTCTGCGAACCGCGTACCGATAATATTGTTGCCATCGATCCTACTTATGGTATGTATCAGGTATGTGCCGATGTGAATGATGTAGAATATCGCAAAGTGTTGTTGAATAAAAGCTTCGATCTGGATGCACAAGCACTTCTGGAGAAAACAGATAGTAATACGAAGATCGTGTTCCTCTGCTCGCCGAACAATCCGACCGGAAATTTACTGAACAGGAAAGAAATAGAAAAAATACTCAATTCATTCGACGGTATTGTAATTGTCGATGAGGCTTATATCGATTTTGCTTCCGAAGCCACTTGGCTGGGCGATCTGGATAAATATCCCAATCTGATTGTCCTGCAAACTTTCTCTAAAGCTTGGGGATTGGCCGCTGTCCGTTTGGGTATGGCATTTGCATCGCCGGATATTATAAAGTTATTTAACAAGGTAAAATATCCTTACAATGTAAATATACTTACGCAAAATTTTGTCAACGAAGAGTTGGATAAACTGGAATTGAGAAAAGAATGGATTTCCATCTTACTAAAAGGACGTGATTACCTGAAAGCAGAATTGCCAAAATTACCTTTTGTTGAGAAAATATATCCAACTGATGCTAACTTCTTGTTGGTAAAGGTTGCCGATGCCAATGGTCTTTATAAACAGTTGGCTGACAAAGGAGTGATTGTCCGTAATCGTAACTCAGTTTCACTATGTGCAGGCTGCCTGCGTATAACAGTGGGTACAGATGAGGAGAATAAGACACTGATTGAAACTTTGCAGTCTCTTTAGACTATAAATATGAAATGCAAACTATACATATTCGCTGTACTTTTGTTGTTCATTACTTCCTGTAAGAATAGTAACAATCAAAATGTGAATAAAGTGCAGGAATCAGATTCGATTTTGATCGCACCACAGGTAGCGAAGGTTGACAGGGATAGCCTTATTATTGACGACTTTAAAGCGATGTTTTTAGAGGAATGTAAGAAATGGCCTGTTAATTTTTATATTGATACTTTAGACCGCCGGCAACCATGGTTCGATAATTTGAATTTATCCGGTCACAAGGATTTAAAAGAGTTCAGGTATCTGTTGTTTGTAGATAAAACGATAAATCAGATGAGTGTCGCCATTGCCGCATTTCGTTTTTCTGATGTAGAAAAAGCTCAATCAGTTATTGATATACATTGTAAGGAGTTTCATGATGCTATGAAGAAAGAGGAAGAGTCATATTTCTACGAGGTTGTATATGCTAAGATGCCGTATAACGCTATTCGTATCGATTCCACTATCTTTGAGGTTTCAGCAACAAATTCGGTAGGGCATATTATGCGAAATACAGTAGACAAGTTTATCAAAAAGTATGCTGTTATTCAAGATAATATTATTCCATGTGAGAGGAATAGTTAGAAAAAGTTTATGAGACGATATTAAATAATAAAATGAAAAAAAGAGCATTATTTATAGACCGTGATGGAACACTGGTTATAGAGCCACCGGTTGATTATCAACTGGATAGCTTCGAGAAACTGGAGTTTTATCCTAAAGTAATCCGTAACCTGTATTTTATCCGCAAGAATCTCGATTTTGAGTTTGTAATGGTTACCAATCAGGACGGTTTAGGTACATCATCTTTTCCCGAACATACATTCTGGCCTGCTCACAATCTGATGTTGAAAACATTACAAGGAGAAGGTATAACATTTGATGATACACTTATTGACCGCAGTTTTCCGGAAGATAATGCACCTACCCGCAAGCCCCGTACGGGTATGCTTGGTAAATATATGACGGAAGAATATGATATGGTTGGCTCTTTTGTGATAGGCGATCGGATGACAGATGTAGAATTAGCAAAAAATCTGGGTTGTAAAGCCATTTTCTTGAGAGAAGATATGGATGTGCCGGACGACCTGAAAAGTGTTTGTGCGCTGCAAACTACGGATTGGAACGTTATAAGTGAGTTCCTTTTTGCCGGAGAGCGAAAAGCAGAAATCAAACGAACAACGAAAGAAACCGATATATATGTCGCTCTGAATCTTGATGGTAAGGGTAATTGCGATATCTCTACCGGACTCGGATTTTTCGATCACATGCTCGAACAGATAGGAAAACATTCCGGTATAGATCTTACCATTAAAGTAAAAGGTGACCTGAATGTCGACGAGCATCATACGATAGAAGATACAGCTATTGCTCTGGGCGAAGCACTACATAAAGCATTTGGCGATAAGCGCGGTATAGAACGATACGGATACAGTTTGCCTATGGACGATTGCCTGTGCTCTGCTGTACTCGACTTCGGTGGTCGCCCATGGCTTGTATGGGATGCCGAGTTTCACCGCGAGAAAGTGGGGGATATGCCTACCGAGATGTTTCTGCATTTCTTCAAGTCATTAAGTGATTCGGCAAAAATGAATCTCAACATTAAGGCTGAAGGCACAAACGAACATCACAAGATCGAAGGAATATTCAAAGCGATGGCCCGTGCTCTGAAAATGGCTAAAAAGAGGGATATATTCAACTATGAACTACCGTCTACCAAAGGAGTGATTTAGTGAAAGATGCAGGTTTAAATACAATAAATAGCCTTCTCTCCTGTTTTTAAGGAAACATTAACGTCTCAATTTTCATTTTTTGTGTAAGTTTGCACCGATGAAAAAATATATACTGGCAGCTTTCTTGTTTTCCATGTCTTTTCTGGCTGTAAGTGCTCAGGACAGGCCTGGAGTTCAACGTTCGTCACCTCCTGTTGCGGGTACCGACTCCCTGCATCTTGATTCTATAAACTTCCCAACAGGGAAAAATATAATAGATACGGTCAAAAATGCCGTGCCTAATATTTATGCGTGGAAAATAACTCCACGTTTGGGTGAACGTGTATTTCTGCCTCGCGATACAATGATGCAGAACTTTCACAATACTACGCTGGTAGACGGTGCCGGAGTCGCTATGGGGTATCTGGGGAATGTCGGTTCACCTGCCCAATCTAAAATATTTTTTGAGCGTCCTGAGTCTTCACGGTTCATGTTTCTGGATGGTTTATACCTGTGGCGTAAAGATCCGGAAGATCAGCTGTTCCTTAATACTAAAGTGCCTTATTCCAATATCAAATATCAAAGTGGAGGAGGCGGTGAAAGACAGGAACAACGCTTTCAGGGTGAGTTGTCAATGAATATGGGCAAAAAGCTGAATGTAGGTTTCGATTTCGATTATATTTACTCACGCGGATTTTATAACTCACAATCCAATAAGGGAATAAGTTATGACTTCTATGCCAGTTACATAGGAGATAAATATAAGATGCACGCCTTCTTCCATAACAATAACTTTACTATTTTGGAAAACGGTGGTATCGCAGATTCAACTTATATCCTCAATCCGGACGCTGTGGCTTATACTGGTAATACACTGGATATTCCAACACGGATGCAGGATACACGTAATAAAATACGCGGACGTCACCTCTATGTTACCAACCGCTACGATCTGGGTAATGATATGGAAGAATATGCCATAAACGATAGCGTAACAGGTCTGCGTAAAAAGAAAGACTATATTCCTCTTGCCAGTGCCATATTAACGACACACTACACCGATCAGCGCAGAAGTATAACTTCCGGATATAGCGGCTTGGATAATCTCTATACTCCTACACCGACAGAGAATGCCGATGGGGGAATTGTTTATCAGGATAAGTATAGTGGTAATATTGACGACTATATGGCCTATTATTCCTTCAAGAATACATTGGCTCTCGCTATGAATGAAGGATTTCGCAAGTGGACAAAGTTTGGTTTGACAGCTTTCATTGAATATGATATGCGGAAATATTCACGTCCGGGAGGACTTCCCGGCTTGCATACACGGGAGAGTGACGATGCTTTGACTATCGGGGGGGTATTATCAAAAGAAAAGGGGAAATACCTGAGATACCGTGCTTCGGGAGAATTAGATTTACTGAATAGTGATTATAAGCTCGAAGGAGAAGTGACCACCATGTTCAGCCTGTGGGGTAAAAATATATCGGCTAAAGCGAATGCTTATGCCAAAGGCATTAGTCCGAGTTATTTCCAACGCAACTTTTCATCTAAATACTGGAACTGGAACGAAGATTTTAATAATACGCAGAGAGTATATGTTGGCGGAGAAATTATTTTTCCCGAGTTTTCTTTTTCCAGAACAAAACTGAGCGGAGGTGTGGAGAATGTAACCGATTACATCTACTTCGGTGCTGATGGTTTAGCTCACCAGAAATCGGGCAGTGTACAGGTTGTATCTCTCAGACTCGATCAGGATTTTCAGGCAGGGATTTTCCATTGGGACAATCAGGTTGTGTATCAGGTAACAGGTGATAAAGATGTAATACCTTTGCCTACACTGAGTTTGTATTCCAATATATATATAACAACTAAGATTGCAAAAGTGCTTACTCTGCAGCTTGGCGCCGATGTACATTACCATTCAAGATACTATATGCCGGGTTATGAGCCGCTCACTATGCAGTTTTATAACCAGAAGAATATGGAAATCGGAAATTTCCCTATAGTGAATGCGTACCTGAACCTGCATCTGAAATATACACGCTTCTTTATGATGATGTACAATGTGGCCGATGGTATGGGGAATGCAGAATCCTTCTCTTTGTATCGTTACCCGATCAATCCTCGTGGCTTTAAATTAGGAATTTCGTGGCAGTTCAATAACTAAGGGATATGT
Organism: Dysgonomonas hofstadii; assembly: GCA_040395895.1. Taxonomy (GTDB): domain Bacteria; phylum Bacteroidota; class Bacteroidia; order Bacteroidales; family Dysgonomonadaceae; genus Dysgonomonas; species Dysgonomonas hofstadii_A. The sequence continues at coordinate 104,795 of JBEBPN010000003.1, forward strand.
CGAAGAAAAGAATTTTCATTATAATTTTAGCACTTATTATTATATTGGCTGTAATATCCTTTTTTCTTCTCAGAGGCAATTCTTCGCCTAAAGACCTGTCTCAGATAGAAGAAGACGGTGTACTGCATATTGTTACCGATTACAATTCGGTCGGATATTATGTGTCGGGCGATACTATCGCAGGTTTCAATTATGATCTTATTCAACTTCTGAAATCGCATATTCCGTTTGAAATAGAGATATTGCTTGAATCCAATCTCGATAAAAGTATAGAAGGTCTGAAAAAAGGGAAGTATGATGTAATGGCGCGGAATATACCCGTAACATCCGAGTTGAGAGCCTCATTGCGCTTTACTGAGTCTGTTGCACAAAACAGACAGGTACTGATTCAACGAAAGAAAGAGTATAACGATGGTTCAGAGCCATTGCGAAGCCACCTTAACCTGGCAAAGAAGACATTATATGTTCCGCAGAATTCACCAGCAATATTGCGCATCAGAAATTTGTCGCACGAAATTGGAGACACCATTTTTGTGAAAGAAGATCCAACCTACGGGCAGGAGCAACTGGCTATGATGGTTGCGGCTAAAGAAATAGACTATGCCGTTTGCGATGAAATTGTTGCTGCCAGAGTTGCCCGTTCGATACCCGAAATAGATTATTCTACACTTATTGGATTCACCCATCTCGAAGCGTGGGCTGTAAGTGAGAAATCTCCGATTTTGTTGGATTCCCTGAATGTTTGGATCAAAGAAGTGAAAAAGACAAAGGAATATACCAAGATCTATCAGAAGTACTATAAATGAGTGTTTTATCCGGATTTTTCAATCTGTACTGAGAGCATCTGAACCATATAACCGATAAATCCATATTTGATTCGGTTGTCCGCTATTGCTCCTTTTTTTGCTTTTCCAGTACTATTTTTGATAAAAAATGATTAAAATTGCTAAGCAGACATTGCAACAACGTAAAAAAATAAGTATCTTCGTCGAGTTTAAACGAGGTTTTTACTAGTGGAATCATTTTTTAGAACGCATAGGTATTTAGTCGAACATTTAGATGGAGTTATTCCACGCTTGTTGATGAAGCAGATAGACTGGTCTCATCGGCTGATAGGAATAAAAGGAACCAGAGGAGTCGGCAAAACATCTTTCTTACTTCAGTACGCAAAAGAATTCTTTGATCTGGATAAGAGAGATTGTCTTTACATCAACCTGAATCAATTCTATTTTACGGTAAGAACAATTACCAGTTTTGCTAAAGAATTTGTAGACAGGGGAGGTAAGACATTATTACTCGATCAGGTATATAAATACCCGGATTGGTCGAGAGAACTCAGAGAATGCCATGACTTGTTTCCACAACTAAAAATAGTGTTTACGGGATCTACAGTAATGAAACTCGGTGAAGATGAAGAATTGTCCTCAGTTGTTTCTGTTTACAATCTGAGAGGCTTTTCATACCGCGAATTTCTAAATATCCTGTTAAACAAAGACTTTAGATCATATACACTAGACGAAATAATAGAGAATCATCAAAAAATAGCAGAAGATATCTGTTCGCATATAGATCCGCTGGAACATTTCTGGTCATATATGCATCATGGATACTATCCGTTTTTCTTAGAAAAAAGGAACTTTTCGGAAAATCTGCTTAAGACAGTAAATATGATGTTGGAGGTAGATGTTTTGTCTATCAAGCAGATAGAGATGTCTTACTTGCCAAAGTTGCGTAAACTGTTGTACTTGTTGTCCTTATCATCTCCGGGTAAACCCAATATCAGTCAGTTGAGCATAGATTGTGAAATATCGAGGGCTACAGTGACCAACTATATGGAATATCTGCGCAGTGCACGACTGATAAATATGTTGTACAGGGAAGATGAGGAATTTCCGAAAAAACCGGAACTGGTTTATATGCACAATACAAATCTAATGTTCCCGCTAAAGATGGGACCTATTGAAGATCAGGCATTGCGTGAGACTTTTTTCTATAATCAGATTCATCATAGCGACTGTAAACTGAAGAAAGGATCGAAAGCCGGAATATTCATTGTTCTGAAAGATGATAAAAGGTCTAAATTTAAAATAGAAGGGAAGAAGAACAGGGGTAAGATTAAATCGGAGTTGTATTATGCAGTAGGTAATATGGAGATAGGAGAGAAGAATGTTATTCCGCTCTGGCTATTTGGCTTCCTGTACTAAAAAGAATATTCCGGTCGAATAAGACTTCCGTTTTTAAGACCGATCAAATTATAAAGTAAATTTTAATAAGATAATCAACTATTACAAAAAGGTATGGCTAAACAAAAAAAATTCCTGACATGTGATGGTAATCAGGCTGCGGCACATATTTCATATATGTTTAGCGAAGTGGCTTCGATCTATCCTATCACACCGTCATCAACTATGGCAGAGTATGTTGATGAATGGGCGGCAGCCGGTCGCAAAAATATATTCGGCGAAGTACTAAGGGTACAGGAAATGCAGTCTGAAGCCGGTGCAGCAGGAGCTGTTCACGGTTCGTTACAGGCAGGTGCATTGACAACTACATATACAGCTTCACAAGGGTTGTTATTAATGATCCCTAATATGTATAAAATCGCAGGAGAGCTTCTTCCTAGCGTTTTCCATATTTCGGCACGTGCATTGGCGGCACAGGCATTGTCTATCTTCGGAGACCATCAGGACGTGATGGCTGCCCGTCAGACAGGCTTTGCTATGTTCTTCTCCGGATCGGTACAGGAAGTAATGGATCTTTCTGCTGTTCCTCATTTGGCAACACTGGATGCCCGTATTCCATTTATGAATATCTTCGACGGATTCCGTACATCACACGAAATTCAGAAAGTAGAAGAAATGACTCAGGAAGACCTGCTCCCGTTGATAAACTGGGATGCTATCAAGGAATTCCGCGAAAGAGCGTTGAATCCTGAAAATCCTGTAACTCGCGGTACAGCTCAGAACGACGATATTTATTTCCAGTCGCGTGAGGCTGCTAATAAGTTTTATGATGCAGTGCCTGAGATCGTAGAAAAATATCTGGCTGAAATAACCAGGATCACAGGACGCAAGTACGGACTGTTCGACTATTACGGAGCAGAAGATGCTGACCGTGTAATCATTGCAATGGGTTCGGTAACAGAAGCTATCAAAGAAACTGTCGACTATCTGAATGCTAAAGGCGAGAAAGTTGGTTTGGTGGCTGTTCACCTTTACCGTCCGTTCAAGGCAGAAGCATTTATGGCTGCTATACCTAAAACAGCTAAGAGAATCGCAGTACTCGATCGTACAAAAGAACCGGGATCGCTTGGTCAGCCATTATATATGGATGTAAGAGACTGTTTCTTCGGAAAAGAAAATGCTCCGACTATTGTTGGTGGTATTTACGGTCTTTCTTCAAAAGATACAACACCTGCACAGATCATGTCGGTATATGAAAATCTGGCGATGAATCTTCCTAAGAATGATTTCACAATCGGTATCGTGGATGATGTAACATTTAAGTCGCTTCCGATGAAAGAAGAAGTATCTGTAGACGATACTACTTACGAGGCTAAGTTCTATGGATTGGGTTCTGACGGTACTGTAGGTGCTAACAAGAACACCGTTAAGATTATCGGTGACAATACAGATAAATATTGTCAGGCATATTTTGCTTACGACTCCAAGAAATCAGGAGGTTTCACTGCTTCCCACCTTCGTTTTGGTGACAATCCTATCCGTTCCACATATTTGGTGAATACACCTAACTTTGTGGCATGTCACGTTCCTGCATACCTTCATCTGTATGATGTAACTAAAGGTTTGAAGAAAAACGGTACATTCCTGTTGAACTCGGTATGGAGCGCAGACGAAGTAGGTAACTACCTGCCTGATCACGTGAAGAAATATCTGGCTGTAAACAATATCAATTTCTATATTATTAATGCAACTAAGATTGCTACTGAAATTGGTCTTGGTGGCCGTACAAATACAATTCTTCAATCGGCTTTCTTCAAAATCTCAAATGTTATTCCTTTTGATTTAGCAGTAGAGCAGATGAAGAAATTCATCGTTAAGTCTTATGGACGTAAAGGTGAAGATGTTATCAATAAGAACTATGCTGCCGTTGATCGTGGTATCGAACTTGAAAAAGTGCCGGTTCCTGCAGAATGGGCAAATATTGTGGTTGGAAAACCAGAAGAAGACGATGCTCCGGACTTTATCAAGCAAGTAGTTCGTCCGGTAAATGCTCAGCGTGGATACGACCTTCCGGTATCGGTATTCGTAGGTCGCGAAGACGGTACATGGGATCACGGAACTACTGAATATGAAAAACGTGGTGTTGCTGCGTTCGTTCCTGTATGGGAAGCCGAAAACTGTATTCAGTGTAACCAATGTGCTTATGTTTGTCCTCACGCTACTATCCGTCCGTTTGTGCTGGATGCTACAGAGCAATCAAAAGCCCCTCAGGATGTAGAATTGCTGAAAGCACAAGGAAAACAATTCGATGGTATGGCATTCCGCATACAGGTGGATGTGCTTGACTGTCTTGGTTGTGGTAACTGTGCCGATATCTGTCCGGGTAAAAAAGGCAACTCTGCCCTTAAGATGGTTGAAATAGGAACTCAGTTCCCAGAGCAAAATAATTGGGATTTCATGATCAAGAATGTAACAAGCAAGGCTCACTTGGTCGATGTTAAACTGAATGTGAAAAACTCTCAGTTTGCAACACCTTTGTTCGAGTTTTCAGGCGCTTGTTCCGGTTGTGGTGAAACTCCGTATATCAAGCTTGTAACCCAGTTGTTCGGTGACCGTATGCTGATTGCCAATGCAACAGGTTGTACATCTATCTATGGTGGTTCAGCACCTTCTACACCTTACCGTAAGAACGAAGAAGGTAAAGGTCCGGCTTGGGCTAACTCACTGTTTGAAGATAATGCAGAATTCGGTCTTGGTTATGCTTTGGCAAACATCACAATGCGTGACCGTCTGGTTAAGCTGATGACTCAGGCTCAGGACTGCGATAAATGTTCTCCAGAACTGAAAGCATTATATAAAGAATGGATTGCTAACAAAGATGAGTCTGAAAAAACAAAAGAACTTCATGCTCAGATCATGCCGTTGCTTGAGAAAGAGAGAGTAAATTGCGATTACTGCAAGGAAATCTATTCTTTGAAGCAATATATCATCAAACGTTCTATCTGGATATTCGGTGGTGACGGTTGGGCATACGATATAGGTTTTGGTGGTCTCGATCATGTGATCGCTTCCGGCGAAGATGTAAATATTCTCGTACTCGATACAGAGGTTTACTCTAACACAGGAGGACAGTCTTCTAAATCTACTCCGGTAGCTGCTGTAGCTAAATTTGCCGCTGCAGGTAAGAAGATCCGTAAGAAAGACCTTGGTATGATTGCTACTACTTATGGTTATGTATATGTAGCACAGGTTGCTATGGGTGCTAATCAGGGACAATGCCTGAAAGCCATTAAAGAAGCAGAAGAGTACAAAGGCCCATCATTGGTAATTGCATACTCTCCTTGTATCAGCCATGGCCTGAGAAAAGGGATGGGACATGCTCAGGACGAAGAAAAAGCAGCAGTTGCTTGCGGATACTGGCACCTGTGGCGTTACAACCCAATGTTGGAAGAAGAAGGCAAGAATCCGTTTACAATGGACAGCAAAGAGCCGGATTGGTCTAAGTTCCAAGACTTCTTGGGTAACGAGGTTCGTTATACATCACTTCAGAAATCGAACCCGTCTGAGGCATCTGAACTGTATCAGGCTGCTCAGAATAATGCAATGTGGCGCTATAAGAGTTATACGCGTATGGCGGCTGAGACTTTTGATAAATTTGACGAATCATCAGAATTGCAGAATTAATTCTAACATTTTGTAGATTTTTTAACTAAATAAAGGGAGGTGGAACATCTGTGTTTCATCTCCCTTATTCGTTGAATCCCTTATTATAGCCTGATAGTTAAATCTAAATTTGTTATATTTAATATGTAAAAATATTAATTATTAGAAAAATATATATTATCTTTGCCACACCTGATATATAGTTATTATAACTGATACGAAACATATGAACAAAAAGACTTTACTAACTTCACTGCTATTGCTCTGTGTATCAATAGTGTCCTATGCCCAGACAGAAAGTTCTGTGCAGTATTCCGTTCCTTCGAGGAATGAATATCTATTAAAAGATCCGCTGTGGTTTATCTCCATCGGTGGTGGTGCTCAAATGTATTTTGGGGAAGATGATAATGGTGTTCCCGGCAACAGAACTAACTTCTGGAGTCGTGTGACTGTAGCTCCTACATTATCTATCGGACGCCGGATGAGTAATATCATTTCACTCCGAGCGCAGATTTCCGGAGGTAGTTTGCATGGCTACAACGACGGATGGAGCGGAATATATACCACATATTGGAAACAAGGATCAGATGCTTCTCAGGTAGGTATGCTAACTAAAGACCCGCAATGGGACTATATGGGTTGGAAAGAAGGTGTAGATTACGTGCGTGAAGCCGTAGACGCATCCGGAGAGCCAATTTATCGTCCTGTAGGCTGGGGGCCGAATGAGAAATATTATATGCAGCACTTGCGCTATTTTAGCGTTTCGGGAGATGCAATGGTAAACCTCTTGAACCTGTTGACAGGTTATAAACCTAACCGTAAGTTTGAGATCAATCCGTTTGTCGGAGTTGGTGTATATCAGCGTCTAGCTCATAACGGTAACCTTGCCGGTACATTCTTCGGAGGTAGCGGAGGTGTGAATCTTGGATTTAACTTTACCAGAAACTGGCAGTTATATGCAGAAGGTAGAGTTATCCTGATAGACGATACATTCGACGGTCAAAAAGGCGATATGAACTCTAACGGTATGGCTCAGGCTACAATGGGTATTTCATATAAATTCGGTAATCCGAAATATATCGACCCGGCTATCGAAACTCGCTTGCTTATGCCATATAACGTAGCTCGCGCTTGCGATAAGATGTTGCTGATACCGGGAGGTAATATAGAAATGGGTACAGGTATCGATCCTCTATGGGGTGACTCGGTTCCTCGTAAACTGGTTGCAGTAAGTCCTTTCTGGATGGATGAAACAGAAGTGACAAATGGTCAATATCGTGAATTCGTATATTGGGTGCGCGACTCGATAGTAAGAGAAAGAATGGCAGATCCTGCTTTTGGCGGTGATGCTTCATATAAACAAACAGTTCGCACTAAAGACGGACAAACAATACAACGCCTGAACTGGGGTAAATCTATTCCTTGGAAAAACCCTTCTGCTAAAGAAGCGGCTGCTATCAATAGTGTAATGGGTGGAAATCCTTATGCTGCCGATAAGAGTGGTTTGATCGTATCTGCTTTGAATTACAAATATGAGTGGTTCGATTCTAAAAGCTATTATGCATTCTTAGGAAAGCTTAAAGAAGGAGTTGCCAAATCAATGGTGATAACTAAAGATACAGCTTATGTAAACATGAGAGGAGACGTTATTCGTGAAACGTTGTCAAGAAATTCTCATGGAGACAGAGTTGACTTTACCAATACATATATTGTAAATGTATATCCTGACGTAATGAGCTGGATGACTGACTTTGCGAATGCGAAAAGCGAACAATATACACAACATTATTTCACAGCTGAAGGCTATAATAATTTCCCTGTAGCAGGTGTTTCTTGGGAAGCTGCAGATGCTTATTGTGCTTGGCGTACAGATCGTTATCTGTCGGAAGGTAAATGTGAAAAAGATGGTTTTGAAGGCTATAGATTGCCTACAGAAGCCGAGTGGGAGTTTGCTGCCAGAAATGGTCGCTCAGAACTTGATTACCCTTGGTACTCAAATCAGACTCATACTACAGACGGTCTTGCTCACGCAAACTTCAGAGCATCAAAAGACCTGAAAGACTTAGTATCTCCGGTTGCTACATTCCTGCCTAACCGTTTCGGCCTGTATGACATGGCTGGAAATATGGCTGAATGGACAACTACTACATTTACAGAATCTGTAGACCGTATGGCTGACGAAGCTAATCCGGATTTCAGCTACAGAGCAGTATTATCTGATCCTGCTATCTTGAAACGTAAGATTATCAAAGGCGGATCATGGAAAGATGCTACTGTAAGATCGGGAGACAGATCGGTTGAATTCCAGGATAAAGGACGCTCGTTCATCGGATTCAGATGCGTTAGATCTTGGGGCGTAGACCAAAAAGGTAGAATCAAATAATACTAAATACCGATATTATACGTTGTATTAGTATTGTGGGATTTTTATAAAGAGAAGGAATTACGATGGGAAAGAAAATGCATAATTTTAGGCTTTTGCTGGCCAGTAGAAAAGGACAGATATTATTTAATGTTCTATACAGTTGGGGTGCAGCTGTAGTTATTGCCGGAGCATTGTTTAAGATTATGCATTGGCCCATAGGTAACATTGTGTTACCTGTAGGTATGATCATAGAAGTGTTGGTATTTATTGCTGCCGGATTCGACTACACAACAAGTACGAGTGCAGTCGGTGCCGGAGGAAACGGTGATGTAATTGTAGGTAGCGGAGTATCCAGTACTTCGGCTATTGTTGGTTCTGACACAGTAGTGACAACATCCGATACAGAAAAAGGTAGAAGTAAAGTCGGAGGATCAGGTCAGGTCGTTGTTGTCGGTGGCGGAGGCGGCGGTTATGCCGGAGGCGGAAGTGTTGCAGGTAGCGGGAACGTTGCTGCATCTACAGGGGTTCCAAAAACCGGTTCTACAGTTAGTACACCTGTTTCGGGCGGTCAGACCGTAGTGCCACCAGCTTCAGGAATGGGAGCGGTTGCCGCAGTAAGTGGTAATGTAACACCGGAATATGCTCAGAGCCTGTCTAATACTGCTCAAAACTTAGATGACTTCTCAAATACTATACAGTCGTTGAATGAAGCAGCCCAAAAACTATTGGGTGCTTATAAGCATGTTACCGAAACTCAGGGTTTTGCAGATAATCTGGCGACATTGAACCAGAATGTAAGTGGACTGAACGATGTGTTCAATAGCCAGTTACAAACTATAACAGAACAAATGTCAGCCATCAGATATATAAACGATAGCTTGCAACGGATGAAAGGTCTGTATGATGGAGCTATAGGCGATAGTTATATGTTTAAGGAAGAGTCTGCAAAAATGACAAGGCATATAGAAGCATTGAACAATGTATATGCCCGTTTATTACAGGCTATGACAACAAATAACAACAATATGAACCATAATAATTTCTAATGCGGAGAAATCTCTGTTTATTAGAAATTAAAAAAAGGATAACTGATGGCATTAAGTAAAGGGCAAATGACGCGGCAGAAGATGATAAATCTGATGTATCTGGTTTTCATTGCTATGCTTGCTCTAAATGTATCGACAGAAGTCTTGGATGGTTTTGTATTGATTAATGACAATCTTCAGGAAACTATTAAAGTAGCCGAAGACCGTAATAATCGCATATACGCTGATATTGAGGCTGCAAATAATAGTAATGCGAAAAAGGTTGGAGAATTTTTCAATGATGCAAAAAGACTGAAAACTGAAACCGATTCTTTATTCAATTACATTCAGTCGCTAAAACTAAAAATAGCACAAAAGTCAGACGGTAAGGATGCAGATATAAACAATCTGGAATCGAAAGATAATATAGACGCATCTACCGATGTAATAATATCTCCGGTCGGAGGACAGGGGAATAAGCTGAAAAGGGATATTGATGAGTACCGTGAAAGTGTGCTGAAACACATTACAGATAGTGCAAAGCAGGACATTGTAAGACGTACTTTATCGACAGAGCCATCAGCAAGAGCTAAAAAAGACGGAAAAACATGGCTACAGGCATCATTTGAAAGAATGCCGAGTATAGCAGCAATCACCTTTTTGTCGGAATTACAGGCAAATGTAAGACAGGCAGAAGGAGAGGTATTGAACGTCATAGCTCAGAATATTGATATGAAAGACCTTCGGGTAAACAACCTGAGTGCCTATGTTGTTCCTCAGTCCAATATGGTAATGAGAGGAACAACTTACAAAGCCAATATAATAATGGCTGCTGTAGATACTACTCAACGTCCCCGAATCGTTATAAACGGCAAAGAGTTGCCGAAAGAAAAAAACGGCTTATATGAATTTGGTGTTGGAACACCCGGTAATTTTGAATTTAGCGGTTATATAGAACTGATGGATCGATTGGGTAATCCTTTACGGAGAGAGTTCACTCAGAAATATACCGTAATGGAACCAATGGCTACTATAGCGCCACTACTGATGGATGTACTTTATGTAGGCATAGGAAATGATGTCAGCATATCCGTTCCGGGAGTGGCAACAAGTAATGTAACAGCCAGAGCTGTAGAGGGTGGATCATTGACTCCTAAGTCGGGAGGAATATGGACAGCACAACCAGCAGCAGCCAACATTGGTAAAAAATTCATTATTTCCGTATCAGCAAATGTAAATGGTGTAAACCAGCAGATCGCGACCAAAGAGTTCCGTATACGCGCCTTACCCGATCCGCTACCATATATTGAGTATGCAGATCAGAATGGTAATCTGAGAAAGTTCAGAAAAGGACCTTTAGCCAGAGCTACTATATTGAATACTAGAGAACTGAAAGCATCTATAGATGACGGTGTATTGGATATCCAATATAGGGTTCTTAGTTTTGTTACTCTGAATGTGGATGCAATGGGTAATGCTACACGGGAACTGTCAAACGGAGCAAACTTCTCGGATCGTCAGCTCGATCAGATTCGCAGAATGCAACGCGGTGGGCAGATCATTATTACAGGTATAAAAGCCAGAGGGCCGGATGGAGACAGAGATCTTTATTCGATGGATGTAAGAATTAATTAATTAACACAAAAATAGGATATTATGAAAACGAGCATGGATAACTATTTGCCAAATATGTCAGCAAGTTTCCATACATCCTTTAAAAACAAAATTGTCATATGAAATATTTAGTTTCATTAATGCTTGGCGGATTGCTTGTTACAAGTTCGCTTTCTGCACAAAACGCAGCAAATAACGGGCCTAGAATATTGAACGAGGTTGACGTTGTTACAAATACAGCAGAAGACATGGCTTCAACTATTTCTTCTCGTGAGCTTTTCGTTATGGAAAACTCAATGAATGATTATTCATCTACTATCTGGTCGAGAGAGATCTACAGACAGCTTAGCGATGTTGAAGGAAACGAAACTTTCTTCTATCCTACCGAGTCTACAGACAGCCGTGTAAATCTGTTTTCTCTGATAATAAACCTAATGAGCACAAATACGATAAAAGCGTATAAGTATGAAGCTCAACCGGATGTAACAGACGAAAAAGCATTGGATGTAAGAGAAGCGCTGAACGAAAGTGTTATTCCTTTTACCGAAGGTGCTAACCATACAGTTGTAGTAAAGAAAGAAGATATACCTTCGGGTAAGATACTACACTATCTGGTTAAAGAAAGATGGTATTTCGATATCAAAACATTTAAGGGAGACGCCCGTGTAACTCATATTTGTCCTGTATTGTTCGATAAAGGTAAACACTATCCTTTGTTCTGGGTATCGTTCGACGATCTGAGCGTATATCTGGCAAGATCAAAATCTCCGGTTGCCGTAGCAAATATTACTCCGGTGCTGAGCAATGCTTCTACATTTGATGTTATCAGAAACAGATGGTACAGAGGTTGTATATATCAGGTTGGTTTGAGACAACTATCGGTACTTTATCCTAACATGGATGATCTGATCAAAGAACGTATGCGTATCGAAAATGAATTAGACTATATTCAGGCTAAATTCTACGCTGCTGAAAAAAGAAGATAAGTAAAGTCAATTATAAAAGAGACCTTATAGAACTTAATATTTTAAGTCTGTAAGGTCTTTTTTGTTTATGTAAAGATACTAAGATGAGATAAAAATAAAAGCCTCAGATCAATAATCTGAGGCTTTTATATCTATGATGATTCTTTTACTTTTAGCTAGGCTTCTGTACTTCCTGTATCACTTCCATTCCTTTTACAATGGCTTGCTCATTCATCGGCAGCAATTTGTGATGACGTTCAGGCAGGGATTTCTTTAGTCCCAGCATTACGTTTTCCAGTTTTACCATCGGACTCACTTTAAGAAGCCCACCCAGTACGATCATGTTGAATGCTTTTGTATTCTGCATCATAGTAGCAGTATCTACAGCTTCTATTTTATATACAAAGATATCCTTTCGTGTCGGTGGATGCTGAAAACCGTTAGGGTCATATATCAATATACCTCCCGGTTTTACATGTGGCTCGAATTTTTCGAGTGAAGGCTGATTGAGTATGATAGCGATATCGTATTCGTTTACTATCGGTGAACTGATCGGACTGTCACTTAGTATTACAGTCACATTTGCCGTACCACCACGTTGCTCCGGTCCATAGGATGGGAACCACGATACTTCCTTATTCTCCATCAATCCCGAATAGGCGAGAATTTTACCCATCGACAGTACACCTTGTCCGCCAAAACCTGCTATTATAATTTCTTGTGTCATATTTTTCCGGTTTTAGATGTTTTTTAAGTCTCCAAGTGGATATACAGGGAACATATTCTCCACCATCCAGTCGTTGGACGCGGCAGGAGTCATTTTCCACCCCGAACTACAGGTAGATACTATTTCTACAATAGATGTACCTTTATTCTCCATAGAGTTCTCGAATGCCTTTTTAATCATTCGCTTGGCCTTCTTCACCGATGCAGCGGTATGTACACTCTGGCGGGTTGCCAGACATACACCTTCGAGCTGTGCCATCAGATCAAGTATTTTCAAAGGATAACCGTTTTCATGAATATCGCGTCCGTTAGGAGTTGTCGATGTCTTCATGTTATTGAGAGTCGTAGGAGCCATCTGTCCACCTGTCATACCATATATACCATTGTTGATAAAGATGATGGCAATATTCTCGCCACGATTGGCTGCATGGATGGTTTCAGCTGTGCCTATAGCGGCCAAGTCACCGTCTCCCTGATAGGTAAATACCATTTTTTCAGGTAATAGTCGTTTTACGGCAGTTGCAACAGCCGGAGCGCGTCCGTGAGCAGCTTCTTGCCAGTCTATATCGAGATAGCTGTATGCGAATACGGCACAACCTACCGGTGCTACGCCGATAGTTTTGTCTCTCAGCCCCATTTCGTCTATAATTTCAGCTATCAATTTGTGTACTACACCATGTGAACAACCGGGGCAATAGTGCATTTCCGTATCGTTCATCAATTCGGGCTTTGCGTACACAAGGTTTGCCGGATCTATTATATTTGTACTCATAATGATTTTAACTTAAAGTTTAATACAACAGCCTCCAATTAAAGGCCAAATTTATATTCAAGGGCATCCACAACTTCACTTGGTGTAGGTACTATACCTCCCAAGCGTCCGAAATGCTCGACTTTTACTTTTCCGTTTACAGCAAGACGTACATCTTCTACCATTTGCCCTGCATTCATCTCTACAGTCAATATTCCTTTCACCTTATCGGCATATTTGTTTATTACGGCAGAGGGGAAAGGCCACAACGTGATAGGACGTATAAGACCAACCTTGATGCCTTGTGCACGCGCCAGTTCCATTGCTTTCTGACAAATGCGGGCAGCTGAACCGAATGCCACAAATATGTAGTCTGCATCTTCACAGTTTACTTCCTGATACAGGCACAGTTCTTTTTCTATTATCTTATACTTAGCCTGAAGGCGTAGATTATTCACCTCCATCTTGTAAGAATCCAACTCCAGTGTTGTGATTATATTCGGTTTATGTCCTTCCGGCTTTCCTAAAGTAGCCCACGGACATTGTTCCCTGATCTCTTTCTCTGTTCTTCTGCGCTTATAGGCAGGAAGAGTAACTTTCTCCATCATTTGCCCGATAACACCATCGGTGAGTATCATGGCAGGAGTTTGATATTTGAAGGCCAGATCGAAGCCCAATGTAACGAAGTCAGCCATTTCCTGTACCGAACTCGGAGCAAGGGTAATGAGCTTATAATCGCCGTGTCCTCCACCTTTTACGGCTTGGAAATAATCGGCTTGTGAAGGTTGTATCGTTCCCAATCCGGGACCGCCACGCATCACATTTACGAGCAGGCATGGAAGTTCTCCCGCTGCTATATATGATACTCCCTCGAGCATAAGACTCATACCGGGGCTCGACGACGAGGTCATTACAGCCTTTCCGCATCCTGCGCCACCATATACCATATTTATAGAGGCTGTTTCGCTTTCGGCCTGTAGCACGACCATTCCTGTCGTTTTCCACGGTGCTTCACACATCAGTGTCTCCATTATCTCCGACTGTGGGGTGATAGGATAACCAAAGTAACCATCTGCGCCATACCTGATTGCGGCATGGGCAATGGCTTCATTGCCTTTCATTAAAAATATTTCTTCTGACATAAGCGTTGATTGATTAAAAAAACGAATTGCGGATAGCTGCTGCTAGAAGCAGTACAATACGTTATTTATATTTTTATGCAAATTTTTTCTTATACACGGTAAGGCATGCATCCGGGCATACATAGCCACAGTTGGCACATCCGATACATGCGTCAGGGTCTTTCATATATACATAATGATAACCCTTCTGGTTGACATTTCGAGGTTGAAGTTCCAGCACATCGCAAGGACATGAAACCACGCAAAGGTTACATCCTTTGCAACGCTCCTCATTAACTACTACTGTTCCTTTGATTTTGGCCATTTTGTATAATAATTTTTTAGTTGTCACTATTTTCCGGGGCAGTATGCCCATCGATCCTTTCAGGTGGCATAATTACAACAGATACGCGTCTTTTTCAGATATATGTAAATACTACGACTGTTGTTTATATAGAAAATGCCTATTGTTACTTACACAAAGGTATATGTATTTATTTTTATAATCTTCTTTTTTATTCATAAAGATGTTAAAATAAATGATGTCATTAAACATGTTTTTTAAGGCTTAAAACTGTTGTAATTTACTAAAATACAGAGTATTATCATTGTTTTTCTCTATTCTGTAAGATTTTCGACTTTAATATTTACAATTTGTATTAAATCTTTAGGATTTATTTGAATTTGTAAACCTCTTTTGCCTGCACTTATATATATGAGCGGGTAGTTTTCGACCTTTTTGTCAATATATGAGGGGAATAACTTCTTCATGCCGATAGGTGAACATGCTCCTCTTATATATCCTGTGACATTCAACAGGTCTTTCATTGGAATCATGTCGCAATTCTTATTGCCCGAGACTTTTGCCGCCATTTTCAGATTTAATTCTTCTGCGCCTGGTATGATGCAAACGAAGTATCCGGTTTTGTCACCTTTGAGTACAAGTGTTTTAAATAGCTGTTCTACAGGCTCATTTAACTGTTCTGCCACGTGTATTGCACTTAGGTCGGATTCATCTACTTCGTAGGGAATGAGTTTATATTCTATTTTTTCTTTATCGAGTAGCCGGACAGCATTTGTCTTATCGATTTTCATTAAAACTTACTTTTCGCTAGTAAAACAATTAATATTATCAGAAGTTTATGGAATTAACCATTTATAGGTATCTATTAACTAAAAGGTAAAATTAAACAAATATTATTATGAAACACATTAATAAACCATTTTTAGTTATTGCATTAGGATTTGCAGTACTATTTTCGTGTGGAAAGGCAAATAAATCAGAGGCTATGGATGAAGCTTATGCGCTGATGAGTGTTCCTGCAGAAGATGAGAAAAATAGTGCCGATCAGGCGTTGGCCGCTATTTATGAGGTCGATTCGAAAGAGAAGTCGGAGGAGCCTACTTTTGTTAATTCTGTTAAGTTCGTGCCACCTACGCTTGCCGTACCTAACTTTATAGCTACATCTTCTGCTTCTACACTCAATGATGACGGGGTGCATAAGCTGGTAAGGACTGCTCGTCTGAAATTCAGGGTAAAGGATGTGCCGAAGGCGACTCAGATTATAGAAGATGTAGTGCTGAAGAATAAAGGGATAATACTGAAATCGGCTATCAATAATAACAATGTACAGTCGCAATGGATAAATATATCGAAAGACTCGGCTTATGTCGTATATCGCAATCATTTACAGGCGACGCTCGATCTGCGTGTATCCTTTAGCCTGCTGGACTCTACATTACGCCAGATTGCTCCGCTGGCTGTGGTGATAGACTATCGTATAGTAGAAGGTGATGATGTAACGGCGCAACTGATGGCTGACGAATTAAAGAAGATACGTCTGGAAAAGAAGCAAAGGCGTGTATCGAATGCCATCTCTACCCGAAGTGGTAAGCTCGAAGATGCTATTGCAGCCGAAGAATCGCTGGACTATGCGATGGAAGAAGCTGACAGGACTAAGATATCGGAGTATAATATGAATGATAAGATAGCGTACAGCCTTATTCAGATAGAAATATATCAGGAGCCGGTAATAACGAAGGAACAGGTGTTGCGTAATGATGTAATCATTGCTTCATACGAACCGGGATATGGTAGTAAGATAGTAGATGCTATGAGTGGCGGTTGGTCGGCATTAGCTAGTATTTTCTTATTGATTATCCGGTTGTGGCCATTTTGGATAATACTGGCAATAGGGGCATATATTTTTATAAGAATACGAAGAAAGAGAAAAGGTAGTAGCTGAGCTAAATAACGGGAAGGGTAGGGGAAATCTACCCTTTTTCTATGGCGCTAAGCGTTCAATCTTCCATTCGCCGTTAGTAAGGGTGTATCGTATTCTGTCGTGCAGGCGACTCTTGCGTCCTTGCCAGAATTCGATCATAAAAGGTTTTACGATGTAGCCTCCCCAGTTAGACGGTCGAAGTATCTGTTTCCCTGCAAATCTTTTCTCGAAGTCGAAGACAAGTTGTTCCAGATACTGCCTGTTTGGTATTACCGCACTTTGCGGAGAAGCCCAAGCCCCCAATTTGCTCTTTGCGGGGCGTACTTCAAAGTATGAATCAGATTCGGTATCCGGTATCTTGTATACAGTTCCTTCTATTCTCACTTGTCTTTCGAGTTCGTGCCATACAAAGTTCAGTGCACAATATTTATTATTAGCCAGTTGTATGCCTTTCTTGCTGTCGTAATTGGTGAAAAACACAAATCCTTCAGGCTTTATCTGTTTTAGCAGAACGATGCGGGATGATGGCCTCCCGTCAGGTGTGGCAGTAGCCAGATTCATGGCATTAGGCTCTAAGGCTTCGGCCTGTATCGCTTCATTGAACCATTGCTCGAAGAATACAATCGGATCAGGCGTTACATCCTGCTCATCGAGCGTTTTCAATGCAAAGTCGCGGCGTATATCGAATAAGTCTGTCATACGATGATTATTTAGTTTGCTGACAAATATAGAACAGATTTTGCAGGATATTGTTGTTGCAGAAAAGAAATCCCCGTTGACGTCACGTCTACGGGGATCCAAGATCAACTAAAAACTATCAATAGAAAAGTTATGTTAAACAAAGTCTGTTTTCACTTCTTTCTCTTTTTATCTTTTGTTTTTTGCAATACCTGTTGCATTGTTCGCTGATACTGTATCCAAGCAGTATTCCCAGTATGAAGTCTTCTTCCGGTGTCAGCAGATTGAGCGCTTTTTCGCCGCATATCCTGTTGGCAACTAGCATACATTCATCTTTTCCGAAGAATACGTTGATATTACCGTTTTTCAGCTTTTGTATTTTATAATTGATAGCGTTTCGTTCCAGTTTCCATCTTACTTTTTCTTCCGTATCGGCAGTCAGGGTGCAGAGCATCAGGTCTCGTACTCCTTTCTTGTATTCGTAAATAAGATGATAGAAGATGCGCATATCAATCATTTTCTTTAGATGGATTTCTTCAATTCTTCAATCCAGTTTTCGATTCTTTCGTCGGTCAGATCCGATTCATTATCGTTGTCGATAAGCAGGCCTACAAATTTTCCGTCTACTACAGCTTCCGAGTCGTCATAAGTATATCCGTCGGTGCTTACCTGACCTACAAGTTTGCAGCCTTTACCTTTTATTGTCTGATATATTTTTCCGATAGCATCGCCAAAGGTATCACTGTATGACGAAGAGTCTCCACAACCGAACAAGGCTACTGTTTTACCGTTAAGGTCTGCACCTTTAACTTTGCCGATGTAGTCTTCCCAATCGTCTTGCAGGTCGCCGAACCCCAGCGTTGGTGATCCGAACAATACAACATCGTATGCTGCATAGTCTGCATTTGCTTTTGCTACATCGTGCAGGTCGGCTTTGTCGACGCTAAGTTTTTTTGCGATTTCTTCCGCTACTTCCTGTGTATTTCCGGTAGTTGAACCGTAGTAAATTCCTATTCTTGGCATTGTATGAAAATTTTTGATAATTATATAATGCAAAGTAAAAGGATATGCCTAGTTTCGGCAATACCAATATATAGGTATATTTTTATTTGATATTACTTGTTTATTGTTACTCTGTGAAAACAAAAAAGCAGCCTGAATTATTCAGACTGCTTTCTTTATCTTGTATTATACTGTGTCTTAAGCTTCTGCTTGAGGTACAACAGATACATAAGATCTGTCGTTTTTCTTTCTGCGGAATGCTACTACACCATCAGTCAGTGCAAATAATGTATGATCTTTTCCGATACCTACATTTTCGCCCGGATGATGAGTTGTACCTCTCTGACGAACTATGATGTTTCCAGCTTTTACAACTTCTCCACCAAATATTTTAACGCCCAATCGTTTACTTTCCGATTCACGGCCGTTTTTCGAACTACCTACACCTTTCTTGTGTGCCATTTTCTTCTGTTTTTACTGATTAAGCGATAATATCTTTAACTACAACTTCTGAGAACTGTTGACGGTGACCGTTTAGTTTGCGGTAGCCTTTTCTTCTCTTCTTGTGGAAAACCAATACTTTGTCTCCCTTAGCCTGAGATACGATTTCTACTACAACTTTAGCGCCTTCTACTGTAGGAGTTCCTACTGTTACAGCTCCGTCTTTGTCAACTAGTAATACTTTTTCAAACTCTACTTTAGAGCCATTTTCTGCATTGATTCTGTGAACAAATAACTTTTGGTCTTTTTCAACCTTCATTTGTTGTCCCTGAATGTCTACGATAACGTACATCTGTTTTTATAATTTACAGGTTATGTGCCTGAGGCGAACCACTTTACGCGTGGTTTCTTGTAGGCCTATTGGCAATCGGATGGCAAAGGTAATAAAATGCTCCGAAAATATCAAATAATTTTTCGGGGATATTATCTTGCGTAATTTGTTTTTAACTCTCCGGTTATTTCTTCCGGGATAAGATTGTCGTATCCACCTACGTCTATAGCCAGTGCTCTGATCTGAGCCCTGTTTAACGTGGTATATGTTACCAATATTTTTTCTCCCAAAAAGAATTTAGATTCTGTGATTCCCACAAGATTGTCAGACATACTCAATACATCTTTCTCTATGCTGTATGTTCCATCTACAGGCCTGTCGGCTACGCCACTGGATGAATCTTTCTCATAAACCCTGATAGTCACAGAGCCTTCAGACCAATCATCGCCATTTAGTGCGGTGAAAGTCCTTTTCATATCGTTTAGCCTGAGGTCTTCTTTGAACCAGCTGTTCAGTCTTTCGTCAACTTCTGCGTTACCTGTGGTCAGCGTGCGTTCGGTTGCATACCAGTCACCCAGTATTGTGGGCTCTTTCGTAGGTTCATCGTCACCGCAGGAAAAAGAAAAAATACCGATAGTAAGGAGGACGAATAGATTACGGATGTTTTTGTTCATGTGTGAAAAAATTGTTTTGTAAATGTTTTACAAAGATAAATATATATTTCTTTTAAGTATTCATATACATAGTTAAAAGCGTATCAGATACAGATATAACGAAAAGATTTCCGGATTAGTATATAATAGCCAATTTGAAATTAAAATCATATAAATAAAAACAAAATGATTTGATATTTTGTTTTATCTATTAAAATGATATATATTTGTTGAATTATTTGATAATATAGAACTAATATAGTAAAATATGTGTGGATTTGTCGGAGTATTTGATTTGAGTCAGGATATAGATGTATTGAGAGCGCAGGTATTGCGGATGTCAAAGAAAATTCGTCATCGCGGACCGGACTGGTCGGGTATCTATTGCGGCAATAAATCGATTCTGGCACACGAAAGACTCTCTATTGTCGGTATTGACTCCGGTAAGCAGCCGCTGTATAGTAAAGACAATAAGCTGGTACTGGCTGTAAACGGTGAAATATATAACCATAAAGAAATAAGGAACAGATATCCTGATTATGAATTTCTTACCCATTCCGATTGTGAAGTTATTCTGGCTTTGTACAGAGATAAAGGAGCCGATCTGTTTGAAGATCTGAATGGAATCTTTGCATTTGCCCTTTATGACGTTGAAAACGACCTGATGCTTATCGGCCGCGATCATATGGGAATTATACCATTATATATGGGGTATGACGATCGCGGGCAATTTTATGTAGCCAGCGAATTGAAAGCATTGGAGGGAGTATGCCCGAATATACAGGAGTTTCAGCCTGGTCATTATCTGTATACAAAAGAGAGTACAGAGGTGAAATCGTGGTATAAGCGCGAATGGATGGAATATGATAATGTAAAGGATAACGTGTCCGATATATCTGAATTGAGAACAGCACTTGAAAGCGCAGTACACCGACAGCTGATGTCTGATGTGCCATACGGGGTTTTGTTGTCGGGGGGATTGGACTCTTCTATTATATCTGCCGTTGCAAAGCAGTATGCCGCCCGCCGGGTGGAAGATGATAATAAGACGGAAGCATGGTGGCCGCAGCTTCACTCGTTTGCTGTAGGGTTGAAAGATTCTCCTGATCTGGTCGCAGCTCGAAAGGTGGCCGAATATATAGGAACAGTGCATCATGAGATACACTTTACGGTAGAAGAGGCATTGGATGCGCTTAGTGACGTTATATACCATATAGAAACGTATGACGTGACAACGGTGCGTGCTTCTACCCCAATGTACCTGCTTGCCCGTTTCATCAAGTCGATGGGAGTAAAGATGGTGC
Organism: Dysgonomonas hofstadii; assembly: GCA_040395895.1. Taxonomy (GTDB): domain Bacteria; phylum Bacteroidota; class Bacteroidia; order Bacteroidales; family Dysgonomonadaceae; genus Dysgonomonas; species Dysgonomonas hofstadii_A. The sequence continues at coordinate 125,842 of JBEBPN010000003.1, forward strand.
TTTCGGGGGAGGGATCGGACGAGTTGTTTGGCGGGTACCTGTATTTTCATAAAGCACCCGATGCAAAAGCATTTCATGAAGAGACGGTGCGCAAGCTCGACAGGCTCCATCTCTACGATTGCCTGCGGGCAAACAAGTCTCTTTCGGCTTGGGGTGTGGAGGGGCGTGTGCCGTTTCTCGATAAAGAATTTATGGATGTGGCCATGCGTCTGAATCCGAAAGATAAGATGTGTGGTAATGGCAAAATAGAAAAATATATCTTGCGGAAAGCATTTGAGGATTATTTGCCAGAGAGTGTGGCATGGCGGCAGAAGGAGCAATTTTCGGACGGAGTAGGCTATAATTGGATAGACTCATTACGCGAAGTTGCCGCGAGGAAAGTTACAGACAGGCAAATGGAGCATGCTGCGGAGCGTTTTCCGATCAATCCGCCAATGTCGAAAGAAGAATATTGGTATCGTACTATGTTTGAGGAGCATTTCCCTTCTGCATCGGCTGCCCGCACTGTGCCTTCCGTGCCATCGGTAGCGTGTAGTACGGCGACGGCTTTGGAATGGGATGTTTCCTTTAAGAACAGAGTAGATCCTTCCGGTCGTGCAGTGAAGGCAGTACATGAGGAAGCTTACGAAAAATAGATAAAGAATGAGAAGGCATTGTCTTCTCATTTTTGTTATATACTCGCAACAATTTTATCTATAAGGTATATTCAGTTAAGAGTGATCAGTCAACAATCAGCGGCCACAGGAGGAGCGGAGTGTATGTAATGATAAGCGATCTTTGAATTTATGTTTGCAACAAAAAAGTAATGGAGAGTAAAAACTATGCAAATTGACTCCGCTCTGTCTATCGTTGATTCATTACTTTCGTTACTTTTTAGTTAAAAACAGAGGTAGCCTTGTAGGGACGAATAAACATTCGCCTATTTGTATAATCTGCGGGTGAATGTTTATTCGCCCTTACGGGAGGGAAAAGTAATGAAAAGTAAAAATAGTAGGAATCCGTTACCTTCGTTACATTTTAGTTAAAATGTTTCTTGCATAAAGGTGCTAAGACGCAAAGAAATAGCACGTAAGCCTGTGGAAGCGAACTTATGAGATCGCTCGAAAATCTGATGATTTTGTTGCCTCTTATAGTTAACTAAGTTGCTTTTTGTTTGTTATAGCAAATATAGATATTTTGATATAATTACATTCTGAATTGCATTAAAGCGATGGTATATGAGGGGTAATGCTATCATTTGTAAATAATTTGAGAATTCAAAATGTCTTTATGTTATGTATTTGGAAAATAAATAAGTCAAAAAGATTTTTTTGTTTAATTAAAGTTGAAAAAATGTTATAAATTTCTTGCTAAAGCGAATAATTTGTATGAAATTTGTACCGTAAATAATAAATATAATATTGTATACACAAAAAGAGTCTTATAAATAGATGGGAAATCTGAAATTTACCAAGATGCAGGGTGCCGGAAACGACTATATATATGTAAACGGCTTCGATCAAAAAATAGAAAATCCTTCAGACTTGGCAATAAAATTGAGTAATCGCCATTTCGGTATTGGTTCGGATGGGCTTGTGCTTATCCTGCCGTCTGAAAGTTGCGACTTCAGGATGCAAATGTTTAACTCGGATGGTTCCGAAGCCGAGATGTGCGGAAACGCTTCACGTTGTGTGGGAAAATATGTATACGACAATGGTCTGACTACAAAAAAAGAAATAACACTGGAAACCAAAGCCGGTGTAAAGTATATCACATTGCTTGACGGAAATGCTACAACCCGTAAGGTTACGGTGGATATGGGAGAGCCTATTCTGGAACCTACGCTGATTCCGGTAAAAATAGCGGAAGAGGCTGTGTTGAACTATCCGCTGGATATTGACGGAAAAATCTGGAAAATATCCTGTGTGTCGATGGGTAATCCTCATGCTGTGGTTTTTACCACCGGAATAAAAGAATTGAATTTGCCTGTATTAGGTCCTAAGTTTGAGAAACATCCGATCTTTCCGCGTAAAACAAACACTGAGTTTATTGAAGTAATAGATCGCGGTACATTGAATATGCGTGTTTGGGAACGTGGAGCGGGGGAAACGCTTGCTTGTGGTACAGGTGCATGTGCCGCTGCCGTTGCTGCTGTCCTTAACGGATATTGCGACCGAAAGGTTACGATACACTTATTGGGCGGTGATCTTCAGATAGAATGGAATCAGGAGAATAACCATGTTTGTATGACAGGTGAGGCGGTAACGGCCTTTGAGGGAGAACTTTTGCTCGATTAGCAAATTAGCGTATTAGCAAATTTGAAAATATATTGACAACAAAATAAAAATAACAAAAAGCAGAATGAAAATTTGATAGCACCTATATGCATATAGCATTTGCAAATTTGCTAATCTTCAAATTTTCAAATTAGAAAATATGGTATTAATAAACGAAAATTATACTAAACTTCCGGGTAGCTATTTGTTCTCGGATATTGCACGCAAAGTAAACGAATTCAAGGCAGCGCATCCCGATGCCAATATAATACGCCTGGGTATAGGCGATGTTACAAAACCTCTGGCTCCGGCCGTAATCGAAGCTTTGCACAAGGCTGTAGATGATATGGCAGATGCTTCTACTTTCAGAGGATATGGCCCTGAGCAAGGCTATGATTTTTTGGTAAACACTATTGTAGACAATGATTATAAAGCGCACGGATTGGACATTGCTACAGATGAAGTTTTTGTCAGTGACGGATCGAAGAGCGATACGGGTAATATCGGCGATATTCTAGGGCTGGACAATGTTGTAGCTATAACAGACCCTGTATATCCTGTATATGTGGATACAAATGTAATGGCAGGGCGTTCGGGCGACTTACTGTCGAGCGGAAAATGGAGTAATATTGTATATCTTCCCTGCACGGAAGAAAATGACTTCGTTCCGGCTTTGCCGACGGAGAAAGTAGATATAGTATATCTGTGTTATCCCAACAATCCGACAGGAACTACACTGACAAAAGATCAGCTTAAAGTATGGGTAGATTATGCTCTTAAAAATAAAGTGCTTATCCTTTTCGATAGCGCATACGAAGCCTTTATTACCGAAGATGATGTACCTCACAGCATATATGAGATAGAAGGAGCAAAAGAAGTGGCTATCGAGTTTCGCAGTTTTTCTAAAACGGCAGGGTTTACAGGCACGCGTTGTGCATATACTGTAGTTCCTAAAGCTTTGATGGGGTATACTAAGTCTGGAGATAAGGTGTCACTCAATAAATTGTGGAACAGGCGCCATACGACTAAATTTAATGGTGTGCCTTACATTATTCAGCGAGCAGCCGAAGCTTGCTATTCCGTTGAGGGTAAAAAACAGGTGAAAGCTACGGTCGATTATTATCTGAATAATGCTAAGATAATCAGAGACGGTTTGTTGTCGCAGGGCTTTAAAGTATATGGCGGTGTAAATTCTCCGTATATTTGGGTAAAAACTCCGGCAGGGATGACTTCCTGGCAGTTTTTTGATTATCTTCTCGGCGACCTGAATATAGTCGGTACTCCGGGTGTAGGTTTTGGTCCAAGCGGAGAAGGATATCTGAGGCTGACAGGATTCGGAACGCTCGAAAATACAAAAGAGGCGGTCAGCCGTCTGAAAAGCATTTTAATATAAAACAATATAACTCAATAAAAATAGATTTATGACAAAGTTACGTTTCAGAGCAGTTGCAATCGCTTCCGAAAGAAAACCAATGGAGGTGAAAATACCGGCAGGTAAGACTTCGGAATATTATGGGGAGAAAGTGTTCAATCGTAAAGCTATGACTAAGTATCTTTCAAAAGAGACTTTCAAAGCGTTACATGATGCTATAGATAGGGGAGGATCGGTGAATCGCAATCTTGCTGAACACGTAGCAGCAGGTATGCGTATGTGGGCACTCGAAAACGGAGTTACGCACTACACTCACTGGTTTCATCCGCTGACAGACGGAACAGCAGAAAAGCATGATGCGTTTGTAGAGCATGACGGACAGGGTGGCCTTATCGAAGAATTTGAAGGAAAACTTCTTGCACAGCAGGAACCGGATGCGTCCAGCTTCCCTTCGGGCGGTCTGCGCAATACATTCGAGGCACGCGGATATTCAGCATGGGATCCGTCTTCACCTGCATTTATCGTTGGCGATACATTGTGTATACCTACTATATTTATCTCGTATACGGGAGAGGCTCTCGACTATAAGACACCATTGCTGAAAGCACTGGCTTCTGTTGATAAAGCTGCTACCGATGTTGTACATTACTTTAATAAGGATGTGCGCAAAGTGCAGTCAAATCTGGGTTGGGAACAGGAATATTTCCTTGTGGACGAAGACCTGTTTATGGCTCGCCCCGATCTGGCTCTGACAGGTAGAACACTGATGAGTCACGAAAGTTCTAAGAATCAGCAGCTTGAAGATCACTACTTCGGTGCTATCCCTGAGCGTGTGCATAAATTTATGGAAGAACTTGAGTATGAGGCATATTCACTTGGTATTCCGGTGAAAACACGCCATAATGAAGTTGCACCGAATCAGTTCGAGCTGGCTCCTATATATGAAGAGTGTAATCTTGCTGTAGACCATAACCTGTTGGTGATGTCTATTATGGATAAAGTTGCCCGTAAACATTCATTCCGTGTGCTGTTCCACGAAAAACCATTCAAAGGAATCAATGGATCGGGTAAGCACAACAACTGGTCGTTGAGCACCGATACAGGTATCAATCTGCTGTCACCGGGAAAAGATAAGGTTGAGAACCTTCGCTTCATTACATTTGTAGTGAATATTCTAGCTGCAGTGTACAAGAATAACGGCTTGCTGAAAGCTTCTATCTCTTCTGCTACCAATGCTCACCGTCTTGGTGCTAACGAAGCGCCTCCGGCAATTATCTCCGTATTCTTAGGTACTCAGGTTAGTGATATCTTAGACAAGTTTGAGAAAAGTTCTGTAAAAGATGCTATTGTAGTAGACAGTAAGAAACAGATTAGTCTGGGAGTAGGTCAGATACCTGAGATATTACTCGATAATACCGATCGTAACCGTACCTCGCCTTTTGCCTTCACAGGTAACCGCTTCGAGTTTCGTGCAGTAGGTTCTACCGCTAACTGTGCTTCGGCTATGACGGCGTTGAATGCTTCTGTTGCTGAACAGCTAAGAACATTCAAGCAGGAAGTGGATGCTCTGATCAAGAAAGGCAAATCGAAAGAAGAAGCACTATACGAAGTGTTGAAGAAATATATCAAGGAGTCGCGTCCTATCCGTTTCAATGGTAACGGCTATAGCGAAGAATGGAAAGCTGAAGCTAAGAAACGCAAGCTGGATACAGAAACCAGCGTTCCGGTGATTTACGATAGCTATACTTCTAAACAAAGTATCAAGACATTTGATGGTATATTGTCGGAAATAGAGCTTCATGCACGTAATGAAGTGAAATGGGAAACATACACCAAGAAGATTCAGATCGAGTCTCGTGTGCTAGGCGATCTGGCTCTGAATCATATCATTCCGGTTGCTATAGCGTATCAGTCTATTCTGCTGACCAATGTGTCGAAACTGAAAGAGGTTACCGATAACTATAAAGTGTTGGGAGCTGAGCAATTACGTCTGATAGAGAAGGTCTCTAATCATGTGAACGCGATCAATGCCAAAGTGCATGAGATGATTGATGCACGTAAACTGGCAAACAACATTGAAAGCGAGCGCGAAAAAGCAATAGCTTACCATGATAATGTAGCTCCGTATCTTGACGAGATCCGTTATCATGTCGATAAGCTAGAGCTGATAGTAGATAACGAAATGTGGCCGTTGGCTAAATACAGAGAACTATTGTTTATACGATAATTGAACATTATATAAAGGGAAGAGCCCCGTTCTTGGTTTACTAAGACGGGGCTCTCTGTATTATGGGTTTACTTACTTTCTCACCCACACATTTGTTATGTCACCGAATACAAGTTTATGGTATTCTTTGCCATTACCGTCTTTCATGCCTTTCTCTACAAAGTCTTTACCTTTATCAGAATAGAAGTCTTTGGGATTAGTCTCTGTAATCTCTACCAGTTTGCACTCTATTACCAGCTTGGCTTCCTTGTATGTGATATTGTTCGATGGGGTTTTTACATGAGTTAGTGTGGTTTCTTTCATCTTGTCAGAGTTTCGTCCGCTCTTGCTACCGAATGCAATCACCTGCTCCTTGAACTGTTCAGGGAAGTAAGTCATAGTATAGGTCTGTTCTTTCTTGATGAATTCAAGTGTATAGCGGCTCGCATTCAGGAAGCACCATGTAACAGGCACTTCAAACAGTTGTCCCCAACCGCCCCAACTGGCAGTCATAGAGTTGAATGCTGAATCTGTTCCGGCGGTAATGACAGTGTAATCCTGTCCTACCAGCTTAAATACATTATCGGTTAGTTCGGTCGGCTCGACTTTTTTGAATAATTCTTCAAAAGATTTATCTTTTACATTGGCGTAATCGATTGTCTCGATATTGACATTTTCTGTAGTAGCTGCTTCTTTCACTTTTCCCGTACAGGAAATTAAAAGGGCGGTAAAGAGCAGTATTGGTAATACCTTTTTCATAAGCAATATATTTTTTGATTAATATTTTTTCAAAAATAACAATAAAATAAGGAAGTTGGTCTAATATAAGAATTTACTCTTGCAAATAAGCTTGTTTAAAATATTCTTTTGCTATATAAAATGAATTAAATTAACAAAAATCAATTTTATATCATATTTTATTATCAAAAAGAGATTTTTTCAAATAAAAATTGTACATTTGTCATGTTAAATAAATTAGGCTAAAAGTCTATTATTCTTTCAATTTTTATCAACTATCAATATGCAAGATTTAAGATCAGCAATGCAGCACGGATTATATGACCCAGCCTACGAACATGACGCTTGTGGGGTAGGGATGGTACTTCATATGAAAGGTGCAAAATCACATGCTATCGTTGAAAATGGTCTCCGCGTCTTGGAAAACATGACACATCGCGGAGCCGAAAACGCAGACAACAAAACTGGTGACGGGGCAGGCATCATGCTGCAGATTCCTCACGAATTTATTCTTTTACAAGGGATTCCTGTTCCTGAAAAAGGACATTATGGTACAGGTCTTGTTTTCTTACCAAAAGGTGAAACAGAACAGGAATCCTGTATGATTACCCTGACCGAATATGTAGAAAAAGAAGGGTTGAAATTGCTTGCTGTCAGAGATGTTCCTGTCAATAGCGAGATACTTGGTGAAATGGCCTTGTCGAATGAGCCGCATATTAAGCAAATATTTATTGTAGGCGAAGAGGGTATGTCTCAGGACGAGCTTGAGCATCGTCTGTACATGCTTCGCAAAAAGATAGAGAAAGAGATATTCAACTCTAAAACATTCTCTCTGGCAACAAAACGTGCATTTTATATTGTCAGCCTGTCCACCAAGCGCATTATATATAAAGGTATGTTGTCTTCCGAGCAGTTGAGACATTATTATCCCGATCTGCTGAACCCGCACCTGACAAGTGCTATTGCTCTTGTCCATTCGCGGTTCAGTACCAATACGTTCCCTACATGGGATCTGGCACATCCGTTTCGTATGGTGGCGCACAACGGGGAAATCAATACGATTAAAGGAAACCGTCTGTGGATGGAAGCCCGCGAAAGTGTCCTGAAATCAGATTTACTGGGTAATATAAATGATATATGGCCGGTTGTACAACCGCATATGAGCGATAGTGCTTCGTTCGACAATGTGCTTGAATTTCTTGTAATGTCAGGTAAATCTTTGCCACACGCTATGGCGATGATGGTGCCCGAATCGTGGAATGATAAAAACCCGATTTCAAATGATCTGAAAGCATTCTATGAATATCATAGCCTGTTTATGGAGCCTTGGGATGGTCCTGCTACCCTGTTATTCTCTGACGGACGCTATGCCGGAGGTCTATTAGACCGTAACGGTCTGCGTCCGGCCCGCTATTTGATGACGCACAACGATATTATGGTAGTAGCATCCGAAATGGGTGTATTGCCATTCGAGCCATCGGAGATTAAAGAAAAGGGGCGCCTTCGTCCGGGAAAAATGCTGATGGTAGATACCGAAACCGGTACTATACAATATGATGCCGAACTGAAAGAAAATCTTGCAAAGGCTTATCCGTATCGTGAGTGGTTGTCTAAAAACCGTATCTCACTGGATGATATTTCGTCTGGACGTACTCCAAAATATAGTGTGGACGACTATACCAAATTGTTGAAAGTATTTGGTTTCTATAAAGAAGATATAGAAAAGATTATTACCCCTATGGCTGCCGAAGGTAAAGAGCCTACAGCCTCTATGGGTAATGATACACCTATTGCCGTATTGTCGAATAAACCGCAAAGGTTGTTTACTTATTTCCGCCAGTTATTTGCTCAGGTAACCAATCCGCCTATCGATCCTATCCGTGAAGAACTGGTAATGTCATTGGCCGGATATATCGGTTCATTGCATAAGAATATATTGGAACCGATGCCTGAACATACCAAAATGGTCGGTCTGTCAAATCCATTCTTATCCAACAGAGAATTAGACTTGCTTATTCACCTGCAATATAAGGGTTTTAAATGTGAAGTGTTACCGATGCTTTTCGATCCTAAACAAGGAGGAGCAGGGCTGGAGAAAGCAATAGACGAACTGTGTAAGAAAGCAGAAAAAGCTGTAGACAACGGCAACAATTATATTATCCTTAGCGACAGGGGTGTAAATCCTGATAATGCCGCTATTCCGTCTTTACTGGCTGTATCTGCCGTACATCATTATCTGATCGAACGCCGCAAGCGTATGCAGATAGATATAGTAGTAGAATCGGCAGAACCGCGTGAAGTAATGCATTTTGCGTTGCTGTTCGGCTATGGGGCAAATGCTGTAAACCCGTATCTGGCACTGGCTGTAATAGAAGACCTTGTGAAGAAAGGTGATATACAGCTCGACTTCTATACAGCGATGAAGAATTATGTGAAATCTATCAACAAAGGTTTGTTGAAGACCATGTCGAAGATGGGTATTTCTACATTGAAAAGCTATATTGGTGCTCAGATATTCGAGGCTATGGGTATCAGTAGTCCTGTCATTGATAAATACTTTAAAGGAACAACCTCTAAAATTGAAGGTATTGATCTCAATGATATTGCCAGTGATACACTCGAAGCATTTTATGAAGCTTTTGAAGATGATTTTGTTGATCCATCCTTAATTAGTCAGGGTATATATGCCTGGAGACGCAATGGCGAATACCATGCGTGGAATCCAGAAACTATATCCGGCCTTCAAATGGCAACTCGTTTGGGTAGTTACAAGAAGTTTAAAGAATACACTACAGGTATAGACAAAAAGCCGGAAAAGATATTCCTGCGCGATTTTCTCGATTTCGATCCGGCTAAAAAGCCTGTCGATATATCAGAAGTAGAACCCGCTTCGGCTATTATGAAGCGTTTCGTAACAGGAGCCATGTCGTTCGGGTCAATCAGCCGCGAAGCACACGAAGCTATGGCTGTGGCAATGAATGCTATCGGAGGAAAAAGCAATACAGGAGAAGGTGGCGAGCTTCCCGAACGCTTTGCTACAAATGCACGTTCTGCCATCAAACAAGTAGCATCGGGACGTTTTGGCGTTACCACCGAATATCTGGTGAATGCAGACGAACTTCAGATAAAGATTGCTCAGGGAGCGAAGCCGGGTGAAGGCGGACAGCTTCCGGGTTTCAAAGTAGATAAGATCATTGCCAAAACAAGGCACTCCATACCGGGTATCTCGCTGATTTCCCCCCCTCCTCATCACGATATCTATTCTATCGAAGATTTGGCTCAGCTTATTTTCGATCTGAAAAATGTAAACCCGACAGCCCAGATAAGTGTAAAACTAGTTTCGGAAAGCGGTGTGGGCACGGTTGCTGCCGGAGTGGCAAAAGCGAAAGCCGACCGCATTATCATCAGTGGTTGCGAGGGCGGAACGGGTGCAAGTCCTGCCAGTTCGATCAAACATGCAGGCTTACCATTAGAAATAGGTTTGGCCGAAGTACAACAAACGCTGGTACTGAACGGATTACGTGGGCAAGTATATCTGCAAACAGACGGGCAACTGAAAACCGGGCATGATATAATCGTAGCAGCTATGCTGGGAGCTGAGGAATATGGCTTTGCAACCAGTGCGTTGATCGTTCTCGGATGTATTATGATGCGCAAATGCCATCTGAATACCTGCCCTGTAGGAGTTGCTACACAAAATGAAGAGCTGAGGAAGAAGTTTATAGGACGCAGCGAGTACCTTATCAACTACTTTAACTTTTTGGCAGAAGAAGTTCGTGAACATCTTGCATTATTAGGTGTAAAATCGCTTGATGAAATAGTGGGGCGTAGCGATCTGTTGAAATATGTGAAGAGTGATATTAACAAAAAGGTGGAAAAGATAGATCTGTCCCGTCTGCTTTATTTTCCCGAAGAGGCTAAAGAGAATGCAATACATCATATAAAAAATCAGGAACATAAATTGGATGATGTTCTGGATAAGAAGCTGATCACTACTTCGCGTATGGCTATTGATAAGGCTATGCCGATTGAAATATCGCATGTTATAAAGAATACAAACCGTACTGTAGGAGCTATGCTTTCGGGCGAGATCGCGAAGAAATATGGAAATGAAGGATTGCCTGTCGATACAATAAAGTGTACTTTTCAGGGCTCGGCAGGACAAAGTTTCGGTGCATTCCTTGCTCATGGAGTGACTTTCCGACTGGAAGGAGATACGAATGATTATGCAGGAAAAGGTTTATCAGGAGGTAAGATCATCATTGTTCCGCCTGCTGTATCAAGCTTCAAACCGGAAGAAAATATCATTGCCGGAAATACACTGTTATATGGTGCAACTTCGGGTGAAATATATATAAACGGACGAGTAGGAGAGCGTTTCTGTGTACGTAATAGCGGTGCGACTGCTGTTGTGGAAGGAGCTGGCGACCACTGTTGTGAATATATGACAGGCGGACGCACTGTCGTACTAGGCGCAACAGGCCGCAACTTTGCTGCCGGAATGAGTGGTGGTGTAGCTTATGTATACAATGTAAACGGTGATTTTGACTACTATTGTAATATGCAGATGGTTGAACTTTCGCTGATAGAAGATACGTACGATAGTCGTGAACTTCGTCAGTTGATAACCAATCACTATACTTATACCAACAGTCCGTTGGCGAAGCATATTCTCGATAACTGGAATGCTGAGGTAGAGCGATTTATGAAAGTGACCCCTATCGAATATAAGAAAGTATTGCAGGATGAAAAACTTGAAGCTATCAAGAAAAAAATAGCACAGGTAGAATTTGATTATTAAGTCAATTAGTAGATTCGGAAATTAGCGAATTTGAAAATGCATTTGCTAATATGCTAATTTCCGAATTTTCAAATTATAAGAAAATGGGAAATCCAAAAGCATTTTTGACAGTAAAAAGAAAAGACGCAGGATACCGTCCGGTTCAGGAGCGTATCCTTGACTTCGGAGAAGTAGAACAGACCCTGAATACCGAAGATCGGCGCGAACAGGCTTCGCGTTGTATGGATTGTGGTATTCCGTTTTGTCATTGGGGTTGTCCGCTGGGAAATAAGATGCCCGAATGGCAGGAATATATATACAAAGGAAACTGGAAACTGGCAGCAGAAGTATTGATGCAAACAAACGATTTTCCCGAATTTACAGGACGTATTTGTCCTGCACCGTGCGAAAAATCGTGTGTGCTGTCTATTCATCGTGCTCCGGTAACTATTCGCGAGAATGAAGCCTCTGCTTTGGAACACGCTTTTAACGAAGGTTTTATACAACCGAAAATTCCGGTACATCGTACAGGTAAGAAGGTGGCAGTAATCGGTTCCGGCCCGTCAGGTTTAGCAGTAGCAAATCAGTTGAATCAGAAGGGGCATGATGTTACCGTGTATGAGAAAAGCTCTCATATCGGAGGTTTGCTTCGTTTTGGTATACCCGACTTCAAACTTAATAAGAATATCATCGATCGCCGTTTGAAATTAATGGAAGCCGAAGGTGTTAAGTTTGTCGTAAACACTGAGATAGGGAAAGGTGTCAAAGGCAAAGATATTCTTAAAGAATATGATGCCGTTTGTGTAGCCATCGGTTCACAGGTACCACGCAATCTGCCTGTTGAAGGGCGCGACCTGAAAGGCGTTTATTATGCAATGGAATACCTTACTGTGCAAAATAAACTGATTGCTAAAGAAGATGTGCCAGCTGATCAGATTATTGATGCTAAAGGTAAGAATGTACTTGTTATCGGTGGAGGTGACACAGGTTCGGACTGTATTGGAACGGCTAACCGTCAGGGTGCAGCAAATATCCTGCAAATAGAAATCTTACCGAAACCAAAGAAGCTGGAAGATATAGAAAACCCTTGGCCTAATCCGTTCCCTGTTGTGTTGAAGACTTCTTCATCTCACCTCGAAGGATGCGATCGCCGCTGGTCGCTCAATACAAAGCGCTTTATCGGTGAAGACGGCAATCTCACAGCCGTGGAATTGGTTGAGGTAGCTTGGGAACAAGACGAGTCCGGCAAGCATATAATGAAAGAAGTTGGAAAACCTGAAATATTGAAAATCGACCTTGTATTTCTGGCTCTTGGCTTCGTACATCCGATACAGGAAGGACTCTTGGCAGAGCTGGGTATCAAGACTGATGATATACGCCATAATGTAGCCACAGACCACAATCGTGCAACAAATGTAGCTAAAGTATTTGGTGCGGGAGACTGCGTTAGTGGTCAATCACTGGTTGTAACCAGCATAGCTTCGGGCCGGAAAACGGCACAGCATATAGATGAGTTTTTGAGCAGAAAATAGTTAAGTATTTGTTAAAATTAGTTATCTTTGTCTGTTTTCGCAGTAGAACAAAATATAATGTCTTATAAGTCGTTGTATCTTTGCGAGGTTTAGGAACATAGAATTAATTAATCGATTATCAAATATTATTAACTAAAAAGAATGCCTATTATGAACAAAAAACTTATTTATTTATTAGCATTAGTATTTTCACTGGGTTTGTCATTTACTGCTTGTGGTGACGATGATGACGATGATGTGAATCTGGAGCTGGACAAAACAGAAGTTACAGTTGCTATAGGAACAACTCAGGAAGTGAAGATAACTAAAGGTAACAATGACTATAAGGTTGCTGAAGATAATAAGGATATTGCTACAGCAAGCGTGAGCGGCACTACTATCACTATCACAGGAGTGGCTAAAGGCACTACTAATATAAATGTAACAGATAAGGCTGGTAAAAAAGCAGTAGTAAAAGTTACAGTGAAAGATGTTGCGGAATCGATAGCAGCTACTTACAATGGGTCTATGGTTATTACATTGATGGGAGAAGCCAACGATCCTATAACAGGACAAGATGTTATAGTAGAGAAATCTGCAGCTAACAAAGCAAAACTTTCTATTAAAGATTTTAGTTTTGCCGGAGTTGATGCAGGAACTATTGTCGTAGATAATATAGTTCTTACAGAAGCAGACGGAGCTGTGAATTTTGCAGAAACAAAAGTAAATGTGCCTCTAGCTGCAAATACGATGACTGCTGATGTAACTATTGAAGCTACTACTAACATAAAGGATAACAAATTGACGCTTAATGTTAAAGTTAACAATGTATTGTTAGGTACAACTCCTATGCCTCTTGGCGACATTCTTGTAGCTTTCACCGGTGCCAAAAAATAAGAAGAAATTCTGTTAATTAATCTTTTTATTATATGACGAAGGGCGGTTTTTGGAAACAGAAATCGCTCTTCTCTTTTATAATTTGTATATTTATTGCAGATAATCACATTCTTATGAGTAAGACTACCTCTTATTATATACTATTGATAGCCTTTTCTGCCTTACTGCTTACATCCTGCGGTACACAGAGAACATCTAATGCTACCTTGTATAATCCCGTGGAAGTAGCGGATTTGTCAGATAAGCTTGGAGTGAAACTAAGCAATATAGACAAGGATGATGATAAGAATATGGGCTTGTATGCCGAAGTTTCCTTATGGTTAGGCGTTCCATACCGCTATGGTGGCTTATCACGCAAAGGCCTTGATTGCTCGGGTTTCGCATATCTTATATTTCAGAAAGTATATGGTCTGAATCTTCCCCGTTCCACAGCCGACCAGTCAACTATGAAGATGAAGCAAATATCGAAAGGCAGCCTGAAGACAGGTGATCTTGTTTTCTTTGCTACATCTAAGAATAAGAACAGGATAAACCACGTGGGTATCTACCTTAAAAATGGAGCTTTTATTCATGCCTCTACATCGAAAGGTGTGATTGTCAGCCATCTGGATGAGGGGTATTACAACCGGACATGGAAAAAAGGTGGACGTATACTGTGAGTTGTTATAGTTCTTAAAATAACATAAAAGATCAGAATTGTTAACTCGTTATTAAGCTGAATTACCTATTTTTATCCGGCTTAAAATTGAACATATATGTCTACACAATCTAACCTTTTGAGGATACCATCATTAATACTGCTTATTTTAATGGCTTTTGCCCCTGTATCGGCAACTAATCCAAAACACTCCAAAACAGGAAAAAAGAAAACAAAAGCAAAATCTTCAATAACAACAAAAAAGGTTGCGGTTGTGCAATCGACAGACAATATAGAAATAACTACAGATGACGGTAATTCTGTTTCTTTGCCAAAGGTAGACCAGACATTAATAGACCAATCATCCATTATACCAAGAGCAGCAGACGATCTGTTTGCAGATGCCGATATCAATAAATCTTTAGAAGCACTGAAAGAAAAGCTGATAATGCAGAAAGAAATGCAGGAGCTTTCATCCAGACTGGGAATAACAATTTCCGATCCTACTCACATAGATTTGTACAGAGAAGTTGCAGACTGGTTAGGTACACGTTACAGAAGAGGTGGTATGAGTCGTCAGGCTGTAGATTGTTCAGGATTTACAAATCTTATCTATAAGAATGTATATGACCAGCAACTCGATAGAGTAAGTACCACTATAGCTAAGAACTTAAAAGAATCTGTAGCCAAAGAAGATTTGATACCGGGTGATATGGTGTTCTTTTCTACATTCAACAAGAAGTATATCAATCATGTAGGTGTGTACATCGGCGAAGGTAAGTTTATCCATGCTTCTATCAAAAAAGGTGTTATCGTGAGTTCTCTTGCAGAGGGCTATTATAGCAAAGCATGGAGAAAGGGAGGAAGAAACAACTAACAATCAAGATATAAAATAATGAGAGAGGGGAAAGATAAAGAGTCTTTCCTCTTCTCGTTTATAGATTTCGTGTATGTCTTATCAGCTCATCTTTTAATATCGTCAATCTGAGGCTTACGGTATCGTTTGCCAGCCGGAAGTTCGTTTCGTCATCCAACTGCTTATACCTGCGGACAAATTCATCGAGTGGATCAGCTTCCGAGTATCCTTCAAAGATGCGGTCTTTAGCCTCTTTTGCCTTTCTTACTATTTGTGCAACATCTGCCATCGAAGGGATAAGCAACATTGTCTCGATAGTTTCATCAAGGAATTTGTAATCGAGGGCTGTTCCGAAATCTTTATCTTCAATAAATCTCAGCCATTGATAGGCAATGCTTAGCCTCTCTTTAGTTACTCCTTGGATAGGTGTATAATTCATGTCAAAGATCGCTTCCCGTATGCTCGATACAGTTCTGTTGAAGTCGTACTTCTCCGCTTCGTAATGCGTGCTTGCCATCTTCTCGTCACAGCCGGTTAATCCCTGTATTTCCTTTAAGCTTTTAGCCTTGAACAGATAGACACATTTTTCAACGTCTCCGTCATTTGCTTTCAGTAGCTGTAAAGCTTCACCCATAGGAATGGGAACTAACTTACGTAGTTCTTTTATCTTGTCGGTCATATATTCTCTAATTTAGGGCAAAGATAATAAAAGCAATATCACTATCTTTACATTCACTAAAACAAAGAATAATGAGCATACAATTCGATATACTGAAAGCCATATATAACGATACTAAGAACGAAAAGTATCACTATGCCATACTTCCATGGGGAGCAACCGAGCCGCATAATTACCATCTTCCTTATCTTACCGACTGTTACCTGGCTCACGATGTGGCTGTCGATGCTGCAATCAGAGCTTATGAGCAAGGACAGATAAAAGGGATGGTATTACCACCTATTTCGCTCGGATCACAAAATCCCGGTCAGCGCGAACTGCCTTTCTGCCTGCATACATGCTACGAAACCCAGAAAGCCATTCTGACCGATATCGTGGCATCTCTCGATTATCAGGGTATTAACACGCTGTTTATCGTAAACGGACATGGAGGAAACAGCTTCAAAAATATGATTCGCGATCTGGCTGTCGATTATCCTCACTTTCTGATCGTTGTATCTGATTGGTTTGCAATCGTTCCGCAAGCCGGTTTCTTTGACGAAAAAGACGATCATGCAGGTGAGTTGGAAACATCAGTACTGATGCACTACCGCCCTGAGTTGGTAGACCTGTCTGTAGCCGGAGCCGGTTCATATTCTCCTTTCAGGATACAGGCTCTGCGCGACGGAACCGGATGGATACCACGCAATTGGGCGAAAGTATCGCAAGATACCGGAATAGGGAACCCTCTAAAGTCTACAGCGGAGAAAGGTAAAAGATATGCCGAAGCAGTAAGTAATAAACTGGCAGATTTATTTATTTCGGTAGTTAAAGGCGAAATATATTAATTTTCGCTTTCTTCCTTACCTATGCCTAGCAAATCTCTATAGGTTTTAATTGATTCATAGTGGTCGTAACCGCTGAAATCTGATATTACCACCTGATTTGCCAGTTGCCATTCGTTGCCGATCAGTTTATATACCTGCATTTCGTATGGCATGGAAACGCTATATTCTCCTTTTGCAGAGGTATTATCTATTTTTAAATATTGGGAAGGAATAAAGCGCCCTATTATGCAGAAATCTTTTATATTCAGTCCGCTGCGTATTATTTCATCTATCTTTTTAGACATTTCATCGCTATAGAATAGATTTCCTACTGAGTCGGTACTGATTGCAATATTATTTTTCTCGTCAAAATTCTTATATTTTTCGAGTACCTCATCAGTTTTGGGAATATATAGTATCGAATATTGTCCTTCTCCCTCTTTCATATATATCGAAGAAGGTATATCCATCATCAGGTCTACTGCAAGTTCTTTGTGCAAATCGAATCCTGCCGTTATCTTTTCGATGGCTTCATTCGCTGTTCCTGTTCCTTGTTTTTCTTTTTTTCCATCACTGCACGACAGAAATAAAAATAATGATATTGCGATAATAACAATCTTATTCATATCCTTATAATTTGCTATATAGATAAATCTAAATTAAAATAATGCACTATTTAGAATTAATAGTTCTGTCAAAAGTACAATATTTGTTCCATTAATCGGTAAATGTAGAGAAGGTATATTATTTATCGACGTATTTCAATATATAGGAAGTGCTAAAGAAGGAACGGTTGCAATAAGACTCATTCATTTGTTATTTGATTATTATGTATCTCAGCATGTAAGTCAATTTCAAATAGACAACAGTTTGGTTCGTCTTGGTAATGACTTGGCAGAGTTGCTGTGTCTGTCAACTTAAATATCCCTAAAAAATTGAATCCCGCCGATGTGTAATGCTCTATCAGTTTAGTATTATTACCTAATGTATCTAAACGAACAAACTGTTTTCCTATTGATTTTGCATATTGCTTTGACCATTCAACAACTTTATCAATACACCTGATTCCGCGAAAGTCAGGATTATTGCATATCCGGTGAATATAAACCGAATCTCCCCGGTCTTTTTCGCCCCAGATTTCTTTGTCTTCAAATGTAATAGCCCAATTACAAACGATTACATTATCAATAATAATTTTCCATTGTCGTTCTTCATTTATTTCATTTTCAATAAATGATTCCTGAAAATATGGCCAGACTACCATTTGCTTTTGCATTTGAAGATTTCTTGCTGCTTCATACAACGATAAAACCTCATCTGTATCAGTCAATACACAATTTTTGATTCTCATATCTTAAAGTGTTTTTATGAGTTACAAAAATCATATTTGTCTATAACTAATAAAACCCGATTCTTGCTAAAAGTGTACGCATAAAATATTTGCAAGACTCAAATTCATAGAATGAAAATGGTACACTTCCCATTGTTTCGTTCTGAATCTGAATAGGCTTTAATCATTGATAATAAATAAGTCTATATATAAAAGAAATGGTTGTCTCCCGACAACCAATCTTCATTTTTAACCTTAAATCTAATACTATGAAAAACACATAATATTAACGCTGTATTTGACAAAATAGTTTATTATCAGCGTATTAAAAATGTTAAAACTAGCTGAATTTTCGTTAACACTTTGTCTGGATGCCGATTCCGGATAGGTGCTAACAGTATGTTTTTTTGATTATATTTCGATAACTTTCCCTAATGTGATGTAACAGATATACCCTTTGACATCTTTATAACCCATCTTACGGATTTGGTCGGCATAGTATTTTATCTGACGAATATACTTCTTGTCTTCCTTCTCACCGAATTTGTAATCGATCACTATTACCTCTTCCTTGTTTATCATCACCCTGTCGGGGCGGCTGAACGATCCTTTTGGCTGTAATATCTGCACTTCATTCAGTACCTTATATTCTCCGCTATACCAGGAAGTAACAACAGGATCGGATAAGTAGTCTTCCAATCGTCCGGCTAATTCAGTTTTCTGATCGGTGGTTATATCTCCCGATATATAATATTCGTCCAGAGCTTTCCCTATATCCTCCAGTGTCTCCACCTTGCTGACAATCTCGTGCATCAACGTTCCGTAATCTCTTTTCCCCGAATCGGTGAAATAATATTTATTCTTCAGCAACAAACTGATACGGTCGTCATACGATACACTCGATAGGCTGTCTATCTTTATTTCTTCCAGAGGAGAAGTTTCTTTCTTTAGCTTTGGAATATAGCTCTTCCCGATTTCAAATATACCCGATTCTACATTCAGATATTCAGGTAGTTCAATATGAGTTTGCTTATTTGCTAATATGCCGGGTGAAGTATTAGCTCCTACCCAGAGCAACGATGCTATATTGTTTATCTCTTCACGTTTAGGGCGTGGAGCGAAAGCGATCAGTTCATTTTTAGCTCTGGTGAAAGCAACATACAGGATATTCACATTGTCGATAAAGGCATGCAGGTGTTCATCGAAATACTCATAATCGAAGATTGTATTTTTTAGCTTCTGCGAATATTTCACAGGAACAAGGTGTAACCGATTGAATGGTTCCGTCTTGGGGTGACACCATAGTATGGTAGTCAGCCTGTGATCTATTTCCCAGTTGCAGAAAGGAATAAGAACAACATTGAACCCCAATCCTTTCGACTTGTGTATTGTCATAATGCGTATAGCATCCTGTCCGTCAGGGGTAAAGATCGTTTTATTCACACCTGTTTCGTTCCACCATTTCAGGAAAGCATCCAGATCGGACGAGTTACGGATGGTGAAATCGAGTACCATATCCAGAAATGACTGAATATATACCTGTTCGTTGTCTTCCATCGCACTGCGGAACAATTCAAATATTTCTTCCGTCATTTCATACAGAGGAAGTTCGCGTATACGGTCTAGTTCCTTTGCTATGTTTTCAGGCAGTTCCTCGTTTCCCGAAAAGTATTTCTGTAAAGCGTCTTCTGCACTTAGTTGGTTGTTGTACTTGAAGTATTCGAATACAGCCAGAGTCTTCAGCGAAGCATCCAGCGGATTGTGCAGGTATTTCAGCAATGCAATGATCAGTTTTATGCTTTTAGAATTACCAACAAATAAGGCTTCATCCGAAATAATATCGTAACGATACTTAGAATCAGGATGATTGCTTTTATACTCCAGCAGGCAGTTTGCAACATCTGCGCCTTCCCGCTTGGTGCGGACAAGTATGGCTATATCCTGCAAGCTGTAACCTCTGTCCTGTAATTCCTCTATTTGCAGGGGTAGCTGTTCCAGTACATAGTCTTGCCATACGTGTTCGTCCGTATCTATAAATTCTATCTTTACACGTCCTTCATTCTCCTTATGTTTATCGGGTATTTGCTGATAGAGTTCACTGTATGCTTTCGTTATACGCGAAAAGAACGGTTGCAGGCGTTTGTCTTCCGTGTCTGCTAACGGCTTGTTATATGTATCTTGCAACAGATGAGCGCCGATGGAAAAGATCGCATTGTTGAATCCGATTACATTGCGGGAGCTTCGCCAGTTAGTGTCTAACGTTTCGTGGTTTATGCCCTCTTGTCTGAAATCCACATCAAGCTGTTCGTCCAGTAGCTTCCAGTCAGAGTTGCGCCAGCGGTAGATGCTTTGCTTTACGTCGCCTACAATGAAATTTTTGTTCCCCCCTGCCAGACTGTCACGTACAAGCGGCAGAAAGTTTTGCCATTGCATCCCCGATGTATCCTGAAATTCGTCTATCATGTAATTGTTGACGCGCAGCCCCACCTTTTCATAGATAAAAGGCGATTCATTCCCTTCTATGATGCGGTTCAGCAGTTCGGTAGTATCCGAAATCAACATCATATTGTTTTCCGCTGCATTCTCACGTATTTTTCTGTCTACATCACCGAGTATGCCGAGTGTGAAGAAGTAACGGTTTATTTCGTATGCTGTCTGGTAGATGCGGGAATCACCATAGTGCGCTATGATGTCGCATACACATACATTTAGCTCTGCAAAAGCACTTTCTATCCTGTCTTTTACATCTGCTGCGGTTTTGGCTGTGTACCAGTTTGTCACATCATCTGGCAGTGTGCGGAATGTATTGGCCGGTTCTTCTATAGCTTTGTTTGCCCATTTGAGGAAACTGAAAAATACAGAACGCGATCCGCCCTTAAAGTCATCGGGCTTCAATCCGTAACGCGTCATTATATTCAGTGCTTTTTCGCCGATCTGCTGTGATCTGGTTTCAAAAGTCTGAATGATGGTAAAGAGTATATCCTTGTAGTCGGCCATCAGCTGCTTATCGGCAATATCTGCCTGTACCTGATTGCTATATGCTTTGTAGCTCTCTTTGAATATTTCGGATGACAGTGATTGTATGTCGTTGCGGATGTTCCATGTCTCTCCGTTCTCCACCTTCTCTTCCGAGAAGCGTATTAGCCAGTCGAGCAGCAGCTTGTTGTCGCTGTGTTCCAGATCATAGAGCATGGAATCTATAGCCTCACCCAGCACTTTGTCTGTATCCAGTTCTACATTGTATCCGCCGCCCAGCCCGATTTCGCGGGTGAAGGCACGCATGGTTTGCTGAAAGAATTTGTCGATGGTGCTGACCGAAAATGCAGAATAATCGTGTAGTACGCGGACAAGTGTATCACGGGCTTCTTTCTTTACCTGCTCGTCATTGTAGCCGTATTCTTCAGCCAGAAGTTTTCTATATGGGGAATCTTCACCTTTAGCCAACCGAGCCAGTTCGGCCACTATACGGGTTTTCATTTCATCCGTAGCCTTGTTGGTAAATGTTACGGCCAGAATATGCCTGTATGCACTGGGAGCAGAAAAGAGCAGACGCAGGTATTCGGCGGTCAGGCGGTGAGTTTTCCCCGAGCCTGCCGATGCCTTGTAAACGTGTAAGTTTATTTCATCGTCAAATAATGCGTGATTTGGCATATCCTTCTTTTTGCAGAAGTTCCAGTATCTTGTTTCTGAAATCGCCCTGTACGATTATTTCACCATCCTTTGCCGAACCGCCGACACCGCATTTCACTTTCAGCATTTTGCCGAGAGCTTCAAGATCATCGGTAGTCCCTACGAATCCGGTAATCAGGGTAACAGCTTTCCCTTTTCGGTTACGTTTATCAAGAGAGATGCGTAACAGTTGCTTGTCTTTAGGCAAGGTGTCCTGCTCATCTTCTTTTTCCGTCTCATATTTATAGTCCGGATTGGTGGAATACACCACATTCAGACGGTCTTTCCAATCATTCATAATAATTGCATTTTAACTAAAAAGTAACGAATGTAATGGATTTACACTGTTTTACTTTTTCGTTACTTTTTATCATGTAAACTATTTACTACAAGCTAAATAATTCAAACATTACCTGGTTATTTTTACTTTATTAGTAGTGGCTTTTAAAGTTTTTCCAGAAGAGAATGTTATTTCTATTCTAAACTGTGCATTATGATTAAAAGTTGGTTCTTCTTGCAGGTATAGATCAAGTGTTGATATATTTTTAAAATTATCTTTTTCTCCATTCAAGCCCATAATTTGTTCTAAATTATAACCAACAGGTTTAAGTTGCATTCTCCAGTTCTCACGGAAATAATCGGTGACATCACTTCCTGCCGGTGTCCATTCGTTAAAATCATATATAGAATAGATATTTATACTTTGTATTTTATCCTTTAATTGATATCTCTGTTCAGAAGTCGACGTTGATAATATATTAACTTTCTCCTTTATATCATCAAGTAATTGATAAGCAAAAGAGACTCGAATTCCTAAAGTTCCTGATGAGAAAATAGAATCTTCTACCTCTGTTGGTGTTACCCAGCCAAATTCAGGTTTAATCTCCGGTAGAATCAAATTCTTCAAGGTTATTTCATTCCATTCGAAATAGGTTTCTTTCGTATTCTCTTTTTTACAGGAAGTAGCACAAAAGAAAAAAATGCTTAAGAGTAATGCAAACTGAATTTTCATACTGATAAAGTTGTCCTAAAATCTTAATCTTTCAGCCTTTTAAAATTTGTATCGAAGTTAGCCCTGTCAAATGCTTCGTATCGCGGTTTTGTCGGAACATAATCGTCGTTGTCCCACAGCGGACTTGTAAGCATCAGATCGGCACTGTAGCGGTTGCAGGCAATAGGCACATTGTGTACACGGCATTGGCGCAGCAACATCATAATGTCGGCTTCGTGCGGCTGTGGGTTCAGGTCGTCGATCAGGAAAATAGCCAGATCCACTTCGTGCCGTACCACCATTGCTGCTATTTCGGCATCTCCGCCCATGGGTCCCGAGTTCATACGGGTGATATCCGCATTGATTCCTTTTTCTTCAAAGGCCTCTTTTACGAGTGTTCCGGTTGTTCCGGTACATACCAAGTGATGTTTTGCCAAAAAGTCGGAGTTATAATAACACCATTCTACCATGTCCGCTTTGCGGTGATCGTGCGCTACCAGCGCTATTGTTAATTTTCTGTTCATAGTTCTAAATATTTTCTGTTTTAAGTAAATGATAGTTTCTAATAGGATCTCCTTTATATAGTGTGATCTTAATTATCCCAAAGATAAGACATTTCTGTGTCATTTTGGTTAAGGAGTTATTAAACATTTCGACAGATGAGGGCTGACATAACAAGAAAATAACCTACTGCCCGCAAGGCCGGCAATAGGTTATAAAATAGTGATTCGGAAAAGTATTTAGTGTTTTTGTAAACGAAGTTTAATAGATATCGGGTTAAATCGCAAGTTCCCTCCTTATACTATATGTGTCCATATTATGTATGTTTGCCTGTAGCTTTATAAAGCGTAAACCTTCAGGATTGGTTGCCATAATAGCCTCTGCTACCGATGCGTGATATATCTGTTTGGTAGAGTTCTCTGTAAGGCGAAAGACTAAGCGGTCTTTCAGTGGTATAGTACTCAGATACTCTCTGTTGAGTACCAGTTTTTCTATCGGATTGGCTATTTGTATGGACTCTATCCAGTTACATTTCGACTTTTTTATATCCATTGCTTTTAGTCTGTTATATATATGTATATACCAGTGCCTGTCGTAAAGTTCGTTTTCCCGGCCTGTAATAATGACGGGTATCAGTTGTACCTTTTTCAGATTCATTGCAGCCAACACGTCATGTATCTTATCAGATACTATGGAGAATGGCATTGCGTAGTAATCGGCTGTTTGCACTCTTCGCGGAACAGGGTTTTTGTAACTGTACTTTGTCATATACGGATTTTCGATGTGTGTTTTCACATGCTGGTAGTTGCATGCTCCGTCTTCCTTTAGCAGAGGATAATTTTGATTATTACTCCGCTCTATCAGGTAATATTCAAATTCGTTGGTCATAAGTTTTGTGTGTTAGATGAGTTTTATTTATCAGAAATTCATTCATAAGCTGTTTCTCAAAGTTATCGACAAAAGTGGGGGAGACCAAATTTTGAGTTGCATTATATTAGGACAGGCATGTTTTGTAAATAGCTGATATATATGATTTTATTTTGTGTCTGAAATCGAATTATTAAGACAGACGTATTTTAGGGATAAAAAAGGGTGTAAAATGAGTGTAGAAATTACTCATTAGGATAGCATAAAAATAAAAAGGGCTGTGTCATTTTTCCGACACAGCCCTTTACTCTATTGTAAGGTATTTATTTCCCTTTTTTGGTTACAGCTTTCAGTTTGTCATTTTCCTTGTCCACCTCGAAAGTAATAGTGCCGCCTTCTTTAACTGAACCCGAAAGTATCAGTTCGGCTATTTCATCCTCCACATAGTTTTGGATGGCACGTTTCAGCGGACGGGCTCCGAATTGGACATCATAACCCTTGTCGGCAAGGAAATCTTTAGCTTCCTGGCTCAGGTTGATTGTGTAACCGAGTTCTTCCATACGTTTGTAGAATCCTTTCAGTTCGATATCGATAATCTTCTCGATAGAAGTTTTATCCAGCTGATCGAATGTGATAATGTCGTCTACACGATTGAGGAACTCAGGCGAGAATGTTTTATTCAGTGCTTTTTGAAGCACACTTCTCGAATATTCCCTGTTAGCAGCGGACTGACGGTTGAACCCGATACCTCCGCCAAAGTCTTTCAACTGGCGTGTACCCACATTCGATGTCATGATCAGTATTGTATTCTTGAAGTCGATCTTACGTCCCAGACTATCGGTCAAGTGGCCTTCGTCCATTACCTGCAACAATATATTGTATACATCGGGGTGGGCTTTTTCGATCTCATCGAGCAATACTACCGAGTATGGTTTACGACGAACCTTTTCGCTAAGCAAGCCGCCTTCTTCATATCCTACATATCCCGGAGGTGCTCCGACCAGACGCGATACGTTGAATTTTTCCATATACTCGCTCATATCAATACGTATCAGCGCATCGGCAGAGTCGAATAGCTGTTCGGCTATCATTTTTGCCAAGTGTGTTTTACCTACACCTGTCGGGCCTAAGAACATAAACGAACCTATCGGGCGGTTAGGGTCTTTCAGCCCTATACGATTGCGTTGTATAGCTTTCACTATTTTGTTTACAGCCTCGTCTTGTCCGATAACGGCAGCTTTCAGACTGTCTTTCATGCCTATAAGCTTGATACCTTCCGATTCGCCTATCCGTTGTACAGGTACTCCCGACATCATGGAAACTACTTCGGCAACCATTTCTGCATCTACAGTTTCAGGTTTTTCTTTCAGTGAAGCTTTCCATTCGGCCTCTGCTGTATCCAGTTTAGCCATCAGTTGACGTTGCGTATCGCGGAAGCTGGCAGCCAACTCGTATTTCTGAGCTTTTACGGCATCTCCCTTCTGATCGATAACTTCTTTCAATTCCTTTTCGAGGTCTTCGATCTCTTTCGGTACCTGTATGTTTGCAATGTGCATACGAGAACCGGCTTCGTCCAGAGCATCGATTGCCTTGTCCGGGAAATTGCGGTCGGTGATATATCTGTCGGTTAGTTTCACACAGGCCTCAAGTGCGCCCTCTGTATATTTTACATTATGGTGTTCTTCGTAACGCTCTTTGATATTGTGTAATATCTGCAATGTTTCTTCGGCAGTGGTAGGATCTACCATAACCTTCTGGAAACGACGTTCGAGCGCACCGTCTTTTTCTATGTTCTTGCGATATTCGTCCAGTGTTGTTGCACCGATACATTGTATTTCTCCACGAGCCAGAGCCGGTTTCAGCATATTGGCAGCATCCAGTGATCCGGTTGCTCCCCCTGCACCTACTATAGTATGTATTTCGTCGATAAACAATATAATGTTCGGGTTTTTCGACAACTCGTTCAATATTGCTTTTATACGTTCTTCAAACTGTCCGCGATACTTGGTTCCAGCTACTACCGAAGCCATATCGAGTGCTATTACCCGTTTGTCAAACAATACGCGTGATACTTTCTTTTGGGTAATACGCAGGGCAAGACCTTCTACTATGGCAGACTTACCGACACCCGGTTCACCTATAAGTATAGGGTTGTTTTTCTTGCGGCGGCTAAGTATCTGTGCCAGACGTTCTATTTCTTTTTCGCGGCCTACTATCGGATCGAGTTTGTTCTCCAAAGCGGCCTTTGTCATATCTATACCGAAATTGTCGAGTACAGGCGTATCTGTAGCCTGGCGCGGTTGTTGTGTACCCACATTCCCTGTTCCTCCGTTTACAGCTTCGTCGTCGTCATCGTCATCGTCGGTAAAGTCTGCACCCATGCGGGGTGACTCTTTACTATTGTTGTGCATAATATCCCCCATACTTTTAATATAGGTAAATGCTCCGTTATAATCCATATGATATTCTTCCAACAGTGTCGCAGCGGCATTGTCATGATCTTTGAGAATGGCAAGAAGCAAATGTTCCGAATCAGTTTCCTGACTTTTCGTTAATCGTGCTTCCAATATGCTCATTTTTAGTATTTTTTCAGTGCTTTTGCTCAATACGATTTCACTGTTTGGGTATGCATCCTCCTGTTGCTTTAATATGTTATTATCAATACTGTCTTTAACTTCAACCAAATCTACTCCAAAATCTTTTAATGCCTGTATGGCTAATCCTTCCCCGTTGCGGAGAATTCCAAGCATCAAATGTTCGGGTGCCAGATAGTTGGTTTGTAAGCGTCCGGCCTCCTCACGACTGTAAGTCATGATCTTGCGAACTCTTTGTGAAAAATTATTTTCCATAACCGTCTTATTTGATGTTCTGTCTGTATGTTTATTACAAATATAAGATTAATTTCTAAAACCCTTTTTAGCGATAATCTTAATTAACTTCTCTAGTTATTTATATTCAAACAAAAATGGTGCCATAAAGTTTTTGTTACATAATGCAAATCTAATAATAAAGTTTCAAATAGTTTGTTTGCTTGAATTTAAATATTTCATTTTGGTTAATAAATTGTTTATTTAATGTTATAATGATATTAAATAAATAATATTTATGTCTTTTTGTTTTGTGAATTAAAAAATGTTGTATACATTTGTACTGTATTTTTCATGGTATTAGATTTATGGTTAGGAGTGAAGATTGGTTGTCGTGATGACAACCATTCCTATTTTAAGGAGGTGCCTATTGGTTATCCGCTTCGTTCTTAGTGTTGAATATGCAACAATATTATACTTTTATATATCTTTGCGCCTTGATTTGGATCAGACATTGATAATATTATCTACAAACAAAATTACATTCTATGAATTCTAGAGTTTTAGCATTTCTCCTATGCGGAGCAGTAGCAATCGGTGCATATTCCCAAAAAGCATCTAAAGCAGAAACTGAAGCTGCCAATATTATTACATTCGGAAATTCTGTCATTGATATGGGGAATTCTTATAACCAGACAATCGGGAACTTCCGTTCGCTTCTGGCTACTGCCGATAACAACATTAGTACATATTCTAGAAATCCGAATATGCCGGTATATGCAATAAATTGCGCTGCTATTACTGTTCAATCCGGACAACAAACGACTTATTCTAAAGCTCTTAGAGCAGTGCAAGCCTTTCCTGAAAAGACCGATATTATAAAATATGTGGAAGAAGGCGAGAAGAGTATTGCTGTATTGACAAAATACTGCGATCAGATGAAACAGTATTTTGGGAACAAGGAGTATGAAAAAGATAATAAGTTTGAGAAATATACAGTTATGCGCGACAGCTTCAATTATTATATTGAAAAGGCTGGTGCATCATGGTATAGCGCATCTAAACTGGCGTCTGATGCCGGTAATCGGGCTGAACTCATGCTTCTTGAGAAAAGTCCGCTTGCAGCATTTGTAATTCCAATGAAAAAGGATCTGAACTCATTGGAGAATATATTCAGAATGTATGAAAATACTGAAACACCAGGTGAGAGTATAAAAACAGCAATCGCCAATCTGCAGGAGTCTATCAATGCTAACAAGACTACCGATGGTAAGGATTTGACTAAACTAAGAGACATATATTACAAAGATGCTTATGAGACATTCTATCGGGAATGCGCAGCATCGGTAACCAGCCTGAAAGGACTGATAGACAGAATGGATAAGGAAAAAGATCCTAATGTGCTGAATAGCTGGCTTCAATCGGCCGGATCGAGCTACAACAGAGCGATCGAACAATATAATACATTTGTTGGACAATAGGGCAAATTTAAAATGCTCAACAAAGGCTTCTCAAACATAGAGAAGCCTTTTGTTTTTATCATTATTTGTATCTTTGCAGATATGGAAGATACTTTCAGGACAATTACAGATACAGCCAAAGCTACTTACACCGAAAAACGGAGTAAGTTTATTGCCTATGCCATACCCGTAGAATCACCGGAGGATGCTAAAATAGAAATAGACAAGCTGCGTAAGGAATATTACGATGCACGCCATGTATGCTGGGCATATATGCTGGGTGCAGACAGGGAAGATTTCAGGTCGAATGACGATGGTGAGCCTTCGGGTACGGCAGGGAAACCAATACTAGGGCAGATAAATTCTAATGAACTGACAAATATTCTGATTGCTGTCATCCGCTATTTTGGCGGGATAAAACTGGGTACGAGCGGACTTATTGTCGCATATCGCGAAGCGGCTGCCGAAGTCATCCGTGAAGCCAATATTGTAGAAAGAACAGTAGACTGCCGTGTGTCTTTCGGTTTTGAATACCCGTTTATGAACGATGTGATGAAGATCGTGAAAGACCTTGAGCCTGCAATTATCACTCAGAGTTACGATATGGATTGCCTGATGACACTGGAAATAAGAAAGGCACGCTTTGACGAGCTGAAGAACAGACTGGAGAAGGTGGAAAGCCTTAGATTCATTGATAAATAAGGAATTGTTTCTCTTGTATTATATAAAAAGGCTATATTTGCCTATTAGCAAACTTTATAAATATATACTTCATTAAAAGAACTTAACCATGAAACTTTCAAACTTTTACACATTTGCCGTATGCTTTATATTATCGGCCGGACTATTTCTTTTCCCTTCATGTAGTGATAGTGACGATATTACTGATGAGCCGGAAACACCGGTAGAAGAAACTGCAATATATCTTCCGTCTAAAATATCGCTTCCTAAAGGAGATTATAAACTTTCTTACGATGATTCTGACAGGATCACTCAGATGGAATGGCTGGACAAAACAAGTACAAATAGTAACTATACTGTAACTTTGTCTTACGATGCGCAGGGGCGGGTTTCCAAAGTCTCCAGAGCTTTGATCGAGATAAATAAAACAAACAATTACTTTGTGACTTACAGAGCGGGAGGAAAGGTCGATGTGACAGAAGACACCAGTCTGGGTGGAAACACTCTGGAAATCTTTATAGATGATGAAGGATATTATATCAGCAGCGTAGATGCAGCAACGCTTTACTATAAATACGATACAAATGGCAATATTATAGAGAAAAAGCACTATCAGGAACTGGAGAAGCCATCATACGACGATAAAAATGGCGTATACAAACATGTGAAGACTCCAAAATGGGCTTTGACTACTACAGCTATTTCTTATATAGACGAAGACTTCCTATCCAGAAACTGGTATAATAATATCGTGAAACTGGATCGGACGATTTCTATAGAAGGAGGTGATGATATGGTGTATGTGAAAACATACGACTACCAGTACAACGAAGACGGATATCCGACTAAGGCTGATGTAGTAGGAACATTCGGAGATGCGTATACCATCGGAATAGAATACATCAAAAAGTAAGAAGAGCGACTTAGATATTGGATAAAAGGAAGGGGGTGAACTATCACCCCCTTTCTTTGCTAAATAGCGATTATTATATTATCCCCTGTGCCATCACAGCTTTTGCAACCTTCATAAATCCGGCGATGTTCGCCCCCTTCACGTAGTTTACATAGCCATCGGCTTCAGTACCGTATTTCACACAGTTTTCGTGTATATTCTGCATTATCCATTTCAGCTTCTCGTCTACCTGCTCTGTCGACCAGCTCAGACGTTCCGAGTTCTGAGTCATTTCCAGACCCGATACCGAAACACCACCCGCATTGGCGGCTTTACCCGGAGCATATAGTACCTTCGCTTTTTGGAATACCTCTATAGCCTCCGGTGTAGATGGCATGTTTGCACCTTCCGAAACGGCAAGTATACCATTGTCAACAAGCTTTTGTGCATCCTCTCCGCTGATTTCGTTCTGGGTAGCCGAAGGAAGAGCAATATCGCCTTTTTCTCCCCAAGGACGTGCGCTAGGTACATACTTGCAACCGTAAGTCTCGGCATATTCGCTGATACGGCCTCTGTACAGTTCTTTCAGCTCTTTTACATATTCCAGTTTTTCAGTTGTAATGCCTTCCGGATCGTAGATGTATCCGTTAGAATCTGACAGTGTTACAGGTATAGCCCCTAGTTCGATGAGTTTTTCACAAGTGTATTGAGCTACATTACCCGAACCCGATACGAGGCATTTCTTACCTTTTATATCTATATTCTTTGTTTTCAGCATTTCCAGCAGAAAGTACACATTTCCATAACCTGTAGCTTCGGGGCGTATCAGAGAACCGCCGAATGTAAGGCCTTTACCGGTGAATGTACCTGTAAATTCGCGGGCTAGTTTCTTGTACATACCGAACATATATCCTACCTCGCGGCCTCCCACGCCTATGTCTCCGGCCGGAACGTCCGTGTCGGGGCCGATATGACGCCACAACTCAGTAATGAAAGCCTGACAAAAACGCATGATCTCAGCTGTAGATTTTCCTTTAGGATTGAAGTCCGAACCTCCTTTGCCACCACCCATAGGAAGGGTAGTAAGCGAGTTTTTGAAAGTTTGCTCGAAAGCAAGGAACTTAAGGATAGAAGGATTTACCGAAGCATGAAAACGCATTCCGCCTTTGTATGGGCCTATTGCATTACAGTGCTGTATACGATACCCCATATTGGTGTGTGTGTTTCCTTTGTCGTCGACCCATGTCACACGGAAAGAAAAGATACGGTCGGGAATACAGAGTCTTTCTATCAGGTTAGCTTTCTCAAATTCAGGATGTTGGTTGTAAACTTCTTCGATTGATTCCAGTACTTCGTGTACTGCCTGATGATATTCAGGTTCGTTAGGAAATCTGCGCTTTAAATCAGCTAAAACTTGTTCTGTTTTCATTATTAAGTTGACTTTTGATTTATGGATGCTGCAAAAATACGAAAAAAATATCTATTTGTTAAATAAATTAATGAAAAATTGACATTTTTTTGTTTTTGTATTCAAAGAAGTGTAAAAATCACTTTTTGTTCTCTCCCTTTGCTCATGTTGCATATACATATCGCTTAATCTCTCTTTTTTCCTACCACAAATGCGTCATTCGGGTAATAATATGAATTGATCACATCGTAATAAGGTATAATTGTTTTTCTACGTTTCACATCATATATCGAATATTTATATTTATCGGTTTCTTCATCATACATTGTAAGTACTACCCAATTTTCAGGCAAAGGAATCCTGGTTTCAGCAGTAGTATACGGAGTATCGATTTTGCCATCTTTATCCCTGAATTTTGCAAAATTCTGACGACTACCATTTCGTATATAAGATGTAATCTGATAATTCGATTCCAGTACGATTTTTCCTTTCTGGTCTACAACCATCCATCTATCCATATCTTCATCTTTGTCTATAAAGTATTTACCCGTATGGTCTCTACGGTTGTTTTCCAATAAATACGGTGATGCTACTTTGTATTTTTCGTCCAGTAGGGCGTACTTATCATCTTTCTTTACCTCGTATCTGATTTTTTTATCGTATCCGTAATATTCAGCTATATAGCCATACTCAAATGGAGTAAGTTCCTCGAAACTCATACTCATAAATGCCCATTTGTCTTTTTTCATTACTGCAAAAAGATTATTATTTTCTAAATACTTAATATCATCGTATGGTATATCCTTTATTTTTGTGTCTTTGCCATCGAGCTGTATCATAAGGAAGTTTTTCCGTTCCGTGTCTACAATAGCTGTACTATCACTCAGGTAAAGTATACTGCGGTACGTTCCGGTAGTGAGTTTATTCCCTTTGAGGTCGAAAATGGAATAGCTGTCCCAGTAATTGTTTTCTTTGTATGAGTATGCCAATATATAATCTGGGTTACGGTTCCACAGCGAGTTGTATTGGCAAGGTATTATTTCTTCCCCTTTTGTATTTATCAACCCGTCCTTATCTTCTTTTCTTACAATTAGTAAAGTGTCATTGAAAGGATAGATATATTCATATCGCGGAGGAATTAGCATATGCCCGTATATGTCCATCACACCGTAGCTGTTATCTTCTTCTTTTGGCATTACGGCGATAAGCCTGTCCGTAAGGTGCATCAGGTGGTAATATTGCGGTGGCTGTGTCTCATTCCCGTTGTTATCAAGTATTCCCCACAGCTTATTTTTTTGGACAAGGACATAATTCCGGTAGAAAAAAGGCTTGGAAGTATATTCAAAAGGAACGACGATGTTCTCTGAAAAATCTATTGCACCATACAGCCCATCCTTATTTGTTGCCGGATATATTTTACCATATTCCCATCGCGAGATGTCACGGTATTTGCCGAATGCTATGATTTCCTCACCCTTAGAGTTGATCACACCATAAGAAATATCCTGTGAGTATGCCAAGAGGGCAAAGAGCAAGGCGAATAGTATGATTGTTACTTTTTTCGTAGGCATGTGTTGTGTCTCTAAATGATTATAATACAAATAAAGTAATTATCTCGGAAAAGAAAAATTATGAAAAAAGGTAACAAAGGTAACACATTTGCAGCCTTTTTAATTCTGTTACTTTTCTTGTAGTGGCACTCCCTTGTGAGTACCTACCTATCCGATTTTAACTAAAACCTCACAATTATCAATCACAGGAGCGCAGCGTATGTAAACCTCACAAAAAATCATTTTTCAGGTAGGGGCGAATAAACATTCGCCCGCTTTTATCCATATTCGGGCGTAAGATTTTACGCCCCTGCTTTTTAACTAAAACCTGACAGACCTGACAAGTTTGACAGTCTTTAGTCTACTATCCTGCTAGTTTTAATTTTTCCTTTTTCTAGTACATTGGAACTCTATAATCTAGTACACTAACTATTTCTTCAAAGATCGCTTTCCGTTGTTAACTGTTGACTGATCACTGTTAACTGAATGTATCTTATAGATAAATTTGCTGAGAAAAAATAAGACAATACTAAAATTTTATATGTTTGTCCTGATAATATTCAGATGAATGTTTTTAATGTTGTTTTTTTCTTATTTTTGTAATTAATATAATCTTAATATATAAAATAGTAAATGACTTATTTTATTACAGGCGGAGCCGGCTTTATCGGTTCAAACTTTGTGAAGCACATGCTGGCTACACATCCACAGGCAAAACTTATCGTATTCGATGCCCTTACTTATGCCGGAAATCTGAAAACATTGGCAGAAGAGTTGAAAGACCCCAGAGTGATCTTTATAAAAGGAGACATCTGCGATAAGAATATTACCGAAAAAGTATTTTCAGAACATCAGATAGACTATGTAGTCAATTTCGCTGCCGAAAGTCATGTCGACAGAAGTATCGAAAATCCACAGCTTTTTTTGCAGGTGAACATATTAGGTACACAAAACC
Source organism: Dysgonomonas hofstadii (assembly GCA_040395895.1). Lineage (GTDB taxonomy): Bacteria > Bacteroidota > Bacteroidia > Bacteroidales > Dysgonomonadaceae > Dysgonomonas > Dysgonomonas hofstadii_A. Next base: position 159,690 of record JBEBPN010000003.1, read on the forward strand.
TGCTCGATACGGCCAAGAAATTCTGGACTGTGGGCAAGGACGAAAATAACTACCCTATATGGCGCGAAGGAGTAAAATACCTGCAAGTTTCTACCGATGAGGTGTACGGCTCATTGGGGGAAGAAGGCTATTTTACGGAAACCACATCACTCGACCCGCGTTCACCCTATAGTGCAGCAAAGGCCGGTGGTGATCTCATTGTTCGCGCTTATGGCGAAACATTCAGAATGCCGGTAAATATAACCCGTTGCTCCAATAACTACGGGCCATATCATTTCCCCGAAAAACTGATCCCGCTTATTATTAAGAATATCCTGTCCGGAAAGCAACTTCCTGTTTATGGTGACGGTAGCAATGTACGCGACTGGCTGTATGTGGAAGATCACTGTAAGGCTATAGATACCGTTTTGCATCGTGGGCGTATAGATGAAGTTTACAATGTAGGAGGACATAACGAGAAGAAAAATATAGAAATTGTAAAAATTGTAATAAAGACCATACACGATATTCTCGACAAAGAACCTAAATATCGTGAAGTCCTTAAAAAGAAAGAAATAGCTGCCGATGGCAATATCGATATCAGTTGGATCAACGATGATCTTATCTCTTTCGTAACCGACCGCCAGGGGCACGACCACCGTTATGCGATAGACCCCACCAAAATATCTACCGAACTGGGTTGGTTACCCGAAACCCCTTTCGATAAGGGCATTGTGAAAACAATATACTGGTATCTCGACAATCAGGAATGGGTAGAAGAAGTTACTTCGGGCGACTATATGAAGTATTACGAACAAATGTACGCTAACAGATAAAACCAAGTTATTCCGGAAATTACTATATGGAACGATTAAAATCGATATTAGCAGACAAAATATTAGACCTGTCTGCCGGAAGTGGAGACGAAGTAAAAGCAAAAATAGATAAAATGCAGCGGTTCAGGGATTTTGCCAATGCCCTGAAATCTCTTATGATTAAATATCCGGCCATAGAAGACGAACTGATTTCGATGGTCGAAGATGGCGATTTCGATACTAAAGTAGCTTCTTCCCGTGTCGATACGGTTATACGTTTGGCCGATATAGAAACTGCTCAGGCAAGCCGTATTATTACTCCTCGGATAGAAGAACCAAAAGAAGAATTACTTATACCGGAAGAGAATGAGGTCGTAAACCTGCCTGTGGTAGAAGAAGTGCAGCCTGCACCGGTTTCGGAAGAAATCGAAGATGATAACACTACCGGTGATACTCAAGAACCGGACGAAGAACCGGAACCGGAGGTAGAGCCTTCTGCCGATGACATACCGATGGAAATATATCAGGGAGAAGAAGAACCTGTGTATCATCCCGAAGATGTAGACTACGAAGAAGTTCCCGTTTCGGCAGAAGAAGAGGAAGAAAAAGGCTATGTGTCATACGAAAGTGTAGCAGACGAAGATATATATACACCTTCGGAATCGGAGCTGGAACCGGACGAAATAACCGAATCGGTAATAGCTCAGGATACAGAAGCCGAAGACGAATACAGTCCGGAAGAAATGACCGGAGAATTAGAATTGCAATCGGAGGCAGAAGAAGACGAAAACCTGTTCCCGAGCGAAGAAGAACTGGCTGCTGCAAAGCGAAAGATAACAATTCGCCGGGTTGTACAGGTCATTGGTATTATTGTGGCTGTTGTAGCATTGATTTTTATTATTAAGTTTGTAATGCTGCACTGGCAGACAATCCTTATTGTAGCCGGCATCGTTTTAGTTTTGGCAATTCTGATTTATTGGCTTGTTAAGCGAAAGCGCTGACAGGTCATCCTTATGTTTAACCAATTATTCCCGAAATGGACTATTATAGGCAAATCCAGCTAAAAAATTACAATTCATTTAAAACAGAGGCTTTGGCCAAATTATTCTGCCGGCCAAAAAACGCGGACGAATTCCGCAAGTGTTTATCAGATTATCCCAACGAACAGAAGTTAATAATAGGCGGAGGTTGTAATCTTTTCTTTACGAAAGATTTCGACGGGCTTGTTATCTGTCCCGAGATAAAAGGGCTTCGTGAGATATCGGACGAAGAAGAAGAGGATGAAGATATTTTTCTGGAAGTGAGTGCTTCCGAAAACTGGGATGAGTTTGTTGCTTATTGCGTAGAACGCGGATTTGCCGGACTCGAAAACCTTTCACTCATACCCGGTACGGTAGGTGCTGCACCTATACAGAATATAGGAGCCTACGGCGCTGAGGTGAAAGATGTGATTCGCGAAGTGGTGGCAATAGATATGGAGACGGGTGAAGCAGTATCGTTCAACAACAACGAATGCGAATTCGGTTACCGCGACAGCATATTCAAGCGTACGGGCAAATATTTTGTTATCTCGGTTGTTTTTCACCTGAAACGCACATTTGTTTATACGCCTAAATATTTCGATCTGAATAAAGAACTGGAAGACATAGCCGAACCTACAATACAGGATGTGCGTGAAGCCGTTATCCGTGTGCGCCAGCGAAAATTGCCGGACGAAAAAGTATTGCCTAATGCAGGAAGCTTTTTCAAGAATCCTTATATAACAAAAGAGCAGGTAGAAAAAATACAAACCGAATACCCTGATATACCTGCCTATCCTCAGAAGGACGGGCTGATAAAAACTTCGGCCGCTTTCTTGATAGATAAGGCCGGATATAAGGCTAAAAGAGTAGGGGAGATAGGCACATATCCTAATCAACCTTTGATAATAGTAAACTACGGATCTTCCGACGGTAACGATATTCTTCGTTTTATGAATGAAGTACTCGGAGCCGTAAAAGATACCTTTAGTATAGAATTAGAACCAGAAGTAAGAATATATTAATCGAATTATAAATTATGAGTTATAAATTCGTTTACATAGATGGCGACTCTAATAATTCATAATTCATAATTCATAATTTAAATACACATGGCATCATTTATTATTGAAGGTGGCTGCCGCCTCAATGGAGAGATTACCCCGCAAGGGGCGAAGAACGAAGCTTTACAGGTTATTTGTGCCGTATTGCTTACCCCCGAAGAAGTAATAATAGAAAATATCCCCGATATACTGGACGTAAACAACCTGATTGCATTACTGGGCGAATTAGGCGTGGAGACAAGGAGAATCGGTGAAGACACATGGTCGTTCAAGGCTGAGAATGTAAATATAGACTATTTGCAGACTCCTGAGTTCCTGAAGAAAAGTGCTTCGCTTCGTGGTTCGGTAATGATAATAGGGCCGCTTGTTGCCCGTTTCGGAAAAGCCATGCTGCCAAAACCGGGAGGAGATAAGATCGGCCGCCGCCGCTTGGATACTCACTTTGTGGGAATACAGAAGCTTGGAGCAGATTTCGTTTACGACGATGCACAGCAGATATACAACATTTCTGCCGAAAAGTTGAAAGGTACATACATGCTGCTGGATGAAGCTTCGGTAACAGGAACAGCCAATATACTGATGGCCGCTGTTTTAGCAGAAGGCGAAACCACTATCTATAATGCCGCCTGTGAGCCTTATATACAGCAGTTGAGTAAAATGCTGAATCAGATGGGTGCCAATATTACAGGAGTAGGCTCCAACCTGCTTCGTATAGAAGGAGTGAAAGCTCTGGGTGGTGCCAAGCATCGTATTTTGCCCGACATGATAGAAATAGGCAGTTTCATCGGGATGGCTGCAATGACAGGATCGGAAATTACGATCAAGAATGTGGCTTATGACGATCTGGGTATTATCCCCGATACATTCCGTCGCTTGGGTATTCGGCTAGAGCGTAAGGGAGACGATATATACGTACCTGCTCAGAAGGAATATACGATAGATACATTTATCGACGGTTCTATCCTTACCATTGCCGATGCTCCTTGGCCGGGACTTACGCCCGACCTTATCAGTGTGTTGCTCGTGGTAGCTACTCAGGCAAAAGGCAGTGTACTGATACATCAGAAGATGTTCGAGAGCCGCTTGTTCTTCGTTGATAAGTTGATCGATATGGGTGCACAGATTATCTTGTGCGATCCGCATCGTGCTACCGTTATCGGTAATGGTAAAAGACCGATGCGTGCCACTACAATGACATCACCGGATATCCGTGCCGGTATTGCTTTGCTTATTGCGGCGATGTGTGCCGATGGCAAAAGTACGATTCACAATATAGAACAAATAGACAGGGGATATCAGAATATCGATGTCCGTCTCAACCAACTGGGCGCTAATATTATGCGCTTAGATTAAGACTAGGCAACATAAGACGTTACTATATTCAATTTTTACACTATGACAGAAAATGAGAAATATCTCTACGATCGTTTCCTGATTAGTATAAAATCCGGATTCGAATCATTAGAAGATATTATTGACGGCGAAATCGAAGCTGTAGAAGATGAAGGCTGGGAAAATGAAATTTCCGAAGAATGGCTGAGAAAAACTATTACTGATGAATATCAGAAACATGAGGTGGAGAGTAAGAACTGGCAGCGGCCTACCGATACCGATAAGCTACATGCAGTGTTCGATAAGCTTTGCCGCGAAAAGATCGTAGCCCTGCACAATGCCGGTTACACACAGTCTGATGCTATCTACGATGTACAGGATGTATGGGAAGATATCGAAGACAGCGGGGTTAAGCCTGTCGGGTATTGTTATTACCATGGACAAGATCTGGAGAGGGTGATAGAAACCGGAGTCCTGTGTATAGGCTTCTATGGTGAAAAAGAGAAGAATGAAAAAGAAGCAATACTTATAGGTAATAAAGTTGTCGCAGCTTTGAAAGATGAGGGTTTCACCATTGAATGGAACAATACTGCATCAAGGCGGATCGAGGTCCATAACTTCAAATGGCAGAATGCTTTCACTACAGATGAAGATGTGGATGAAAAATGGGGTTATGACCGTGTCATAGAATTAATGACTGAGTAAAAGAATAATTGTAATACAGAATAAGAGGTTGCCCAAACAGGCAACCTCTTGTTGTTTTATCCTTATTCCGATACAATCTCCTCTGCATATATCCAGCATTTGGTTTTTGTATAATTGGAATAACTACTGGCCGGAGCTCCAAAGAAGAAAGAATACCGGTATATCTTTTTTGTAGCATCTGTGGGTGTAAAGATAAGTTGCCTGTATTCCGGATTACCACCTGAATATACATCAGGGTTTCCGTTGACTTTCCATGTTTGGGTAACCTGCCATGCATTGTCCGAATCGCCAAAAGATCCTCCGTTATAGTCTACAGCATGGAGGATTATTATATTATCGTTTCCGCTATATACCGTACCGTTATGCTTTATCTCTATGTCTGTCAGGTCTAAACTCTGGTTTGTCTTAACAAAAAAACGTAGTGAATACCTGCCATCAAATGTTGTTACTGCATATTCTGCACCTCCTGAAACAGCATACATTGGGCCCAGATATGTTCTGGTCTCAAAAGAAGCCCCGCCCCGTCCGACTTTTGCTGTACAGCTTTTGCCCAGAAAAGAAACAGGAAAGCTAGTCTCCACCGGTGAAGAAGATATTGGCCTGCCTGTTACCGCATAGGTTATTTTTCCGTTACCATACTCCAGCGTTCCGGATTGCAACTTATAATATAATCCGTTTACAGGGCCTAATTGTTCACCTCCATCATACGATGCACCATTACCACCTGTATAGGGGATTTCCAAAGTACCACTGTAATCACTATTGTTAGTATAAGTAGATGGAGTAAGCTGTGCCCCATTGCATAACAGTGATGTTATTGATGGAGGTACGGTTTCTCTATCAGCGAACCTCATCCACGAAGTTCCGTTCCAATACAAGAATCCACTAATGGCGAATTGATCGTTATCGCCTGTATTATAAACTAACAGACCTTTAGCCGGATTTGGGATAGTCGTTATATCATTTGAGCCGGTCAGAGTAACCCGTGGTAATAAAACTCCTTTGTTATTTGAGTATATATTGAGTGCAGCAGAAGGGTGACCATTCGATGTACCTACACTGACTCTCCCCATTTGGTATATGTTCTGATTATTTTGGGTGGGAATAGTATCCGAACCCGGATTAGAATTCGATATCCGCCATGGGCCAACGATATCCAGCCTTTCCCATACTGCACCATCCCAATATTCTACAGAGTTGGCTGTAATGTCATAAACTGTAAGACCTTTTGCCTTCTCTATTTCTTCAGGATTTGTTAAAGTCTCCAGTGACAAGTCCAGTTTTTCCCTTGTTGTCAGTTGGGGCAGTCTTATTCCTCCCTTTGTAGACAGAGTTGATAATTCGAGGATAGAAAATTTCTGAGGTGGTATACCATCACCTATGGTAACCTGTGCTTGTAATTGCGTTGCTAATGATATCGCCAGAAAGGATATCACGAAAAGGGCATTTCTCGATTTTAGTTTCATTTTGTTAGTTTAATTCTATTATTATATACACATTGTTATGTTAATGCAAGAGCATCGTGTAGTTTGTTAATGTGAATTTAATAGAATATAAGAGAGGAAGCTGAAGTGGCATTGAGTGTGGATTTATCTCCTTCGTTTCCTCGTTTTATGGCTGCAAAAATATATAAAAAATGCAATCCTGAGAATTTATTAAAATTCTCAGAATTGTTTTTATTCTTTTTTAGTATAAAATGAAAATAAAAGTTAAAAATAGAAAAATGACTTTCAATAAGACAAATTATAGCTGATAATGTGTTGTACAAGCTACTTTGCCCTGATATATTGCTTTGCCCATTCAATGCTGTCTTTTAACTCTTTTGCTGCATGCAAAGGAAAATGCGGATCACGCAGTAATTCTCTTCCTACAAATATGAGGTCGGCTTGTTTCTTTTCCAGTATTTCTTCTGCCTGAGCGGCATCGCTAATCATTCCCACAGCTCCGGTGATAATGCTTGTTTGCTTTCTAATTTCTTCGGCAAACGGTACCTGGTAATTCTTTTCGACCGGAATCTTTACTTGTGGAATATTACCTCCCGTAGAAACGTCGATCACATCTACACCTTTACTCTTTAGCAGTCTGGTTAGCTTTGCCGATTCTTCTATATTCCAACCTCCTTCAACCCAATCGGTTGCCGAAATTCTTACCCATAAGGAATGATCTTCGTCCAAAAGTGGTACTATAGCGTCTACTATTCTCAATATCAGGCGTACCCTGTTATCAAATGCCCCTCCGTACTCATCACTTCTTTTGTTCGTTAGCGGAGACAGAAACTGATGGATAAGGTAACCGTGAGCAGCATGTATTTCTATGATTTTATAACCTGCTTTTACAGCCCGTTGTGTAGCTGTAGCAAAATCATCTATTATCTTTTCTGTCTGCACTTTCGATAGCTCTACGGGAATAGTGTCCGTTTCATAAAAGGGGATTGCAGAGGCAGAGAGTGTAGTCCAGCTGTTGCTGCCTTCTTTTAGTTGTCCTCCACCATTCCAAGCGAGGTCGCAACTGGCTTTTCGTCCGGCATGGGCTAACTGTATGCCGGGAATAGCCCCATTTTTTGATACGAAATCGGTAATTTCACTCAGTTTAGCTATATGTTCATCTTTCCAAATTCCCAGATCACCGTAAGATATACGTCCTTCGGGAACTATGGCAGTGGCTTCCTGTACAATGACGGCAGCGCCTCCGATAGCCCTGCTTCCGTAATGTACCAGATGCCAGTCGTTGGCAAAACCATCGACTGCCGAGTATTGGCACATGGGCGACATCACTATCCTGTTTTTCAGAACGAGATTACGTATTTTCAAAGGGCTAAATAGTCTTGACATAATTATTCTAATCCTAAAGTTCTTAAACTTAAATCTATTTCTTTTTCATCGCCGGTATGTTTACCTGATACATCAGATAGTTTTACCGCTTTCAGATATTCCTTATCTTTCTTGTTGGGTTTCACGTCAGTCAGCTTTATGACAATGTTCAACGGTTTTACACCTACATCGTTTGAAAAGAACGTACCTATTCCGTATGTGTCATGTATTCGTCCGCCGATATGATCCTGAATTTGTTTCACGGCTTCCAGATTAAGGGAATCGCTGAACACAAGCGTTTTTGAAGTAGGATCTATACGGCTCTGTTCGTAAAACTTTATGGCTTTATCTGCAAACACAAGCGGGTCGCCACTGTCATGGCGCACTCCGTCAAACAGTTTTGCCTGTTTCAGGCTGAATGAGTTAAAGAAGGCATCGGTGGTGTAAGTATCTGTCAGGGCAATACCCAGACTACCGTCATATACATCTACCCATGCTTCGAGCCCTTTTATATTTGCCGAACGGTAACCAAATACAGCGCCATGATACATAAACCATTCGTGTGGCATAGTACCTATAGGAGTAGTTTTATATTTCATTGCCAGATATATATTACTCGTACCTTTGAAGCAGTCGCCCGAATTAGCTTGTAGTGCAGCAATTACCTTGTCTTGTACATCGAAAGAGAAACGGCGGCGTGTACCGAATTCGGAGTAGTCTGCACCCATTTCTTTCAGGGCTTTGCCTTTCTGTGCCGCTTTTATTTCTACATCTTTAGGTTCGGCTCCGGTCATTTTGAAGTATAATTCCGATATAATAGCCAGCAGAGGAACCTCCCACAATACCGTGCGGTACCAGTAGCCTTCTATTACTACACTGAGTTCCCCGCCATTCTGTGTAATCTGCACCTCTGTAGGATCGTATTTGTATCCTTCCAGAAAGTCGATAAACACAGGGTCGAAAAAGTAACATCTTTTCTCTATATATTTTTTCTCTTCTGCCGTTAGCTTCAGGCTGGCCATAGCATCTACTTCTTCACGCATCCTTACCGCAAATCCTTCGGGAAATTCTGTTTTTCCTCTGTTGGTGAATGCGTATTTTACAAAAGACCAAGGGTATAGCTTCTGTATAGCGTGCATCACCGAGAATTTGTAGAGGTCGTTGTCTGTAAAATGTTGTATAATCATAATCGTTCGTTTACATTGTTTCGTTAACAAATATAAGTTATTTATATAACAAACTTATCGGCTAACAGTTGAAAGATAGGGTGGTTTTTGCTTTCAGCCCGAATAAACAGACGTTTTCAGTAGTAGATATAAAAATACAAAAACCGGTTCCGAATATCTCGGAACCGGCTCTGTCATATAAGATTGAAAATGATTAATCGAGTTTATGAATAACAAGACCCGAACGAAGTTTAGGCTCGAACCAAGTGGTCTTCGGCGGCATAATATTGCCTGTATCTGCTATGTCCATCAACTGTTTCATAGTCACAGGATAAAGAGCCAGAGCTACTTTCATTTCACCGCTGTCTACCCGTTTTTTAAGTTCACCCAACCCTCTGATACCGCCGACAAAGTCGACACGCTTATCAGAGCGCAGGTCTTTTATGCCAAGTATTTCGTCCAGTATATACTTTGATGAAATGGTTACATCCAATACACCGATAGGATCGTTGTCGTCGTATGTACCTGCTTTGGCAGTCAAACTATAGCATTTCCCGTCTACATAGATAGAGAAATTATGCAGTCCTGTAGGAGGAGTTATTTCAGTTCCTTTTTCTTCTACAACAAAATGCTCTTCCAGTTTTTTCAGGAATTCAGCAGTTGACAGGCCATTGAGGTCTTTCACCAGACGGTTGTAATCTATGATATTCAGTTGAGTGTCGGGGAAGCACACAGCCATAAAGAAATTGTATTCCTCATCTCCTTTGTGGTTCGGGTTCTGCTTTGCCTTTTCGGCACCTACCAGTGCAGCAGCAGCCGAACGGTGATGTCCGTCGGCGATATACAGATCGGGTATTGCAGCAAAAAGCTTGGTAATCCGTTTTATCACATCTTTTTCTTTTATTACCCAGAAGTGGTGGCCTACACCATCTGCAGCCGTAAAGTCATATTCGGCAGGAGTGGCGATTACCTTCTTTACTATATCATCCAGTTCTTTATTGTCGGGATATGCAAAAAATACGGGTTCTATGTTTGCATTATTTATACGTACATGCTTCATACGGTCTTCTTCCTTGTCGCGACGTGTCAGTTCATGCTTCTTTATACGGTTGTTCATATAATCTTCGGTATGAGAGCATACTACCAGTCCGTATTGTGTTTTTCCGTTCATGGTTTGAGCATATACATAATAGTATTCTTCAGGGTCTTGTACCAGCCAGCCCTTTTCCTGAAACTTGTTGAAGTTTTCTACGGCACGATTGTACACATCGGGGTGATGTTCGTCTATCATTTCTTCAAAGTCGATTTCGGGTTTGATGATCCTGTAAAGCGACTTTTCGTTACCTTCGGCTTCGAGCCGTGCTTCGAGTGAGCTCAATACATCATAAGGACGCGAAACTACTTCATTAACAATGCTTTTTGGGGGTCTTACCCCTTTAAACGGTTTGATTACAGCCATGATATTGTCTATTTATTATATAAGGTTAAACAATTACATATTTTCGATTGAGAGAAAACTATTCCGACAATTATTTATATGTGATTCTATGTTGTTTCTAACTGTCAAATAGTTCTTGTTCCTGTTGTTTAACTAACGGTAAGATAGCCTTTTTCTGTTTTACTTGTTCTTTTTCTAAATTTTTTTTATCCTCCCTCTGATTTTTTATCAACAATGAACTATCTTTTTGTCAAGTGCAAATATATGAAAACAATAAAATATAATATAATAATCGTTTAAAAAATGTTATAAAACATATATGTAAAAACATTTTGATATAAAACAGGAAATAAAGTTAATAATATTTTCTATTAAATACTTTGTTTTAAGATATAATTACTAATTTTGAAGACCTTAATAAGCAAAGGAGAATACTAATTACCTAATTTTTTATAACAATGAAGAAAATTAATTTTAGCGCCGGACCTTCAATTTTACCTCAGCAAACCATAGAGGAGACAGCAAAAGCTATTCTGGATTTTAATGGCTCCACACTATCGTTGATGGAAGTCAGCCACAGAGGAAAAGACTTTCAGGCTGTGATGGATGAAACTGTCGAATTGTTTAAAGAATTGTTAGATATACCGGCAGGTTATTCTGTAATCTTCCTTGGAGGCGGTGCCAGTCTTCAATTCTGCATGGTACCTTTCAATCTGTTGGAGAAAAAAGCTGCTTACCTGAATACAGGTACATGGGCAAATAAGGCATTAAAAGAAGCAAAACTGTTTGGTGAAGTTGTAGAAGTAGCATCTTCTAAAGAGGCTAACTATACATATATCCCTAAAGATTATACAATACCTACCGATGCGGATTATTTCCATATCACTACAAATAATACGATTTTCGGTACGGAAATACATACCGACCTCGATTCACCTGTTCCGTTGGTAGCAGATATGTCATCCGATATATTCTCTCGTCCTGTAGACGTTTCCAAATACGGATTAATATATGGTGGGGCTCAGAAGAATCTTGCTCCGGCCGGCGTTACATTCGTTATTGTAAAAGATGAACTACTTGGAAAAGTAAACCGTCAGATACCTACAATGCTGGATTATCGCACACATATCGAAAACGGTTCTATGTTCAATACACCTCCTGTAGTATCTATCTATGCTGCTATGCAAACATTAAGATGGCTGAAAGCTAATGGTGGTGTGTCTGCTATGTATAAGAAGAACAAGGATAAAGCAGCATTGCTTTATAATGAGATCGATCGCAACCCTGTATTTAAAGGTACATGTCAGGTAGAAGACCGTTCAATAATGAATGTATGCTTTGTATTATCTTCCGAATATGAAGGAAATGAAGCTGACTTCCTTGCTCTGGCAAAAGAGAGAGGTCTTGACGGACTGAAGGGACATCGTTCTGTTGGTGGTTTCCGTGCTTCTATCTACAATGCTATGCCTATCGAAGGTGTACAGGCGCTGGTTGATGCAATGCAGGAATTTGAGAAGAAACTGGTTAAATAGGCCCCCTGAATCCCCCAAGGGGGAATTCTTGTGTTCTGGAAAAATGAATATAAATTATAACAATAAAAAAATACTCTCTCTGATACCTCCCCTTTGGGGGAGGCAAGGAGGGGCCCCTATAACATGAAAATACTAATAGCAACAGATAAACCATTTGCGGCAGAAGCAGTAAACGGTATCAGAAGTGTAATTGAGAAAGCAGGTTATGAACTGGTATTACTCGAAAAGTATACAGAAAAACAACAACTGCTGGATGCTGTAGCCGGTGCAGATGCAGCGATTATCCGCAGTGATATTTTCGATAAAGAAGTATTGGACGCCGCAAAAAACATGAAGATTGTAGTACGTGCGGGAGCAGGTTTTGATAACATCGACCTCGATGCTGCTACGGCAAACAATATATGTGTAATGAACACACCGGGACAGAATGCCAATGCTGTGGCAGAACTGGCTTTGGGACTTGCTGTGTATGCAGTACGTAATTTCTACAACGGTACTTCGGGTACAGAGCTTTACGGAAAAAAACTGGGTATCCATGCCTATGGTAACGTAGGACGTAATGTAGCGCGTGTAGCCAAAGGTTTCGGTATGGAAGTATATGCTTATGACCCGTTCCTTACAGCCGAGCAGATAGAAAAAGAAGGAGTGAAAGCCGTTGCTTCGGCAGACGACCTGTATACAACTTGTCAGGTAGTGTCTCTGCATATTCCTGCAACAGCGGAAACAAAGAATTCTATCAACCATGCGCTGTTGAGCAAGATGCCTAAAAATGCCCTGCTTATCAACACTGCCCGTAAGGAAGTGATAAATGAGGCAGAGATGGTAAAACTGATGGAAGATCGTAAAGACTTCAAATACGTTACCGACATTATGCCGGGTAACCATACCGAAATGGCTGAGAAGTTTGCAGGACGTTATTTCTCTACTCCTAAAAAGATGGGAGCCCAGACAGCAGAGGCTAATACAAATGCCGGTATAGCTGCGGCTAACCAGATAGTAGACTTCATAAAGAACGGTAACGAACGTTTCAGAGTGAATAAGAAGTAAAAGAATTTATCTTCTATAAATAGAAAAGCTCCGGTAAGATTCTTACCGGAGCTTTTCGTTTAGATGAAATTATTTGACTGTTAACTAAAAACGAACTGGGAAATAAATTTGTCATTATCCCATTCGTCTTTGCATTTGATGCCGATTCCCAGTTTGCTGAGAATGTATTTTAAATCGTTAGTAATCGTATCCATATAAATCAGACTAATCTCTTTTAGTTTCAGTAGAGATGAGAAGTGATCGTTGCTATTGTTATCCAGCTTTATACTTTCGTGGCTGAAAACTTTATCGTCTTTCATTCTGAATATATTTACGGTAGTATCTTCTTTTATTTCCTTGCTCGGACCTCCTTTGTCCATGATTATTGCTATAGTCTTTATCATATTGCGCCGATTCTAAGAGTTAATAGATTATATGTGCTCTATTATATAAGACTGTTTAACTCGCAGAATGTTTTAAAGACCCATGTGTTTTTAATGAAATTTTTGTTTTGAAGGTGCTATTTCTGAACGAATCTAATATTTCCTTATAAAAGATAAATGGTATTTATCCCGACATATCGTTGCCCATTTTCATCAGTTTTACAGGCTTGAATTGCAGGAAGTACAGTACAATACCTATCAGCAGCAGAATACCCAGCATCAACATCCATCCGGCTATGGTTTTTATGCTGATGGTTACAGCTTGTATCTGTATTTTCTGGTACAGAAGGTTTGTAGCGATACGTTGGGCGTCTTCGAGGCTCCATCCTTGTGCCAGAGCTGTATTTACCGATGAGGTAAACTGACTGTTGGCAAGAGAGTTTTGCATATCTACTCCTTCCGACAGGATACTTGTATTCTTCTGCTGCAGGCGGTAGAGCCAGTTGGTCAGTACCGAAGCCCCTACGGCAGGGGCGAGCGCCGAACGTGCCGTGATAAGGAAGAAAGCATTGTATATAAGTTGCTTCGGTGACAGTCCGTATATGCCGTAAATAGCAAAAGCCACAAACAGTACAAGCATACCGATACCTCTGAGAAACATAAGCAGGTACAGATCTTCATACAATCCGTTGGGCGTTATCTGGAAATATAGTAATGCTATGGAAAGTGTAAAGCAGGCAAATCCCAGAAAAATGAGCCATGCCATACGTATTTCTTTTATAAACCAATAGTAACAGATGACGCCGCCAACTAAAAATCCCGGTATCATATACAAGTATAATTCGTTGACATGAGTACTATCCAACCGGAGTACATTGGTAGTGTATGAAGATATGAGTATGCTGAATGAAGCATAGAACATCAATAGGAAAGACAGCAGATAGACTGTCACCGAGTTCCTGTTCTTCAATACGCTCATATCAAGAAAAGGTTTCTCTGAGAACTGGCGACGAATAAAGAGCCAGCCTGTCAGCGGAATCAGTATAGTCGCTATTATGATCTGACCCGAATTGAACCAGTCTTTTGTCTTTCCGTAGGTTGCCACATAGATAATAGCCATAAAGCAAACCGACACGAGGAAAAAGCTCAGCCAGTCTATATCCTTGATAGGTATGCGTACAAGTCTTCGGGCAAACGACATACATGTTACTACAGCTATGATGGATACCAGTAGCATCAGTATCATAAAATAGTACATATATTGCCAGTTGTATATATAAGCCAGTTCGGCAGTAAGTACCAGTGATAACTGTCCGCAAGTAAGTGTTATCGGATAAAATTTTGCATAAAACTCGTTACGTGTACCGCTCGGACTCAGGGCAGGCATCAGTATGTTGATAGTTTCTATCATAGAGAATGCCTTGAAGTATCCGATGAAGAAACTACAAAAAATGATGACCTCTATATAGCTTGTCTCTGCACAGATAAAGCTGAGGAGCACCTGAAACAGCAATACAATGAGTATAATTGTTTTGGCTGTGGCAAGAGGTTTAACTTTTGGTATTACCAGATGTGCAACCGCCATTCCTACCGACGAAGCATAATATGCCATATTAATATCTTCGGAGATAACGCCGAGATAGCTTGATATGTCGATATTGCTTCCGGTATATGCCCCGTTTACCAGCAGTATGGGGATAAGTATAATAATGGCGACAACAGCTTTCAGCCAGTTCGGAACCCAACTTCTGAACGGGCTTATAGTCGTTGTTCGTATAACAGGGATTATCATACTATCAATCTTTTATAGCTTCAGTGATCACCATCATTCCGGCACGCAGTTTCTGCATATCTTCGGCAGTGATGTCTTCAAAGTCGATACGTACAGGAATACGCTGCTGTATCTTTACAAAGTTTCCGGCCGAATTGTCCGTCGGCAGCATGGAATATTTTGAACCGGTAGCCTCCGATATAGCGGTTACTTTTCCTTTAAACGTTTTCCCTTTGATGGCGTCTACCCTTATCCTTACTTCCTGTCCGATGTATATATTTTCTATCTGCATTTCACGATAGTTGGCAATGATCCACTTATTATCGTTCTTTATCAGGTTGGTAATTGTCTGTCCTGCCTGTACGAGTTGTCCCGTTTCGAGGGTGCGCCTTCCTACATAGCCGCTGTACGGGGCTATGATTGCTGTATATGACAGATTTAGTTTTGCCATTGCCAGATCGGCTTCACGCCGCAGTATAGTCGCAGACGCATTTCCCTGCTTCTTCGATGTTTCGGAAGAAGTGGACTTTAATGACTCTTTCTGTCTCAGCAAAGCATTGTAGTGAGCCGTTTGCGCATCGTATTCGCTCTTTACCTGATCGTATTGCTGTTGCGATACCGATTCGGCATCCAACAGGTTCTTGTATCGTTTCAGGTCTTGTTCGGCTCTCCACAGACGCGCTTTAGCCTCTTCTATATTGGCATCCGATACGGCTACATTTGTAGATGTAGTGGCTATGCTCGATGATAGTACCGAAGAGGTGCTTTGTGCATCCATCAGTGCAGCTTCGGCATCCATTTCCTTTATCTTGAACTCACGATCGTCTATTATAAGCAGAGTGTCTCCTGCATTCACCCATTGGTGTTCAGTAAATCGTACTTCTTTTATATAGCCGGATATACGCGAATTGACAGGGGTAATATACTGTTCTATTGTAGCATCGTTAGTGATCTCATATTTATAATAGCGCATGAAGAAATTGACTCCCCATACAATGCCGCCCAGAGCGAGCAGTATGCTGATAGTGTTGAGTATAACGTTACGGGTGCGCTTCTTTTTTAGTTTCAGGTATGCTTCCTTTTCTTCAAGTTTGCTATCCGAAAAATTATTTGGTTTGTCTGTGTCCATAATTATAAGTTTCCACTAACTTTTTGTAATTGATAATAGGTATATATTGCATTGGTTTTGGCTGCCGTTAGTTGCAATTCTGCATTTAGCTGTACCGAATTTGCATCCAGCAAGTCGGTAAGTATCGCCAGTTGGTTAAAGTATTTGTTCTTTACAATGCGGTAGTTCTCATTCGATTGCTCCAGCGTTTTTTCCAAAGCCTTTATCCTGTCCAGCGCTTCTTGATGTTTTATAAATGCCGATTTTACTTCGGTACGTATATTCTGTTTCTGTTGTTCCTGAGCCAGTTCCTGCAAGTGTATCTGGCTTTTTGCTGCATTTGTATTATGCTTTTTGTCGAACAGGGCGGATATATGATAGCTGAGGTTCAACGTTACCCCCCAGGCATTGAGGTATAAATCCTGAGCCGGAGATACATTCGGTATCGGGCGTGCAAGCGTGTTACTGGCTTGTAGCGACAGGGTAGGGAGGTAATCGGCTTTAGTCAGTTTCAGATTGTTCTGTGCCAGTGCGATGTTACGTTCCGCTATTTTCAGATCGGGATATTGCGCATAAGCCTGATATATGTAGTCGTTTTCGGGTTGTATAGCTAATCTGTAAGACAACAGATTCTCGTCCGGTTCCAGTATAGTGCTTTCATCCAGTCCCAAAACTATATCCAACTGCTGCGAAGTCAGCTGTATGTCGTTCTGTGTCTCTTTAAATGAAAGTTCATAATTGGTAAGAATGATCTGGCTGCGAAGCACATCGTTCGATGTTATCATTCCCTGTTCTTTCATCTTTTCTATATCGCGCAGACGGATCTGTGCCTCTTCTATATTCTTTGTGTATACCTCCTGCTCCTTGTACATGTTGAAGAGATCGAGGTACTTACCTATCAGCCATAGCCTCAGATCCGATTTATCCTTTTGCAGGGAAAGTTCCGCTACTTGCTTTTCCAGATCGGCTTTTTCTATACTGTTTTTGATGCGCCCGCCCTGATAGATCGGCTGTGTAGCGCTCACCTGATAGTTTTGCTTCCAGTCGGGTGTATTGGAATGCTGCAGGAAAGAAAAGTCTTTATCGAGTATAATAGGAGTGCCTACATATCCGAATAGCCCGTTAACAGAGATATCCGGCAATCGCTTGTTCCTAGCCAGACTTACTTTATCTTCCGAAATCTGCGTTTTTATAACAGAGGTCTGGATGGCTATACTGTTCTGTATTCCCCTCTCAAATAGTTCGTCTACTGTCAGTCTGTATGTTGTTTGGGCTGTAAGCGGTAGCGATATCGATAGTATTGTAAATAGGGTGTGTAAATACTTTTTCACTTACTTATTACTTAATTGTCTTTTATTGTTCCTGTAAACTCTTTCATATATTCTATACACAGTTGTATATGTTCGGCATTCACGTTTTGCTCCAGCTTTGCATATACTTCTTCTATAATGTCTCTTACCTGCGTATGCAGTTGCTGTCCTTTCTCTGTCAGCATAACCAGCTTGTTGCGCTTGTCAGTTGCATCCTCCTCGCGTGCTATCAGTCCTCTTTTCTCCATATTCTTTATCAGATACGAGAGGCTCGATTTGTCTTTGAACGTCAGATTTGCCAGTTCCTGTTGGTTTACTTTGTCGCCAACCCTGTCCATACAGCGCAATATGTGTAACATCTCAAATGTTACATCTATATTATGCTCTCGTATTTTTCTATGGATTATCTGACGGTAGAAAGACTGCGTTTGCAATATTGTTTGTACAAATGTTTGCATCATGTCCTTATCATTTTTTCGGCTGCAAAGATATAACAAAATAATTTAGTTGAATGTTTAACTAAATTATTTTTTTCAATATATTTTTTTGCAGGTTTACCCGATAGTCTCCAATATTTTTTTGTATATCGGGTTTTGGCTCAATATCTGGTCGTTTCCTATCAGAAATAACTGCTCGCGGGCGCGGGTAAGGGCTACATTCAGTTTTCTGTCAACTGTATTTTCCCTGTTCATATTGCTGAAAAAGCGAAGCTGATAAGGCTTGTTGAAGCAGAACGAAAAGATTATAACATCGCGCTGGCTTCCTTGATAGCGTTCTACCGTGTCTACCATTATATCCATTAGTTTGGCAATATCGGTTTCTTCCAGTTTGTGTTTTATCAGTGCTATCTGATTACGGTACGGCGTAATGATTCCCAGTGTTTTTTGCGGATCAAAATCCATATTGTTGGCACGGTAAACCTGCAATAATGCTGTTGCCAAAGAAACCACAGCTTCGGCTTCGACATGGTTTATCTTGTCTGACGAATTAGAATAATCCGATACCCTTACCGGAACAAATCCGATACGTGTATTCGCTACTACAGACTGATATTCGTTGTCCGCATCATAATTAGGTAAGGATAATGGTATTTGCTGTCTTTCGGTAGCAGTTTTCAGCAGATTATCGTAAAAGTTATTATTTACCAGTTCGGCAATGTCACGGTGCATACGTCCGTGATATGTAAGTGTGTCATAAGCATGTGTCCATCCGTTCTTCTGACAGATGTGATATAGTCGTTCAAATAATGATTCGCGGCAATCGTACAGTCCGATGGCGTTAAGTTCACTATCTGTAACCTTCGATTTGTTTTCGTCCTGCAAAGTGATTGTAGATAATTGTTTATGATCGCCTATCATTATGAATTTATCACATTGTGGGAGTAGTCCGATTATCTGAGGCTCCAGTATCTGCGAAGCTTCGTCTATAATAGCCGTGTCGAATTGTTTCAGATCGAATAATTCCGGTTTTCCCGTAACCGATGCCAGCGTACCGATAAAGATTCGGGTATTATCTATTTCGGTCAGTAGTTCTTTTCTGTTTTTAGCCTTATGCGAAATATTCTGCAACAGGCGATGGCGATATGGTTCACCGCACGAAAGCTCGGTACCGATGCGGATATACTTATTGCAAGCCATTTCATCTTCGCCGAATGCTGTGCATACCGATGCGCACAATTCGTCTACAGCCCTGTTGGTATATGCTATGACAAGAATATTCGTATTAGGATCAGCATGCAGGCGTTCTATAAGTTTTCGGGCAAAAATAGAAGTCTTGCCTGTTCCCGGAGGTCCTACTATGAGGAAATAGTCTTTGGCTGACAGAGCTTTATTTATGATAATTTCCTGTTTGAGTTCTTGGGAATATTCTCCGACGTGAACTTCATTATAAGATGAATCCAGTTGCCTGACACCCAGCAATAGTTCCTTTTTCTCGATCGGCGAAGCAAGAAAGGCAAACAGACTTTTAAACATGGCATTGTAGCTATGATCGAGTTTATCATGCTCTACTGCCCAATACCTGTATTTAGAAAAGAAATTACGGTTTCGCTGTTTATATCTGAATCTTAGTATTATTTCTGTTGATGATATTTTTACAACCGTTCCTTTCAGTATCTGGTTTGTCAGTACCGAATCATCGTCCTGCTCTTTCGGATAAAGGATGCAAATTTCGCCCTCACGGAAATTTACACAGTCGGACTGTGCTTCCCGTCTGAAACGGATAATCATATCGCGCCCGCTGTTGTCTATGTCTTCTATCTCCAGTCCGGCTATCAGATCCAGCCCATCGCGCCGTTCCTCAAAAGTAGTATTCCATAAGGCAGAAACACTCATCGATGAGTCGTAACCTTCGTCTCCTGTTTTTTGCAGGTACAGTTCGCGCGATATAAAACTGATGTACCGGTAAAAATATGTTTTTTCCACAGTAGATGCACTATCTAGTATCTTTTCCAGATCACTTAGCTTATCCGTGAAAAACTGGGGAACACGCCCGTAATTATTCAGGTCGAACAGTTCACGGAAAGTCTCTTCTACTGTTTTGCCGTCACCTATATACAGATCGTGTTCGGTAGCTACGATCAGGTTACGTATGTTGATTATTTCTTTTTCCAACTGCTGATAGAAAGCAGCAAAGCGAATATTCTCCCCGTCATTTTCCGCAGCCGAATATAGAATGGTCGGATATATATGGCGTGCATCCTTACCAAATACGCTTTGTATCATGAGGCGATATACTGCTGTTTGTGTCTCGTGGTTCGGTGCTATCTTGGTCACATCTTCGCGAGGGTAGGGCGGTTTACCCGATTTTAGTTCTATGATGCGGTCTGTTCCGGCTTTATCTTCTGCAAGTTGCAATAAATCGAGTCGTCCCTGAAAACCGTATTTTTCACTGAAAAAAGATGGTTCAAGCATGCAATCCTCAGCTTTAAAGCCATTGGCGGGCATATCGTTCAGCACTACACGCCTGATATTGTTGAACTGGCTTTCAGCCTTCGCCATAAACTCCTTAAAGTCGCTGTTGCTCCGTATTTCTTTACAGGATGCATACTCAAATGGCATGGAACGGAATGACTTCATAAAGGTGTCCTCGAAAGTCACCGTCGCTGCATCTTCTGCATAGATGAGTTCATCCAAAAAGAAATTAGCCAGATTTCCCAGTAGTATATAATGTGTATTGACATTCGGTTCAAATTTGCGGCGAAAATAGTGGAGGTGCGAGTTGCCATATGACTGAAAGCACTCGGCTATTGCTGAGGCATCTATCAGATAATCGGGTTCTAATACAACAATTTTAGGAATATAATAGTCCTCGCTATCTTTCTTTACGTCTATCAGATTGAGTTGTGCTCCTGTCCAAAGACGGCTGATAGTATCGTTGAACAAATCGTTTACATGCTCAACATTATATTTTACCCTCAATGTTTCATCTGCAAGGCTGTCGGGCTGACATACGATTATTTCATTCTCCCTGTCTATCTCCAGTACCTGTACACGGATTTTGTCGAACGGCAAGGGCGAAGCATCTTCTTTTTCAGCATCGCTTAATGATTCAATAACATCGCCATTGATTACTGCAAAGAATTTTCCCAGTGTTTCCTTTGCTTTCTCATATTGATATGGCGATATCAGGTGTTTCTCGCTTCGGAGAAGGAAAGAGGCTTTTATGCGTATCGTCTGCAAGCGCCATTCCAGCAATTTAGGCAGTTCATATTTCTGAGATATGAATACAAGGCGCGAGAATAAAGAAGGAAACTGCAAAGATTCACTGGTCGTGATCTCTTTGCAGCTTCGTTCCAGTATCTGTTTCAACCGGATATATTTGTTCCTTAACGATAGATCCGATCGGTCTATTTGTTGTATTTCAAGAGAATAGTCAGATAATGCGATAAAGGGTTTATCAGACATATATACTTACTTCTTTATCCTGAATTCCAGATCGTTGCTAAGCTTTACATTAAGTGTACTGTTCCATTGCGACGGATTCGGAGTCTCACCATATATAGATAGCCTGACAGTTCCCTTTTGCAGAATTATTTGTGTCATTTCTTTTACGAATTGGCGTAGTGTTTCCTCTGCATCAAACGGGAAAGTTTTGTTGTCTTCGTCCACACCCCATATAATGTCACAATAAGTTTTACCATCCAATGCCAGACTGGTATATATAGGATCAGCGTATTTGAAATCAGGGCTATAGAACCACCAGTCTACACTATTTACGGCTATGTTATTCACATTCACAGTAGATGTTTCTACTCCTGTTATATCAGAAGCAGAAACGTTCAGATGGATAGCGAATTTTCCTTCCCCGTCTGTCGGAGTATTCTGATAACTCGTTCCTTCCGTAGATACTACCAGTTGTGCTTTTTCATTGCTGTAGTCTTCTTCATCGTTGCTACAAGATGAGAGAAAAATGCAAGGCAATGCAAACAGCAGAATAATTGTTTTTTTCAAGTTCAAGTTGTTTTGGTTAGTATCTTACATAGGCATCGATGTCTATATAAAAGTTCAGATCAAATCTGACTGAACCCGCTGCCTCACCATCTACATATATTGTAGCGTATCCGTATCTTCTTACTACTTCAACTACCTCGTTTAAAAAGTTGTCGACTTGTGTTCCTTCTAATGTGCCTCCTGCGTTGCTCCTTATATCCACAGGCAATACTATATTGGAATTGGATACTTTCAGATCGAAACCATAAATATAGCCATTAGGGGCTACAGTTATGTATCCACCATAATATCTGATATCGTCTATATGGTCGTATCTTCCGTTATTTACTACCACCCAATCATAGCCGATAGGCAGATTAGCTGTTATCACCCCGTTCGGAGAAGTAGTGATGGTTGTTTTCAGATCCATTGTAGCTTCACGCCATTCATAGTCATCGTTTTCACACGAAGAGAAAGCTACCAGTGCAGTAACCGCGAATAACACCGCGAATAGTTTGTTTTTAAATCTTTTCATATCATTTCCTTATTTTGTGACAAATGTACGTAATTATATCTTATTATTTATATGACTGTGATTTTTGCGTTTTGTAACATCAGGAATCATAGTTATAGAAACTTTTTATAAAGGGTAAACACTTATTTATTGAAAAGGTTTATCTATCTTTGCCGCTGAAATCTTAGGGGTGCCTTAATAGAACGGGCTGAGATCATACCCATATACCTGATCCGGATAATGCCGGCGTAGGGATTGAGAATTATGCTTCGCGCACGCATATTTTAAAATTCGGGAAATCATCTTATTAAAAACCTCTTTTTTGTTTAACCGGAAGTATAAACATCATTCCAATGTTGCTTTATGCTTTTGTAAATTAAAATATTTAAATGAAAAAGGTATTCTGGGCTTTCTTTGCTGCTCTCATAACTAGCGGCGGAGCCTATTCTCAACAAAAAACAGACACACTGAAAGTTGTAAAACTGGATGAAGTGGTGGTGTCGGCTACACGTGTGAGTGACGATGCTCCCATAGCCTATTCAAACCTCAGCGAAGTGCAGATAAAGCAGGAAAATGCGGGGAAAAATATTCCTGCCCTGTTGCAAACGCTACCGTCGGTGGTAGCATATACCGAAGGGGGAACGGCTGTAGGTAATACATCATTTCGTATCAGGGGAACAGATGCAAACCGCATCAATATCACACTGAACGGTATGCCACTAAACAATGCTGAAAGTCAGGAAGTATATTGGGTAAATCTGCCCGACCTGTCCAACTCGCTGCAAAGCATGCAGGTGCAACGAGGCGTGGGTACATCAACAAACGGTACGGCTTCGTTCGGAGCCAGTATTTCCATGCAAACATTAGGCGGTAGGCCAAAGCCCTATGCAGACCTGTCTTCAGCTTATGGGCAGTACAATACATTGTTGCTTACAGCTGCCGCAGGTACAGGCATCATGAAGAACGGGCTGTCAGTTGATGCCCGCTACTCTTATGTCAAAAGTGACGGATATATACGCAACGGAAAGGTAGACCACCGGAATATTTATGCAGCCGTATCGCATTATTCCGAAAAACAACTGATACGCCTTATCTATATGAACGGTATTCAGCATACCGGAATCACATGGGAAGGTATAAGCCCCGACATGATAAATATCGACAGGCGGTATAATGGGGCAGGAAAATACAAAGATGATACAGGGGAACACTACTATGATAATGAAACGGACAATTACTATTCCAATATCGGACAGCTCATCTATACCCGTTATCTGACAAGTGCGCTGACGCTGAATGCCAATCTGAGCTACAATCATGGGTACGGTTATTATGAAAATTATAAAACAGACCAGGAGTTTGGTGAAGAATTCGGTTTGCCGGATCAGTCTGTTAATGGAACTACATATAAGGAATCCGATATTATACGCCGTAAACTGATGATGAATCATTTGTATACAGGCGGATTCAATCTTAATTATCAAAAACATAATCTGGGGTTGACGTTGGGCGGAGTATATAATTATTTTGACGGACACCATTATGGACGATTGTTATGGGCAAAATATAACGAGAATATACCCGAAGGTTATGAATGGTATAGAAACGAAGCCGACAAAAAGGATATGAATGCCTTCCTTAAAGTGGAGTACAGACCTGTGGATAATTTGTCTCTGTTCGCCGAAGTACAGGATCGTTATATAGATTACCGTATGAAAGGAATAGATGATGACCTGATGGACTTGTCAAACAACAATTATTATAATTTTATCAATCCCAAAGGAGGGGCATCTTTCCGTTTTGCGAAGTATAACGAGGTGTATGCATCTTTCGGTATTTCTAACAGGGAACCTCTTCGAGCCGACCTGAAAGAGTCTCTTAAAGGTGGTGGTGCACGCGATATAACATCAGAGAGACTGTATGATTACGAATTAGGCTACAGATATACAAGCTCTGTGTTCTCATTCAGTGCCAATTTTTATTATATGGATTACAAAAACCAGTTGGTGCAAACGGGTAAGTTGAACGATACGGGGTATAAGTTGCAGGAGAATGTGCCTGACAGTTACCGTACCGGTATTGAGTTGGCTATGGCTTACACACCTACAGAATGGATGCGACTGGACGGTAATCTGACATTGAGCCGCAATAAGATTAAGAATTATACTGCTTATTATACAATATACGATCCTGAAACATGGAAACCTGTAAAACCATTAACTCAGGAGTCTGAGTTTTATGAGTCGACAGATATATCATTCTCTCCGAATGTAGTTGCCAGTGGAATCGTTACATTCAAACCGTTTGAAAAAGAAGATTTCAGCTTCTCTTTTATAAACAAGTATGTAGGTCGCATGTATTACGATAATACGTCTAACCCCGACAACAGGCTGCAAGATCATCTTGTGACAGATCTGGTCGTTTCTTATACCCTCGATACCCATAAAATAGGTACATTTGATTTCCAGTTTTTTATCAACAATCTGGCAAGTATAAAATACAATGCTAATGCATGGGTTGATCCATATCGGTTTTCGGATGGAAGCCAGTATATTTACAAAGGTTTGTTTCCTCAGGCAGGAGCCAATCTGATGGGTAAAATAAGATATCGCTTTTAATATAATCTCAGGATTTTAAGATTTCAGGTTTCAAAATTCTAATTAGACAGAACAGAGAATCCTGAAATCTTGAAATTTAAATTATATGCCGGAATTCATTATTAATAATTGGGTAAGTATAACAGGTGCTGTTATTGGGCTTATATTTCTGTATCTGGAATATAAAGCCAATGTATGGATGTGGCTTGCCAGTATAGTCATGGCGGCATTTTTCATATACATTTACTACCGTACCGGATTGTATGCCAGCATGGGCATCTACATTTATTTCTTCTTCGCATCTGTCTATGGCTGGATTATGTGGATTACCCGCAACAGAGATGATCAGACGGGGAGCGAAATAATTACCAGTGTCGGGAAAAAGTATATTCTTCCTATTATATCCGGTGTTTTGATTATTGCCGTATTACTATATATACTGCTTACTCAGTCGGCTACTTATTTGCATCTTGCTGAAAATCCATTTCTGCTGACAGCCGGTGATGCCCTGTCTACATCTCTTAACATTGTTGCCCTGTGGATGATTTCACGTAAATGGGCAGACCAGTGGCTGCTGGTGATTCCGGCTAATTTTATTTCCGGTATCCTGTTGTTTGCACAGGGAGACGTTATGTCGGGATGTATGTTCTTTATATATTTTGTGGTTTCCATATTTGGATATATACGATGGAAAAGATTGGCAGGGGTGACATTGGCAGACTGAAAATATCCTAAATAAGGCTTCTATAAAATAATATTAACCGGAAAATAGATAAAAACTATTATCTTTATGCCCGAATTGTGCAGATAAGGCTAAGTGGATGAAAATATTCCAAATTATAACAGTTTCCGAATATGGCGGTGCTCAGACTATTGTAGCCAATCTGATTAAGACATTAAGTCCCGAACATGAGCTTTTTGTTTTATATGGCGGCGATGGAGAGGCCTGGAACAAACTCGGAGACAATTTTATAAAAATAAAGCTTAACAACCACCGGAAAGAAATCTCGTGGAAAGATATTGGTTTGCTATTTAAACTGTTTTACTACAGGATTAAATACAAGCCCGATGTCGTACATCTGCATTCTTCTAAAATGGGCGTATTGGGGCGTATAGCCTTTAGCCCTAAAAAAATCGTTTATACGGTTCATGGTTTCGATTCCATTCGCAAAGCATTCCATAAATTTCTTGTTGTTGAAAAATCCTTGAAAAACAGAGCATTCCGCATTGTCGGCGTTAGCCGTTACGATGTGGAGATGATGAACGAAGAGGGGATTTCCAGAAATGTGGAATGTATTTACAACGGGGTTACGGATGAATATGTAGAGAAATATGAGGTAAAGAACCACGTTACCGAAGAACTTGACAAAATCAGGCAATCCTACCCTAAAATCATAATGTGTATATCGCGTATATCCAAGCAAAAGAAATTCGAGCTGTTTGTCGACATTGCCAGCGAAATGCCACAATATGCTTTTGTATGGATAGGCAATAAAGATAAAATAGAAGGTTTACCGGCCAATGTGTTTTGTCTGGGAGAAATGCACTCTGCCTTTTATTGCCTGAAGTATGCCGATATATTTATCCTGCCTTCCAACTATGAAGGCCTGCCGATGTCTCTGCTCGAAGCTTTATCCTACAGAGTTCCGGTTGTAGCCTCCGCTGTGGGAGGAATAACAGAAGTATTGGACGGGAAAAATGGATTTGCTGTAGAAAACGACCTGTCTCTTTTTACAGAAAAGATAGAATACATCCTTTCGGATGAAGAAAGGCAAAAAACGATGTCGGAATACGCCAGACAATCGTACCTTGCCAATTTTACAATAGAAAAAATGGTAGACGGGTATACATCCGTTTTTAATGCAATCATTGCGAATAAAAAATGAGCACACCTTTGGTTTCGGTATTGATACCTTGCTACAATGTAGAAAAATATGTGGAAGAGTCGGTTAATTCGATTCTCGGTCAGACCTATACCAATCTGGAAATAATAGCTATCAACGATTGTTCTACAGACAGTACGGGTGACCTGTTGCGGAAGCTGGCGCAAAAAGATTCCCGTATAACGGTAGTTGACAACGAGGTGAACCTGAAACTTATAAAAACACTGAACAAAGGGCTCACGCTATGTAATGGTGAATACATCGCACGCATGGACTCCGATGATATTGCGCTGCCTACCCGTATAGAAAAAGAAGTCGCTTTTTTGGAGGCTAACAGAGATCACGATATTGTCAGTACCCTTTTTTATGCTTTCAATTCTGATAATCCGGAAAAGAAGACATTACACCATAGTCCGCTGACAGATAATGAGCTAAGGGCATACCTGCTTTTCAAATCGGGACTATGCCATCCTGCGGTAATGATCCGGAAACGTGTATTTACCGAACTGGGACTGAGATTTGAGCCTGAATATCTTCATGTCGAAGACTATGCTTTGTGGTCGGAGGCTATATATAAAACAAAAATAGCGAACGTAGGGGAACCTTTGCTGCTCTATAGAGTTCATCAGAATCAGGTGTCTTCCCTGCATGAAGATTTGCAGACCGATAATAAGAAAAAAGTTTTTAAAATACACTGCTCACATCTGGGATTGCCGTCTGACGATGACTTTATAGACGTATATGCTTCCGTTGCAGAATGCGTTCCTTTGCATTCATCTTTCAAATATTTGGACAAGTGTGAAGAATTTATGCTAAATTTGCTTGCTGTTAATAAACAGAAGCCTTTTTGTGATAGTGCTTATCTCGATAGGATGTTGTCTGTACACTGGTTACGCGTATGTGCCAATTCCCGTATGGGGCTGAAAGTATTGCGCAGATTGAAGCAGTCGCCATTGTATAACCCCGAAAATTATACATCCCGCGATTTTGCTATTCTTTATACAAAGTGTACATTTAAGCTCAAATACAAAAAGTCCCTTATTTACAAACTTGTTTTTAGATAACCGAGCACATGTTGCAACGAAAGGAGATATCGCGCATCCCACCACTGAAGAATATTATACCAATGGTAATTCCGTTACTATTGATGTTCTATCATATATATCCTCAGGCACTGGATGTATTGGGATCTTCCTTTATCCTTTTCTCGGGAGTTGTGGGCATGGCGTACTATGTGTATCACGGTTTCCCTTTTAAAGAAACGATCACATTGCTCTTGGGTATGGGTGTTGTTTTGCTGTGGTTTCTTACTGTAGCCTGGATGAACAATACCGATGACCCTTATACGTTGGGGTATTTCAAGAGTGAAATAGCATGGTTCTTTTCATCCTATCTCATTGTTTTATTTATATTTAAGGTACATAAGCAGCCATCGGTCGATACTGTCCTGATGTATATAGTAGGAGCTGTTGCACTTCAGTGTTTTATTACATTTATTATGTACCTGAACGAGAGTATTGCCGAATTCTTTTTCTCATTACAATTACAACTGCAATATACCGAAGACGTAGTAGGAGAAAACAGTTGGCAACGTCTGATGGGCTATGGTATCGGTTTCTTCGGAGCCGGAGCCAACAATGGTATTGCCCTTGTTGTCATATCATATCTGCTGATCAGAAAATCTCTCAAGACAAGCGAATTTCTTATCTTATCCAGCCTGTATGTATTTATTTTCTACATAAGCCTGTTTATGGCGAGAACTACAGTCGTGGGTGCCGGAGTGGGGTTTGCATTAATTGCTTTTCTCTATTTCAAAGATAAGAATGCTCAACGAAAACAGATACATAAATTCCTGATAGCGTCCGTATTCTTGCTTTTCGGCGGATATCTTTTTGCTATGTTTTACTTTGAGGGACTCGCCGACTGGGCTTTTGAGTTGTTTATCAACTTTGCCCAAAAAGGAGAGCTGCAAACACGATCGTCTGACGGTATCAAAGGAATGTTTGAAATACCGGAACTGACTAAAGTGTTGCTCGCCGGTGACGGGGTTATGCTCTTTCGCGGATCCGATGTCGGTTATACCCGTATGTTGTACTATGTGGGAGTAATCGGTTCTGTGCTGTTTTACGGATATGCTTTCTTCATTGTCAGAATGTGGGGCACAAAACACAGCACTATAAAAATTCTGGGATATGCCCTTTGTGTTTATAGCCTTATTCTGAATATAAAAGGTTGGTACGACCTCAATCATATATTGTTTGTTATCTTTTTCTATTTCATGTTTTATAAATACTATGTGTATTATCCTAAGATGCTTAAACAGAACAAGGAGCAGGAAAAACTGAAAAAAGAGGAAAAACTGGCTCATACATAACTAGCATGGAAAGAAAAGAATGTATAATATTGGCAGGAGGTCTCGGTACAAGACTGCGCGAGGTAGTAAGCGATGTTCCCAAATGTATGGCAGAAGTGGCAGGGAAACCTTTTCTGTCTTATCTGCTCGACTGGTGCAAGGTACAATCTTTCGGAAGGGTAATTCTATCTCTGGGCTATCTTTCGGAAGTAGTAACAAGCTGGATTGAGAAAAACGAATACCCTTTTGAAATAATATACGCAAAAGAAGAAGAACCACTAGGTACAGGCGGAGCCATAAAGCTGGCTATGCGGTCCGTACTGGGAGAGAGAGCCGTTGTAATCAACGGAGATACCTTCTTCGATGTAGATATAACTGAACTTTATACCGTCCATAATGAAAAATCGGCAAATATCAGTCTGGCGCTGAAACCTATGACCGATTTCGACCGTTACGGCAGAGTCGAATTGAATACCGATAACCGGATTATCGCTTTTATAGAAAAGCAGCAATGTAGAGAAGGGTTGATAAACGGAGGTGTATATCTGATAGATAAAGATGTACTATTGTCTGACAAAGAACTTCCTCTGAAATTCTCATTTGAAAAAAATATTCTGGAAGCAAAAATAAATACACTGCCGATATACGGAAATATTCAGGATACGTACTTTATCGATATTGGTATTCCTGAAGATTACCGCAAAGCAAATGTAGACTTTGCCCAATGACAGATAGAATGAAACAATACAGATATCTTTTTCTCGACAGAGACGGAGTAATAAATGTAGAACGTCCCGATGATTATGTGAAATCAGTTCGGGAATTTGTCTTTGAGGAAAATGCTTCGGACGCTGTGGCGATATTATCTACACTATTCGATAAGATTTTTGTAATAACGAATCAGCGCGGAGTGGGACGCGGAGTAATGACCGAAGATGCGTTGCAGGCTGTTCATTCACATATGCTGTCCGAAATAGCCGCAGGTGGAGGAAAAATATCGCAGATATATTACTGTACCGATAACGATTCCACTTCTATAAACCGGAAACCGAATGTCGGTATGGCTTTCAGGGCTTTGGAAGACTATCCTGAGATTGTATTTGCCGAAAGTATAATGGTAGGGAACAGTAAGTCAGATATATTATTCGGTAAAAAACTGGGGATGTATACCGTATTGGTGGGAGACAAATATCCCCGCGATAATGATATTTACACGATTGCCGATGCTCACTACGAAAATTTATATAAGTTTGCATTGTCTTTAAAAAATCAAGAATAACGATGATTGTTAGAAGTAAAGCACCTTTTCGTTTAGGACTGGCTGGCGGAGGAACAGATGTGTCTCCGTATTCCGATTTGTATGGCGGATGTATCCTTAATGCAACTATCAGCCTGTATGCCTTTGCAAATATAGAACCCCGTGACGATAACAAAATAGTATTCCGCATACCTCAGACGGGTGAAGAGTATGTCTTCGATTCGGCGGTGGAACTTCCTATATTGAACGACAAGGCCGATCTGATGAAAGGTATATATAACAGAATTATCAGAGACTTTGTAAATAAGCCATTGTCTTTTACCCTTACCTGTGCATTGGAAGTTCCTTTCGGTTCGGGTCTGGGTACATCTTCCACTTTGGCAGTAGCTATTTTGGGGGCATATACCGAATGGTTGTCACTACCATTGGGTGAATACGATCTGGCATATCTGGCATATCTTATAGAGCGTGTAGACCTCATGCAGGCAGGCGGAAAGCAAGACCAGTATTCGGCAGCTTTCGGCGGCTTCAATTTTATGGAGTTCTATGCAGACGATAAAGTCATCGTAAACCCATTGCGTGTACGTAACGAAATTATCAACGAGTTGTCTAACAACCTGTTGCTTTATTATACAAATTCGAGCCGCAACTCGGGCGACATTATTGCTAAGCAGCAAAAGAACGTAAAAGAGCAGAAGTCGAAATCGATAGAAGCTATGCACCAGATAAAAAGTCAGGCTTACGAAATAAAAGAAGCAATACTGAAAAATAATCTGGACGAAATAGGTCATATCTTGCATCGCGGCTGGAACTACAAACGTGAAATGGCAGATGGTATCTCCACTCCGTTCTTTGAAGAATTGTACGATACGGCAATGTCGGCAGGCTCTTCCGGTGGTAAGATTTCGGGAGCAGGCGGCGGCGGATATGTATTCTTTTATTGTCCGGGCAATAGCAGGTTTGAAGTGGCAAAAGCATTAGAGAAACTCGGCGGAAATGTACAGCCATACTCATTCACAAAAAAAGGGCTGGAAACCTGGCATACGAAATAAACAAAATGAAGATTGCTATACTTATACGTGTTTACGATAGGATTGAAGATTTGAAATACAACCTTCAGATAATATCGGATACATGGAAAGATAATGATTATTATATAATTGTAGTCAGTAACGGCTTGACGAAAGGCTATGAAGTATTGCCGGAGTCGTTACCGCTTATAGATAGACTGGTAGTTCTCGAAGAGAATGCCGGACACCGTAAAGGTAATTCCCAGTTGTTGATGGAGGGGGCGAAATATATTCCCGAAGATTGCGGCTATACACTGATTCTGGAGGCAGATACATGGCTTTACCGTGATAAATTATTGACTAAGTACACCCGTTTATTATCAGAAAATACTGAGGCAGTATGGGCAAGTGCCGGCTGGTACGATAAGTATTATGCTCTGGCTACCGATTTCGCTATTATTAAGACAAAATATATAAGGGAAAATCCGGGAATATTCGATTTTGAGCTTTTCCCCGAATGTCATATCTCTAATTTCCTGCGTGATACCAATGCCGGATATATTTGGATAACAGAAAATATGCCTGTGCATGTTCCCAGTTATATAAAATATGCCTATCCTTACGTTCCTAATATAAAGGAAGGGCGTTTTTATGTGTTTCCGAAATCGAAAACGGTGACGCATCATATAGAATACCTGAAAGAAGGAATACAAAAGAAAAAATATTATTTCAATATACTGGCCGATTATGATTATTTCCCCGAAGTGAAGGCGGGCAGTAAAGTATGGAACCGTTTCAAGATGAAGTTTTGGATAGGTCTCAGTAAATGCTTTGTGAAGAGAAGCTGGTATAGTAAGAAGACGTATAAGGAAATAAAAAATTAAGAATTATAAATTATAAGTTATGAATTATGAGTTGTTTTCCAGTTCACTCTTCATTCATAATTTTTCATTCATAATTCATAATTAATTTAAACTATGTTTGTAGTAAACGGAAGGTATCTGACACAGAAGGCAACGGGAGTTCACCGTTATGCCTTTGAAATATGTAATAAGTTGCACGAGATGGGTGTAGACTTTCATGTGGCTGTACCACAGGAAATACATCCCGATTATACATTCGATTTTAAAACGGTAAAGTGCGGTTCACTCAATACCCATTTGTGGGAACAGGTGTCTTTGCCCCGTTATCTGAAAAAACTGGGAAACCCATTGCTTATAAGCTTTACCGGTTGCGGCCCACTGATGTACAACAATCAGATAATGACGATTCACGATGTATCGCACGAACGTTATCCACAATGGTTTTCAAAGAATTATTATCGCTTCTACCATTACATGATGCCACGTATAGGCAGGAAAGCACACGTGATACTTACCGTTAGCGAGTTTTCCAAGAGAGAGATAGTAGATACATTGGGACTGGATGCCGGTAAAATACATGTAGTGCATAGCAATGTACCTTTCCACGATAAACCGTCGGAAGATGAAATCCTGAATTATCGCCGCAATCCGTCGGGAGACCGCTATGTAATAGCTGTTTCGTCGATGGATCCCCGAAAGAATTTTGAGCGTCTTGTAGACGCATTTAATAAGATAGACGATAAGTCGGTAAAACTATACATTATCGGTATGTCGTTTAAGGCATTCAATACTCCCGACCTGCAAAAACTGATAGGGGAGAATGTATTTCTTCCGGGTTATATTTCAGATGATGCGTTGCAAAATATGTATCAGAATGCTATTCTGTCCGTTTATCCGTCACTATATGAGGGTTTCGGGTTGCCACCGCTTGAGTCGATGACTTATGGTTGTCCGGCTATAAACTCCGATATTCCTGCCTTACGCGAGGTGAGTGAAGATGCTGCGTTGTATATCGATCCGTATGATGTGGGTGATATGGCAATGAAGATAAACAAGCTGCTTGCAGACGAATCGTTACAGCAGGATTTGCGTGTAAAAGGTCTGGAGCAGATAAAGAAGTACTCGTGGGAGAAGTCAGCCGGACAGGTGTACGAATTGGTTCAAAAATATATGTAAAAGACTATGATCTATCATAACCATGATAAGCCGGATATATCAGATATATCCGGCTTATTCGTTTTATGAGTTTTGCTCGGAATTATCTATAAGATATCCGGTTAACAGTGATCAGTCAACAGTTGACAACGGGAAGCGATCTTTGTATAGAGTTAGCTACACTTTGTTTCGCTGAACGATGTTTCTAATATACTGGAAGATAGAAAATTTAAAACTAGCAAGCAGGTAGACTAAAAACTCGTAAACTTGTAATTATTGTCAGGTTTTAGTTAAAAGGTAGGGGTGTAAAATCTTACGCCCAAGTAAGGATAAAAGCGGGCGAATGTTTATTCGCCCCTACCTGAAAAATGATTTTTTGTGAGGTTTACATACGCTGCGCTCCTGTGATTGATAATTGTGAGGTTTTAGTTAAAATCGGATAGGTAGGTACTCACAAGGGAGTGCCACTACAAGAAAAGTAACAGATATAAAAACTATGCAAATGTGTTACCTTTGTTACCTTTTTACAAATATCCGGAAAGTTTCCCTTTTTAACAATTTGCTGTTGCAATGCGGGAAGCAGGAGCAAAAAGTGACTCAGTTGTCTTATATTTAAAGTTTTTTACGATAATCGGACAAAAGAATAAATAAAGGACATAAAATATGTTCACAGGTTAACAAATCATTTTGATTTTTAATCAAAAACGCATTCTATTTCCTTTGAAAATCCCTTTATTTGATCTATTTTTGCATGACTATAGAAAAAAATGATGGAACATGTTCTTTTTCTATAGATGATCAGATTTATCAACTGGAAATTAACTATTCAATATAACTAAAAACAATTTTAATTTATGAGTTGGTTACTAAAGTCTTCTATTGGTAAGAAGCTGATAATGAGCGTTACGGGTATCGCTCTTATCTTGTTTTTGCTGTTTCATGCGGCAATGAATGTAACGGCTGTGTTTTCGGAGGACGCTTACAATACTATCTGCTCCCTGTTAGGAGCTAACTGGTATGCTGTAGCGGGAACTATCGCTTTGGGAGCATTGGTCGCTATCCATTTTATTTACGCACTGATACTGACAATACAAAACCGCAAAGCTCGTGGTAACGACAGCTATGCAGTAAATGTTCGCCCGAAAAACGTAGAGTGGGCTTCTCAAAACATGTTTGTATTGGGAGTAATCGTTATCGGATTCATGTTACTTCACTTTAGCCAGTTCTGGTATAAGATGATGTTTGTAGAACTGATGGGACACCATGAAGTTGCGTTAGGCGGAACAGTTGTTTCTCCTCAGGACGGAGCAGCCTTTATCAAGTATTATTTCAGTCAGACATGGGTTGTTATCGCTTATCTGATTTGGTATGTGGCATTGTGGTTCCACTTATCTCACGGTTTCTGGAGTGCTATCCAGACTATCGGATGGAATAACACGATATGGATGAATCGCTGGAAAGTGATTGGACAGGTAGTTGCTACTGTTATTTGTCTGGCATTTGCTTTTGTAACTATCTACTTCTACGCAAGACATTATTTCTGTCTTGGAGCATAAGGAAGTAGACACAGATTATTTTTGTTAAAGATTAAAGAAAAACAGATTATGAGTACTATACTAGATCCAAAAAAAGATTCAAAAATACCTGAGGGCCCATTAGCGGAAAAATGGACCAACTATAAGGCTCACCAAAAGCTGGTGAATCCTGCCAACAAGCGTCGCCTCGACATCATTGTGGTGGGTACGGGCCTTGCAGGAGCATCGGCGGCTGCATCTCTCGGCGAGATGGGTTTCAATGTCCTTAACTTCTGTATTCAGGATTCTCCCCGTCGTGCGCACTCTATTGCAGCACAGGGAGGTATAAACGCAGCAAAGAATTATCAGAACGATGGTGACTCTGTTTACCGTCTTTTCTACGATACAATCAAAGGTGGTGACTACCGCGCACGTGAGGCTAACGTATACCGTCTGGCTGAGGTGGCAAACAGCATCATCGACCAGTGTGTGGCTCAGGGAGTGCCTTTTGCACGCGAATACGGAGGCTTGCTCGATAACCGTTCATTCGGTGGAGCGCAGGTGTCACGTACATTCTATGCCAAAGGACAGACAGGCCAGCAATTATTGTTAGGTGCTTATTCAGCGCTTAGCCGTCAGGTACAGAAAAAGAGTGTGAAACTGTACACACGCTACGAAATGCTCGATGTAGTCCTGGTAAAAGACGATAACGGCGAAGAGCGTGCACGCGGTATTATTGCCCGTAACCTTGTAACAGGCCATCTTGAGCGTTTTGCGGCTCATGCCGTGGTTATTGCTACAGGTGGATACGGAAACGCATTCTTCCTTTCTACCAATGCAATGGGATCGAATGGTTCGGCTGCGATTCAGGCCTATAAGAAAGGTGCATATTTTGCAAATCCTTGTTTTGCTCAGATTCACCCTACATGTATTCCTGTACATGGCGAGTTCCAGTCAAAACTGACTCTGATGTCGGAGTCGCTTCGTAACGACGGACGTATCTGGGTACCTAAAAAAATAGAAGATTCGGAAGCTATCCGTGCCGGAAAGCTGAAACCAACTCAAATAAAAGAAGAAGACAGAGATTACTATCTGGAAAGACGTTATCCTGCATTCGGTAACCTTGTTCCTCGCGACGTTGCTTCGCGTGCAGCTAAAGAAAGATGTGACGCCGGTTACGGTGTGGGTTCTACAGGTCTTGCCGTTTATCTTGATTTCAGCGATGCTATCAAACGTCTCGGACGCGATGTGGTAGAAGCTAAATACGGTAACTTGTTCCAGATGTATGATAAGATCGTGGACGAAAATCCGTATGAAACCCCGATGATGATCTATCCTGCTATCCACTATACGATGGGTGGTATCTGGGTTGACTATGAGTTGATGACTTCCATCAAAGGGTTGTTTGCTCTTGGTGAGGCTAACTTCTCAGATCACGGTGCTAACCGTCTTGGAGCATCGGCTCTGATGCAAGGTTTGGCTGACGGATATTTCGTATTACCTTATACTATACAGAATTATCTGGCCGATCAGATATCTGTACCTCGTTTCAGTACCGATCTTCCTGAGTTTGCCCAGACAGAAAATGCCTTGAAAGAAAAAGTTGCCAAACTGATGAATATAAAGGGTAACCGCTCGGTAGACTCTATTCACAAACAGCTTGGTATTATCATGTGGGACTTTGTGGGTATGGCACGTACAAAAGAATCTTTGGAGAAAGCTATTGAAGAAATCAAGGCTGTGAAAAAAGAATTCTGGACAAATGTCCGTATTCCGGGAGATGCTACAGACCTGAACACTGAACTGGAAAAAGCACTTCGTTTATCAGACTTTATAGAGATCGGTTTATTGATGGCTTATGACGGACTGAACCGTAACGAATCGTGCGGCGGACACTTCCGTGAAGAGTTTCAGACACCGGAGGGTGAGGCTATGCGCGACGATGAGCATTACTCATATGTCGGATGTTGGAAATACACAGGAGACAACGAAGCCCCAGAGCTGATAAAAGAGCCTCTTGACTACGAGTTTGTGGTAAGACAACAAAGAAACTATAAAGCTTAACTTGTAACTCAGAAAAACGATGGAAAAATTAATAAATATAACATTAAAAGTTTGGCGTCAAAGAGGCCCGCAAGTAAAAGGAGCTTTTGAAACCCATAAACTTGATGGCATTTCTACCGAAAGTTCTTTCCTTGAAATGCTCGATATATTGAATGAGAAGCTGATCAATGAAGGTAAAGAACCTGTAGTATTCGATCACGACTGCCGCGAAGGTATCTGCGGTATGTGTAGTTTGTATATCAATGGTCACCCACATGGTCCGGACGAAGATATCACTACTTGCCAGCTGCATATGCGTAAATTTAAAGATGGTGAGACTATTACAATAGAGCCTTGGCGTTCTCACGGATTCCCTGTTATACGCGACCTGATGGTTGACCGTAATGCATTTGATAAGATAATGCAGGCTGGTGGTTATGTAAGTGTAAACACTGGAGGTATACCTGATGCTAATGCAATTCCGATTCCGAAGAAAGATGCTGATGAGGCAATGGATGCTGCTTCATGTATCGGTTGCGGAGCTTGTGTTGCAGCATGTAAGAACGGATCGGCTATGTTATTCGTTTCGGCAAAAGTAAGCCAGTTGGCTCTGTTGCCGCAAGGACGTGTAGAGGCTTCACGCCGTGCTAAAGCGATGGTATCTAAAATGGACGAGTTAGGCTTCGGTAACTGTACAAATACACAGGCTTGTGAAGTTCAGTGCCCTAAGAATGTATCGATCAGCAATATCGCACGTATGAACCGCGAGTTCCTGAAAGCGAAGTTTAAAGATTAATACAACCTGTATCAGATATATGAAAGCGACTGTCTAAAGATGGTCGCTTTTTGTTTGTATATACTTATCTTTGTAATAAAAAGTATAAATTATGTCATTGAAATATGCAGTAATAGGTACAGGTGCTATAGGGGGATACTATGGCGGGCGGTTAGCCAACTCGGGGAAAGAGGTTCATTTCCTTTTCCATTCGGATTATGAGTATGTGAAGCAGCATGGATTGCGAGTTGATTCGGTGAATGGGGACTTCTATTTGCCTGTTGTTAATGCCTATAGGACTACAGCAGATATGCCTAAGTGTGATGTGGTATTGGTTTGTCTTAAGTCTACCAATAATTATTTATTAAAGGACTTACTTCCTCCATTATTACACAAGAATACAGTTGTTATACTTATTCAGAATGGTCTGGGCTTAGAAGCTGATTTGCATAAAGACTTTCCGGATTTATCTATAGCCGGAGGATTGGCATTTATTTGCTCTTCCAAAGTAGGAGAGGGACACATCGGACATTTCGACGAAGGACGGTTAAATTTAGGATCATATTCATGTATCGATGAGAAGATGTTAGAGCAGGTTTGTCGCGATTTTATACAGGCAGGGGTTGAGAATCAGGTGCTTCAGCTGGATAAAGCAAGGTGGATGAAATTAGTCTGGAATATTCCTTACAATGGTATGACTGTTGTAATGAATGCTACTACCGATCAGTTGATGAGTAGTCGGCCTATGGAGGAACTTCTCCATGAAATGATGCTGGAGGTTATACACGGGGCCAATAGTGTAGGTAATGGCGGGTTTATTATACCTGATAGTTATGCAGACGGTATTTTAGAAATGACACGTCATATGGTTCCGTATTCACCTAGTATGAAGTTGGATTATGACTATAAGCGTCCGTTAGAAATCGAATATATATATTCCCGTCCGGTAGAGGAAGCCCGAAAGAGTGGTTTTGATATGGTAAGAGTCACAATGCTCGAAAAGCAGTTAAGATTTATACAAAGCCAGTATATCAAATAAAAAAGAGAGGGAAGCCCCTCTCTTTTTCTTTATATGGTCAAATCTTTTCTTTATGGATTGATCAGGAATAGTACAGCACGGTTCTTATCATTCTCTAGCTGGAATGGTTGAAGTCCATCTCCTTTCCAGTTTACAGACAATCTGCTCTTAGCGATTCCGTATTTAGTTTCCATTGCTTTTGCTACAGCTTCTGAGCGTTGTTTAGACAGTCTCAGGTTGATAGTAGAGTTACCTGTTTTCTTATCTGCATATCCTGTAACCACACAAGTCGCTCCCGGGTTTTCGTTCAGATAATTTACTGCTTTTTCAATCTTTTCCCATTCGGCTTGGTCAATAACAGATTTATTGATACGGAAGAATACCGGATCAGGCAAGAAGAATGCTTCTCTTTTTATTTCTTTGATCTCCGGTTTTGCTTCGATTGGCTTTTGAACCGGTTCATCTATTTTTGGAGTTGCTGGTCTAGGTTCCGGAGCTAAAATATCAGGGCAGTCAAAATATTTCCTGCGTTTGGCCATTTCAGATTGGGCAACGCTTAATTGTTGTGCGCTTCTTTTTACTACAATAACTTCCTCACCACTGTTAAGTTGTAGTAAAACCGAATCTCTAACAGAACCACAATTACAAGGATCAGTATCTTTTGTTGATTTTCTGTCTTGTGCATTTAATGAAATAGTCAATGCTCCTAAGAGTATTGGTAGCAATAAAAATTTTATTTTCATAATAAAAATAATATGGTGTTAAGGTAAAACCTATTTTGTTTACTAATTTAAAGTACAAATTTATACAATATTATTAGATTATTTTTCATTTTTATGAAAAGATTTCAATTTTTGCCTTAAATCTTTGAGTTTTCTCTGTTTTTAGTAGTCAAATAAGCTCGCTGTATTGATAAGATACAATAATAATAGTTAAGAAAAACTCTGATAATATTGTAAAATTAAAAGTAAAAGATATATGATATTATGTTAAAATTATTATACTTCCTAAACATGATAACTCTATAAAATGTTATTAGTCAATGTTATGTATTTATAATATTATCTATATCAATCAATAATATCTTTCTGTTTGGTATGTGTTTAGTAAATTTGAATTACCTTTGTAGCCGAAAGAAGATAATAGGTTGATAAAATTATTTATTGTGCGGATGGAAAATAGAAGTTCTTTGTGTAGGATTCTTAATGCATTGTTAGTCTTGTTTTTAGTGATTATTTTTAGTTCTTGTAATGGATATAAACAATTACCGTATTTGAAAGATGCGGGAGTCTCACTTTCTGATACCATATCGGGTTTAGCTATACCTCATGAGCCGCGAATTATGCCAAATGATATAATTAGTATTACGGTGAATTCGACTGTTCTAGGGGCTGCTTCAAATTTTAATTTACCGATGGTTCCAGGAAACTTAGATAATCCTTTACAAACTTCAGTATTTACAGCAACATCTACTACTGGAAGCCTACAAAATTATTTGGTGAACCAAGATGGCAGAATAAACTTTCCTCTACTTGGTGAATTGAAATTGGGCGGCATGACAATAAAAGAAGCTCAATATTACATTATATCTTTGATATATCCACGTTATATAGCTGAAAAACCTATTGTAAATATAAGGTTTGTTAATTTTGAAATATCAGTATTAGGGGAGGTTGCAAAACCTGGGATTTATAAATCCGTTAATGGGCAAATGACAATATTGGATGCTCTTGCTGCTGCAGGAGACATGACTGTTTATGGGAAGAGAAACAATGTATTGCTTGTTAGAATAAAAGATAATGGGGATATTGCGACACATAGAATAGATATACAGGATAAAGACCTTCTACAGAATAGAAATCTGTTCTATATGCAGCAGAATGATAAACTCTATGTGGAAACAAATAAAGCGAAGGGAAATAATTCACGTTTCGGAACTCTTGAAACTATTGGTTTGTCCGCAGTCTCAATTTTAATATCAATAATTGCTATTGTAACTCGTTAATCTGTAAAATGGAGAAAATAAATAACAGTTGGAAGAATAAGAATGAGGCAACTCAGATAACAGATATACTTTTTGACTACTTACGTTCTTGGAAATGGTTTATAATTTCTGTTGTTCTTTGTTTGATAATAGGGGTTATTTCTATTTTATCTATACAAAAGCAGTATAGGCCATCATTGTCAATATTATTAAATGAAAGTAAAGGTGGTTCTTCTGGAAAAACCGAAACCGGATTGGATCTAGAATCGTTAGGACTTTTGTCTACAACCAATAATATAGATAATGAAATAGCGATCCTTGTTTCACCCGATTTAATGAGGTCTGTAGTGGATTCTCTTAGTCTTCAAATTGAATTTTATCAGAAAAAAGGTTTAAGAAAAACTGAAATTTATGAAAGTTTCCCTTTTCGCGTAAATCTTGTTGCTGCAGATGAAGATAATGTAAATAATTTAGAGTTTTTTATCTCAAAAATAGGAGATGAATATATCGTTGAGGGATTATATGGCGATAATAAAATAAGTGAACGAACACGACAACTGCCAGCTAAAATAAGGCTGGATGAAAAAATAGAATTACTTATCGACCAGATAGGAAAAGAAATTGCGGACAAAGAAGAATACTATGTTTCTATAAAAAATATTTCGTCTGTCGTATCATCCCTTTGTGGTAACTTATCCGTATCACCAACGAGTAAATCTTCATCCGTTCTCAATGTAAGTCTGGTCTGTAACAATACAAATAAAGGAGCAGCAGTATTGAGAGAATTAGTGAAGCAATACAATGAAAGAGATGTTAATGTAAAGAATGAGATAGCATACAACACTGCTATTTTTATTAATGACCGCCTAAAAGAAATATCTGCTGAACTAAGTGATGCCGAAGGAAATGTTGTGGATTTTAAGCAGAAAAATCAAATCACAGATCTGAGTACCGAATCGCAGCTTTATGTGCAACAAGCAGGTTTGAATGAGCAGAAAATGATGGAAATAGAAACTCAATTAAATGTAATTAGTCTAATCGAACGTTTCGTTAAAGATCCTAAAAATAAATATTCAGTCATTCCTAATATTGGTATATCAGATGTCGGATTAGGTCAGATAATAAGTGGTTATAATGAAAAACTGTTAAACTCTGAGGTTCAACTTAAAGGTATGGGGGAAGAGAATCCTGTTCGGATAAGATTAACTGAAGATCTGGATAATCAGCGTAGCAGCATCACCGGTTCTTTGAATAATGTAAAACAAGCATATAATGTTTCTAAGCAAGATTTGCTGAAGCAGTCGTACTCAACGAAATCAAGAGTTCTGTCTGTTCCTCAACAAGAGAGAGGGCTGATCGAGAAAGTTAGGGAGCAGCGAATAAAAGAAAGTCTATTTTTGTTTTTAATGCAGAAAAGAGAGGAGACGAATTTGTCTATTGCCTCAACAGCGCAAAAGGCACGCATTATTGTATCACCTCAAACTAATATGTCCCCTATCGCTCCTGAATCAAAGAAGATTTTGCTCGCATTTTTAATACTAGGAATATTCCTACCTATCATTGTAATTTATATTCTTAATCTATTTAAAACACAAATTAGAGATAGAAGTGAATTAGAGAATCTTTCCAATGTACCTATTGTCGGTCAAATTGCTAAAAATGAGATTAAAGATCAGATAGTGATCCGCCCAGGGCATAATGCAGGAATTGCAGAGATGTTTCGTTCATTAAGGAATAATATTGGATTTATATTTAAACATAAAACAAATCAATTGATTCTTGTGACATCTACCATTATGGGAGAGGGGAAAACTTTTATAAGTGTTAATTTGGCTATGAGTTTTGTCTTATCTGGGAAGAAAGTCCTTCTGATTGGAGGAGATATAAGGAATCCGAGGTTAAAAGATTATATAAATCTAAATAATAAGAAAGGCTTAAGTGATTATCTAGTAGGCGAAGATATATGGTCGAACTATGTTCAAGAATCAGGGTTGGATCCTAATCTCAAAATTATGTATGCAGGTACTATTCCGCCAAATCCGAATGAGTTGTTGATGAGCCCTCGTTTGAATAATTTGTTTTCAGGAGCAAAAGAAGAATATGATTATATAATAATCGATACAGCACCTGTTGGGCTGGTTTCGGATACGTATCTATTGAATGATTACGCTGATATGACCTTATATGTTGTTCGTGAGGGAGTAACCCCAAAAGGTGCGGCGAATTTTATAAATACGCAGAAAGAGGAAGGAAAACTTCTAAATATGTATTTAGTCTTAAATGACTCTGTGCTTGATAATAACTATAAATATGGATATGGGAAAGCCTATGGTTATGAATCAAAGTCTAAATAATACAACAATATTAGTTACAGGCGGAGCTGGTTTTATAGGCTCGAATCTTTGCGAAGAGCTGTTGAAGTATAATTGTAAAGTTATATGTTTCGATAATTTTTCGACAGGCAAGATGGAGAATATATTGCCATTGTCTGAAAATGAGAGATTTAGATTGGTAGTAGGAGATATTCGTAATATAGAAGATTGCCGCAAAATTGTAGAAGGTGTCGACTATATTTTGCATGAGGCTGCTTTAGGATCAGTTCCTAGATCTATTAAAGATCCGATTACAACTAATGATGTGAACGTTTCCGGATTCTTGAATATGTTGGTTGCTGCTAAAGATGCTAATGTAAAGCGGTTTATATATGCTGCCAGTTCATCTACATATGGTGATTCAGCTTCATTACCTAAAATGGAGGATGCAATAGGAAAACCGTTGTCTCCATACGCAATAACAAAGTATGTAAATGAACTGTATACCGATGTTTTTTCAAGGACGTATGGTATTGAGTGTATCGGTCTTAGATACTTTAACGTTTTCGGTCAGCGTCAGGATCCCTATGGTGTATATGCTGCGGTGATCCCTCTATTTGTG
This sequence comes from Dysgonomonas hofstadii, assembly GCA_040395895.1. GTDB lineage: Bacteria > Bacteroidota > Bacteroidia > Bacteroidales > Dysgonomonadaceae > Dysgonomonas > Dysgonomonas hofstadii_A. Next base: position 203,479 of record JBEBPN010000003.1, read on the forward strand.
AAAAAGCTGATGAATCATGAATCTCCCGTTATCAACGGAGATGGGGAAAATTCAAGAGATTTTACATATATAAAGAATGTAGTTCAAATGAATCTACTGGCTTTAACTACAACAGATAAGGCTGCATTGAATACAGTGTATAATACTGCCTTTGGAGAAAGAACAACCTTAAATCAACTAGTAAGCTATTTGAAGGAATATCTTAGTGAATACGATTCTTCAATAGCAGATGTTAAAATTGAATATGGCCCAAATCGGTCAGGAGATATACCTCATTCTTTAGCTAGTATAGATAAAGCAAAATCTCTATTAGGTTATAATCCACATTATAATATGAAACAAGGTTTGAATGAGGCAATTAAATGGTATTGGGAGAATCTAAAATAAATGGATAAAATAAAAATTGCTGTTATTGGTCTGGGATATGTAGGATTACCTTTAGCCAGACTGTTTGCGACTAAATATTCAGTCGTAGGGTTTGATGTTAATAAAAACCGAGTGAACGAACTGATGTCTGGTACAGACCATACATTAGAAGTTGAATCAGATCTTCTTCGATCAGTATTGAAAGAGAAAGCAGATAATGCTATGGGATTATTTTGCTCTTTTAGTCCAGAAGATATAAAAGATTGCAACTATTATGTAGTAACTGTTCCTACTCCTGTAGATAAAAATAACAGGCCAGATCTTACGCCTTTACATAAGGCTAGTGAAACGGTAGGGAAGGTAATAAATAAAGGAGATATCGTCATTTATGAATCAACTGTCTATCCGGGAGCTACAGAAGATGATTGTATTCCGGTAGTAGAAAAAGTTTCAGGATTGAAGTTTAATGTTGATTTCTATGCTGGATATTCGCCGGAAAGAATAAATCCCGGAGATAAAGAACATACAGTAGAGAAGATAAAGAAAGTAACATCGGGCTCTACTCCAGAAATAGGAGAAAAAGTTAATAATCTATACTCTTCTGTTATTTTAGCAGGGACACATATGGCTCCTACAATTAAGGTTGCCGAGGCAGCGAAAGTTATAGAAAACTCTCAACGCGATATAAATATTGCATTCGTCAATGAACTGAAAAAAATATTTGATCGGATGAATATTGATACAAATGCCGTATTGGAAGCTGCTGGAACTAAATGGAACTTCTTACATTTCAAGCCAGGACTTGTTGGCGGACACTGTATAGGGGTAGACCCTTATTATCTGGCTCAAAAAGCGCAAGAATATGGTTATCATCCCGAGATAATATTGGCTGGTCGTCGAATGAACGATAGTATGGGTGAATATGTTGCCAGTGAGGCAATTAAAAAAATGATAAAGCAAGGTATTCAAGTTAAAGGAGCAAATATACTTGTACTTGGTATTACATTTAAAGAAAACTGTCCGGATGTGCGTAACACAAAGGTCGTAGATGTAATAAGAGAGCTAAAAGAATATGATACCAATGTGACTATTTTCGATCCATGGGCGAATCCTGAAGAGGTGAAACATGAATACGGATTGGATATTGAGTGTAGTTTGCCCGACGGGAAATTTGATGCGGTAGTATTGGCTGTGAAGCATGAGGAATTTGATAAAATAAATATCCCTTCTCTAATAAATAATATTGGAATTTTATATAGCTTGAAAGAGTTTTACTCTAAAAAGGGTGTATAGATGGCAAAATATGATTTTGATGTAGCACGTTTAGATAAAGGATTTAATCAACGAATAATAAAAGGTGGGGGAGTAACTATTCTTGTTCAAATAGTATTGTTGTTTGTTCAGATTGTTACTACTTCTCTATTAGCTCATATTTTATCTCCGGCCGATTTCGGATTAGTTGCTTTAGCGGCTGCTTTTACCAGCTTTATTATTATTTTTAAAGATATGGGACTTAGTATGGCCACTATACAAAGAGAGAAGTTGACACATAATCAGGTGAGTAATCTATTTTGGGTAAATATAGGTGTCAGTTTTGTCCTAGCGTTAATTGTTGTCGCAATTTCTCCATTATTAGCTATTTTTTATGAGAATGATAAATTGACAGGAATACTTATGGTTTCAGGATTAAGCCTAATTATAGGAGGTTTTACTGTACAGCATCAAGCTCTTATTCGTCGTGAAATGAGATTTGAAGTTCTTGCTCTAATTGATGTTGGATCAAGAATACTAGGTAGTACAATTTCTATACTATGGGCCTATTATACTAAATCATATTGGAGTCTTGTATTTATGCCTATTATGTCTGCATTCTTGTATTGTATTGGGGTGTGGCTAGCTTGTAATTGGAGACCATCAAGATTTATTCGGAATTCGGGAACAATGGAACTTATACATTTTGGAAAGAATATGACTCATTACGGTATTGTTAATTACTTTGCTCGTAATGCGGATAATTTGATTCTTGGTAAAATGGCTGGAACAATACAACTGGGTTATTACAGTCGCTGTTATTCTTTAATGCTATTGCCTATAGGGCAGTTAGTTGCCCCATTGACGGGTGTTTTTGTTTCAGCTTTAAGCCGACTTCAGGATGATGAAGAGCAATATAATAAATATTATTCCAGAATATTAAATATATTGACAATAGTATCTTTTACTATGGTGTCCACGATGTTTATATTAAGTGCAGAAATTATAGATGTATTTTTAGGTGTACAGTGGGAGGATGCTAAGCTAATATTTTTTATTTTATGTTTTGCTGCTCTATGGCAACCGATTCTGAGCACTACGGGGTGGGTATATACTTCTCTTAATAGGACTAAGCGATTTGTAAAATGGGGATATATTAATTCTATTGGATTAATTATTACTTTCATTATAGGTAGTTTTTGGGGGGCAGTTGGTTTAGCGATTGCTTATTCTATATACATGTGGTTAATTGTTATCCCCACATTGTTATTTGCATATAAAGGTACACCAATAAAGATAGTCCCTATTTTAAAAGAAATATTACCATCTTTGCTCTTTGTGTGTTTTGTGTCTATATTTTTTTTATCAGTAAAAGAATATACAATAATAGGTAAATTAGCGACTATTGTTAAAATGATAATTCTAGCTATATTAAACCTTTTATGCTGGGGATTATTTTTTATATCGAATAAAAAACGTTTGGATTTTACATTGAGACAGATTAGAAAAAGTAAGTGATTGATAAAAATGATAAAAATAACAATAATAGTAGGGGCTAGGCCTAATTTCATGAAAATTGCTCCGATAATAAAAGCAATCAGGAAAAGGCAAGTTGTCGGAGATAGTATATCTTTTCGTTTAGTCCATACCGGACAACATTATGATCAAAAAATGAGTGAAACATTTTTTGAAGAATTGAACATTCCTACTCCTGATGTAAATTTGGGTTGTGGTGGTGGTTCTCAGGCTGAACAGGCAGCATCTATAATGGTTGCCTTTGAAAAAGAACTAATCGCTAATCCTTGCGATTTGGTGTTGGTTGTCGGAGATGTCACATCAACTATGGCTTGCTCTATTGTTGCTAAGAAATTGAATGTAAAAGTTGCTCATGTGGAGGCAGGTATTCGTTCTTACGATTTAAGTATGCCAGAGGAAATAAATAGAATGGTTACTGATAGTATTACAGACTATTTTTTCACTACAACAGAATGGGCTTCAGATAATTTGCGGAAGACCGGTATTCCTCAAGAGCGAATATTTTTGGTGGGAAATGTAATGATAGATACATTGTTAGACAATATGGAGAGATTAGTTCGTCCGGAAATATTTGAATCATTAGACCTAAAGCCGGCTAACTATTTGATATTAACAATGCATCGACCAGCTAATGTAGATGAGAAAGAGAAACTGAAAAGAACATTAACCGAAATAGTTAACAATGTGGAAGATATGCCTGTGATTTTCCCAATCCATCCTCGTACGGCTAAAATATTTAATGAATTGGGAATAAATGCTGATAATCTTTATATTGTAGATCCTTTAGGGTATTTGGAATTTAATTATTTAGTGAAGAATGCTAAAGCTGTAACTACAGATTCGGGTGGAATTACGGAAGAAACAACAGTATTGGGGATTCCATGTATTACACTTAGAGATAATACTGAGAGACCTGAGACCTGTACTATCGGAACCAATGAGTTGGTAGGAACTAACCCCGTAAATATAAAACCTGCTCTTGATAAGTTATTTGCGGGAAACTGGAAAAAGGGTAGTATCCCTCCTCTTTGGGATGGATGTGCTGCGGAGAGGATAGTTGATAAGATTTCAAAGCTATTTTTGTAATGCTCAATCGAGAAAACATGAGAAAGTTTTGGTTTATAGGTATGATTTGTTCTTTTGCCTATGAATTGCCAATATTTATGATTTCAAACTTAGATAAGGCTAATCCAAGACTATTTGATTTGTTTTTTATTGTTGGCATTTTCCTTTTTAATAAGGAAATTCTCTGGAAACCTGATAATAAAATTGCTAGGGGGTGGGAAATTCTAGTTTTCTGGATGGTAATTTGTGCTGTAATTTGGTCTTTGGTTTTTCTGCCATCTAGTATTGCTCTGTTTTCGATATATTATGTTAGTAAATATGTTGAAGGAGTTTTGGTTGTCCGGATGATATTGTTGTGTAAAGATGAAATAAGAAATACTAGATTAATATCCAACCTTATTATTCTAATGGGTGTTTTTGTCGCTATATACTCAATACCTCAATATTTAAATGAGGCAGTAAGGGTTGTAGAATATGCTCCTGGTAAAACATTCACATTGGCAGCAAACACTATTACAGGTCCTTTTAATTCAACTTATTTTCATATAGCTCAATTTACGCCATTATCGTTTATAATCTGTTTTCAAAGATTCTTACAGTCAGAAAATATTAAACAAAAGATGTTTTTTCTATTGATATCTTTGTTTATAAGTTGGCCATCTTTTTTCTCTGGAAGTCGTACCTTCTTGTTCTTATTTTTATTAGTATTCTTTTTTATTTGTCTATTTAATATAAAAAAACTGTTTACTGGATCAATAATTATTATTCTCATTTTTACTTTTTCTGAATTGACAATGTCAAAAATGACTGATGTCTTTGAGAATAGTTACACTTTTTCCAGAATGGAAAATATGGAGGATGGTAATAATTCATTTGATTCCAGATTAAGCTGGGTTAAGCATTTTAATATGACTGAATATGAACATGAAGGTGTCTCCATGCCTTTCATTGGAGCTGGATTTTATGTTGCTCCTATAAATGGATTTTATCGAATTGGGTATGGTTTCCATAATAACTATATATTTGCATTTGAACAGATTGGTCTTATTGGTTTGTTAATATGGCTATTCTGGTCTTGGTTTTCATTGAAAAAGCTTTGGGCAAGTAGAAAGAATAATATATTAGCTAGTCCTCTTTTTATCTATTATATCTCACTCTTAATTGTAGGTTTTACAGGGCAAACATTCTGGCGGGGATTTGGAAATGCTAATATGAATACATTCATTATAGTTATGATGGTCTTGGCTAGTTTGGCCATCAATTCGCAGGAAGAAATAGATAATTGAAATATTATGAGATCAGTAGGTATAATAAATGCTACACCATTCTTTTATAATAAGGAAGATGATTCGTATTATGTTTCTGCAGATGAATATAAATCGTTATTGCAATGGTTTACTTTGTTTGATGCAGTAACGTTATATAAACCTATAATTAGTAATGAGGTTGTGATTAAGGATTGGATGAAGCTTCCATCTGATATAAAGGTTGTTGGGTTGTGTAAGATAAATGATAGTTATACACATAAGTTATCAAAGATAAAGTCTATTCTAAAAAATAGACCGAATGTGGATATTTTGTATTACAGGCTTCCTAATATAGAGGCTTCCATATTTTATAGATACGCGAAAAAATTTAAACTTCCATATTTTGTAGAGCTGCATGGAGATATAGAATCAGCTTTGATGGTTTCGGCTAAACCTTATTTTATAAAGAAACCTCTTTCGATTATATTCAGGAAAAATATTAAGAATATTTGCAAACGAGCATCATTTGGCTTGAGTATAGGGCCGGTTTTGAGAGATAAGTATATTGATAGGTCTATAGATTGTTTAGTTGTAACTAATCACCTTATGTCAGAGAATGATTATCCGGCAGAATTTCATCCTCGAGTTTCATTAAATAATGTATTGAATATTTTATTTGTTGGTCATTTACATGAAAGGAAAGGTCTAAAGTATTTATTTGAAGCGCTGGATAAACTAAAGAAGAGAGGTTTTAATTTTAAATTGGTATTAGCCGGTACAGGCGATCAAAAAACATTTTTGGAATCATATGCAAAAGCGAATGAGTTTGGAGAAAATGTAGAATTTGTTGGACAAATAAGACACGGTGAACCTTTGTTCTCTTTATATAAGAACGCAGATATATTTATTTTGCCATCTGTTGCAGCAGAAGGTGTGCCAAGGGTTACTCATGAGGCTATGGTGTTCGGATGTCCTGTAATTGCAACAGATATTGGAAGTATTGGGTGGCAATTGTCTGATGATGCCGGTATTGTTGTCAAGCCACGTTCAGTGGATGAATTGACAAATGCTATAATAATGCTGTTAGAAGATGAGCAACTTAGGGTTAAACTGCAAAAAAATGGCTATCAACGTAGTCTTGAATATACTTTGGAAAAGCAGACAAAGAGAATTCATACATTTGTAGAGACGGAATTAACGAAGATAGGATTAGGATATGACAAATAGGAAGACTAAGATTTTACATATTGTATATTCTCTAAATCCGGGAGGAGTTGAATCTTTTCTTTTACAATTAGCTAGAGAGATAGATCGCTCTTCTCATGAATTTCATATTGCGGTGTGCCAGAGAGGTGAGTTAGATGATAAGTTAAAGGAAGAATCATGTTCCATTGTATATTTAGGTTCTTTTTCATCACTATTGTATTATTTAAAAATATATAAATATATAAAATCGAATAAAATCGATATTCTGCATTGTCATGTAAGGAATGTTTGTGGTTTTCTAAGTCTGATTTCTTTTGTTTTAAGAAAACCATTTATTATGCACTCTCATAGCGATCAGGTATTCGATAGTTCAGTTCCTTGGCTTTGGAAGAAGCTTGGGTGGTTTAATGTTAAGTTGGCAAATCGTTTTTTAGCTTATGGAATCGGTGTTAGCAAGAGGGCATGTTCTGCTTTTTTTGGAAACGATTATAAGGATAATCCTAAGATTGAATGTATTCATTTAGGGGTTAATTTTAAATCGTTTAATCCTTTTAATGTAAATCAGTCTCTTAAAAATTATCTTGGAATAAAAAGTGAGAATAAGGTAATTGCTAATGTCGGAGGGCTTAGGTATCCCAAAAATCATCTTTTTATTATTGAAATTGTTCGCGAGATTATTAAAATTAATCCGAACATTCATGTTCTGTTTGTTGGCGATGGAAGCTTGAGGCGTCAAATTGAAGGAAAAATATCAGAATATGGACTGAATAGTTATTTCAGTATATTGGGGTTTGTTCATAATGTTCCGGAGATATTGATAAGTTGCGTTGACTTATTACTTTTTCCGAGTAGATTCGAGGGATTAGGATTAGCATTAGTTGAAGCGCAAGCAGCAGGAGTTTCTTGTTTATATTCAGATGTAATACCGGAAGAAGCTGTTATTAATAAAAGACTGATGTATCCTTGTTCTTTGTCATCTCCTCCAGCTATATGGGCGTCTAAAGCTATATCCATTCTGTCAGATTCTATTGATATAAAAAAAGACGAAGCTTTTAATATAGCTATGGATAGCTCACTCAATATTGAAAAGACTATATTAAGATATGAAAGAATATGGAAAGATCTGACAAGATAAATCTCTTTTACCTTATTTCAGGAAGAAGTGCAGTGGAGCGGACTATAGGACGGAAGATACCATCGGTTGTAGCGAGTTTCTCTTCTTCTGCTAAGGTTAAACTTATTTGTGGAGGTGATTTGGAAGGAGGAATAGCATATGATATATCTTCTATTAATAATATTCCAACAAATGCTGATTATTATAAGAAATGGTACAGAAAATTATCAGTATTAGATTTTTTTACTCGCACTCTTTCGGAGGTGAAAGATATATATCACAATAAGTCTTCTTATAAATATTTGCTAAATATAGATACAGTCCCAGATCTTGTTTGGGAACGATCCAGCCGCCTTCATTATGCGGGATTAAAATATGCAAAGAAAAAAGGCATCCCTTGTGTGCTAGAGTGGAAAGATCATCTGATACCATACAAATATTCGTTACTAAAACCTTATGCGTTATATATTGAATCGAAAAAGAATAAAATAGCAGATTATGTTGTCGTCGAATCCTTTGAACTGAAAAAGAGATTATCAGAATCGGGTGTCGATGCGGAAAAAATACATGTGGCATACAACGCAGTAGATCCGGACGAATTTGTGAAAAGTGTTGATAGCAATCTATTGATAAGAAATAAATATGGTTTTAGAGAGACAGATATGATCATTGGTTATGTAGGTAGTTACGCTTTTTATCATGATTCAATACGTATGATAAAGGCAGCTGATATACTGAATAAACGGGGATTGGAGCAAGTGAAATTTCTTTTAGTCGGTAGCGGAAAAGATTACAACATATGCCATTCATTGGCTGAAGAAAAAGGCTTATTAGGTAAAAATATATTTATGGTTCCACAGGTTCCTAAAGAAGACGTTCCAATGTACTTATCAGCAATGGATGTTACCCTTTTGCCGGGTTCTACAGATATTATTTGCCCAATAAAGGTAATGGAATATATGGCTGCCAAGTCAGTGGTTATGGTTCCTGATTATGCGTGTAATAGGGAAGTAATTAATCAAGAGAATGGCATCTTATTTACTCCTTTTTCAGAAAAAGATATCGCAGACAAAATAGAGCAGCTTTGTGGGGACCCGGGAAAAAGGTTTGATTTGGGAGAAAATGCAAGGAAGACAGTTATTGAGAAATTTACTTGGAATAAGACTTATGGTAGAGTTCTTACTGATATCTTAGGTAAGATTGAGAGAGGTAAATGATTTTCATATGAAAATATTGATAAACGTATTAACAGCAAAGAAAATATCCGGAGGAGGATTCCAGATAGCTTTAAATTTTTTAAAGTCTACATTGAAATATGATTTCATCGAATGGTGCTATTTTGTGTCTCAGGATATTGATGATGTATTACGTGACTATTTTATAGGTCAAAGAGGAGTCTCTTATTTTGTTTTCCCAACTCAGCCTGATTTTAGAAGTACCTACTGGACAGTACGAAAATCAATTAAGAATATAGAGGCGCAGTTGAAGCCGGATTTAGTCTATAGCATAACATCCCCTTCATATTTTAAATTTATGGCTCCGGAAGTAATGCGCTTTGCCAACGCATGGGTAACAAATCCAAACTCTTATGCATATAAGACTCTAGAGGTAAAATTAAGACTTCGTAATGCTTTATACTGCTGGAACCAAAAACGGTTGTTGAAAAAACGAAGATATTTTATAACACAAAGCGAAACAGTAAAAAAAGGACTGGTAAAGATTACTCATACTAATCCGGAAAATATTGAAGTTGTAGCAAATGTACTACCTGCATATTATACAGAAAATCATAATAATGCTCAGGTTAATTTATCTAATGATAACACTATTGTGCACGTTGCATGTGTTGCCGCACCTGTCCCTCATAAAAATATAAATATTATACCTGAAGTTCTGTATATATTAAAAGAGAAATATAGTATAGATAATGTCCGATTCTTAGTTACGATTCCAATAGATAATCCATTTTTAGATGCCTTCAATAGAAAACTTAAGGCATTGGATGTAGAGAAAGGGGTGCACAACTATGGATATTGTACACAAGGTCAATTAGTAGAGCTGTATTCGGTTTGTGATCTATGCTTTCTACCTACTTTGTTGGAAACTTTTTCGGCATCTTTATTGGAAGCGATGTTTTTTAATCTGGCTGTTATTGCATCGGACTTTAGCTTTAACAAAGATGTTATTGGAGATGCCGCTGTCTACTTTTCGCCTATGAATGCTGAATCTGCGGCAGAGAAAATTGCTTATTTGATTAATAATCCAGATATGAAGATCCAGTTAAAAGCGGAGATGCCAGCTTATTTAAATAAATATATAAGTTATAAGGATCATGTGGATGCTACTATAGCTTTTTTGTCAAAGATTATAGAAAATAGATGAAATAATCCCAATTAAAAATGCACTATGTCATTATTTAGAGGAAAAATATTATTGATTACAGGAGGAACAGGCTCTTTTGGAAATGCTGTTTTAAAAAGATTTCTTGATTCTGATATAAAAGAAATTAGAATATTCAGTCGTGATGAAAAGAAACAGGATGATATGCGTCATCAGCTGCAAAACACGAAAGTAAAATTCTACATCGGCGACGTAAGAGATAAACGAAGCGTGGATACCGCAATGATAGGGGTAGATTATGTGTTTCATGCAGCAGCATTAAAACAGGTTCCCTCCTGTGAGTTTTTCCCAATGCAGGCAGTCTATACCAATGTATTAGGTACCGAAAATGTACTGGATTCGGCAATAGAAAGAGGAGTGAAAAATATTGTTGTTTTGAGTACAGACAAAGCTTGTTATCCTATTAATGTTATGGGGATAAGTAAAGCGATGATGGAGAAGGTGGCAGTTGCTAAAGGGAGATCTTTAGGCGATAATAAGGTTACAACGATATGTTGTACCAGGTATGGAAATGTAATGGCTAGCCGCGGTTCGGTTATTCCATTGTGGGTAGATCAGATAAAAGCGAATCAGGATATAACAATTACTGACCCCAATATGACGCGGTTTATGATGACTTTAGATGATGCTGTGGATTTGGTTATTTACGCTTTTCAGCATGGAAAGAACGGGGATTTATTTGTACAAAAGGCACCGGCTGCGTCATTGGATACTTTAGCTTTGGCTTTAATTGATTTATATAAATCAGCATCTAAAATTCGCGTAATAGGGACTCGACATGGAGAAAAATTGTATGAATCGTTAGTTACGCGAGAAGAAATGGCTAAGGCTGAAAGTATGGGTGAATATTATCGTATTCCGTGCGATGTGAGAGATCTTAATTATGATAAGTATTTTATAAAAGGTCAGGAAAAGGTATCAAAATTTGAGGATTATCATTCACATAATACTCATCGCTTAAATAAGCAGGAAATGTCAGATATGTTATTGAGATTAGACACGATTCGCGAAGATATATATGATTAAAAAATCGAATGAGATACTGAAATAGAAAATCTAGATGAAGTTCTATTATATGGTGATATCTATGAGGTGGATAATTTGTCCAAAAAAAGTGTTATGCATAATACTGTCATATATTATATTAGTAGAACAATTTGACAAAAGTAATAATTATATGAGTAAGAAGATGATATTATTGGACGCAACAAGTATGTTCGGACATATGATTTCTTTTTATTTGAGATCGGAAAAACAATATGAATAGATGGTTTCCCATAATAACTTATATCAAGGTGTTTATAAATGAAGATATTGATTGTTAGCCAGTATTTTTGGCCAGAGAGTTTCAAAATCAATGATTTAGCAATAGACTTGTTGAAACGAGGATATAAAGTTACCGTTTTAACAGGCAAGCCGAACTATCCTCAAGGGAAATTTTATAAGGGATATTCTTTTTTTAGACCCTCTTACGAGGTATACAGAGGGATTAAAATATATAGAGTCCCATTAATACCTAGAGGAAATAGCTCTGGGATAAGGTTGGCTTTTAATTATCTATCATTTGTCTTTTTTTCTTGTCTTTTTATTCTATTTCATCGCCAAAAGTATGATATAACATTTACATTTGGAGTTTCTCCAATAACTCAGGCTTATGCTGCTTTATTTCATAAAAAGCTATTTAAAAGTAAATCTGTTTTGTGGATGCAGGATTTGTGGCCGGAGAGTGTGGTTGCGGCAGGAGGAGTATCATCAAAGACAATACTGAATCTCTTGAAAAAAATGGTTAAGCATATATATACAAATACTGACAAAATATTGGTTCAGAGTGAAGCTTTTATACCTTCCATTTTAGATAAAATGCCCGAAAAAGAAAAGATAGTCTATATTCCTAATTGGGCTGAAGACTTGTTTAATAACCCGAATACTGAGACTGAAAAGTATGTGGATATAATTCCAGAAGGTTTTATTATAATGTTTGCTGGGAATATAGGAGAAGCACAAGATTTTAATTCTATAATTAAAGCTGCGGAGAGAACTAAGAACTATCCTGATATAAAGTGGGTTATTGTTGGTGATGGCCGAAAAAAAAATTGGGTAGAGAAAGAAATTGAGAAATTAGGGCTTGAAGCTACATTTTTCCTATTGGGGAAATTTCCGGTTGAAGATATGCCCTCATTCTTCAGTAAAGCAGACTTAATGTTATTATCATTAAAAGATGAATATATATTTTCTTTAACAATACCTTCAAAACTTCAGTCATATATGGCATTTGGAAAACCTGTTGTTGCCATGATAAATGGGATTGGTGCAGAAGTTGTGGCAGAAGCTGGTTGTGGTTATATATCTTCATCTGGAGATTATATATCTTTGGCTGAAAATGTAATAAATGCATACTTGCAGAATAGAGAAGAGTTGGAAGAAAAGGGGAAGAAAGGGAAAGAGTTTTCCATTCGTAATTTTTCTAAGGAAGTAATTATAGATAAGATTATTGATACTTTAAATGGATAGAGTATTATTTACATTTCTGATTGAATTGATTTTGTTGAAAGATTTATCATGTATAGTTGACCATAATTGAATAGATTAATGATAGAAACTATAAAAATTGAGTGATGCTTTATATAATAGTTTTTTTGTTATTGTCAGCTCTTATTCTAGTATATTTTAAGATAGCAGACAAATATAACATAGTGGATAAACCAAACGAACGGAGTTCTCATACAGAGATAACTCTTCGGGGAGGAGGTATAATAATCTGGTTTGCCGCCCTGATCTATTTTTTGCTACATATAAAGACTAATTATTTGTTTTTTACAGGTATAACTTTGATTAGTTGTATTAGTTTTTATGACGATATAAAGAGTCTTCCTAGTCGTATAAGAGCATTAGTGCAACTTATTTCTGTTGCTATAATCTTCTTCGATCTGGCTCTATACTCTGTTTTTCCTTGGTGGGGAATAGTTTTAGCATTTATTATTTCTGTTGGTATTATCAATGCTTATAATTTTATGGATGGAATAAATGGCATTACAGGATTATATTCTATTATTGTTTTCGGTTCTTTTCTTTATGTAAATAATTATATAATTGCATTTACTGATAGCAACTTCCTTGTATTTCCTATAATCGCCTGTGCTATTTTTTTATTTTTCAATTACAGGAAAAAGGCCAAATGTTTTGCCGGAGATATAGGCAGTATATCCATTGCCTTTTGGATTATATATCTTTTGGTAAAATTAGTGATAGCAACAGATAATATTACCTGGTTGCTCTTTCTTGCCGTTTATGGAGTTGATTCTATCTGTACTATTCTGCATCGATTGTATTTAAAACAAAATATATTTAAACCGCACCGGTTGCATTTTTATCAGATATTGAGTAATGAGTGTAAAATAGATCACCGTATCGTTTCTTTGTTATATGCTATAATACAAGGAGTTGTTTCCTTTGTTATAATTATGTTATATAGTAGAGACTATTCGGTTAATATCGTTGTTGCTTTAATTATTTTATTACCTTTGTTACTCATATATGCAGCTAAATTTATTTTGATTAAGAATGGATCCGTATATAATAAACGGTGACACGTATGGAGACAGGAGGGGAACAGTCGCATTTGTAAACGACTTTTCATTTGAAGACGTAGAAAGATTTTACATTGTCGAAAATTCGCCGGAAAATCCTATAAGAGGTTGGCAGGGACATAAATATGATACGAAGTATTTTTATTGTATTGTCGGCTCTTTTGAAGTGTCTTATGTGAAAATAGATGATTGGGGAAATCCATCACCATTACTAGAAGTACAAAAAGAAATTCTGACAAAAGATAATAGTCGGATTCTTTGTATACCGGCAGGTCATGCCAATTTGATAAAATCACTTGAAGCCGGTTCGAGGCTAATGTCTTTTTCTACTCTCCCTCTAAACAAAGTTGAGGGCGACGATGTAAGATATGATATAAATACATGGCCGATTTGAGGAAATCTCTAAATAAAGGAATGTAGAATGGTTAATAGAATTACAAGACGGGTTTATAAAAAATTTCTTGAAAATAGATTGTTAAGCCGATGGTTTGTACTACTAATCGATACAGGCATAATCGTTGTAGCTACAATTATTTCTTATTTACTAACATCACAGATATATAAGAATCTGAATATCGTTCATCATCCGGTTTTTATAGAGTATCTGGTATTGACAGTTTCTTTCAATGTACTATTTTTCATATTGTTGAAAACCTATAAGGGAATAGTAAGATACTCGACCATACATGAGTTCCAGCGTATTCTGTTCTCTCTATTATTTGCCGATTTCTTTGTGTTTATGGTGCTTTACAAAATCATAGGGCCATCGGGTAGCGTATCAGTTGCCTATTGTAGTACGCTCTTTCTGGTTTCACTGTTGGGCCTTTTCGGTTTTCGTATCACTGTTGTCTATGTATATCAGAAACTATCCCATAAGTTTGGAGATACTCCTTCTATTCCGGTATATATTTGGGGACTTACCGAAGAGAATATTGTATTCGCTCAATTATTGAGTACAGGACGAAATAAATTCAGGATTATAGGTTTTCTTACAACCAATGCGAATTCTAAACTGAAGAAACTGACAAATCTTCCGGTCTTTGTTCTTGAAAAGCCCGAAGACATTACCCGTTATAAATTCAGGGATATACTCTTTACAGCCGAAAGCGATCTGGAAACAGAGGCTAAATATGTGGAAAAAATGCTTTCAGTGAACACTCATATTTATATAACCCAGCAGGTGAACATAAATAGTGTTTCGCAACTGGCCGATATTGGGCGCAATATTCGTCCGGTGCAGATCGAAGATTTATTGGGACGTCCTGAGATCAATATCAG
>JBEBPN010000004.1:0-197721 GCA_040395895.1 Dysgonomonas hofstadii
TTGAATTCCTTTCCTGCTGTGCTTACAAATAAACAAAAGTGTGAAACCTGATCGAGATAAGAGGCTATTATGCGCCCTGTCTCGAAATTTACATTGCCCACAGTTACCTGCCTTCTGTCCGATAATTCTCCTTCGCTGATGTGATACATATATCGAGGAACGCACAGGGGATATACTTCGGTTTTTACTCTTTCAAGTAGTTCAGGTATAGCACCTTCGGGACTATGACCTTTGTACCCCATAGCCAGATATACATCGTTGTCGTCGATATACATATCCCTTATGTCCAGTTCCTTGTATTGCACTTTATTATATTAGTTTATGCCAGTATTGCTTTTGCCAGAGTAACTGCCGAATTAGCATTATCACTGTAGCCGTCGGCGCCGATTTCTTCTGCGTATTTACTGCTTACGGGCGCGCCGCCTATCATTACTTTTACCTTGTCTCTCAATCCTTCGCTTTTCAGGGCATCGATAACGCCTTTCATGTTTCCCATAGTGGTGGTAAGGAGTGCCGACAGGCAGACGATATCCGGATTATGTTCCTTCACATGATCTACAAACTTTTCCGCACTGACATCTATACCGACATTTATTACCTCGAAGCCACTGCCCTCGAGCATCGAAGCTACCAGATTCTTACCAATATCGTGCAGATCGCCTTTTACTGTTCCTATGATTACCTTTCCGGCACGTTTCGATTGCCCTTGTTCCAGATATGGTTTCAGTATTTCCAGCGAGCCTTTCATTGCTCTTGCCGCCATCAACAGTTCGGGCACAAAGGCTTTTCCTGCTTCGAATCGGCTGCCTATCTCGGTCATTCCTGCAATCATATAGTCCGATATGATTTTTTCGGCATCTACACCTTCTGCAAGTGCCTGTTCTGTAATGGCTACTGCATCTTTTAGTTTGCCTTTTACGATTGCTTCTGTCAAATTTGTTAGTTGATTCATAGTATTTGTTTTTTGTTATTTATGTCAATCATTATTTTATATTGTATTGAATAAACGTTCGATTTCTTTCTGCGCGCAATCAGAGATTGCTTGCATTCCTTTTGGCCTAAGCCCCAAAAGGAATCAAAAAGTCTTTAGCGCCCCGCTTTATAGGCCGACCCGTTAAAGGGCTCAAAGGCTAAACAAAAAAACTCGCTCTGGAGCTTGTACAATACGAATCAGCAGCTAAGCTCAAACACGTTTTTGTTTCACGCCTTTCTCACCCTACGGGTGCCCCGTCTATAAAGCTAACGGCGCGGGCTGACGCACGATTTGTAGACGATAACCCTGCCTTGTCAGCGCGTGCGACTCTGTGCATTAGCTCCGCAAGCGGGCACCTGTCCGGTGAAGGCGGCGTAAAAAGGGATGGGGCAATAGCCCATTTGTCCCTTTTAGCCGGTAAACCGATGACAGGTCGCTGAGGAGCGAAGCACTAGCCTTTTGTTTCGTTTTGGGCAATGCCAAAATGAAAAACAAGCATGGGAGTGCGCGTTAGGAATGAGCCAAGTCTATAAATCCCAGAGAAAGATTGAGATTATATAAATTGAACATATAATTTCAATCACCAATTCACATTATTTCCATTTCAGTAATTTCTTTAATATATCTTTTTCTTCATCTTCATTTTCGGTAGCTACCCAAAGGAATATACCCTCAGGAGACATAATATCCATAAATTTATCCAGATCGGATTTATCGAAATCTACAATTATTGATTTGCCTTTCGACTGCACATACTGTATAAATGGTATGTGCTGCATTATCGGGTAATCGTCCGCCATGCCCTGCACCCATTGTATCGCCCTTACTTCGGGCACACTCATTATACTGTCGATATGATTGGCTACACCTTTTCCGTCTACGTGGAATACGTTGTGCGTCATGGTTTTCACTTCTTCCTGTAGGATGGGCAATGCAAATTCATCGAACATCTCCGGTGATATCATAAACGAAAAGTCATTGCTCGGAATGTGCATACGTCCGTTTTCGACAGGAATATTCATCCATGTCACCGATGGTTGGTTGCGGGCTTTGAGCAATGTATCGTAATCGTCATAGAAGTCGAGAAAATGTTCGGTGCT
Source organism: Dysgonomonas hofstadii (assembly GCA_040395895.1). Classification (GTDB taxonomy): domain Bacteria; phylum Bacteroidota; class Bacteroidia; order Bacteroidales; family Dysgonomonadaceae; genus Dysgonomonas; species Dysgonomonas hofstadii_A. The sequence continues at coordinate 2,074 of JBEBPN010000004.1, forward strand.
TTTTGCCAGTAATGCTTTTACCATATTGGTATCCATGACCATATCGAAGCAGAGATTTTCAGAACCGCGCCATGCAGCAGCACAGTCCATGCCGGGATGCAAGTCGGTATATCCTACCCAAAACTTGTGGTCGGACATTTCCAGAGCAAGCTCTGTCATTTTTAGTATCTGACGGTAATACTTATTTTCTTTTGAAAATTTGAGCTTTTCCAGATCGCCAATCTCATTTACTACTTGTTCGCACCACGATGTAGTTTCGCCAAACTCCATGTCTACCCCATGTGATGCAGCATAGATATTAGGCCCTAGATTCGGCATATATACGGGAAATGTTTCTCCGTTAAACCTGAAATCGTTGATACTATCGGCAAAGGTCTGTGCCTGAAATTCTGCGTCCATCCATCTGTCATACAGGTTCTTGTGTTTCGATCCGGTCAGCACTTTATCGTATTCGGCATTGTGGCGGTGGAAGCGGATTGGCACACGGTCTATGATCTGCTGATTGAACCATGCTTCGATTCGTTGCAGGCATATTTCATAGTCGGGCTTTGTTTCTAAATATATACTCATGGTTTGTTTTTTATTAATGTTGCTGTCTATTCACTTCACTTCTTCTATTCCGATAACTTTAGCTTCGTACTGATTGGGTATCGTTATGCTTAACCCTTTGTTAATAAGGTCTTCTCCTTTATAGATTCCCCACTGTTTGCCCCCGTATGGTTCATATACTTTATAAGATTTGTTTGCAGCGACTACAGGAACAGGAAAAGTGACGTTTTCGTTGAGGTTGCCGTTGCGGAAGAAGAACAGTACACCGCCTCCCTTTTCATCATTGAAACGATATGCACCATCCCAGTTCGACATGGTAGGCTGATCGAAAACGTCCGACCTGAAATAGAACCGTGTATATTGGTATTTCTTATCCATTTCTTTGAACCACGACGACCATTGTTTGTACCATGCTTTTTGTTCTGCCGAAAGATTACGTGGGTCGCCACACATTAGCTGTACACCCGATGCAAGCGAATGATAGGTAAATTTGTACATCGGCGAATCTATCAGCTGATTGCCTACCATCATAGTAGGTACAGGAATAACACGGCTTCTTTCCGCATTGATCTGACGAATAGAGATAGGCCCGCGCGGAACATCAAATTCGTAATTTGTAAGCCAGTCTACATCGGCATGTTGCACCAGAGCATAATCGATGAGATGAAACTTGCCCCATGCCTCGAAAGTACAATCGATGATGAGTTCAGGATATTTGCGTTTCAGATCATCGAACAGTCTCATGGCCGAACGGTATGTAGACCAGTATGAACTTGCATGATCTTTATATCCGTATTCGCCGTCACGCGGTGTGTAATCGCCACTGATCTCTTTATCTGTGATATAGGCGGATGAGGTAAGTGCAAAATCGAGTTTTATATACCCAAGCCGGCAGGTTTCTATGTAATGGCTAAGCTTTCCCAGAATATAATCGTACCAAGGGGTAGCCATCGACATGGTAACGCGGTATGTATCGAGACTGTACACATTGCCCGGTGAGCCGTCTTTTGCAGTATATGCCCATTCGGGATGCTCTTTGTATATTTTACTGTCGCGGTTTATAGAGGCTATTGTAAACCATAAGCCCGGTTTCAGCCCTTTTGAATATATGTATTCACAGGTTTTTTCGATACCATTGGGGAACCGTTCGGGGTGACTGTTGTAATCGCCTGAGTTGTCCTGCCATCCGTCGTCTATGATTAACATTTCTACTCCCGTATCTGATAAGTTGTCAGCCAGCTGTTTAACAAGGTTTTCGTTTATGTCGGTTTTGAATGGTATCCATGTGCAATAGTAGAACAATGGATATGACTCACGTTCAAACAGCTTTACACCCAAATTTTTACGGATAAAGGGAGCAAGGTCTTTGTCGAAACAGTCAACCCATTTATCCTGTTTGGTTACCAGTAGAAAGGAGCGGGGAGAGGTAAATGATCCGCCTGATTTCACTGTTGTTTTGAACGGGTAATCGTCTCCGATGCGTTTCATACCTATGGCTACTTTATGGTCTTTAGAATAGCAGTCCGTACGTTTCAGTATTCCCGGCGACTCGTTACCCAGAATAACCCCTTCCTGATCTACTTCATTGTATAACAGTATAGCCGGATCGTAATAATCGCCTGTATATGGTACGCGGGTTATATTGGTTCCGTAGTTGGCATACACGTTCGGCATATAGTCTTTTCCGGGCATAAGATGAATGTTTTCCATGTTCAGATTGGTAATGTCTATCTCCGTACCACCTTTATTGGTCAGCGATAATTGCTTGCGTACTACAGGCGAATCCTTGTAGATGTAATAAGTCAGCAGCAATTCTACAGCGCTTATTTCGGGTTTGTCACCTCTGGTGAATACCTCTATTTGCTTGCCATTGGGGATGTCGGTTTGCTTTGCTTCCACGAAGCGAAAATCGGTTCCGCAATATTCTTTTCCGTTTATTGTGATATCGAACTCACGCGATTGGGCAGAGGAGTATTCTTTTTGTGTGACTTTGTTGAACAGGCTATATGTTTTTACACCGTTGCGTATGTCGATTCCACGTTCGATAAAGTCGTTTCCGAAAGATACTTTTTCGTTGTTTATCAATACTTTTATCGGATTATCGGCGCTACAGACCGATCCGGATGAGAGGACTAAAAGTATTAGCACTATTCTCGTGATAATTTTCATAATTGGGCAAATTAGTTGATAGATTTAATGGTTTAGTCTTATATAAGTCAACATGATATAAAGGGCACCCGTATATTACAAAAGTAGTGTCTAAGATCGAACCTATAAATGGATAATCCTGTGACAAAAGATGGACTTTTCGTACCTATGGTGTTAAATTAAGTTTATCCGCTTGTTTTATAGCTTATTATGTCTTATTTTTAAGTATCTATCTAAATGCTATCTCCTTATTGATTGATATATGGCTGTAATAAATGAAGGATTTAAAGGACAGCGGTTGATTGTATTACCATTTTACGAACTGGATAAGATGGAGAATAATGAACTGACGAAAGATTTGCAGATTCATTCGCTTGGACATTATCCCAACGCAAAATACCATTTCTATGAACGTGCCACAGGCTCGGAAGAATATATACTCATTTATTGTGTAAAAGGGAAGGGTAAATATATACTTGAAGGAAAGGAATATCCGGTTAACGAAAACCAGTTATTCATTATTCCGACCAGAGCAGCCCATAGTTATTCTGCCGCCGATGCCGATGCGTGGAGTATTTACTGGATACACTTCAAAGGCAGTGCTGCCGGATATTTTGCAGACGAATTCAGGTTGCCTGTCGATATCTTTACCGAAGGCGGCTCTAAAAAGACGAAGCAAATACACTTGTTCGATCAGATGTATGATACCCTCAGGCAGGGATTTGAAGAAGAACGGCTGGTGTTTGCCTCTATTTGTCTGCGGTACTTTCTTGGTAACTTTAAATTTGCAAACTCTTTTAAAGACAATAAAATACCAAACGAATTCGGGCGGAATATTGTACATCTGGCGACGCATTACATAAATGAAAACATAGAGAAAAAGATCAGTATAAGAGATATGGCTCAACATTTCAAATACTCTCCGTCGTATTTTTACCGCCTTTTTTACAGTGCTACAGGTTGTGCCCCGAAACAGTATATCGATCAACTGAAAATAAGAAGGGCAATGGATCTTCTTGTCAATAGTGAATATAAGATTTGCCAGATATCGACAATGCTGGGGTTCGACGATCCGTATTATTTTTCGCGCATGTTCAGCAAATATACAAATATGTCGCCTAGTAATTACCGGAAAGAAAATAAGGTCGGATAGATTAATGGATGTGGTGAACCAAGATTCTGTGCTTCATTGTATTAAATTTAAGAAATTGTAGTTGCCGTATTTCAATATAATCTTTATCTTAGTAATCTGTTAGGGGCTAAGTAAGTAAAAATAAGGAGGAAAATGTCTATCAACAAAATCAATAAAGATTTAATAGATAAAATATCGGACGGAGAAGAAAGAGCCTTTGCTACCCTGTACGATTCTTATTATACTTATCTGAATACGGTTGCAATATATTACCTGTTCAACAGGAGTATTGCCAACGAAATAGTGAACGATATATTTGTGAATATATGGAATAACAGGGCTAACCTGACTTTTCCGATTCATTCATATCTGGTACAGTCGGTGCGCAACCGTTGTTTAAACCACCTGAGAGACTCATACACAGAAGAGCGCAACCGTAAAGAGTATACAAAACAGCTTCTTGAATATCAGGAAGAACGTATATTGTCTAATTCTACTCCTCTGCAATATGTAGAAACTGAAGAAATAGGACAAATTGTACTCGAAGCCGTAAAGCAACTCCCCGAACGATGCAGGCAAATATTTGAATGTTACTTTTATCAGGGAAAATCGGTACAGGAAATAGAGAAAGAATTAGACATCAATTCCAGTACGGTTCGTGTACAGATCAAGAATGCTTTGGATAAATTAAGGGTAGCTCTCCCGCCACATATTTTTGTGTGGTTATTGTTATTGCTTATAATGCTTAAATAAATTGGATGGAAGATAGTAATTCTATATATGACGATCTGCTAACTGGATATTTCGTAGGCAACCTTTCAAATGAGGAAGAAGAAATATTCTTTAAGCTTTTATCCGAAGATGAAACGTTCAGACACCGATATGATGAGATGTCGAAGCTGTATGCTTTAAGTTCGATTTCTGCACTTAAATCACAGAAAGAAGCTAACTATGAGCAATTAAAAAGCCGCTTGTCCGGTTTGTCCAACGAGAAGGAGACTAAAACTAAACAGGGCATCCGCCTGTGGAGTAATAATTTCAGAAAGATAGCGGCAATCCTTATTGTTTCTTTGTTAATGTGTGGCGGTATAGGATTTTATCTATATAAGAATACGAACAACCCTCAGGTCGCAATATTTGAAACTGTTGCATCTAACGGGTCAAGAACCAAGATGTCGTTGCCTGATGGCAGTACGGTCTGGCTCAATTCTGAATCGAAGCTCATTTACGATTCCGATTTTGGAAAGACAGACAGACGGGTATCTCTTGAAGGAGAGGGCTATTTTGAAATAACGAAGGACGATGCAAGTCCTTTTTATGTCCGGACAAAGGATATTGAAGTCAAAGTCTTAGGCACTATCTTTAATTTCGATGCCTATGAAAGCAAACCTTGTTCCAATATTGTATTACAGGAAGGGAAAATAGTAGTCAGTATAGAAGGAGAGAAAGCTTCGCAAATTATATTAGCCCCCAATCAGATACTGATTTTTAACAAACAGACACGGGATGTATCGGTAGAGGATGTCCGCGCGGGTGAATATACTGCATGGATAGATGGTAAGCTTAGTTTCGACAATGCTACGTTTAGCGAAATTGTGGAAAAGATAGGGCTTAAATATAATAAAGTCATCGTACTCAAAAATAATAAGCTAAGCCATGAGGTTTTTTCCGGAAATATAGATACTGATCTGTCGTTGGAAGAAGCTATATCAACATTCGATGTTGAGGGGAAGCATTCACTTGTTACAAAAGGAGATACATTGTTTATATATTGATGGGCGATAGCTACTACACTCATTTGTTAATAACTAACATACAAAAACTTAACGCAATGAACAAAACCTGTATCCGCATAGTTTATATCTAAAAATCGAAGATATGACGAGAAATTTATTATATACAGAAGATATTTTACGTAATGGTTTTGAAGAACTTACCATACCGCTGAATGACGACTATGAAGGCAAGAATGTAGCTACACTTATACGCAAAAGACCGGAAAAGGTCTCTACCAAAGCCATACTTTATATACATGGTTTCAATGATTACTTCTTTCAGGCTGAAATGGCAGGACGTTTTGTCGATCAAGGATTCAATTTTTATGCCCTCGATCTGCGCAAATACGGGCGGTCTTATCTGCCGCATCAGAAGTTCAACGATATACGCGACCTGAGAGCTTATTATGAAGAGATACAGAAAGCGCTCGACATCATTCATAGTGAGGAAAACAATGAAATAGTATTGGTAGGACATTCTACAGGCGGTCTTATCGTTACACTATTTGCCAAAGATCATGCTGAAAGTGATCAGTACGACGGACTTATACTCAATAGTCCGTTCTTCGACTTCAATCTTAGTCGCCATATAAAAATCTTTCTGCCTTTTATTTCCTTTCTGGGGCGCTTCTTCCCACGTATGCAGGTTTCAGGAGGCTTTAGCGAAGAATATGGAAAAAGCATCCATCAGTCGTATTACGGTGAGTGGAATTACGACACATCGTGGAAGCCCAATGTGGCACCAAAGGTAAATCTGGGCTGGATCAGGGCTATATACAGGGCACAGCAGGAGGTAAAAAAAGATTTTATTATAGCCAAGCCTACTTTGGTGATGCACTCGGAACGGTCAGCTACCGATCCGTATGATAAAGAACAAGCTAGGAGTATGGATATTATACTGAATGTAGATGATATAGAGCGTATATCCTGTGATATGGGCGGAAATGTGGAAACTGTTTCGATAAGCGGAGGCATTCACGACCTGATGCTATCGGAAGAGACAGTACGCCAGAAGGTGCACGATACAATATTCGACTGGCTGAAGAGACACAATCTGTAAGGTAAAGATATACTTTTCCGACTTTTAGAACATATTCTGCGTTCATTAGGTCTTTCGGTAATAAAATGTATTGGTGAACTTTACATAAAAGAAAGCTCTAATGAAAATAGCATTGTTCCTTAAAGATGATAAAATCGACGAATCCTATATGGATACAATCGCGATAATCGTACTTCATACGAATAACAATTCGGTGGTTGAGGTAGAAAAGGACATTGTTGTGAAAAAAGATATTAATTATCTTGCACTATGGCTGCTGACCAAACGCATCAAAGAGATTTATGTAACGGATATAGATTCTATGGTAAAGAGATTGTTTGAAAAACTGGGTGTTACAGTCCGCAAATATGAAGAAATAGAGAAAAATCCGGTGCTGAAAGAGTTTATTTCATAAGACTTCAACACCGATTTTCCCTGTATCTTTTGTTGTTTCATATATCATTTTCTCTGTACTGCACAGGAGTTACCCCTGTATGCTTCTTGAAAAATCTGCCGAAAAATGAGGCATTCGGAAAGTTAAGTTCATCCGAAATCTGCAATATTGTATTATTCGTTGTTTTCAGCAGGTACTTAGCCGATGCTATTAACGCTTCGTTGATCCATGTAAAAGCTGTCCGTCCCGTACGGTCTTTAACGATTGTAGACAGGTATTTGGGCGTAAGGAACATTTTATCGGCGTAGAACTGCAATGATTTTTCACTCTTATGATGCTGTAACAGAAGCTTGAAGAAAGCAGACACCTGTTCTTCCTGATGCGATGATGCTCTCACTTCCTGATCTACTTCCTGCATTCTGCTATAATAGAATCCACCTACTTCGGAGAGTAGAGAATATAACAGCCCTCTTGCCATTTGTACCCTGAATGGATGGTCTTTTCGTTTATATTGTTTTACGATGAATGAGTGGAACTCGATATATCGTTCTGCTTCGGCAGCCGAAATTTCGATACAAGGCGATTGTACAAGGCTTCGGGGAATATCTATGTCTCTGGTAGCCGGAGGCATTTCTGTCATAAAGTCGATGGAGAAAATGAGGAATTCTACCATCAGGTCTTCTGTCCGTTCCAGATACTCGATCACAAAAGAGGGTAAGACAGTGATGATAGTGTTCTCCTTTATTTCATACTCTTTGAAGTTGATCTTTACCTTTCCTTGCCCTTTTATGCAGATAGCAAATATTACCCCGTCTACTACGAACGGATAATCCGATGTCATCGGGGGTAGTGCCACAGATTTGTCCGATATGATGAAGTTCTTTATGGCATAAGGGTCTATATGTTCCGATATTTCATCAAGTTGTATTCTTGCTAAAGCCATACTGATATACTTAGTTTTGGAGATGTTGAATAGTCTAAATAAATATTTCTCTTTTCGCAAACATAATCTTTTTTGAATGTAATCATACAATATGCCTGAGATAATGCAGATTACAAATAAAAAGATTAAATCATTTTAACAAAATTTTACAAATAAGTTCGCTTTAACATTTAATTATGTTTGTGATTATAGATTTTCGTATATCTTTGTCGCCGAAATTAACAAAAGGAAATAAAAACATAACACGTAACAATACACAAATACGCATTATACGCATAAATAACACAAAATAGTTCTATTAGCACTTTATAAAATTAATAATCACTTAAAATTTTTAAGAAAATGAAGAAATTACTATTTACATTAGCAATTATGTTTGGTGTTGTAACAATGGCTAACGCTCAAAATCCGGGACAAATCTGGGTTGGAGGTGCAGTAGGTCTTAAATCAAGCAAAGTTAAAGGCATGGATGCTAATACAAGCTACAGAATCCTTCCAGAAATCGGTTATATCCTTACAGACAATGTAGCTATCGCTATCAGCTTGGGATACCAACACGATGAGAAATCTGTATCTATTTCAGATGCAGAAGGAAACATAATCACAGGAACTGGTAAGACTGACGGATTCAAAGTTAATCCTTTCGTACGTTACTCATTCCTTAAGGGTGACATAGGTAGCATGTTTATCGATGGAGGAGTAGGATACATGTACAGCAAAACTAAAGGTTCTGATACAAAAAATCACGATCTTGAAATCGGTTTCAGACCGGGTGTTGCCGTTAAAGTATCTGACAGACTTACTTTGTCTGCTAAATACGGTTTCTTAGGATATGAGTATAACAAAGCCGGTGAAGCAAAAACTAATACATTCGGTTTCGACTTCGACTTTAGCCAGGCTTTGGTTGGTGTAAGCTTTGTATTCTAAAAACAGCCCTTCCAACCTACACGACAAAACTTAAATAATAGAATATTCCGAAGGGATGCTTCATTGTGAAGCATCCCTTTATTTTTTAGGCTACCCGATTATCAGGACAGAAAAAAAGAAGATCAGAACATCTGTGACTGGCTGTTCCCCTGCACTTTTTGCACAAAAGCGAAGAATAGAACATTTTTGCAGCATCACAGGACTTTCTTCACGCTGTTTTTTATGTGATCTTTGTAATGTAGTCGAGAGGATTACAACAAGCACGAAACAAATTGCAGTTATAAGATACTAATAGGGATTAGGTTATCAAAAATAAGGTATAGTATAGGTAGTTTTTAACTTCATTTTAAGCCATATTTAGAATAGGATAAATTTTGTGTTTTAAGTTTCAATTTCTCTAAATCTTTTCTACACAGTGAACAAGGCTGCTTCGGGACGAAGCGGCCTTCTTTCGTTTAATACCTTATTGTGATCTTTTGGCAGCTTTATACAGATCTATCGACTTATATTTCTGACTGATGATATTCCGCATTTCAGCAAGACGTTTAGCAATGGTCGTTTCCGATCGCGTGCTGTAAACAAAGCGTGCCCATCCCCGCTGATATCCGGGAGTCAGGCTGTTGAAGAATGTGATGATATCTTTTTCTTTGGCGAAGTATTTCTGCAGATCGGGAATACGGTCTATATAGTCACCTACGCACTGGCTAAGCTGGTTTGCCCTGCTTTTGCGTATAGCCTGATATTTCAGTCCTATGATGGTGAATGTATCGTTGAGGGCGACCATCTTAAAAAACTTTAGTTGACTGTTTTTTACATATCCGTCTTCATCTACCTCTACACGTTCAAAGAAATCGTCACGCCCAATGTATTCTTTGTATTCCTTGTTTCCTTTTTTGGGATATGCAAAAAATAAAGCACCATCGGGTTTCAACAAATTTATATCTATCACATGCTGTAATGTTTCCATAAATTGGTCGAGAGAGAATACGAAGGTGATAATAAGGTCATAAGCCTGTTTCTTTTCTGTAGCTTCATATACAAGCACATCAAATTCGTGTACGTTATCCGGTTTGTTCAGTAGTAGTTTATCTGCGTATTTTTCAAGTTGCAGCCTCTTTGTAATGCTTTCGTTCATAACTTTATTTTTTCACGGTTAGACAAAAGAAAGTTCCGTACTTCCCATCCGTGTCGATTGAACCAAAATCGCAACGGAATAGTACGGAACAAATGTAATTTTAATAATTTGTTATAAGTTGGGAAATCTGCGTTTATTTCTTCGGATAGTCTTCATAATCATAATTGACCATCCACAGAATGCCAAATTTGTCAATAAAATGACCGAACAGAGCATCCCAAAACATTTTCTCGAGAGGCATCAGTACTTTGCCTCCGGCCGAAAGTGCAGTGAAGATACGTTTAGCTTCATCTTCTGAGTCTGTATTTACCGATAGCGAAACATTGTCACCGGCTTTGGATAACCCTCCGAAAGACTCGGACGAATCGGCGCCCATCAGTACGCTGTTGCCACTTATCGGTAACGCGATGTGCATGATTTTATTTTTCTCCGATTCGGGTACAGGATATTCTGCCGGTATATCGGCGTATCGTCCGACATAGACAAACTCGTTGCCGAATACAGACTGGTAAAAATTGAAGGCCGCTTCACAATTACCGTTAAAAGAAAGGTAAGGATTGATTGTCGCCATTGTTTTGTGATTTTACGTTTATAGTAAAGATTCCTTATTGTAATAGAACATATAATGTGAAACAAATGTTTATCCGGAAAACAGATAAAATATCCTCCGGATAAAATTTATTTACATTGTGATATCTAACCGTGCCATCCCGATACAATTCCTCTTTCTTTCAGAGAATGTATTGCTCTATGATCCTTATCGGATTTTACTTTCTTGCCATGTGCCAGCAGAAATACCCTCAGCGGATTCATGTGCTCTTTTTTGGCTATTTCCCTATAAGCCTCTTTATTTTTGCTGATGAAATACCTGAATATATTAATCATAATGTAATTCTTTTTTGATGAACCTGAATCCTGATTGAGATCACTATTATCTTGTATTATAAAAAAATAGAGATGGAATTGTTCTTGTAAGAAAACTTATTTAACTATAGAAAAGATATGTTTACAAGTGATAGGTGCAGATTTGTTTAGCTCTTTAAATCAAAATGATTATCTTTATATACTTGAACAAACGGGGAAGGAACAATATGTCACAAAACAAGAATTCCAATCAGCCATTATCCGGCAAATTCACAAAAATGTGGAAACAGATAAAGCATATTTGGAAAACCGATGTTAATGTTTATTTCATTTCGGGTATGTGCTATAATTGCAGTGTTTTCGACAAACTCACTCTTCCCGAAGGTTTCAACAAAAAGTATATCGAATGGCATACGCCTCATGTGGGCGAGTCGCTTGAGGAATATACACGAACAATGGCGCAGACGATAGACACATCTCGTCCATTTGTATTAGTCGGTTATTCGTTTGGAGCCGTTATTATGCAGGAAATGAATACCTTTCTCAATCCCCTTAAAAGTGTGATTATCTCTTCATTCAAGAGCAAAGAGGAAATTCCCATGCTGTTTAAAGCTGTGAAGCATACAAACTTTGTAGACATGGTGCCCGACCAGATATATTCCGATACGCAGTTTGTTACCGAAACATTTAATCGTCTTGTATACCATATGCCCAATGCCGAACTAGCTCAATATATGACGGTGACCGATGCCGGCTATATAAAATGGGCGGCAAAGCAGATAACGGAATGGATACCGGCTGCCGATACAAAACACTTGTATCATATACATGGCACCAACGATCAAATATTTCCTTACGACCTTGTTCGCAATGCCTTTCCTGTAGAAGGTGGCGATCATCTGATGGTGTTTAAGAAAGCCGATGTCATAAGTCTTATTCTCAGTGGTATATTGCTTATCAAAGAAGAATAAAATCCATTATTTAGACGGAAGGATAGAACCAAAGTTTTTGCGGTAATCGAGCGGTGAAATTTGAAGATATTTAAGAAATATCCGCCGCATATTATCGGGCGTGCCCATGCCGCATATATCCGTTATCTCTTTTAGCGATAGGCGTGTTTCTACCAGATATCGGCAGGCCGTTTCTACACGTAGCTTATCGATGTATTTAGCTGGAGTAATACCCGTTTCGCGCACAAAGACACGGGCAAAATTGCGGGGGCTCATAGATATTTGTTCAGCCAGCTTTTCCACAGTAAGGTTGTCGCTCAGATGCTCCAATATCCAGCTTTCTATTTCCTGTACAGGGCGGTAGTCGACATGTTGGTGGGTGAGTACAGAGCTGTATTGCGACTGTGTGCCGGGACGTTTCAGATAGAGTACCATTTGCTTTGCTACATCCAGTGCTAACGATCGTCCGTAGTCTTCCTCTACCAGCGCCAGCGCCAAGTCCATTCCGGCTGAGATACCCGCTGAGGTGTATATATTTCCATCTTTTACAAATATAGGGCTGTCTTCTACCTGTATCTGCGGATAGTCGTGAGCAAGCTTTGTGCACATTTCCCAATGCGTAGTGGCTTTTCTTCTGTTCAGCACTCCTGCTTCGGCAAGAAAGAACGTACCGGTACATACCGAACACAGTCGGTGTACCTGTAATGACTGGTCTTCTATCCATCGCAACACTTTTTTGTTCAGTTTGTAGTCTGCCAGTCTGTTATTGGGTACACCCGGTACAAATAATGTATCTATTTTGTAATCGATATTGCTATATATATCGTCACAACAAATTGTCATCCCTGATGCGGTACGTACTGTTTTACTTCGTTCTGACGATAATGTATGGAGCATATACGGTGGGAGTGCTGTATCTTCTCGAAAGGAGAGACTTTCTGCTAACTGTGAAAATACCTCATAAGGGCCTGTTATATCGAGCAGGGTAGCTTCCGACATTACCAGAAAAGCAATATGTCTGTATTTAGTTTCCATACATGAAAATATGTTTAGTGTAAATGTTCAATTATTTTCTGCATAACTGCTATCTGAGTTTAATCTCTATAAGTTTAGCTCATATCTAACGCGCACTCCCGTGCTTGTTTTCACTTTTACATACGCTTCGCTCCTGTGACCGTTGGTTGGCATTGCTCAAAAGTAAACAAAACGCTAGTGCTTCGTTTCTCGCCGACCCACTAACGGCTTGCCGGCTAAAAGGGACAAACGGGCTATCGCCCCATCCCTTTTTACGCCGACTTCACCGGGTGGGTGCCCCGACTGTGGAACTAATGCACGGGATCGCGATGCGATGACTAGGCCTCGTCAGGCTTTAGCCCGCGCCGTTAGCTTTATGGACGGGGTACCCGTAGGGAGAAAAAGGCGTAAAACAAAAACGTGTTTGAGCTTAGCCAACGAGTCTTACCATACAAGGCAGTGAGCGAGTTTTTTTTGTTTAGCCTTTAAGCCCTTTAACGGGTCGTTCTATGAAGCGTGGCGCTAAAGCGTTTTGCTTACTTTGCGGCTTTGGGCAAAGTGAGGCAAGCAATTTTTAATTGCGCGCAGTAAAAAGGAACATATAATCTAATCCAACTACTTACTGATCTGCATTAATAATAAATACAAATATAGAAATAAGGCTTGAAATATATGGCAGTTCTTGCCGTATTATTGTCATTTCAGACAAAAGTTCAATGTGGTAACTTTGCATATAATCAATCTGTAAAAAAAAGACTATATGACTTTGAGAAAAATGACAGCCGAACAAGCGGCCAGACTTATAAAACATAATGACAATATCGGATTCAGCGGGTTTACGCACGCCGGATGCCCTAAAGTAGTTCCTGTAGCATTAGCAAAGTATGCAGAGGAAGAGCATATAAAAGGCAATCCTTTTAAAGTGGGAATGTTTACCGGAGCATCTACAGGAGATAGTATAGACGGCGCTCTGGCTCGTACACACGCTATCAAGTTCCGTATGCCGTACCAGACTAATAAAGACCTGCGTAAAGCAATAAACAGCGAGGAGGTTAAATATCTCGATCTGCATTTGTCTACACTGGCACAGGACTTGCGGTATGGGTTCTATGGGGCGGTAGATGTAGCTATTATAGAAGCGTGCGATGTGACCGAAGACGGCGAAATAGTTCCTACCTGCGGTGTCGGTATCACACCGACCATTGCCCGTATGGCAAAATTGGTAATTGTAGAATTGAACAGTTGGCATCCGAAAGCGTTGAGGGGAATGCACGACCTTTTAGAATTGACCAATCCTCCTCATCGCGGCGAAATTCCTGTATACTCGGTACGTGACCGCATTGGTAAAGATCATGTGAAAATAGATCCTGCAAAAATAGTAGTAGTGGAAACAAATATGCCGAATGAAGGTGGCGGTTTCAGTCCTGTTGACGAAATTACGTCACAGATAGGGCAGAATGTAGTTAATTTCCTTGTAGGTGAAATGACACAGGGACGTATTCCGAAGGAATTTTTACCCATACAGTCGGGTGTAGGTAATATAGCCAATGCCGTATTGTGCGCGATGGGCGAAAACAAAGACATACCCGACTTTGAGGTATATACCGAAGTGATCCAGGATGCCCTGATAGGACTGATGGAACAAGGGCGGATAAAGTTTGCCAGCGGCGGCACTCTCACGGTGAGCAATCCTTGTATAGAACGGATTTACCGGAATCTGGACTTTTTCAAAGAGCGGATTGTATTTCGCACAGCAGAGATATCGAACAATCCCGAAGTAGCGCGCCGATTAGGCATTATAGCCATGAATACGGCTATCGAGGCTGATATCTTCGGAAATATAAACTCGACACATATTATGGGAAGCCAGATAATGAACGGAATAGGCGGATCGGGTGATTTTGCGCGTAGTGCCTATATTTCCATATTTCTTACCCCTTCTACGGCTAAGGACGGTAAGATAAGCGCATTCGTACCGATGGTCTCGCATCAGGACCATAGTGAACATTCGGTAAAGATCATTATATCGGAATACGGAGTGGCCGATCTGCGGGGAAAATCACCGAAAGAACGGGCTGAATGTATTATCGAAAACTGCGCGCATCCGGACTATAGGCCGTTGTTGAGAAAATATCTTGCAGGAGGAGATGCGGGACAAACTCCTATCGATCTGAATAATGCCTTTGCTTTCCACAAGGCATTCAAAGATACGGGCGATATGCGCAATGCCGAAATAGCGAATGTACACACTTACCAAAATCTGTAATGATTATAGGTATCTATGATCCTTTGATTCTTTTCCAGAAATTTGGGTGCTCTTCCAAACCGTTTGGTAAAACTAAACTGGAGGGCACCTGTATCGAACGACATTTTCGATTGTTCGGAATGCAGTATATACACTCTGTTGTTGACAAACGATACTCCCAGCGACCAGTTATCGTGATTGTACCCGGCTGAAGCGCGGGGAAACATGGTAGGGTAGACTTTCCATTTATCTTGATCGCCCGATTTGTCGACACCGACATTTGCACCTACCGACATAGAGGCAGAGATATACACCCGTTTGTTGATTACCCACGTGAAAGCATATCCACCGCTGACACCAAACTGGAAATTATCGAGTTTCGACTTGTTATTGAAGAGTAGCGAACTGTCGGAGCGTGCCCTGTTGTAATAAATACCACCACCGAGTAAGAAACTACCCACTGATTTTAGCTGTTTTTCGTTCTGGTTGAATGCCGCCTGATACGAAAACTTATTACCGTTAAATATATATTGTGCAAATCCACCGTATTGTTCCAGTTTGATATCGGGATAAAGATGATATATGTCATCGTCATGGTCTTTTTTGTCGTTACCTTCGTCTTCAACAAAAAAGCCTTTGTAGTTCTGAAAAAAAAGATCCATTACAAACTTACGACCGTAATAATGATATTGGAAGTCAAGTGATTTAGTCTTACCCCGTTTTTTGTCACGCATGAATCCGAAGCCGTAAGCTCCACTCAGTGAAATACCTTTATATGTGAAACCTATACCTAAAGCATAAGGATCGTTGGGGCGGTATGTAGTTTCTTTACCATCTTCAACTTCGTGAGAGAGTGCTGTATATTTATCCAGAAAGTAGGGGCGTATGGCAAACTCCTGTTCAAAGAAGCCTATATAAGTGCTGTCCACCTGAGAATATATATTCAATACTCCTATTGGCAGCGTGCTAATAATAATGATCACAAGTCTGAGGACACTCATAGTGGTTGATGTTTACATTTTTCAGAACGGTAAACGAGCGGTGTTAGTATATATGACCGGCATTTTGAGCAAAGAAACATATATTATCCGAGATATACGGCAAGGGGTAAGTAATATCTTAATATACATCGATTTTATCTATCATAAAAAATTATTCCTTTTCTATTTGAAGATAATAATAATATTGTATCTTTGGTGCTGTCGAAGACATTGGATTGAGACTTATTTAACAAAACTTATACAAATAAAGAACTGTAAATCAAAGAGAAGCAAACTATTTAGTATAAACTTTACCCTTAATGAAAATGAAAAGATCATTGTTATTTTATGTAAGTGCACTTTTAATAAGTGTTACATTGTTTTCTTGTAAACCAGACGACGCAAAAATCCAGAAACAAGTTGAAACAGCTCTTACAGCTATCCAGTCTACAGTAACTCCTGTTGTGAAAGACGGTGTGGTTACTCTTACGGGTACAGTAGAGTCGGAAGAAGCTAAAGCTGCTGCTGAGGCTGCATTGAAAGCTCTTAAAGATGTGAAATCAGTTGTGAACAATGTTGAAGTGAAACTTCCTGTTGTTATCAATCCTGACGAAGTGCTTACTACAACTATTACAAGCCTGCTTACAGCCGGAGGATTTGCCGATGTAAAAGCTGCTGTTGACAGCGGTGTCGTTACATTGACAGGTGACCTTAAGAAAGCAGACCTTCAGAAAGTTATGCAGATAGCTAACGAAGCTAAACCTAAACAAGTTATCAACAAATTAAATCTGAAATAAATGAGCTTGACAGATAAATATGCCAAACTGATTCAGTTTGCGCAACAATCGGGAGTTGAGAATCTTGTTGCTACTGAGCAAAACAACATTCTTTACATCACAGGTGCTGCTACTGCATCTAAAAAAGATGAAATGTGGAAAATCTATGATGAAATAGATCCAGACATGCGTGCCGGAGACTTGGTATTGAATATCGACGTTGTACCGGGCGGAGAAGAAATCTATGAAATCAAACCGGGCGACAGCCTTAGCAAAATTGCCACTAAATATCCGAATATGACATGGCAAAAGATCTATGAGGCAAACAAGGACACTATCAAAGATCCTAATTTGATTCATCCGGGACAAAAAATCAGAATTCCGTTATAAGAAATAGATTATACGGAAAAGGGTTGTTCATCGAGCAGCCCTTTTCTATTTCAGTCCCAGACTATACTTTTCGTTCATATACTTAAGGAACATATAGATATTATATTCCACATTGAGTCCGTAATCTGTCGTCGGACTGTAATCTATTGGTGCTTCGTAAATAGCAGGATCGTACTGCGATGGATTGTTGCAGCACATATTCCATTCGTTGACTAGTGGTATATTCTTCGATTTCAGCTCCTGCTCGGTGAAAAACTCTTTTGGTTGCTGTTGTTTCAGGAATGTATCGTAACCTTCTTCCAGTACGGTGACTTCATATTCGCTGGTATTTACCGTAAGTGTAACGACATCACCTGCTGCATTCTTCTGCATACTGATCGACTCTACTGTGCGCGGGTCGATATATCTTACATCGTGCTCTTGTTTGCCGTTGACAATGTATTTCAGTTTCTGATTGCTTTGCCAGCTTTTGGCGGTTTGTATTATCTTATCGTAATAATTGTCTTCAGGGTGACCTCCTGATACTGGGGGTTTTCTATGAATCCAAGTAAATCCTATCTTTATTATCTCATCCAAAGGGATTTCTTTCACCATAGAAAATACATTGCATACAGTACCATCTACTATAACTTTCTGAGTAGGGTTATAATTCTCAAAGAACAAGAGTGTATCACCCATTTGCGCTTCTATAATGTATTTTCCATCTGCATCGGTATAGACCATTTCACCTGTCCGCATATTCGATACCGATATTTTAGACATTGCTTCTTTCTCCATATCGCGTACTTCGCCTGTCACAATATGGCTTTGCGAATAGATTGCCTGAATAGAGAAAATGAGGAGCAAAACTAAAATTATACTATTCTTTTTCATATCGGGTAAAGATTCGTTATTGCTTATCTACTTTATAATAACCACCTACAAAAGGCGGTCTGATACAGTCTCCCGTAAGAGAAATGTGACTGTTGACCCACACAAGGTTATTCTTGTTTTTATCATACCATTTGTTGACCGATCGGCGGAATGCTTCCCTGTTTTTCTTGCTTTTCCTTACATGATGCCAGTATGAGCAGTAGCCGCAACCCTCCTGATCGAATTCCACACCCAGCAGATCGAAAGTAGGTATGTCCTTAATTATCTCCTGCAATGTTACGTAGGCAAGATCGGCAACCGTATGATGTCCACCGAAGAAGCGTACTGCGGTCTTGGTCTTTTTAGTATCGGTCAGTTTATCTATCAGAATCGGAATAATGTCGCGTCCGCCTCCGACTATATGCCAGAACAGCGGATCTTCATTGTTGGCTATATAAGGTACATCGGTCACGAATGACAGACTGTCGGCAAGCTGTTTTATATTCCGATATGATTGAGGGAAGGCTTTTTGTTCAACTTTTGTATTTACGTCAGAAAGAATAAATATAGGTTTCAATTTTTCTGGATCAATATTGTAAACGTAAGGTAATTTCTTACGAGGAGAATATAGCATAGATATCATTACGGAATCAATATCCAATATCATATCGTGTATAGAATCCTCCACAACTATCTCCCGTGTGCAATAGCCGATAAGTGAGAAAGTAAGTGTATCGCCTTTATTCATCCCGTCAATTCTGTACATGCCGTCTATATCTGCCATTGCACCATTCTTCTGACTCTTTTTGTCAAAAATAGCTGTACCTATAGCCTCTTCTCCCGTATCCGAAGAAGTTACTTTTCCACTTACGGTGAACGATTGGCTATATGCTGTCTGAAGAGCAAGCAACAAAAGAAAGGATATGATTATGTGGCGTTTCATAGTTAGTGTCATACGTGTTATATATACCTCATTGGCATATAGATAAACAAATATAAGAATATTATAATTACCTTTGTAATCTCAACTAAAATATTGCTTACAGATGCGAATACTAGTGTTTACTCTGATCTTCCTGCTTGGAATCTCACTCAATGCACAGGATAACAAGCTCAGAGCTGAGTCGATGATAGCTATGGCCGTACAAAAAGAGGCTGAGGGCGGTAAGCCTGAAGAGTTCAACCCATTGTTTGAACAGGCTATACAATTTACTCCCGATGATGCGGTTCCCTATCTGATATGGGGATATGTGATAGCCAAACATGCGGAAGAAAATAAGGATACCGAACTGCTGGAAAGCTGCTTTGATAAATTCCGTAAAGCACTGGAGATAAAGCCCGACTATGCCGAAGTATACAGTACATGGGCTATATGCTTGTCTTACTATGCCAATGAATCAAAGAACGACAGCCTGTATGACGAGAGTTTCCGCAAATTTGCCAAAGCGGTAGAGCTGGAGCCTAATGCAACCGAAACATACATGAATTGGGGGCGTTCGCTGCTCGACTATGCAAAGGAAACAAAGAAGACAGACGATTTCAGGCAGAGTATAGAGAAGTTCGATAAGGTGCTCGAACTGGATGCGAATTCTATGCCTGCATGGCGTGATAAGGGGTACGCATATCTCAGCTTGGGACGATATGAAAAGAACTATCCGAAATACCGTACAGAACTGGAAACCTCGCTTACCCGTGCCGAGCAACTCGGTAGCCAATCAGCAGCTTACAACATGGCATGCTACTATTCGCTGATAAAGGAAAAAGACGAGGCTTTCAAATGGCTTGAGAAGTCGATGATCAAAGCAGGAACCTATCAGTCGAAAATGTATAACTTCACAAAGGAGAAGATGGATTCGGACGATGACCTGAAAAATATCCGCCGCGATAAACGATATAAGCAACTAACCGAAATGTACTTTAAACAATAAACAAAACAGGAAAGCCCTATAGCTTTCCTGTTTTGTTTATTCCTATTTCTCCAACTTCACTGCTTTACCAGTGCGGTTACTTTCTATAGCGGCCTGTAATATCTCTACTACGATCAGGTTGTTTTCGAGCGAAGACAGATCGGTCGGTTTCACCTCTATCTCGCCCCTTACCGCTGCTTTCAGATAAAAGAAAGAATCGTTGTACGGTTCGGCAAGCTTATCAGCCACCAGCCTGCTTTCCTGCTTATTGATATTTACGTGCATGTTGGTCGCATTATTTTGAGCCACATAACCTTTGTCACCATATATGTGCATATCCTTGCGGCTCAACGGCCAGTTCCACGATGCCATAATAATGGTAGTCACATTCGGATATTCGAGTACGATGGTAGCATCATCATCTACTTTCGGATATACTGATGGTTTCTGTTGCTTTAGCGTGGCAAATACGCTCAGCGGTTTCTGTCCGTTCAGCAGCCATGTACTCAGATTAGCTCCATAGCAGCCAAAATCTATAACCGCTCCGCCACCATTCAGTACAGGATCGGTGAGCCATTCCAAAAATTCGGGACTGCATCCTATTTCTACAGGCCCTTCATGCCCGTCATATACATTGATACGAGAAACTTTTCCCACCGCATTGTCGTTGTTTATCAGGTCATAAGCTTTATGATTTGCCGGATACCATGTCGTTTCATAGTTGGTAAGTACCATTATATTGTACTTGCGTGCCAGATGGGCGATCTGCTTTGCCTGTTCCATTGTGGCCGCCAACGGTTTTTCCAGCATTACATGGATTCCGCGCGGAGCACAAGCCTCTACCAC
This sequence comes from Dysgonomonas hofstadii, assembly GCA_040395895.1. Lineage (GTDB taxonomy): Bacteria > Bacteroidota > Bacteroidia > Bacteroidales > Dysgonomonadaceae > Dysgonomonas > Dysgonomonas hofstadii_A. The sequence goes on from JBEBPN010000004.1 coordinate 22,940, forward strand.
ACGCAGATGATCGTATATACTTTCGTAAACGATTACCGCTTCGGGCTTTGTCTTATCCAGCATTTCGTTCAAATCCTGAAAGAAAAGCTTCTCATCTACTTTGGCCTGTAGTTTTTCGTTATTCCACAATGCCTTGTTCTTTTCAGCAATACCTGCTATTTCAAAGTCACCTCTGTCGAGGCGTGAGATCACTTCCCAAAGATGTCCGTGCGAAAGACCGGCCACTCCCAGTCGCAGCGGTTTGTTGTCCTGTGCCTGCAATGCCGCTGAAAATACAGCTAAAACCGTAAGGAGAAATAGTTTTAATAGTTTCATGATGATGTTTAAATTAGTTGTACCAAAGAAAGAATAAAGGTATATAATTCAAGGTAAACATACGATAATAATTTTAACTAAAAGCTGACAAAACTTACAAGTTTTAGCTACACCCTGTTCCGCTGAACGATGTTTCTAGTATACTAGAAGATAGAAAATTTAAAACTAGCAAGCTAGTAGACTAATGACTAGAAACAACGTTCAGCGGAACAGGGTGTAGCTAACTCTATAATCTAGTACACTGTTTTTTAACTAAAACCTTACAAAACTAACATTAGTTACAAGTTTACCTCGCCTCCGCTTCGGCGATTTCCAATTCGTCGCCCTACGGGCAGTTACGAGTTACAAGTATTTTTTTTGTGCCTTTGCGTGAGACAATTTTAACTAAAACCTTACAACCAACGGTCACAGGAGCGAAGCGTATGTAAACCCTACAAAAAAAATCAAGACATTCAAAGATCGCTTTCCATTGTTAACTGTATATATCCTATAGATAAACTTTTTTATTCTTCTTCTCATTTTATGCCTTTCTTCCATAAATAATTTTCAGAAAGATTCGATTATATATCTTTTCGCTATCTTCGCCTTTTTGCAGATATATAATATGATGAAAATACAAACTTACATTCTATTACTGATAATGCTATTATTGTCGGCTTGTACCCGTGCACAGGATTGTCCCGAAGGTATCAATCTGTTGCCGATGTACGGCAATGCAACGAAGTGCAAACAACAACTGGAGTCGGACAAAGAGTTTCTTGCATTTTGTGACAGCGCATACTTTAGCCGGAAGGAGGCAAGCGCTTCGCATGTAGATTTCGGGTGGATGTACTTTTATGACAAAGATTTCGATACATCCATAAAGCGGTTCAATCAGGCATGGCTGCTCGACAGTACGAATGCTGATGTATATTGGGGATTTGGCGTAATCTTAGGCGAACGGAAACAATACGAAGAATCGATAGAGATGTTCGATAAATCGCTGGAAATAAATCCTGCAAAAGAAAGGGTATGGTTTTGCCTTACAGTAAGCTATAAGAATCTGTATGATAAGACAATGAATAAAAAATATATAGACATTCTTACCGAACGGCTTACCGGTGCAGTAAAGGCGAATCCCGATAATGAAAAGATTGCCGATCTGTTACAACATGCTGAGGCGATGAAAGAAGTATTGGATAATATACGCGATAATCCGGAATAATTATCAAATAAAGAAAAAGGTTGTGAATGGGATATGTTCACAACCTTTTTATATATCTATATTTTTTTAGAAACTGCGTCCTGCTCCACCACCGCCGAAGCTACCGCCTCCGCCTCCGCTAAAACCACCGCCACTGCTCCAGCCTCCACCGGATCGTCTGCTACCACCTCCGTAATAGCCTCCGCCCCATGTGCCACCACCGGAAGGGCCTCCCTTGTTGTTCTTCACACTTATGTATATGATGAATATAACAAAGAGAATGAGTAATATATTCATTACCAGCGATGGCGCAGCATCTTCGTCTTCGTCAGCCTGAAACTCGCCCGACAAATATTTTATAATGGCACCGATAGCCGCTTTTGTGGCATTATAGTAATCTCCGTCTTGCAGATATGGCATCATGTATTGATCTATAATGCGTCCGACACGCGCATCGGTAAGTATATATTCCACACCATAACCAGTAGCGATAAACACCTGTCCGCGTTGGTTTCCTATACGGGGTTTGATAAGGATAAGTACGCCATTGTTTTTCTCTTTCTGGCCTATCTTCCACTTTTCCCCCAGACGGGCGGCATAATCCGATATATCATACCCTTGCAGATCTGTTACTGTTACCACATATATCTGGGTAGAAGTGCTATCGTTGTAGGCGATGAGCATCTGTTCCAGATCACTGTGGTAAGCTGAGTTGAAAATCTGTGCAAAATCGTTTACCGGTGTTGGCGGCGACATCGGTTCGGGCAAATCATCCTGCGCCTGCACCGAAACCGATACAAGAAGAAAGAGAAAAAGTGTTTTTATGACTCGTTTCATTGTTTTCATAATCACTCCCTGTCATAGATCAGGTAATGGATTATTCAGCTTTTAGAATTTTACTTCAGGTGCTTTCTGTGCAGATTCATCAGCCTGGAAGAAGGCTTTCTGCTGAAAACCGAACTTTCCTGCGAAGAGATTCTTAGGGAACATACTGATAGTGGTATTATAGTCTTTTACTTTTTCGTTAAACTTATTACGCTCGGTAGATATACGATTCTCAGTACCGGTAAGTTCATCCTGTAATGCCATAAAGTTTGTATTAGCTTTCAGTTCAGGATAATTTTCCTGTATAGCCATCAGGCGTCCCAGTGCAGCACCCAGTTGTCCCTGTGCTTCCTGATATTTTTTGATGTTTTCTTCGGTCAGGTCGTTTGCATTCACCTGCATTTGTGTAGCTTTGGCACGGGCTTCTACCACTTGTGTAAATGTTTCCTGTTCGTGAGTTGCATATCCCTTTACCGTAGCTACCAGATTAGGAATCAGATCGGCGCGTCGTTGATAAGCATTCTGTACATTCGCCCATTGGGTTTCTACAGCTACATCTTTTTTTACCATATCGTTATATGCAGAACTTCCCCATAAGAAAAGCCCCAGTCCGATAACGGTCAATACAATAATTGCTATTAAAATAGCTATTAAGCCTTTAGATAAATTCATTGTCTTTATTTTTTAGCGTTAAATAATTCAATTTGTTTATGAATAAAACAACAAGAGATAGCGTTTTGTTGTAGTTTGATATATTCTGTCGGCAAATTTATAAATTATATCGATAAAGCGAATCGGTCATTGAAGTATAATGTTGAATCTTTTCTATCTTTACCACTTTATTATTAAAAAACGATGGAACTACGTACAGTAAATGTAATACGATATATAACCCCTCTGCGCGAAGGCGGTTCGTTACCGGCTCTGGCTGAGGCTGACGACGGATTTAAATATGTTGTCAAATTCAGAGGATCAGGGCATGGCACAAAGATGCTTGTGAGCGAACTTGTAGGTGGGGCAGTCGCTCAGACACTGGGCTTTCGCATTCCCGAAATGGTATTTATCAATCTCGATGAGGCTTTCGGGCGTTTAGAGGGTGATGAAGAGATACAAGACCTGTTGCAGGGAAGCAGAGGTTTGAATATGGGTTTGCACTTTCTGTCGGGGGCGTTGACCTTCGATCCGGTAGTTAACCTTGTGGATGCAAAGACGGCTTCACAGATAGTATGGATGGACGCGTTACTTACCAATGTAGATCGTACGGCTAAGAATACCAATATGCTGATGTGGCACAAAGAACTGTGGCTGATAGATCACGGGGCTTCACTCTATTTTCATCACTCGTGGGCAGGATGGGAAAAGTATGCCCTGAGTTCGTTTGTACAGGTGAAAGACCATGTAATGCTGCCTTATGCTTCGATGCTGGATGAGGTAGATGCAGAGTTTAAGAAAATACTGACACCCGAAAAGATAACAGAGATTGTAAATTTGTTGCCTGACGACTGGCTGCACTGGGGTGGGAGCGAGGAATCGCCCGATGACATCAGACAGGTATATGTCAATTTCCTGAACGAACGACTAAGACATTCCGATATATTTATAAAAGAAGCACAGCATGCAAGGGAAACACTTATATGAATATGCAGTTATTCGTGTTGTGCCGAGAGTCGAACGCGAAGAGTTTATAAATGTGGGGATTATCATGTTCTGTAAACGTGAGAAATACCTGAAAGCCCGTTATTCAGTAGATGAAGCCAAACTTCGCCTGTTTTCGTCCGAACTGGATATGGATTCGTTATATTCGGGACTTGGCGCATTCGACAAAATATGTTCGGGCGACAGGCAGGGCGGATACATTGCCACATTGGAGATAACAGAACGTTTTCGATGGCTGACGGCTGTTCGCAGCACATCTATACAGACATCACGCTCCAACAGGGGATTTTCGGACGACTTGGATACCACATTCGATAAATTGTACGAAGAGTTGGTAATGTGACAGGTATAAAACAAAATCCTGTGAATCTCACGACTCACAGGACTTCAACCTTAACACAAACTTTACAAAACTACACAGCAATCGAGTGATTGCTTTTCTTTAAATATCTTCTTGTTTTCAGTCCGGCTGATCTAGTGCGCGGTATTCGGTTGGGGACATGCCCGTGTGTTTCCTGAAAAACCTGCCTAGTGATGCCTGATTAGAAAATCTGGTCTTTACCGTTATTTCCTGTATATTGAGTGCCGAAGTCTTCAACATCGACTTTATTTCTAACAGGATATACTCTGTAATCCAGTCTTTTGCCGCTCTGCCGCTTACTTCCTTAATAACTGCCGAGAGGTATTTTGGTGTAATATACAGCTTTTTCGCATAGAACGCCACTTCTCTGTTTTCTCTATAGTGTTTCAATATCAGTAGGAAGAAGTTGTATGCTAACTGCTCTTTACGACTGTCGTGAGCAGAATCGGGCGATAGCAGACTGTTTTTATAATTATTATAAAGATCTAAGTAAAAGAGCCGTAATGTGTTCACTATAAACTCTTTTTGGAACGAGTCGTTTCTGGAAGTTAAACGGCTGTATATCAGATTGTGATATTCATTGTACCGGTATATTTCATCTTTAGCCAGTTTATAATAATACTTTTTACGTATATGTATAAAGAAGAGAGGCGATAGCCGCGATATTCCGCTTAATACATCGTTCATAAGTGACTCGGATATAATGAAATAACTTATCCTGAAATCGTTACTCTTATTATTCAATGAAATTACCTGACCAGGAAGTATCACCATGAGCCCGCCGCTTTCGATGCGGTATTCGTACTGATGTACTTTTATCGAAGCATTTCCTTCGAGACAAATACCCATTATACCCATTGGATTATAGGCTGGAGACTTAGATATGGAGATTGATTTTGAATTGATGAATATCTTAAAATCGTCATCCAATGTATATGTTGTCTCTCGTAATAGTGTATTGTCCCTTTCCTCGTAGATGCTTTCACTAGCCATTTTAGGTAGCTTTCAGTAAAACCTATACAAATATATGATTATTTCTTTAAAATTTTTGGATAGTCGACTTATGGTATAATATTTCGGCTATTTGGTACTTGATTTCCGTTAATCTAAAATTCTCTAATTATTGTGTACTTTGTATAGTGTTTCTATTACGCTACAAAAGTAGTAAAATTAATTATATTAAATTGTATAAAAAATAATAAAAATAAAAAGAGCCGGTCTTTTGAACCGAACTCTCTCTCTTCTGGGCTATACTCCTGTTATTTTATTTCGCCTATTTTGCCGATAAACAAAATAGCGCCTGTACTTTTCTCTCTGATGGCAAAAACAAATGGCTCGTTAACTGTAAACTTGGTAGGAGTCGGCACTGATGTTTCTATAAATCCTACCGCTGTTACGGCTGCGGCTTCGCTACCCTCTTCATCCACAGTTATATATGTTTTGTGTATCACTTCCGAAATAGACAATCCTCCGGCCGGACTGATCTTCGTAAAATCAGCTATTCCATGCTCAAAAGCAAGATTCATTCCCATTTCGGGTAAAATGGCCTGCTCCATTTTATATTTGCACTCTACTTTGAAGCGTGGCATGTTGAGAATTATATCCTGTGTATTCAGCCGTTCTATAGCTTCATTCCACGAATTACTGTTCAGGTTCTGGATAACATTGTCCAGTGTTTTACCGGTTTGCGGTAGTACGACTACCATGCTGAAAGCATTGTTTCCGTATGGCATCTCCAGATAACGGGCATTCAGGTCTTCCGTGTAAGGGAAAACTGATTCCTGTTTCATCATTTTTACTTTTTGTACAGTACCGTTTTCGGTAGTGAAGTCCATATCCGTTGTCTGGCTTTTATCGAATTTCGATCTCCACATACCTTTAAAGTAGACTGCATTGATAAGATACATCACCATGCCGTTGGGAATGGATTCGATAATTTCGGGTATTTTGTTATTTGTATTTTCGGCACACCAGTTGTTGATACGGGTAACAGCATCAGCTGAAGAAAAGTCGAGGCGGCTGACTTCAGCATTATAGTTCAGGCGATTTATGTCTATAAACGCTTTCTCAGCATTAAATTCTGCAGCATACCATATAGAGTTTGCTATCTTGAGCTGAGTAGTGGGGTCTACACTAAGCAGGGCTTCGCGCAATGTTTTAGCATATTCATTTATCTGCTCAGGAGTGTATCCTTCATTGCGTAATGCAACCTGCATTTCTTTTTCAGTATCTCCGTTAGCTCCGTTCCATGCCATGCCTAATGCCATGTCTACACTGAGTGGCGATATGAAAATGTTGGGATTTGTCTCATGCAGGTATGTTGCTTTGAACAGGTCGAGTGCAAAGCGGCTGCTATTTTGCAACTTATTATTAAATTCTGATTTTAGCCTTATCGGTTCAGCGTCCGGATAATCGCTGTTACCATTGTTATCGTCAGACGAGCATGCTGCTGTACAAAGTAAAAGCGCGACGAAAAGGAATTTTGATATAAGTCTCATAGTAATATGATTATGATGTTATATAGTATTGATGCGTATATAACCTTAAAAGCTGCATATAGCTGCTAATTTTCTGCCGGAATAGTTTCAATAACCTCATTCAGGTTATTCAGTATCACATCTTTCAACCTGTCTTCGGGCAATATGATATTGAAGTTGCCCCAGAAATTGCTGTCGTAGCGATGTTTTGTCTCTGAGAATATTTTGTTCGGTGACAATCTCTCCTTACGCGAAAATCCTTTTATATTTTCGTTCGATTCGGTTTTGCAACTAACCATTTCGAGCCACAGGTGCAGTGGATAGCCGGACGAGAACAACTTTTTTCGTTTTACGTTGAATCTTATATCGCCGCGTATATGGTTTATATAATATATACCGTCGCCGGCCGGCCGGTAAGTGATCATATATTCTACACTCTGAAGGCTGAGCTTTATCTTTGAGTTTACCTTTTCTATAAACAGATTTGTGGCTTTTTCTATATACTTCGGATTGATTTTGAAATGGGCTTCTACCAGAGCCGAGTTTTCGGCATCTATATATAGCTTACCTTTGTATAAGGGATCTTTTATATACTCTTTTTGCTCGAAAGATATAACATTTACACGCCTGTTGTCGATCACACTGATGTCGGTATGGGTAAAAGTGTAATAGGCTTCCCTTTCGTCTCCGAGAAAGTCGGGCGGATTTTTCATTACATCCAGTAACAGGCACGATTCTATTCCCGATTTCATTTTTGGCAGGATGGTGTCTGTCATTTGTTTATTGATAATACGCCGCATTTTTACCAGTTTTGCCTGATCTATATTTATATTTGCCGCCCTGTTGTATTCAGTTTTGTAAATCTGTAATACGGCTTCGGTAATGTCTATGTTTGTTTTTTTTACTTCGATGCCTTCCCTATAGAATGTAGTTATGTGAGAAGGGTTTGACGGATAATTCCGGGGGCGTTTGCTTACCATGTCGTTGAGTACGGCTAACGGGTCTACCACACGTACAACTACTTCCTGCAGGGAAATAATTTTAGGATCGAGCGACAGTCTTATATTCTGCCCTGCCAGCAGTGAAGCTTCTATTTCCTGTGTCTGATAACCCACATGGGAAAATTTGACGAAAAATTGACTGAGCGAATCGGGCAGGGTAAGCTTAAATTCGCCGTTCAGATTAGATACTGTACCTATTGTCGTATTGCTGATGCTGACCGTACCGTATATGATAGGCTCGTCTGTTATACGGTCGGTAAGTGTACCTTCCAGCGTGAAGTATTTGCTGCGAATGCTGTCGGTTCTGGTTCCGGATTTCACGATAGATACTGCTTGTGATGCTGCGGTACGTAGCAGGATATGGTTTCCTACTATGTTTATACGGAGATTTTTATCTCCCGTTATAGCAAAAATGGCTTCGCGGACAGTATATTCGCCTTTTCGTATTTTTACTGTTTTGTCATTGTCTATTATCTGGCTGTCATAAATGAACAGGTAGCCGCATTGTTCGGATACCTGACTGATCAGCTGGTAGATCGTCCCTTTATTTTTCGATAGTTTTACTTTACGGTTCAGCACACCTCCATCGTCTGCCTGCAACGATACTACTGTAAACAGAAGCAATAGCCAGACAGATAAACGATGAAAAGTATTTTCAGCCGTTCCGCACATGGTATAGATAAATAAGATGTATTACTTAGCTTCAACTATTGTTATAACATTTTGCTGCCTGATAAGTTGCAGATTGAGAGCCATAGAAATCAGCTCTGCCATTACATCCGGCGAATCGTTTGCGATGGTCATGGTCAGCAGTCTGTTTTCCAGACCGGGTGATACTTTTAGTTGTACCGAATCTGAATTAATATTGATAACATGTATCACATCGACCAGGCGCTCGTCTTTGAATCGTATTTGCCGGAAATAACTGTCGAACAGATGAGGCTCTGAGAATTGTTCTGTCCGTAGTTGTCCCGATTGTATCAATGCTCTTTCTCCTGCTTTTACATGAACCGACCGGCCGTTTTCTTTCATTGTAACTCTCACTTCTCCGTGCTTAACGGATAGTGAGAAGTAGGAACTACTCTTGCTGTCTATATTGAATGCCGTTCCCAATACCTCTATTGTAGCCAGTTCGGTATCGATAAAGAACGGGCGGTCTTTGTTTTTGCTGATTTCAAAGAACGCTTCTCCCTGTAGGTTTACTTCACGTTTATCGGTCTCAAAGTGTTTCGGATATTGCACCGATGATAGTTCCGATATGTACATTACAGAACCGTCTTCGAGTGTGGTGACAAGGGTAGGGGCGTCTTTCTCGTTGTGCAGGGTAAACATTTCCCTGTCGGGGATAGTGTCGGACAGTAAATTGGTCAGTATAATTACACCAATGCAGACAGCAGCTATACCTGTTATCCATTTCAGTACGGTACTTCTTGTCCATTTAGTAGGCTCACCGATATCGCTGCGCATAATGTTGCCCTGAGCTTTGGATGCCGGTTTTACATCTGCAAGTAAACCATCCTGTTCCAAACGGTTATAGAGTTTGTTCCAGGCCTGATCGGTGAACTTATCATTTTTTTCTTCTAAAATCATAATACATGCGTATATCTTTCTATTTCTTGTCTTAGTATCTGATATGCCTTTGTCATTTCGGCTTCTACAGTTTTTACCGATACGGAGAAGTAGTCGGCTATTTCTTTATATTTCATACCCTCCATGCGGTGCATCCTGAACATTTTGAGGCGGCGGTCGGGGAGTTGTTTCAGGGTACGGTCTATTACTCCCTCCAGTTCTTTGTATTCCAGTTGCTCGTGAGGAGTGGGGTAGTATCCATCGTCCTCATACAGTGCCGATTCTTTGTGCCGTTCCTGCACATTGCGGTGTTCTATATACTGTAGCGAACGATTCCTGACTGCTCCGTAAAGGTAGTTTTTTATTGAACTGATGATATTGAGGTTCTCCCTGTCTTTCCAGATCGTATAAAAGAGATCCTGTATTATTTCTTCCGATACGTCCCTGCGACCTGTTATGCTGAACGAATAGAGATGAAGAGGGGCATAGTAGCACCGGAAGACTTTCTCAAATGCGGCTATATCCCCTTCTTTTATCTTTTTGAATGTGCCTAGATCATTCAGCATAGTTTCTATATTTCAGACAATATCAAATATATGAATTTTTACCGGTTATCAGTTCTGTTGCTTCTTCAATTTATTAACGGCATTTTCTAATGACTCGGTAGGTTCTATGATATTATAGTTACCCCAGAAATCAGGATCGTAAAAGTCTCTTACCTTATCCGATAGTGAGTTCTTTTTATCGAAAGCCAGTTTGTTCGGTATTTTCTCCACATTGCCTTCTTTTCTGTCGGTTATCACCAGTTCGGATACGATGGTATAGCCTGTTGAGAATAATTTCCTTTTCCAGTCACATTTGAACTTCACTTCATTTCTGATATAGTTGAGGTAACTGATCCCGTTTTCCAGCTTATAAGTAACTACATACGATACCTCTTCGGGTTTGAAGCGCAGATTGAATGGTTTGCGGTGCAATATCATGCGTGTTACTTTGTTGCGGTCGTCCATACTGAGATTGAATTCAATGCGAGAGAAGGCAAGTGTTTGCTGATCTATATAGAATTTTCCGTAATGTAAGGCATACGGTACTATTGCCTGTGGCTCGAAGCTGATAACATAGTGCGGACGTTCTTCTATCATAGCCGATTCTTCCCATTTAAATTTATAAAGCGGCAGCGATTCTACATCCAAAAGGACATCCCTGTTTTTTACAACGTCGAGAAAGGTGGAAAGGTTTGGTCCGCCGATAAATTTAACGGCGATGGTATCGCCCGGTTTCGGGCTGAGTATTCTGCGTCCTTTATATATCTGTACTTTGTCATCGGATACGTCTTGTGTATATGAAGTTTTGTACACATCTATAATAGCTTCGGATATGTTTATGTAATTGCGTCTTTTCCTGATCGTTTCACGATAAAATCCGGTCAACAGATTTGTTGTCTGGCTGTTGTTTTTCGCTATCTTTCCTATCGCGTTCTCTACCACTTTGCGTGCATCCATGTCTTTAGGTGTCACTATCACATCCTTCAGCAGATTGGTGTTGGAGGTCATGTATATGATTACATCTCCGCCTATTCGTTCTTTTATAGGGAATCTTAGGTTAGAGTATCCGATGTGCCGTAGCTCGAGCGTTTCTGCCTGTAGCGAATCATTTACCTTGATAGAGAATGTTCCGTCGGCATTGGTGATGGTACCTATGCTGGTTCCGGGCACTGTGATCGTTACATATTCCAGTTTCTTGTTGGTTCTCTTATCTTTTACCACTCCGCTAATGGTTGTGTATGACATCTGCGCCTGTATGGAAATGAATGCTGCCGATGCAAATAGTAAAAGTGCCAACCGTTTTGTTTTGAGGTATATTGTTTTCATTTTGTATGGTTTTAATGATAATTAATTAACCGGTTTCTACTATTAAGATCGGCGAAGGGAGAAATACCCTAATGTTTTTTCTGTTAAATTCTCAGATAATATACAAAAAAGGCCGCTCATTGACGAGCAGCCCTCTTTATTCACCTTAACTTAAACTAATTACCTATGAAGAAACTTTATTTTATTTCTATCTTTTTTACTTTATCTTCCAGCGCCTTGTCCATTTTAGGCAATGTTACCTGCAATACTCCGTCTCTTTGTTCAGCCGAAATGCTTTCGGTATCGATGCTTTCAGGGATAGTAAAGCTGCGGGTAAATGATGATTTGCGGAATTCCTGACGATAAATTTTCTGGTTCTCATCTTTTTCTTCACTATTCACTTCGCTTTGAGCCGAAACCTTAAGTACATTCTTCTCAACTTCTATTTTGATGTCTTCTTTCTTATATCCCGGAACCGAAAGTTCTATATTGAAAGCCCTTTCGTTTTCGGATACATTGATTGCAGGAAGGTCTCCTTCTACAAAATTATTGAACAGATTGTCATTCAAATATCCATTAAAGAATGAAGGGAAGAAACTTCCGCTACGGTCGAATTTTCTAATTTGATTTCTCATAATTTTATCCTCCTATTATATATTTTATTTGCTTTATCGACTAACTATTGTCGTTTGATAAGTATAATGCAAAAAGTGTGCAGAAGAGACATTATGTCATGTGACTAAAAGTTAAATTGTTTAAAAATGTATTCAAATAATTTATTATAAATATGTTGTGTTTTATGAAGGGTAAAATTTAGATAATATATTTAATGTCATTCTGTCATATATATGGGATTGTGAAAAGAAAAAAGGGAGCTATAGGCTCCCTCTTTTCTTTTAATATCTTGTTTCAGTATTACTTCTTCGTTACGGTAATCTTTACATCTTTGATGTCTGCAAATTCTTTTTCTTCCTGTGGATTAAGTGAGAAACTTACCAGTGAATATTTGCGTTCGCCTGCAACTTTCTCTATTTCGGCATCTTTGGTCAGGAACAGTTTACCGCTGTTATTAGTGCATTCAAATTTACATTTATAAGTACCCTTCTCCATAATAACGAAATATGCGTCTACTACAGGAGTCTCCTTATATTTTGCAAAGTAATCGAGTGCTACACCCGAACAGAAATTGTCTGTGTACGGGAGTTTATCATAATGTGTATCGACTTCTTCATTAAATCCGCCTGTGAATCCGTCTACCGCTTGTACCACAGTGCGTCCGCTTACCGATGCTATCTTTTCGGCATGTTCGTTCAAAAACTTATCGAGGCTGCGGCCTACGCCTACCGCTACTTTTCCGGCTGCATCGGCTGCTTTTTCACTCACACGTTCTCCATGTTCGTCAACAGCTTCGGATACACCTTCTACAGCGCTAATGCCTAATTCGGTAGCTCCTTTTGCAGCTTTCTTTACACAACCTGAACAAGAACTAAATAGTGAGAGAACGGCAAATGATGCGGCAACAGAGAATAGGAATATTTTCTTCATAGTTTATAAAAGTTTTATAATAGTAAAAGCCAAAGATAAAAAAGATAATGGAATAGATAATAACCGGAAATGAAAAAATAGATAAATACGACAGAATATCTATAAAAAGAACAAAGGGGCAGCATAGCCACCCCTTTCGGATATATAAGAAATCTTCTTATTAGTTGTTTTCAGGTCTCAGCTTGCGAACTACTGCACCTGTACGCCACATTTCACTTTCGCGAAGAGCTTTCAGTTCTTCTTCCAGTTTTTCGCGGTAGTCAGGTTTAGAATTGGTGTCGATAGAGCGTTGAGCTTCGTTTCCGTTGGCTACTTCCGAGTATAGTTTTGCAAATACCGGTTTTGTAGCATCGTGGAAAGGAGTCATCCAATCCAATGCACCACGCTGAGCCGTTGTAGAACAGTTAGCGTACATCCAGTCCATACCTTTTTCTGCAAATAGAGGCATCAATGACTGTGTAAGTTCTTCCACCGTTTCGTTGAATGCTTCAGACGGAGAGTGACCATTTTCGCGCAATACTTCGTACTGTGCAAGCAGTATTCCCTGTATAGCACCCATCAGCGTACCACGTTCGCCTGTAAGGTCTGAATATACTTCGCGTTTGAAGTCTGTCTCGAACAAGTAACCCGAACCTACGCCGATACCAAGCGATACGGTACGCTCGAATGCACGGCCTGTAGCATCCTGAAAAATGGCATAACTTGAGTTCAGTCCGCGTCCTTCGAGGAACATGCGGCGAAGGCTTGTACCCGATCCTTTAGGAGCAACAAGGATTACGTCTACATCTGCCGGAGGAACTATTCCTGTACGTTCCTTATAAGTGATACCGAATCCATGTGAGAAATACAGTGCTTTACCTGCTGTAAGGTAAGGTTTCAGGCGAGGCCATACTTCTATCTGTGCTGCGTCAGACAGCAGATATTGTATGATAGTACCTCTTTGGGCTGCTTCTTCTATATCGAACAGGGTTTCTCCCGGTACCCAACCGTCGGCAATGGCTTTTTCCCATGTTTTGCCACCTTTACGTTGTCCAATGATAACGTTGAATCCGTTATCGCGAAGGTTCAGAGCCTGTCCGGGACCTTGCACACCGTAACCGATAACTGCAATAGTTTCGTTCTTAAGTACTTCTCTTGCTTTTTCCAAAGGAAATTCTTCACGGGTAACCACTTTCTCAGTTACTCCTCCAAAATTCATTTCTGCCATAATTTGTTTTTATTTATAAAATATTTAGGTTTATGATATGTTATTTTGTTTCAAGATTTCAAAATTTCAGGTTTCAGTATTCGATTTCATCAACATTTCGATTTCAATTTTGAAACTTGAAATTTTGAAATATATAAATTATTTCCATGTTATTCTGGTCGAACATACATTGATGTCACCATCCTTCATTTCCAGTACATACACACTGTCTCCTTCGTCGCGACGGATAATATCGAGTTTTGTACCGTATTCCCCTTCCGAGATATAGTTGATCTCGATGCGGCGAATCTCCTTCTCGCGAAACATGTCTATGTCGAATACGTCTACAAAGTGTTCAATATACTTCATGCTGTTGAGGTGCTTGTTGATATCCACATCGCTGTATTTGACGGTAAAATCGGCAGCCTGTTCGTAATTGTCTTTCAGAGCAGGGATCTTCGTCATACCTTCTATCTCGGCTTGCTTGTCAGTATGTATATAATCCGACAATCCGTATAGTTCCAGCAAATTAGTCGGTTTACGGGTTTTTAGGTCGATAGATGCCCACAGAGAGCGGGCATAGCCGATAGTTTTACCTTCGCTATCTTCAAATGCGAAATGACGTTCGGTGAACAATCTGTTGACACTTACTATCCATGTTTTGATAATGAATGTAGTATCATTTTTGGGATACTCAAATACTTCGATGGCTATACGTGACAATACCCATACGCGCTGCTGTGAAGTCATTTCAGAATAACCGAATCCGCGCTCATCGGCATGTTTTGTCGCAGCCTGCAACATAAATCCGCCAATCATGGGCAGGGTAGCTTTTCCTCTGAAATCGGTCAGGTAAGCATCTATTGTAAATTCGTATCGTCCAATGCGTTCTATCATATCAATTAAAAATTAAGAATGAAAAATTAAGAATTCAAAGTTACAAGGTAAAAATTATAAATTATGTATTAAAAAATTCATTCTTAGTTTTTCATTTTTAATTCTTCGTTTCCTTATACTTTTTGTCCAGTTCGGCAAGCATATCGCTTAGTCTTTCTATCTTAGACTTGGTGATAGCCACACGTCCCGAACGGATAAACTGCAATACCCCGATACTTTTACTCAATTCTTCAAATAAGTCTTGCGTTTCCTGATAATGTCCTGTTTTTTCCAGTACCACATTGTTCTCGTTGATGTCGAGTATGCGTGCGTTGTGCTTACGCACAAGTTCTTCTACTGAAGTTATTTTCAGAAAATCGGCTGACGAAAGTTTATACAGGGCTATTTCCTGAAAAATAAGCTCTTCGTTCGTGTTGTAGTACGATTTCAGTACATCTACACGCTTGTCTATTTGCAGGACTACTTTTTTGATCATCTCCTCGTCGCAAAAAACGGTTATGGTAAATTTGTGTATGCCTTCGAGTGCCGATGCTGAGACAGACAGTGTCTCAATATTCAGTTGGCGACGCGTGAAAACACTGGTTACCTGACTTAACAGACCTACGGTGTTTTCGGAAAATATGGTTATTGTATATAATGTTTTATCCATAATTTAAATTTGTAAATTTGAGAATTAGCATATTAGCAAATTAAAATAATCCATTTTCAAATTTGCTAATTTCCGAATTCGCTAATTAATTACTCATTTCCCAATAATATATTCGTTACACAAGTGCCTGCCGGAACCATCGGGTAAACCATTCCTTTGGTTTCTACCTGTACATCGAGCAAGTACGAGCCTTTATGCGCGAGCATACGTGCAATCGCATTATCCAGATCGGCACGTTCCGATACCTTTTCTGCTGCAATGTTGTATGCGTCCGCTATCTTTACAAAGTCGGGGTTACTCATTACCGTTTCGGAATATCTTTCGTCAAAGAATAGTTCCTGCCACTGGCGCACCATACCTAAAAAATGATTGTTGAGGATAATGATCTTAACGTCTACATTATACTGCATTATTGTACCCAGTTCCTGTATAGTCATCTGTATACCGCCGTCGCCTACAAACAGGCATACGGTGCGGTCGGGTGTACCATATTTCGCGCCTATAGCGGCAGGCAGTCCGAATCCCATTGTTCCCAGTCCGCCCGAAGTAACCACACTGCGCGTCTGCTTGTATTTGAAGTAGCGCACAGCCATCATCTGGTGCTGGCCTACATCGGTTACCAAAACGGCCTTGTTGTCTGTGGCTTCGGTGATCTTATTAATTACCTCACCCATTTTCAGTTGCCCCGAATCAGGATACAATTCGTTTTTGATAACGACATTGTACTCTCTTTCGTAGCATTTCTTGAATTCAGCTAACCAGTCGGGATATGTTTTTTGTCTCAGCAATGCCGTAACCTGTGGTAATGTGTCTTTTACATCGCCCAATACACGTGCAGTAACGATAACATTCTTGTTTATCTCGGCTTTGTCTATATCGAAGTGAATAACTTTTGCCTGTTTGGCATAAGTTTTCAGATCGCCCGTCACACGGTCGTCGAAACGCATGCCTATAGCAACAAGCACATCGCATTCGTTTGTCATCTGGTTAGGCGCTACATTTCCGTGCATACCCAGCATTCCTACATGCAGCGGATGATCGGAAGGCATAGCCGACAGTCCCAGAACGGTAGCTGCAACGGGGATACCCGATTTTTCGGCAAAGGCGATGAATTCTTTCTCAGCATTGCCAAGTATTACACCCTGACCTACTAATACAAGTGGTTTTTTCGCTTCGTTGATGATTTGTGCAGCTGCCTCTATCTCCGGTTGTTTTACATCGGGTTTTGGCTGATAACTGCGGATGAAGTCGGTTTTCTCGTATTTGTAAGTGTCGAACAATCCGAATTGCGCGTCTTTGGTTATATCCAGTACCACAGGGCCGGGACGTCCGGTAGAGGCGATATAGAATGCCCGCGATACAGCCCACGCTATATCTTCGGGGCGGCGTATCTGATATGCCCATTTGGTAACGGGCTGCATAATACCTACTACATCGGCCTCCTGAAAGGCATCACTACCCAGTAGCGATGAGGCTACCTGTCCCGAAATGACAACGATAGGCGTACTGTCTATCATGGCATCGGCAACTCCTGTTACGGTGTTGGTAGCACCGGGTCCCGATGTTACAAGTGCCACACCTACTTTTCCTGATGTGCGGGCATAGCCTTGCGCCGCATGGGTTGCACCTTGTTCGTGGCGTACCAGTATATGGTTTATTTCTTTCTTGTAGTCGTACAGACAGTCGAACACGGGCATTATAGCCCCGCCCGGATATCCGAATATAGTGTCTACCTCTTCATTCAATAATGATTGTATAAGAGCCTGACTTCCTGTTATTTTGTTATTATCCATGATTTTATATAGATACTTATTGAACTTGAACGATATATTTAGTTTCTCTGTTATTCTTTTTCATTTCTGCCAGATGTTGAGGCAGGTTGTCAAAACTATCGACGGTGTAATTTCTGAACTTGAGCATACCGTTGCCTATTTTGCCCAGAAGTGCTTCTCCGTCCTGCATCAGTGCTGCTACCTGTTTGTCTGTAGCATATTTGTGGAAGGCTCCGAGTGCTATCTCGTGCAACGATATACATGTGCTGAATGCCGATAGCGGAGCCACCTCGACTCGGTCTTGTATAGCAACCAGATGTCCGTAATATCCAAGCATAGGGGCAAGGTTTGCTGCATGTTGTCCGTTTACTGTATCGAATGCAGCATCGAAAAGGTTGCCGTTGAGCGATTCTACTATTTTATTTTGCCAGCCGATTTCTTTATAGTCTATGGCTTTGATAACACCCATTTGGAGAAATTCGGCATGGTGTTTCGTACTTGCCGTTACATATACACGGGCATCGGCTGCTATAAGCAGTTGTGTGAGAAAATATCCGACAGAGCCGCCTGCTCCACTTACAAGTACGTTCTTACCACCGATAGCGGGTACTTTACAGAATGCTTGCCATGCCGTTAGGGAAGGGCAAGGGAACGAAGCCGCTGCAAAGTCGCTTACATTGTCGGGTATGTGCATCAGTGCACGTCCTGCAACAACTGTATGCGTGCTGAAACTACCGTCGCGCGATAAGTCGGTATGATAACAAACCCTGGAACCTGTGTGCAGATGTCCCATATTTTTGCCTGTGGCTATGATTATGCCGGCAGCATCTACTCCGGGTACTGTATCGGGCTTCCATTCGTGATGGCCTCTTTCGATCAGTTTCCAGTCTACAGGATTCAGACCTATAGCTGTATTTTGTATAAGGACTTCGTTGTCACCTAAATCCCTTATCTTTTTATCTTTGAGTATGAGGCCGGTGGGTTCTCCCTTTTGTTGCCAGCACCACGATTTAGCAGTTATTTCCATTTTATGGTCAGAATATTAAAAATGAAGACTTTTCATATAGCCGGTAAAAGCATAAATTCCTATTGTCAGTACAAATACAGTAAAAGCTACAACTACAGGCCCTACAAGTGAGACTCCACCTTCCTGCTCTATATTATCCAGTTGTGCTTCTGTACTTACATACATTTCTTTTGCCCGCTTTACGGTGCGCTGTGCCTTTTTCATATAGAAAACATTGCCATAGCAACCGACTAATATAATTCCGAACGCGGCAGTGGTTGTATATGTGTATATACCGAGAACAAACAGTACAAAATTGTTGAGAAACCCTATTCCCAGTACAAGGACGATCAGTTCTACATACATTTTGCGATAAGCAAGCCAGAAGATACTGAACAGAAAAGCATACGGATTAAATATAATGGATTCGCCTTCCAGCAACTTCTTATATATCTTTTCATAATAGTCGGCGCTTTTGCCGAAGAAAGTCCTGTAATAGAGGCTTTCGTCTATTATGTCTTCATCGTTTAATGCTGTATCCAGATTTTCTTCTATTTCCGGCATGTTTGTTTGCTCTGTTTATCGTTTTTAAATAATCCTTATCGCACCTTTATCAGCCGAACTTACCATGCTTGCATACGCGCGCAGGGCTTTAGATACATAACGCTCCCTGTCGGGTTTGAAGGAATTATTACCTTTAGCTAGTTCTTCATTGCGACGTGTATCCAGTTCTGCATCCGACAGTTTTACATTGATAGAGCGCTCCGGTATATTTATTTCTATAATGTCTCCATTGCGAACCAATCCGATGGCTCCGCCTGATGCGGCTTCGGGTGAAACGTGCCCGATAGACAATCCCGAAGTACCGCCCGAGAAGCGTCCGTCTGTAATGAGGGCGCATTCTTTACCCAGATGTTTCGATTTGATGTATGAGGTAGGGTAGAGCATTTCCTGCATACCCGGCCCGCCTTTCGGCCCTTCGTAGGTGATTACTACCACGTCTCCGGCTACTACATCTCCTTTAAGGATTCCTTCGCAGGCTGCATCCTGTGAATGGAATACTTTTGCTGTTCCCGAAAACTTGAAAATACTTTCGTCTACGCCTGCGGTTTTCACCACACAGCCATCGAGTGCTATATTTCCTTTCAGTATAGCCAGCCCGCCGTCTTTGGTGTAAGCGTGCTCCATGTCGCGGATGCAACCTTCGGCTCTATCTGTGTCCAGACTTGGGTAGTAATTGTCCTGCGATCCCATCACCAGATTGAAACGGTTTCCGGGAGCCGATTTATATAAGATTTCGGCTTCACGGGATATGATAATGCTTTTGGTTATGTCGTATTTGTCTATTGCCTGAGCCAGTGTCATGCCGTCGGCGCGCGATACCGATGTATCTATAAGTCCGGCTTTGCCGAGCTCATTCATTATGCCCAGAATACCACCGGCGCGGTTTACGTCCTGTATATGGTATTTCTGAGTGTTGGGCGCTACTTTACACAGGCAAGGTGTTTTGCGCGAAAGCTTGTCTATGTCGTCCATTGTGAAATCTACTTCGCCTTCCTGCGCTATGGCCAGCAGGTGAAGGATTGTATTGGTAGAGCCTCCCATTGCTATATCGAGTGTCATGGCATTGAGGAAAGATGTTTTGGTAGCTATATTGCGTGGCAGTACCGACTGGTCGCCGTCGCGGTAGTAGCGGTAGGCATTGGTTACTATTTGTTTCGCTGCATCAGTGAATAGTTTCAGACGGTTGGCATGTGTAGCTACCACTGTGCCGTTACCCGGCAGGGCAAGCCCGATGGCCTCGTTAAGGCAGTTCATCGAATTGGCTGTAAACATTCCCGAACATGATCCGCAGGTAGGGCAAGCCGCTTTTTCGATAGCTTCTACTTCCTTGTCGGAAACACTGTCGTCCGCTGCTTTTATCATGGCGTCTATCAGGTCGAGGTGCTGATTGTTCAGCTCTCCGGCTTCCATAGGCCCTCCGGATACAAATATGGTGGGGATATTCAATCGCATGGCAGCCATTAGCATTCCGGGAGTGATCTTGTCGCAGTTACTGATACATACCATTGCATCTGCCTTATGGGCATTTACCATGTACTCTACACTATCGGCGATCAGGTCGCGCGAGGGTAGGGAATAGAGCATACCGTCATGTCCCATTGCGATACCGTCGTCGATGGCTATTGTATTGAATTCGGCAGCAAAACAGCCTAATGCTTCTATTTCTGCTTTTATCTTTTGTCCTATGTTGTGAAGGTGAACATGTCCCGGTACAAATTGCGTGAAAGAGTTAACTATGGCAATGAGTGGCTTACCCATTTGTTCTTCTTTCATTCCGTTTGCCCTCCACAGGGCTCTTGCTCCGGCCATTCGCCTTCCTTGTGTGCTTGTTGAACTTCTTAATGTAAATCCCATAACTTTTATTATTCCTTGTTCGCTTTAAGCTATTAACATATTAATTAAATAGGCAACTTTTATAAAAAAAAGCCTTTCTCATACTTGAGAAAGGCTATATCTATTTTATCCCTTAGATTTCTTCTTTATATCTATATACATACCTTTCTCATTTATTCTGGCCGACGAGGAGAATATCAATGACGAGGACGATATGTAAAAAGCAATTTGTCATTATTTATAACTAAAAGTGATCACAAAGTTATAAACTTTTTTTTACAAACAAATTTTATTCGTGTTTTTTTACTGTAAATTGGAGAAAAGTGTAATTCAGTATCATGCGAAATGCTAATTATGTTTATATATTTGCAACTATCCGGCATTGTATTGCATCATACTATATAACGATCAAACATTAATTATAAACTTAACTATCTAAACTTATGAAAAACTTCTTTCTGTTGTTAATCAGTATTTCCATAATTGTTTTATTGACAGGTTGCCCCGGAGATAATGATGATGAGCAAATGTTGAAGCTAAGTAAAAGTGAATGCGAACTGAGTGAGGACTCGCCGAATATAGAAATAAAGATCACTAAGGGTGCAGGTAATTATACCGTAACATCGTCTAATGAAAATGTAGCTGTTGCGCTGGTAGATGGTGATATACTCTATATATTCGCTACGGGTATGGGCAAGTCAACCATTACAGTAACCGATCAGAATAAGAATAAGGCAACTGTACAAGTAACAATCAATGAGGTAATACGGAAGCCGTTTCCTGACTCTTCACTTGTATTTATCAAAAAAGGCACATGGAAGACGCTCAAATATCCTGTGGAAGCCGATCCTGGTGATTATATTTTCAGTGAGGACGAAAGTATAGCTACGGGCAGAATATCCGGAAATGAAATTATCATAACCGGTATGAAAGCGGGAAAAACAGATATATATTTAGCCGAAACAATCTGGCCGCGCCATATCTTTGCTGTAACTGTCGTAGATGTGTATGATCTGCTGATAAATTCAAGGGATATTCATTATATAAGCATTGGTGAAGAAACTGCTTTCCATATTATTTGTGGCAATGGTAATTATACGATCGTCCCATCGGAAGAGGGCATCGTGTCTTTCGAGAAGATACCTTATACAGGTCAAGAGAGTGGAATTGATGCTAACCCAGAAACAGTGAAGATAAAAGCCTTAAAAACCGGCACTGTGGAACTTACAGTAACCGATGCCGAAAATAAGACAGGAGTAGTGATAATAAGTGTGAGACAATTCTGATAAAAAGAAAGCTATCTGTTTACACAGATAGCTTTTTATAATTATTGATAAATGTATACCGGTCTTTAATATGCACTCTCGAACTGATCGAGGAAACGCTTATCGTTTTCCGAGAACATACGCAGGTCTTTTACCCTGTATTTGAGGTTGGTAACACGTTCGATGCCCATACCTAATGCGTAACCGGAATATACTTTACTGTCGATTCCGCAGTTTTCGAGTACGTTAGGGTCTACCATGCCGCAGCCTAAGATTTCTACCCATCCTGTGTACTTACAGAACGGACAGCCTTTTCCACCACAGATATTACATGATATATCCATTTCGGCGCTAGGTTCGGTGAACGGGAAATATGACGGGCGCAGACGTATTTTAGTATCTTCTCCGAACATTTCCTTTGCAAAGAACAGTAATACTTGTCTCAGATCGGCAAATGATACATTCTTATCGATATACAGGGCTTCTACCTGATGGAAGAAACAGTGTGCACGATAAGAGATAGCCTCGTTACGGTAAACGCGTCCCGGACAGATAATACGTACAGGCGGCTGTTGCTTTTCCATTATGCGGGTTTGCACCGACGAGGTATGTGTGCGCAGGACAATCTCAGGGCTACGTGCAATAAAGAACGTATCCTGCATATCGCGTGCCGGATGATCTTCAGCAAAGTTGAGTGCCGAGAAAACATGCCAGTCGTCCTCTATCTCAGGGCCTTCGGCAATGGAGAAACCAAGACGGCGAAATATATCACAAATTTCTTTTTTGACAATAGACATCGGATGGCGCGTGCCCAGTTCTATAGGGGCAGCTGTACGGGTGAGGTCGATAGTATCGTCACCTGTTTGTGTGTTTTCCAGCGAGTCTTTCAACTGATTGATGCGTTCCTGTGCTTTTTCTTTCAGCTCGTTGAGCTTCATACCCACTTCGCGCTTCTGGTCGGATGCTACATTGCGGAAGTCGTTCATCAATTCCGATATCTCACCTTTTTTGCTCAGGTATTTTATACGCAACGCTTCTATTTCGTCAGCCTTAGAGGCTTTCAGATTGTCTATTTCGGACAGTAGCCTGTTTATTTTGTCAATCATGTATTTAAATTATAATCTGAATTATTATAAATTGCCTGATAACTGATAACAGTTTTTACAATCAGGGTACAAAAATACACTTTTCTTTCTTCTTGTCCCATAAAATAAGCTGTTTTTGTGTCAACTTATTTCAGGACGGAACAAATACAATAAAAAAGGATGCCCAACGGGACATCCTTTTTCTTACCTGATATTCTTTTTGATTTCCTTTATATTATTTTCCTGTTGCAGTAAATACTACTACGCGGTTCCACTCGTCAGTAGGGAACAGTTGTTCTTTATCTCCACTGGCTTTAGTAGTGATGCGGCTAGCTGCAATGTCATATTTTTCGATCAACACTTTAGCAACAGCCTGAGCGCGTTGTTCAGAAAGTCTTTGGTTAACAGCAGCAGTACCTGTGCTCTTGTCAGCATATCCTGTAACTGTAACTTTTACATTCGGATTGTCTTTCAGATAACGTGCAGCATTGTAGATGTTAATATCCTGATTCTTTTCTAGCTGAGCGCTACCAAGACGGAATACAACAACTGCATTCATCAATACTTCAGTTTCTTCTGTTACTTCTTTAGTTTCTTTTACGATAACCTGTGGTTCCGGTTTAACGGCAAGTTCACGTTTCAGTCTGTCGATTTCACTATCTTTACTGTTCAGAGCAGCTCTTTGAGAGTTAATCTCGTTGTTAGCTCTTCTTAATGCTTCCGGATCACCCTCAGTAACAGTTCTGAAACCACTCTTACCTAAGTTGAATTTAAGACCCAGCATAGCGTCGATCACACCGTCGTAAGGTCTGTCAATCACACGTCCGTTAAAATCGTCACGCAACAGGTTTCCTGCTACTTCAAGGTTGATACTGGCTACCTGACTCAAACGGAAATCAGCCATAAATCCTGCACGGGGAGCTATAATGTTATTAGTTCCAATTCCGTGTTTAGTGCTTTTAAATCCGTGGAAATATCCGAGTCCGGCTATTCCGTATAGGTTAAATACTCTGTTTTCTTTGTATGGAAGGAAAGCATTAGTAAGGTTTACCAACGCGTCCAAGTTAGTTTGAACGTATTTTACCTTGTAAGTTCCAGTTGTTTTGCTATCAACTTCGTAATAGTTTTTAGATTCCCATCCACCAACACCTAAACGAGCTCCGAATACCGGAGTGAACAATTTTCCGAACGATAATGCTACATGAGGAGCAATAACGTCACCAAAAGAAGACTGTTTGTGATTCTCGCTGATTGTGTAATTAATTCCGCCTTGTAATTGGATAAACCAGTTGTCTCCTGCTTTTGAAGGAGCTACCACTGATTCTTGTGCTAAAGCAGGCATTGCAGTCATGGCAATCGCTGCGATACTTAATACTAGTTTTTTCATTTTAATAATTATTGTTACTTAATAACTAAAACAACATACTTTAGACATTGTTCGCGACAAAGGTACAATATTTTATTTTATAATAAATTTGTTAAATCCGAATAAATTGTTGTGAACTTTATAAAAGTCTTGTTATCAAAAAACAAGAGGTGAAATAGGAGCACGAAAAAAATTAAATATTTTATTTAATATATGTCTATTTAGTCTTTTATTTTTATAAACCATTTTTTTTTGATATTTTTATGTGCCGAAATTCCTCATTACGGCATTTTTTTCAGAAATCGAAATAATTACACAACTTATAAATATATAAGATAATATATGGCTCACCTACCTGACTTTATCAGTGACCTGGCAATTATACTAATTACAGCCGGTATAGTAACTATTATATTCAAATGGCTCAAGCAACCTGTGGTATTGGGTTACATTGTAGCGGGATTTTTAGCCAGTCTGCACTTCAAAAACTTTATAGAAGGTGTTGTTGTGAAAATAACAGGAGCCTCTGCCGATCAGGTAGCCAATGTATTCAAGGCATTGCCTGAGATTTCGGATATGGCGAACGTCACCATTTGGTCTGAGCTGGGGGTTATCTTCCTGCTCTTTGCTTTAGGTCTAGAGTTTAGCTTCAAGAAGCTGATGGATGTGGGAGGAAAAGCTTCCATCGCTACGCTGATCAATTTGGGCTCGATGATTATAATCGGCTATCTGGCAGGACAATTATTCATATCGCAACTGATAGAAGGCTGGACTACAATGGACAGTATCTATCTGGGCTGTATGCTCTCGATGTCGTCTACCACCATTATTATAAAGGCTTTTAACGATATGGGACTGCAAAAAAAGAAATTTGCAGGTATCGTGTTCGGTATGCTCATTGTGGAAGACCTTGCTGCCATTGTTATGATGGTATTGCTCACCACATTTGCAGTAAGTCAGCATTTCGAGACGGGTGAACTGGCGAATAGTATCGTCAGCCTGCTATTTTTTATGCTGATCTGGTTCGTTGTGGGTATCTATATGATTCCTACCATGCTGAAAAAGCTAAAGAAATACCTGAACGACGAAACGTTGCTTATCGTTGCTATCGGCCTGTGTCTGGGAATGGTATATTTCGCTACGGCAGTAGGATTTTCCGCAGCACTCGGTGCATTCATTATGGGGTCTATTCTTGCCGAAACGGTAGAATCGAAACATATAGAACATCTGATAGAACCATTGAAAAATCTTTTCGGTGCAGTATTCTTCGTATCAGTAGGTATGATGATAGATCCGGCCGTCATAGGTGAATATAGTGTGCTCATTCTTATTCTGACACTGGTGATACTTATCGGTCGTCCGTTCTTTGCAGCCATCGGCGTACTGGCTTCGGGTGAAGGTCTCAAAGTTGCTGTGCAGTCAGGTTTTAGCCTTGCGCAGATCGGTGAGTTCTCTTTCATCATAGCTACGCTGGGTATGAGTCTGGGAGTAATTACCGAAACACTGTATCCTATTATAGTGGCCGTATCGGTAATCACAACATTTACCACACCTTATTGTATCAAATATTCCGACAATGTATATCATTGGATGGAAAAACGTATTCCCGATAAGTGGGAAAAGCTTATACAGGGATATAGCGCATCGAGTTATGATACGGTAAACCAGCAAACCGACTGGAAAAAACTATTACAAAGCATTCTTTCTCTTGTGGCTATCTATTTTACTATATCTATAGCTATCCTGCTTGTATTCCAGAATTTTATTACACCATATATAGTGGAGTGGATGCCGGGAATTTGGGGTAACGTGCTGGCTGCTATTATCACACTGGTACTGATGGCTCCGTTCCTGCGTGCTATTATGATGAAGAAAAACCGTTCGGAAGAATTTAAAAATCTGTGGAAAGATAACCGCCTGAACAGAGGAGCACTTATCTCTCTTGTTGTGTTCCGTATTATTATATGTATCGTATTGGTATTAATGGTATTGATTCCGTTATTCCCGAAATTGACTGTACTGATGGTAATCATTTCGCTGGTAGTGGTAACACTGATTATATTCTCACAAGGGTTTAAAGCTCAGTCACGCAGAATTGAGGCACGATTCCTCGAAAATCTTAATTTAAAACAACGGATGGACGAGAAGAAAGCGGCTATACTGCCTACCGTAGCAAATGACTTGCGCTCAAAGAATATACACATAGAAGAGTTTGATATATCGCAGAATTCACCAAGTATAGGTAAGTCGCTGCGTGAACTCAATTTCAGACAAAAGACAGGTGTGAATGTGGTAACTATAATCAGAGGCAGCAAAAAGATAAATATACCAGATGGCAATGAGCGCCTTTATCCGTTCGATAAACTTGTTGTTTCGGGATCTGATGACGAAATGCAGCAGCTATCGCAATACTTACAGGATAAGCGCGAACAGGCTTCTAATATGGAAGAAGAAGCACAACATCACATCAGTCTGTCTCAATATCTGGTAGTGCCCGAATCTCCGCTTATCGGTAAAACGATTGTGGGCGCGGGCATCCGTGAAAAAACCGAATGTATGGTGATCGGTATCGACAGGGGTGACGAGTCTATCATACAATTCACACCGGGCTTTATGTTTGAAGAAGGTGATGTGATATGGCTTGCAGGCGAGAAGGAGAAACTGAATTCGTTTGAGGATAATATAAGCGATTTGTTACCGCTTATACCGTAAAGATATATCTTTAATTATTTTTTAACTATTAAACTAGAGACTGCTATGATTGAAATACCCGAATCTACAACAATCAGCCGTCAAGCTGAGACTATATTGTCCGGCAAACGTATAAAGGAAGTGGTACAGGCTACCAGCCCGCACAAGTTTACATGGTACAACGGAGACCCTTTGCTGTATTCCGATATGCTTGCGGGCAGGGAGATAGAGTCAGTGAGGGGACACGGAGCCTATGTGGATATATTATGTGACAATGATACGACCATCTCTATAGGTGACGGTACCAATCTGAAATATTATCCGGCAATAGAGAAGCATCCGGTAAAACATCAGTTGCTTATTGTATTCGACGATGATAGCTTTATTGCCTTCACTGTTTCCATGTATGGCGCTATATATGCCTATACGGGCGAAATGGATAATTTTTACCACCGCAACAGTCTTAATAGTATTTCTCCCCTCGATGATGCTTTTGACAAAAATTATTTTGATAATATATTCAAAAGTGTCAAGAAAGATATGTCTGCTAAAGCTTTGCTGGCTACCGAACAGCGTATTCCCGGACTGGGTAACGGTGTATTGCAGGATATACTATTCAATGCAGGTATTCATCCGAAGCGAAAAATATCTACTCTATCAGACCTCGAAAAGGAAGACTTATATCATTGCCTGAAAGTGACATTGAAAAGTATGACGGATAAGGGTGGACGTGATACCGAAAAGGATTTTTATGGAAACTTCGGTAAATATAAATGTATCCTGAGTAAAAATACCTATAAAGAACCTTGCCCCAACTGTGGCGGAAATATTATAAAAGAAGCCTATCTGGGCGGCACTATCTACTATTGCCCTTCGTGCCAGAAGGAAAAGAAGTAAAAGATTCTTTTCCTTATTTTCTCTTTTTTATTGATAACATTTCTGGAAAAATGTAGGGGCGAATTATTATTCGCCCGATATCTTTTCTCTATCGCGGACGAATGATAATTCGCCCCTACATAGCCTAAGCTTACTTTTATTTTTTTATATAGAATCAGAATTATGAACTATAAAAAGAATTTCTATATCATAACAGGAGGTCCCGGAGTAGGGAAGACGACCTTGCTCGATGAGCTTGGCGGCAGGGGATACCGTTATGTGCCCGAAGTCGCACGTGATATTATCAGGCAACAGATAGATACAGGTGGAAATGCTTTGCCTTGGGCAGATACCCGCAAGTATTCAGACCTTATGCTTGATCGTTCGGTAGAGGATTTTCTAAGATTATCTGTTTCCGATGAACTATATTTCTTCGACAGGGGGATACCCGACACTTACGGGTACGAAAAACTGATAGGCTTGAATATGAGCGAAAAACTGAAAGAAGCTGTAGTAATATATCGCTACAATCCGATTGTTTTTATTCTTCCCGCATGGAAAGAGATATATGATACCGATAGCGAACGCAAACAGGACTTTGCGGAAGCGGTGGCTACCTATCATGTAATGACTGAAATATACAGTGAACTGGGCTATACGCCTATAGAGGTGCCGCTGTTACCGGTTAAAGAACGTGCCGACTTTGTACTCAGTCATTTGAGAATATAATCAATACAGATATTTTTCTTTCATTTTAGGAATATCTACACCCAACACATTGGTCAGGTAGTTTTCTACCGAGCCGTGATCTTTCTTTATACGGCTGAGTCCTGCCTGTATAAACTCCGGCTTTACGGTAAACAGGGAAGAGAGAGCCGGATTCATAGCCTTATATTTGGCATATTTGTTGGCCAGATGGCTGTTCGACAGCATATAGTCCTGCAATATGGTCTGTTCATCTACGCCCAATGCTGACAGAAACAATGCTGCTCCCATTCCTGTGCGGTCTTTTCCTGCCGAACAGTGGAACATCAGTGGCACATCTTCATCGTTTTGCAGCAGGGTAAAGAATTTTTTGTATTGGCTTATACTTGCCGAGTCACTCACCAGAAGCTCATTCATACCCATCATCAGTGTGTCGGCTTTCATTTCGGTAAGATTCTCCAGATCGGCCTTGACTGCACCCATCAGATTACCCGGATTGATGGAATATTTGTAATTCTGTTTTACAGACGCAGGATTGAGATCAGGTTGCTCGTTCATTTCTTCTTCCGACCTGAAATCGACAATAGACACTAACGGTATCGAAGACAGGTAACACAGATCTGCATCTGTTAGGCTGTGCAGATCATCGGAACGGAATACTTTGCCCCATTTCACATATTTACCTTCTGTGGTAATATATCCGCCCAGATCTCGAAAGTTGTATCCGCCTGTCATCGGCAGATGCCTGTCAGATACTATCGCTTTTCCTTCCTCTGTTTCTATTACGAAATAGGAACGAACCGAATCGGGTACATTCAGCGGAAATGTACCGCTGTCCATTCCTTGCGCTATCGGATGCTCCATATCTATCTTGTCGGCAGACAAGCCTGCATATAACTTCCATACACCTTTGGTATATATTTGTATCGATGCGGTTTTAGTAGACTTTTCGCGTATAATGGTTACATCTTTCGAGATATCTTTTCCCCAATATCCGGCTGTTGACTCAGTATTCTTGTTGCATGAAGACATAGCGCCTAGTGTCATAAGTATGAGTAATATTATTATCGGTTTGTTCATTTGTGAGTTTTTTTAATCGTTGCAAGTTAGTTAAAAAAACTGTATCGGAGTAATCTGTCATAAAACGGCACAACCGTTCAGAAAAAGACTTTCAGATAAATATTGCTGTATCTCAGGTTGTTGCAGCGAAGTTCAATAAATGTTAAATATGATAATCCGATTAAACTTCTAAGCCCCAACTCCATCTAACCACATAGAAACGTTTAAAAGTTTATGAATATGAAAAGATTATTTTTATCAATAGCTATATTAGCTTGTATGTCGCTGACAGTAACTGTTGGAGCACAAGAATCGAAAAGAGAGGGTAGGAAAGATATTGCAAAGGAATTGAATCTGACCGCCGAGCAACAACAGAAAATGGAGGCTGCAAAAACCGATATGGTTGCGAAAATGAAAGAACTGAAAGATAATACATCTCTTAGTAAAGAAGAGAAAATGTCGAAAATGAAAGAGTTGAGAGAGCAGCAACAAACAGCCTTCAATAACATTCTTACTCCTGAACAACAGACTAAGGCTAAAGAACTAAAAGCCAAAAGAGGAGACAGAATGAAAGACGGAAGAAAGGGAAAAGATGGTAAAAATACTGCTATGCGTCCACACAGAGGCCATATGGATAAAGGCATGATGGCGAAGCGTGGCGACAGAATGAAAGACCTGAACCTGACTGACGACCAGAAACAAAAGATCAAAGCGTTGAACGATGAGTATAGAACAAAGACAAAAGAACTATCGCAGAAGCACCGCGACGATCTGAACAAGATATATACTCCTGAGCAACAGGCTAAACTGAAAGAAATGCGTAAAGCACCTGCCAGAGACGGTAAGTTTGCATTCCATGGTAAGAGAGGTGGCGACTTCAAGCTCGATCAGGTCAGCAAGGATAAACTGAAAAGTCTGAAAGATGATTATGTAAAACAAAAACAAGCTGTGGAATTGAGCCGTATAGCTCCTGAAGCACAGAAACAGAAAATATCCGAATTGCGTGAAAACTACAAGAAAGAGAAACGTCAGATTATAACAGATGCACGCAAAGCTAAAGAAAATCAACCTGTGTAACACTTATTATATATTTATCCCGAAGGCTGTTGGTATTACCGGCAGTCTTCTTTATTATGTATATTTTTATTTGTTTTTTATCTATAGGTTATATTCAGTCAACAGTTAACAATGGAAAGCGATCTTTGAATGTCTTGATTTTTTTGTCGGGTTTACATACGCTGCGCTCCTGTGATTGATAATTGTAAGGTTTTAGTTAAAATCCACCTCACCCTAGCCCTCTCCAAGAGGAGAGGGGGCGGCAAAGCCCCGAAAAGACAACGCTGTAGGGGCGAACACGCGGGTTCGCCCGTTGGGTCAATCTGTGGGCGAATGCAATTCGCCCCTACGAGAACAAGTAAGAAACAGAATAAAAGTTATGCAAAGTTGTTACATTTGCCTCGCCTTCGCTTCGGCGATCGTTGATTGTTACCTTTTATTGTTACCTGTCGACAGTCCACCGTAATTTATAAATTAGTACATTTGTACTAGTCATAGAAAAATCGAAGAATGATCTCGTTCCTATACAATGTAGCACAGGCATATTATAAGAATTTCGGCGCGCAAATTAGCCGTTATACCTTTGTGTTCCCCAATCGCCGAGCAGGGATATTCTTTCAGCATTATCTGGCTCAGATAGCTAACAAACCGGTGTTTTCGCCGGAGATACTTACGGTCACCGATCTGTTCGACAAACTAAGTCCTTACAAAAAGGCCGACCGCATAGAAATGCTTTTTCTGCTATACGATATATATAAGGAGATCAGCCGCACGCAGGAGACTTTTGATGAATTTCTCTACTGGGGCGAAATGCTGCTCAACGACTTCGACGATGTGGATAAATATATGGTAGATGCACAGCAGCTATTCCGCAATATCCGCGACCTGAAAGAGATAGATGCAGGATTTGATTTCCTTACACCGGATCAGATTGAAGCCATTCGCCGCTTCTGGTCTAACTTCCTGCCGATAGGAGAGAATGATAAGAAGAAAGACTTTCTGGAAATGTGGGAAGTGCTTTTTCAGCTTTATACTTCTTTGCGTGAACGTCTTATGGCAAAAGGTCTGGCTTATGAGGGCATGGTGTTCAGAGATGTTGTAGACCGGCTGACTAAAGACATGGAATACAGCCTGCCATTCGAGAAAGTTGTATTTGTCGGGCTCAACGGGCATAGTATCTCGGAAGAGAAACTACTCAGATATCTGC
Organism: Dysgonomonas hofstadii; assembly: GCA_040395895.1. Taxonomy (GTDB): domain Bacteria; phylum Bacteroidota; class Bacteroidia; order Bacteroidales; family Dysgonomonadaceae; genus Dysgonomonas; species Dysgonomonas hofstadii_A. Next base: position 54,939 of record JBEBPN010000004.1, read on the forward strand.
ATAAGAGGGGGGTAGCCGATTTCTATTGGGACTATTCATCGCCACTTGTACGCGATAAGCAAAACAAGGCATCATTCTTTATTGATAAAAATAAAATGCTGTTCCCTACACAGTTGGCACTGGAACCAGAAGAACTGAGTATGGATAAACCCATAATAGAGGTGATTGGCATACCGTCAGCTGTGGGACAGGCAAAACATGTATATCCTGTTATCAAAACCTTGTTGCAAGAGAAGCAGATAGTTTCGTCCGATCAGGCTATGAATACGGCATTGGTACTACCTGACGAGAACTTATTGTTACCTGCATTGTATTCTATTCCTGAAGAAATAGATAAGATAAATGTAACAATGGGTTACAGCTTGGGAAACAGTTCTATATCGGGTTTGATGGAGCATATATTCGAGCTGCAACGCAACGTGCGCAAGTCTGATAGTTATACGGGTTTTTATTATAAGCCGGTACTGGCAATACTCAATCACAGATATGTGACAAATATAGCCGGAGACGAAGCTAAACGGCTTAGACAAAATATAGTACAGTACAACAGGGTGATAGTTCCCGACAGGGATTTTGTGGGGCATCCGTTACTTACGATGATATTCCGTCCGGTAACAATTTGGGCAGAGATACCTGATTATCTGCGCTCTATCCTGTCTACTCTCAAATTATCGTTGTCGGTAAAAGAAAAGCCGGAAGATGAGGATGAGGTAGCCAGCGCCCGTTCGGCAGATATAGAAGGCGAATTCATTGTTGAGTACTACAAGACGGTGAACAAGATGGACGAGGCTGTGAAGAATGTTTCGTCTGATATGTCGGTAGAGACTTACTTCAAACTGTTGAAAAAGCTGATTGTCGGTATCAGTGTGCCGTTCAGCGGAGAGCCTTTGTCGGGTTTACAGGTGATGGGAGTATTAGAAACCCGCGCGCTGGACTTCGACAACCTGATTATCCTGTCGATGAACGAAGGCATCTTTCCTCTGAAAAAGGCTGCCAGTTCGTTTATTCCCTACAATCTGCGAAAAGGGTTCGATCTGCCTACATACGAGCATCAGGACAGTATATTCTCGTACCATTTCTACAGGATGATAAACCGTGCCAAACGCATCTATCTCCTTTACGATACGCGTACCGAAGGGTTGCAATCGGGTGAAGTGAGCCGTTACTTCAATCAGATAAAGCATTTATACCCCGATCATTTCGATATAAGGGAAAAACTGGCTGTATATAAAGTGTCTTCTACTGAGAGCCTAGCTATTTCGATAAAGAAAACGCCGCAGATACTAGAGAAGATGAACGTATTCCTGCAAGGGGGCGACAAACGGCTTTCGGCGAGTTCAATTAATACATACCTGAACTGTCCGTTACAATTCTATTTCTCTGTGGTAGAAGGTATGGCTGAGGAAGACGAGATAGCCGAAACTATAGAAGCCAGTACATTCGGAACAATCTTTCATGCTGTGATGGAATGGCTATACGAACCCTTCAAAGGGAAAATGATAACGGCTGATCTGTTGCATAAGATAAGTAAAGACGATAAGTTGCTGACAGCTACCATTGAGCGTTCGTTTGCCGAGAATTATTTCAAGTCGGAGAAGGTGAAAAGACTTACGGGACAGAACTACCTGACGGGTGAAGTGCTGCGTAAATACATCAGGCAGGTACTGGCTACTGATGCCAAGCTGACACCGTTTATATATATAGATGCTGAGGAACGCATAAAGTCTAACTATCTGCTGCCATCGGGTAAAACGGTTTCACTAAAAGGGATTATCGACCGTGTGGACGAGGTGAAGGGACATACACGTATCATCGACTACAAAACAGGAAAAGGCGTGCTTCGCTACAAGGAAATGAAAGACCTGTTCGACAAGGAAATGAAAGACCGTCCGAAAGCGGTTATGCAGGTATTTATGTATTCGCACCTTTATTTGGCAGATCATCCTGATAAGATATTGGAACCGGGTATTTACTATCTGCGCAATCTGTTCGATACAAAGTTCGATCCGGATGTTATCCGCAAAGCAGGGAAAGATGATGAGCGCATTACCGACTTTTCGGAATATAGGGATAAATTTAAGACTCATTTCGATGCCTGTCTGGAAGAGATATTCGATCCGCAAGTGCCGTTTGATCAGACCCCTACGGGAGAGGCGTGCCGCTGGTGTATATTTACAAATATCTGTAAGAAATAGTTATTCAATAACTATATCGAACTGGCTGAGTAAGCCAATTAGTTCATTCTTTGAGAAACGTGCTTTCTTTATATAATTCTGACTAAGGTCTATAACATAATTGTAAGCTGAGGTGAAATCGGCCTCCTGAATATTGGTATTGTAGAAGATAGCTTCGTTGAGGTCACAGTCTATGAATTGAGCTTGTTTCAGATCGGTTTCTCCGAAATCTACACCTTTCAGTGATGAGTTCTTGAAGATAGTCTTGCTCATTTTTCGTCTCTCAAAGGAACTGTAATCGAGTATGCAGTTATCGAAGCTTACCTCGAAAATAAAGTCGTGACAATAATTGAACTTTACACCGAGTATTTTGCAGTTTACAAACTCCACATTATTTAACGTCGTATTGTGAAAGTCGGTCATAGATACATTACAGTTCACAAAAGTACAATCGGTGAAACTACATGAATGTATCTTTGCATTGGAGAAGTCACAATTAGAAAATATACACTGGTCGTACGTTTCCTTGTTCATTCCTTCGGTAAAGGATTTGCTATCTATTTTGAGGTCGTCGGTAGTTTTAGCCATTGTTTATTCTCTTATTATTTTTACTTCTCCCGATTTGCCGAGTTTAATGATACTCGAAGCTTTCGATTTGGCTGTATCCTCCTGTCTGTATCCGACAATATAGTCAACACCGTTCTTTATCTCTTCGCTGATCTCGCTAAAGTTGGCTGGAGACGGTTCTCCGCTTATATTTGCCGATGTGGAAACAAGTGCTTTGCGAAAACGCTGACACAGTTTGTGCGAAAATTCCTCTTTGGTAATGCGGATAGCAATACTCCCGTCTTCGGCTATAAGATTGGATGCCAGATTGCGGGCGTTGTCATATATTATAGTCAGGGGCTTGTCCGATACTTCTATCAGATCCCATGCTATTTCAGGTACGCCGTCTATGTAGTAGTCCAGTTTTACCGGATTGTCTAGTAGTGTAATAAGAGCCTTGCTGTCATTACGTTTCTTCAATTCGTACACTCTGCGTACAGCTTCTTCGTTAGTGGCGTCGCAACCAATTCCCCAGATGGTATCGGTAGGGTAGAGTATAAGTCCGCCGGCTACCAGCGTGTCGAATGCTTTCTTTATATCTTCGTTCATACTATTATTTATCGTTTAGTAATTGGAACAAACGTACATCTTCAAATGTTTCGCTTCGCTGAATCCAATCTTTCAGTACACCGACTTCTTTGTAGTTTGCTTTTTCAAACAAGCTGATACTTTTTGCATTGCTTACCGATATATAAGCATATAACTGGTGCAGATACAAAAAATTGAAAGCATATTCCTGCATTAGTAGCAATGCCTGCGAGGCATAACCTTTCTGCCGGTAAGCTTCGTCGATGAGTATGCCTATTCCGGCACGGCGATGGTGTGCATCTATATCGTACAGGTCTATTGTGCCTATGGTTGTATTATTGTCTGTAAGGGTTATCATCAGACGCAACTGCCTGCTCTGATAGATATCCATTTCGAGCGCATCGTTGATGTACTGGCGCAATACGAGTTTTGAATATGGGGCAAGTGTATTACCATGTATCCACAAGGCTGTGGAATTTTCCCATTTGTAAAGCGTATCTAAATCTTCGGGTTCTACTGCCCGCAAGAGTATTTCAGCATTTTTGAGAAGCATACGGCAGACGATTAAGAGTTATACTTTTTCGTCAAAGTTAATAAATTCTTTCCAGAATCCTTTCCATTTCCGTTTATACCATCCATGACAACCAAATGGTAACTGATTACCATTAAGCTGATAACAATAGGCTGGATATTTATCGAAAGCAAATTGCATCGCTTCCGGTACAGATGGGTAGTTAAATTCGGGAACCTCTATCGCCCAGAATACGTCTTCGTTATATAATGGTACATTTTGGTGCGACAGATAGAAGGCGATACGTTCGGCGTGCTTCTCGATAGCGTCGCAAAAGCTTTGTGTTTTTCTCAGAGAGAATCCTCCATTGCCGACCTTGTCATACAGGTTTTGCCTGCAAGGCCTGTCTTTCTTGTTATACCTCTTCTTTTTATTGTCTAAAAAGAAAGTCATTATAAAGTTCTGGTAAATTTTCTTTTTCAGCCATGGGGCACCTATGTAATCATAGCCTTTATTGCAAAAGTGGAGCAATTCGTCTTTGAATACATAGGAGTCCAGTTGGCATATAAGAATGTATGTGTGGTTAAGGAAGCGTTCGTAGAATACAGCTGACAAAAGCAGCCTGTTGTATCCGGTAATCCCTTTAAAAAATGTGTCGTCGAAAGACTCGAAAGCGATCAGCGGATATTCTTCCTTTAGTGCCGAAAGATCCAGCGATTCGGGCTTTATTATTGTGATCGGATGGCTATTTAGCGTATTGTATATATTATTGAAAGAGATCTTTTCTAAACCGGTCATTTCCTGTTTATATACAGGTATCAGAACATTTACAGTCGTGTCCTTTACCATGATATTCTCTCTCTCCAATTCTTTTTGCATTTTTAGCCTATAGAGGTCTGTATGTATGCTTTAGTATTTATCTTTTTCAAACATTTCGCCCAGTCGGATAAAGAAGTTTTTCTTTCTGCGGCGCACACGTTGGTTTTCACCGGACGACATCATTATTCTTTCAAAAGAAGTTTCACCTTTTTCCATAGCTTTGATAGCATGGTATATAACACCCCAATCGGGTAGTCCGCCCAGATTGCGGTCGTCTATAAACATATCGGCATCCAACTTGCGGGATGCAGTAGCTACATCTTCGTCAGGATGATTCTTGTTGGCTGCATAAAATACCAGTCCTTTTTCGGCACAATAGTCTACTGCTTCCTGTAACAGTCGTCCGCTGCGTACCGACCACATGAGCAATGTATGCCCGTCTCTTTGTAGTTGCAGCAATGTCTCTATAGCAAAAGGAATAGGACGCCCGATTCTGGGATATTCATGTTCTACGACCGTACCGTCAAAATCTACAGCAATAATCATATCGTCTATTTGTTTTTAGTTTTTGTATTAATCAGTATTGTTTGTTATAGTCAGTTTTCTTAAAAAAGAGATGCAAATATAATTATAATTATCATATATACAGAATTTTATTCCGTAGTAAACGATAATGTCTTTTGCATCTACATTCTGTACGATTCGTTAAATAAAGTTCTGTTGAGTATCGAACGTCCCAGCGTAACTTCATCGGCATATTCTATTTCATCGCCGATAGATATTCCTCTGGCTATCATCGATACTTTAAGGTCGAATGGACTTAGTTTCTTATATATGTAAAAGTTAGTGGTATCACCTTCCATTGTTGTGCTTAGCGCCAGTATTATTTCTTTGATATTGCCCTGTGCTACGCGTTCTACCAGCGAATTTATTTCGAGGTCGGCAGGACCTATTCCGTCTATCGGTGAAATAATGCCCCCCAATACATGATATAAACCTCTGTACTGCATGGTATTTTCTATTGCCATCACTTCTTTTATATTTTCGACTACGCAGATGGTAGATGAATCGCGCGACTTATCTTTGCAGATAGGACACACTTCGTCGTCGCATATATTGTGGCATACATTGCAGTATTTTACTTCATGCTTGAGCTTTACAAGGGCTTCGGAGAAATTGTCGACCACAGTATTGTCCTGTCTCAACAGATGCAGAATAAGCCGCAAAGCTGTTTTACGTCCGATACCGGGCAGCTTGGCAAATTCGTTTACTGCATTTTCCAGCAGAGCTGAAGGATATTTCTGGTTCATAACAATTTCTGATAAATCGCCCGCAAAGATAAAAATAATCCGGTATTATTCTCACCCTTTTAGAGATGCTTAAGGCTATTTTAAGCAAAAGAAAGAAATTTTGGGAACAGTCTGCTGCTTATTTCAGCTTATCCATCAGTTCCTTATTCATTTCATGCAATTCGTCGATCTTACTCTCGAGCTGTTTTACATGCGATATAAGCTCGTCATTGTTGTCTGATGCCAGTTCGTCCACAATGAGGGAAGTGACGAACGACATTCCCAGCATGCCGCCTATAAACACAAATACGGAGAAGAACAGCCTGATCATAACAGACGAAATGTAAGGTATGCCTTCCGACATAAGGTCGGGTATCTCGTACCAGCCTTCTACTGTAAGCATACGAAATACGGTATATGCCGATTCAAACGGATTGCCAAAGAGGGTAGGATATGACTCTTTAAATATATAGGTGAGAATGGTGCTGATGATAATCAGTATTATCAGTGCGCCGAGTATCAGGCTGACAGATGCTTTCAATGCTCTGTTGAAGTCTTTGAGCAATTTCCTGAAGTTGGGGATAAACTTACCGAACCTGATAAACTTGAACAGTTTGAATATTCTGAGTAATAGTAAATAATTGAGATCGGTCGGATGCTTGCCGAATAAGATAAGGAATAGTGGTATAGAGGCTACCAATATCAATATCATGTCAAAAACATTGGTTGCGTCCTTGAAAAACTCCTTTTTGTAGATGTATATTTTGTAAATGATTTCGATAAGGAAAAGAATGGTGATCAGATGATCTGCTGCCTCCAGTAGTCCGTTTATAGGGGTGTTGAACGTTAATAAGATGGTTATTAACGTATTCAGCAGTATAGCCCCGCCGATGAAGCGGTTATTCAGTAGTATTTTGAACATAAGTTATATCAGTGTAAGTGACAGAAAACTTCTAACGATATACTCTTGAATTATAACTGTTTCTAGTAGCTATACTTACAAGAGCAATAAAGAAGTCTGTGACTTTAGGTTGCACCAAAGATATAAATATTCTTTGGTATCGGTGAACCAAAGAATCCGATAAAAAGTTATATTTGCAAAAACTTTGCACAATGTCGTTATTCGAACTATTCAAAAACCTAAAGCCATACGTTTATCCATACCGTTGGCTGGTTGTTCTGGCACTGGTACTCACACTTATAGGTTCGCTTACCGCTCAGGTAAATGCGTGGGTGTTGCGCTATACGGTCGATGAGATCAACGGACTGGTAGAAGCCCACAAAGGATTGCAGGAAGGGCTGTCGATACTCGTTACCATTTCGGTTATACTTATCTCTAAAGAGGTAATCAATTCATTCATACAGTTCGGGCAAAAATTTTACGGCGAAAAGCTGCGGATATTCATTGCCAAAGATCTGGCCCAGTCTGTTATAGATAAGATTCTTACCTATCAGCTCGCTTTCTATACATCAGGTGGCAATCAGCCCGGAAAGATGCAGGCGCGTATCGACAGGGGAGTGGAAAGCCTTACCCGGTTGGTGCAGAACTTCTTTATAGACATATTACCGTTGTTTGCCAACTCTATCGTGGCATTGATAATGATGTTCAATGCTAATTTTTATGTAGGGCTGGTCGGACTGTGCATTATCCCGATTTACTACTATGTGAGCCGTACACAGGCTATAAAGATGAGCGGTGCACGGCGGTCGATCAAAGACCTCAGGGAGAATAAGAGTCAGGGCATTTTGGGAATACTCGAGTCTATAACTGTTATCAAATCCTTTATCCGCGAAAATATAGAAAGCAAAAAACAGATGGATCTGCAAAACAGCCTGACCGATCAGCAGATGAAGACACGTAAGATCAGCTTCCTGTTTGACGGACTCAAAAGCTTTGTAGAGCAGATAGGTATTGTTATTATCATTATACTTACGGCTTATTTCGTACTTATCGGCGAAATGACGATAGGTGCTATCATGTTCCATATATTGCTGTTCAACAACGTATCGGCTCCTATACGCCAGCTACACCGCATCTACGACCAGATGAACGATGCACTGATATATTCGGAGAGCTTTTTCGATATACTCAAAGCCGATCACCAGATAGAACACTCGGGTAGTTACAAAGGGCGTGTATGGGGTAAATTTCAGATAAAGAAAGTGGACTTTACCTATCCCGATAATGCTATACAGACATTGTATGACATAAATATGGAAATATTGCCGGGACAGACTACAGCACTGGTGGGTTTGTCGGGTGCAGGTAAGAGTACGCTGATAAATCTGCTTGATAAATTCTATGAACCCGATTCGGGTGAAATATTGCTCGATGGCGTATCTCTCAAAGATTACGATACGGCTTACCTGCGCGAGAATATAGGGTTGGTATTGCAGAAGAATCACATATTTAACGGAACGATAGAAGAAAATATCCGCTATGGCAAACCAAATGCCACACAGGGAGAAGTAATAGATGCCGCCAAGAAATCATACATTCACGATCAGATAATGACTTTTGAAAACGGTTATCAGACATCAGCTTTATCTCTTTCGGGCGGACAGCAACAAAAGATAGCTATTGCGCGTATGTTCCTTAAGAACCCGCCAATCATATTCCTTGACGAACCTACCGCCAGCCTCGATGCTGTAGCTACCGAGCAGATCAAAAACAGTCTGGATGCCATAAAAAAAGACCGTACGGTAATTATCATATCACATAGTATTTCGCAGATTATAGATTCTGACCGGATTTTTGTAATGAAAAATGGACGCGTGGTAGAATCGGGTACGCACGAAGAAATCTACCATCAGGAAGGTACGTATAAAGAAATATTCGATGCTATGGCACGCAGCCTCAATATCGAAAAGATATCGAAAACATTGGACGATGACGATGATGATGACAGCGGCAACGATGATTAATATCTCGGTAATACAAAACAAATTGCGGAGAATGTTTTTATAGATGAACTAATTAAGAGTATTTACGTTCATATTTTTATGAATTTTACTCTCTTGACAGGCCTATGGATTTATATTCTTCGTTATCGGTACTCATTATAATAGCTACGGTATTTTCATATCTGAATATCCGTTTTCTGAAACTACCCTCATCTATCGGCATCATGGTCATAGCCATGCTGTTTTCGCTGGGAGTGGTTATAATAGGCAGGATAATAGAATCCAATCCCGTACCGCATCTTTTCGCCATGCTGGGACATCTGGACTTCACGCAGATACTGATGGGCGGTATGCTCAATTTTTTGCTTTTTGCGGGTGCTATCAATATAAACCTGAAAGACCTCAAAGAACAGAAGCTGCCTGTGATAGTGTTCTCATCTTTCAGTGTAATCATATCTACATTCGTTATCGGATTTGCACTCTATTATCTTCTCAATCTGCTATTTCCGCTATTGCATATATATCATAAGCTGCCACTTATCTACTGCTTACTATTTGGAGCCCTGATTTCTCCTACTGATGCTGTTGCTACACTGGGAATATTGAAAGAAGCAAAAGTGTCTAAATCATTAGAGACTAAAGTTGCCGGCGAATCATTGTTCAATGACGGAGTAGCTGTGGTTATGTTTTCTATCATATACAGCATTGCTACCGGACAGGAGTCGATGGCAGACCTGACATTTGGCAGTGTGTCGTGGCTCTTGGTGAAAGAGACAGTCGGAGGTATCCTTATCGGAGTTGCTCTCGGCGAATTGGGCAGTTATGCCATGCGTACATCCAAAAACTATAAACTATCGGTGCTTATCACTCTTTCCGTTGTAATGGGTGGTTATCTGATCTCTCAGATTATGGGTATTTCAGGGCCGTTGACGATGGTGTCGGCAGGATTGATAATCGGTGATTCGCGTCGCAAGATATTAAGCCAGAAGCCCGGAGAACAAGGATATTTGAGTGTATTCTGGGAACTGATAGACGATGTGTTGAATGCTATACTATTCCTGTTTATCGGTTTTGAGTTACTGCTTATCCCTGATCTTGGACATTATTGGTTTCTGGGGGTGACCAGTATCATCATTGTACTACTGGCCCGCTATATCTCTATCAAAATACCTACAATGATTATCCCGTTCAAGGAAAAGTTTTCTAAAGGAACTATTACAATCCTTGTCTGGGGCGGACTACGTGGCGGTGTTTCCATCGCTTTAGCATTGTCTCTGGCTCAGGGGCCATACAAGGAAGCCATCATAGCGGCTACCTATTTTGTGGTTATATTCTCTATCATAGTACAGGGACTTAGCATAAGTAAACTGGCCGGAAAGATAGAAATATAGCCCTTTCCCGATATTGTGGAGTGAAAATTTCTTTAAATTATCTTAATAGTAAAACAAAGAAGATATATAACTAGGATTCAATAAGGCATCCGATGCTTTTTTTTGATACTTTTGTACAAATAAAAAAAGAGTGTTATAAGACGGTTTAAGCAAATATTTTTATCTGTTCTGGGTATAATTGCCGGATTGGCAATACTACTTTATGGTTTGTTGAATATGCCTGCGTTTCAGGAATATGCAAAGAACCTTATTGTAAAAGAACTGAAGAACAAGATGGGAACCGAATTCGGTATCGGCAAACTTCATTTCAAGCCGGTGAATACACTCGAACTGGATAGTGTATACCTCTACGGACAGAATAACGAAAAAATACTGATGGCCGACCGGATATCTGCCGGTGTAGACCTCTTCTCTTTGCTCGAAGGGCGTATTGTTATCACTTCGGCATGGCTAACTGACTTTGAAGTACATTTGTCGAAACAAGACTCGGTAGCGCCTTTGAATATCCAGTACATAATAGATGCCTTCAAACCGCAAGACGACAGCAAGCCAAAGAATAAGATCGACTTTGTGGTCAATTCCGTAAATGTCACTAACGGACATTTTACATACGATGTACACGGCAAACCTTTCAAAGACTCTTTGTCATTCGATGCCAATCATATTCGGGTATCAGACCTGCATGCAAAGCTTGCGTTGAAGTCTCTGGCATCCGATTCGCTGAATATACAGGTAAAAAAAATCAGCCTGAAAGAAAAAAGCGGAGTGGAAATATCCGATCTGGTATTCAGACTGATTACTCAGGGAAAGAAGGCATCTGTCAGAGGATTCAATCTCTATCTGCCTTCATCGCACCTGCAATTCGACAGATGCGAGCTGGATCTGACACCAAATAGTGACACCGCAAAAATACTCGATTATGCTACGCTGGATTGTATTATTGCCCCATCGCGCATAGCACCTAAAGATGTGGCGGCATTTACCCCGGCATTGCAACATTTCAAAGACGAGATAACATTGCAGGCTCATATCTCAGGTTCTATAGACAATCTGAATGTACAAGATCTTATACTCGATTATGGTAAAGAACTGCACCTGGTATCGAATACCGAAATAAAAGACCTGAGAGATAAGGATAAAATGTATATACTGGGTAGTATAGACGAACTGATACTCAGTAGTAATGAGATAGAAAGCATTGTAAATAACTTCTCGCAAAACAGAACACGATTGCCTCAGGAATTGAAACGTCTGGGCACAATTTCGTTTGAGGGCGATGTGTCGGGTTACCTCAAGCAACTTACTGCATTTGGAAGTCTGGAAACGGCTTTGGGTATTGTCAATACAGATGTCTTATTCGGATTTAATCCGAAGCCGGGAGTAAGTTCATTTGTTAAGGGAAAGGTGTCTACAAACAATTTTGAGCTAGGTAAATTACTGGAAAATAAAGATCTGGATAAGGCTAGCCTTAATCTGACAGTCGATTTGGAAAAGCCTAAATATGGGAAAATCAGAGGTAGTGCGGAAGGAGATATTCATTCGTTCGACTTTAAAGGATATAGATATGAAGATATAGCCCTGAATGCCAGCTATGATGGAATGAAGGTGGACGGACAAGTTGACATAAACGATCCGAATGGGGTGCTGAGTGTTAACGGACTGATGGATCTGACCGATAAGGAAAATCCAATACTCGACTTTAAAGCACGTGTAAAGAATGTACAACTCGACGATCTGCATATAGCTGAAAAAATGGCGCATTCATATCTGTCGTTCGTTGTAGATGCTAACTTTACAGGAAACAACATTGACAATGCAAAAGGTTATATAAAAGTAGATTCTATCGACTTCATCAGAGAAGATAAGCTTTTTCTGATGAATCAGTTATTGGTCGAAGTATCGGGTGAAGAGGAAGCCCGCAATTTGAAAATAACATCAGACCTTATCAAAGGGGAAATCAGCGGATCGTATTCATTCTCTTCATTGATAAATAGTGTACAGCAAACATTATACGAATATCTGCCTGCATTGATACAGCGGAATGATAAAAAGAAGCCTGAAGATAAAGTAAACATTATGGACTTTCAGTTTCAGGTCAACAATACCGAAAGTCTCAGCAATGTGCTCAATTTTCCTGTGACTATATTAAGTCCTGCCAAGATAGTCGGATTCTACAACAGCGTGCAGGACAAGTTCAAGGTTGAGGCGTTCGTCCCATCCATCAAGGCTGCCGGTACCACAATACAATCGGGATATGTCATGCTCAATAATCCCGACAATGTGATAGATGCAAGCATAAACGCACTGGTATTGGGCAAGAAAGACGTGACAAACGATATAACACTGAAAGCGCAGGTGAAAGACAATCTGGTGAATACCAATATAGCCCTGCTCAACAACGGAAAACAAAAGGCTAAAGGAGAGTTCGCCATATCTACATTGTTTACCAGAGAAGATAAAGACCCGTTGAGAATGGATATAGATGTTTTCCCCAGCGAACTGCTGTTGAACAATGCAAGCTGGAAAATGGAGAAATCACATATCCAGATTCAGGAAGGTTTGTATGCCGTAAACAATTTCCGTGTGTATAACGATGATGGTAGTCAGGAAATAAATATAAACGGGAAATATTCTCAAAAGAATACGAACGATATATTAAAGGCCGAATTGAAGAATATCAATCTGGAATACGTTTTCCAGACATTGGCTATAGATGCCCTGCAATTTGGCGGAGCGGCTACAGGCAATATATTCTTCTCTACTGTAGAGAACAAGCCGTATGCCAATACACGCTTACAAGTGTCGGATTTTAAATTTAACGGTACCGATCTGGGAAATCTCAATCTCTTTAGCGAACTCGATGAGGAAACCAATAAAGTTGTATTGGACGGACTTATTCTAAGCAAAGAAAATAAACGGACAAAAGTAGATGGTGAGCTCGATCCTATCAAACAAAGACTTTCCATTAACTTCGATGCCGATAGTGTCGATATTGGCTTCCTGAATAAATATGCTGAGGCTGTATTTCAGGGTATAAAAGGTCGGGGTACGGGGAATGTCCACCTTTATGGAGACTTTTCTAATGTAACGGTCGAAGGGAAGGCTTTTATCGAAAACGGTGAATTGGGAATTAATTTCCTTAATACCAGATACTCGTTTACCGATACCGTATATATGAAGAAAGACCTCATTTACTTCAACGATATTACATTACTCGATCAGAATAAAAATAAGGCATTGGCAAGCGGTAAAGTATCGCACGACTTCTTCCAGAATTTTATGTATCTGGTCGATCTCAGAGCCAGCAACTTCTTATTGTATAATGCCACTCCTGTGCAGAATCCACTGTTTTATGGAAAAGTATTTGCCAGTGGTAACGGCTCTATCAGCGGTGACGAAAAGGTGGTGGATATAGATATACGTATGCGTACCGAAGAGAATACGGTGGTGCGTATGAACTTTATGGAAGAATATGTAAACGAATATTCATTCCTCAAATTCAAGTCGAAAGAACCGACAGATTCGATTAGTACAGCTTCTAATCAGTCCGCACCTATTCAGACCAGTTCCGATATGGAAATCAATATGAATTTCTATGTGGATGCTACTCCCGATGCTGTGGTCGAACTGGTTATGGACCCTATTGGCGGAGATGTACTGAGAGGGTCGGGTAGCGGAGCTATGCAATTCTCATGGAGTACTAAGTCGTCACCCCGCTTGTACGGAACATACAATATCAACAGGGGTAGTTATAATTTCACTTTCCAGCGTATTATGGAAAGGCGGTTTACCATTCAGGACGGCAGTAGTGTGCGTTTCGACGGAGACCCGTTTCAGGCTGTACTCGGAGTGAAGGCCATATATAAGATTACAGCTAACCTGACAGACCTGAGCCGCTATATGGTGGAGAGTACAGGTTTGACGACCATACCTGTTAACTGTGTGCTGAACCTTTCCGGACCGTTGAGGCATCCTAATGTAGGACTCGATATAGATTTCCCTTCGTCCGATGCTGAGGTAGAACGTCAGTTGAAGAGCATTATCAATACAGAAGACATGATTAACAAACAGGTTGCTATGCTGCTTATCATGTCTAAATTCTATACACCTGACGATAACAAGGAGAATAAGACTTCCGATTTTGCAGCGGTTGCTTCGGCCACCCTGTCTAATCAGTTAACGAAGATTGTAAGCCAGATAGACGACCGTTGGGAGTTGGGTACGAATATCCGTTATAGCGACAGTGAAATGACTTCTACTGAGGCCGAGCTTATCTTGTCGAGCAGATTGCTTAACGACAGGTTGCTTATAAACGGAAACTTCGGATACCGCAACGATGTGAATCTGGATCAGGAAGCCATGATCACCGATGTGGATATCGAATATTTGCTGAATAATTCCGGAACATGGCGTATAAAAGCTTATAACCACTACAACGAGAAATATTATTATACGAGTCTTAGATCTGAAAAATCGACACAGACACAGGGCTTTGGTATCGTATATAAGAAAGACTTTGACGGAATAGGAGACTTGTTTAAAAACAAGCGGCTCAGAATATTGCCAAGAACCGATACCATAAAACCGATAGTTCCCGATTCTACAAAGCGCGACAGTTCATTAAGCCATTTTCTGAAATGGAAGAAATAAATCTGTCTGCCGATCTGATACGTTTTGTAAATGAGCACGAACAGGACGATATACATTCTCTGGCTCTGAAATCGAAAAAATATCCCGATATAGATATGGAGCTTGCCATCAGGCAGATTTCAGGCCGGCGCGTAGCGAAAGGTAAGATTCCCACATGGTATTCCCACGATCATATTGTATATCCCAGATCGTTGTCGATGGAGCAAAGTTCATCGGAGCAGACTGCACGTTATAAAGCGGCGTTGTATGGAGGTGTATCTATGGCTGACCTGACAGGAGGGTTCGGCGTGGATTTTTCGTTTATCTCGCTAAGCTTTAAAGAGGCTACATACATAGAATTACAATCGGAATTGACAACGATTGCCCGTCATAATTTCGATGTGCTGGGGTTGAATAATGTCACCGTTATTAATAGTAACGGTGCTGACTATCTGTCTGCTATGCCATCTGTGTCTATGATATATATAGATCCTGCCCGCAGAGATGATACAGGTAAAAAGACTGTGCTGATATCAGATTGCACGCCGGATATACTTGCTATAGAAGATTTGCTGGATGAGAAAGCCGGAATGGTGATGATAAAATTATCGCCCATGCTGGATATATCACTGGCTGTACGGTCTATGAAGAATGTCTCGGATGTTCACATTATCAGTGTAAACAATGAGGTGAAAGAACTGCTTTTCGTTAAAAGAAAAACCGCTGATAAAACATTGTATCACTGTATCAATATAACCGGTGGTAATACAGATACTTTCACTTTTAGCAAGGAAGATGAAGAAACTATTATTGTAAATTATGCTTCACAACCGGATAAATATCTGTATGAGCCGAATGCCTCGATATTGAAAGCAGGGGCATATAAAAGCATTGCTGCTGAATATTCTTTCCGTAAACTGCATCCAAGCAGTCATTTATATACTTCTGATGTGCTGAGAACCGATTTTCAGGGACGAAGATTTGTAATAGAACATATTTGTTCGCTGAGTAAGCAGGACATAAAAGAATACCTTTCAAAGCTTGGACAGGCTAATATAACTACACGTAATTTTCCCCTGTCGGTACAGGAGATCCGAAAAAAGACAAAGCTCAAGGAGGGAGGCGATACTTATATTTTCGCCACTACTTTGTATGACGAAAAGAAAGTGTTGATCGTTTGCCGTAAGGCTTGATAAATGGACTACTTATCTCGCGAACGTAAAGTCTGCACACCTATCAGGCTATCGTAACGCTGTCCTGTAGGACGGTAATATACATATACCGTATATTCGTTCTCTGTTTCAAAGTAATTACCTTCTGTTTTTGCTGTCGAGAATTTGTTGCCATCCTTCACCAGATACTGATAATTGTATAACCCTTGTTTCAATAGCAATGACAGGCGATATTCTTTCTTGTTGAAGTCATACTTCATCTTATACATATCAGAGAAGGTATTATTGGTAAAAGCTCCGTTTATGTATATATCTTCGTTCAACGGGCTATCCATAGCCAGTGAGAAGTTAGTCGTAAAATAATCGGCTTCTGTGTCGCTCAGTTCGGTTTCATTGCTGCGGATATAGAAGCGTCCGTTCTGATCCTGATCGTAGCTGTATGAGCGGTTCGCTTTCACCTTATCTGTCACTATATCCATTTCGTAACCGGGACGCACATATTCTATGTGTGCCACGTTCATACCATTGTAGCGGTAACTCGATGTTTCAAAACGACGGTATTCATTTCCAGCTTCAAATATCAATTCCTTGTTGTGTTCGTAGATCAGTTTATTTGGATTGATATAGGTAGGCTTTATATTTTTCCGTTCATTGTCGAGCCTGTTATTCTGCTGGGCGAATACAAACAGATCATTACGCGGATCACGTATATTCAGTGTCTGGTGATGCAGCGTAAACGATAACTGCTGATGATGGCGGTTAAAGTCGATATCGGTATTCGACGATATGGTGATGCCAATACTCAGCATGGGATCAACTACCGAAAAGCATGCTGTAAACAGCACTTTGTCGGGCATACCTTCTTCGTACACTTCTACGGCATAATTGCCCGATAATTTTACACCTGCGTCTTTATTGGGTATAGACAGATTGAAATGCGTATAATCGACTGTTGTATTCACTGACGGGTTATAATCCTCTATCAGATTATCATTGAAACCATCGAGATAGTCTATGTCGGAAATTCCCCTGCTGGGCAACCAGTAAGCATCGCAGTGCAGAATGCGATAGCGCAATCTGTCATAAGAGTTCTCGCCTATGCGGTCGAAACTGATATATATTGCGTCTCCACTATTAAGTCGGAGTACCGGATTCAGGCTCGGATTACCGTTTACATTCACCTGTATGGTATGTATTTCGGGTGAAATGACCTGTGTGCGATATGCCTGAGCATTGATTATGTTACAATAGCTTAGAAATAACAGGAAAATTAATGGATATTTCATAATTCTCATTGATGCGTTCTACTGCAAATGTAATAAAAAAACTGTAAGATGGCTATCCTACAGTTTTTACATTATAATATATGAGTGTTCTTTATTCTTCCTCTACATCTTCCTGCATATTGTGGAAAACGTTCTGCACATCGTCGTCGTCTTCAAACTTATCCAGTAATTTCTGAATCTGTTCCTGCTGTTCTTTTGTCAGTTCTTTCAGATCGTTAGGGATGCGCTCAAACTCTGCGCTGTGAATCTCAAATCCGTTTTCTTCCAGATATTTCTGTATATCCGAATAAGATTTGAATTCGCCGTACAGGATTATATCGTCACCATCCTGTTCTACTTCATCTACACCGAAGTCGATCAGTTCCAGTTCGAGATCTTCGAGTGAAACGCCTTCTTTAGCCGATATTTTGAATACACATTTGTGCTCGAACAAGAATTCAAGGCTGCCCGATGTTCCTAGTGAGCCGCCATGCTTATTGAAGTAACTGCGTACATTGGCTACCGTACGTGTAGGGTTATCAGTGGCTGTTTCTACAAAAATGGCGATACCGTAAGGGCCGTATCCTTCATAATTTACCTCTTTGTAGTCGGCTTCGTCTTTCGATATAGCTTTCTTTATAGCACGTTCTACATTGTCCTTAGGCATGTTTTCCTTCTTCGCCTGTTGCATCAATACACGTAGGCGCGGATTAGTATCCGGTTCAGGACCGCCATCTTTAGCTGCTATTGTTATTTGTCTGCCTAATTTTGTGAACACGCGGGCCATGTTGCCCCAGCGTTTCATTTTTGTCGCTTTGCGGTATTCAAACGCTCTTCCCATAAATATCTAAAATTCTAATCGTTTATTTTTGCTAGGCAAAAGTATAAAAAATATCGGATATAAGGGACAATTTATCTATATAATAACTACGAGGTGTGGTTCTGTTCTATATAACTCTCGGGTGTATAAGTCACAAGTGCAAAATTTTTAGTTATAAGCTCAGTATCAATAACCCTGCCTCCTTCAAATTTAAGAATTTTGTTACGCCATATTTCATTTTTACGGTAAAACTCTTCTCCAATCAGGAGGAACTGGTGTTCCTTCTCAAACACATGGTATGCAAAGTCGAGTTCGTTATCGATGCGGAGTTCTCCTTCAAGGCATTTTTCAGTCAGCCACAGGTTTATCTGAAAAGTATAAGGCGTATTATTGGTAAATTGGTAATCCCTGTAATTATAAAATACAGTTGCCCCACTGCCAAAGGGAAGTACACGGCCATCGTCAGGAAAAGGATCGAACGAGTGATGATAGCGTTCGGTGACAGTCAACGGACTATGTATGACCAGCCAGTGTATAAGGTTTGAAATCTGGCACATACCACCTCCGATACCCGCACGTGCTTTTCCGAAAGATAATTCCATCCCTTCGAGGAATCCTCTGCGACGAGTGGGCAGGCCTACCAGTTTGCAAAAAGAGAATGTTTCTCCCGGTCTGACAATAATTCCATTGATGTTCTCTATTGCAATACGCAGATTTGTTACTTTATTGATCTGTAACTGCATATCGCTTTCTCCCAGCTTTTTCAGCAATACGGACTGATGTTTTTTGATTCTGAAAGGAAGTGGGGCAGAGGTTATATTTCTACTGTACTTTCTTCCACCCAAATACCAGTCGCCATAACGCCTGATTCTGCGTAACCATACGGCAAGAAAATAAAGTACAGGGTGTCGTTGGCTCAGTAGTTTTCTTTTTCCGGCAGACATTTGTATCGAGGTTGTTGTATGATTAAAAAATGAAAATGCAGCGGAAAGATACGATTTCTGCTGCATTTTTCTATGTTTTATTATTCTTATTTTCAGTATGTAAATTACTTATTATGTGCAAAATAAAATATCCGGACCACTCATGCCGACACGGAATTTTATAACATAATCAGCGTAATTGTGCGCCAAGTTCGCTTTCGAGCGATTTCTGTATCTTTTGCATGATGGCGTCTATCTGTTTGTCGTTCAGTGTTTTTTCATCATCCTGCAATACGAAATTCACCGCATACGATTTTTTACCTTCCGGTAGGTTCTTACCTTCATACACATCGAACAGGCTTACATCTTTCAGTAGCTTACGTTCGGTTTTGTATGCGATTTTTTCTATCTGGTCAAACAATATATTTTTATCTAACAGTAAAGCTAAATCGCGCTTAACGGCAGGAAATTTGGATATCTCGCTATATGTAATGCTGTGTTTCTTTATCTCTTTCATCAGCGAATCCCAGTTGAGTTCGGCAAAGTAAACTTCTGTATTTATATCGAGCGCTTTTAGTGTCTTTTTATTTACAATACCGAGCATTCCCAGCGACTTACCTTTTCCTTTGGCTTGTATGTCGATAGCAGCACTGAATATTTCATTCGCTGCCTGTACATAATCGTATCTGCTGGATGGAATTCCCAGACGCGTCAGTATATTCTCTACATAAGCTTTCAACTGATAGACGGATGATTTTTCGTTAGCAGCTGCCCAACTATTGTCTATGCTGTTGCCGCTAATCCATAGCCCCAGACGGAAGTCTTCTGCATATTCGCGCAGGTTTTCACCTTCCACTTTCTTGTCGGCATCGTAGTAATAGCAGTTACCGAATTCGTAGAAACGTATATCCGAGTTCTGACGGTTGCGGTTATGAGCAATACTTTCCAATCCTCCGTACAGCAAAGTCTGACGCATAACGCTCAGATCGGTACTCAACGGATTGATCAGATGTACGCAATGTTTGATAGGATACAGTTCCGATTCGGCATAGTAAGACTCTTTAGTCAGCGAGTTGTTCATTATCTCGTAGAATCCGCCGCCTGTAAGCTGTTCGGAAATAAGATTCTGCAAATCGTAACTTTTGTCGGTAGGCGACTGGTACGAAAGGCTCGATTTCACTTCCTCACCGATTTCTACATTATTGTAGCCATATACACGCAGGATGTCTTCTATCACGTCCACATCGCGCAATACGTCTACTCTGTATGTTGGTATAGACAGGGTAAGTATATCACCGTCTTCTTTTTCTATGCCTATTTCGAGGCTGTCGAGTATCGACTTCACAGTGTCTTTGTCTATATGCTTGCCGATAAGTGCATTTACCTTATTGTAAGATAATTCTACTTTTGGTTTTTGTATCGGATTAGGATATATATCTTGTATTTCGCCTGTAATCTTACCTCCTGCTATCTGTTGTATCAGCATGGCTGTATATTTCAGTACATAGAGCGTATCGTTAGGATCGCAACCACGCTCAAAGCGGAAAGATGAATCTGTATTCAATCCGTGACGACGCGCAGTCTTGCGTATCCATGTAGGATTGAAGTAGGCACATTCGAGGAATATGTCTTTTGTATTTTCTGTTACCCCCGATTTCATACCGCCAAAAACCCCACCGATACACATACCTTCCTTGTCGTTGCATATCATCAGGTCTCTGTCGCTCAGGGTGCGTTCTACTTCGTCGAGTGTTACAAACTTAGTTCCTTCGGGTAATGTTTTCACTATTACCTGTCCGCCTGTTATATATGCTGCATCGAAAGCATGGAACGGATGTCCCAGTCCCAACATTGCATAGTTTGTAGCATCTACAATGTTGTTGATCGGACGCTGACCGATAAGGGTAAGCTTGTTTTTGAGCCATTCAGGGCTTTCTTTTACCTCTACACCTTTTATTGTGATTCCTGCATAACGTGGGCAGGCTTCGGTGTTTTCTACCTTTATACCGATACCGCCATTCGGTTCGTCTATCTTGAAGTTATCTACAGACGGCAGATGCAGATTTCCTTTCAGCTTATTCTGTTTCAAGTATGCTGCCAGATCGCGTGCTACACCGTAATGTGAAGATCCGTCTATGCGGTTAGGGGTAATATCTACTTCGAGTACATATTCACTCTTTATATTGTAATATTCTTTGGCGGGCGTACCTACTTTGGCATCGGCAGGAAGTACGATGATACCCGCATGACTGGCGCCCAGGCCTATTTCGTCTTCGGCACATATCATACCAAAAGATTCGGTACCTCTGATCTTCGATCTTTTTATTTTGAATGGCTCATCACCTGAATATAGTGTTGTGCCAACAAGAGCTACCACTACTTTCTGTCCGGCAGCTACATTCGGTGCGCCGCATACGATTTGTAATGGTTCACCTTCCCCTACATTTACAGTAGTAACATGCAGATGGTCTGAATCGGGATGGTCTACGCAGGTAAGGACTTCGCCTATAACAAGGCCTTCGAGTCCTCCTTTGATGGTTTCCACTTCTTCTATTCCGCCTGTTTCGAGCCCCAGTGAGGTAAGGGCGGCAGATGTTTCTTCCGGTGATAAATCGAAATCGAGGTAATCTTTCAACCAGTTGTAAGAAATATTCATATATAGTTGTTTATATTTTTCAAAAAAGTCCGTCAAAAATACAAAATATATTTCATTCGGTCATAAGTATCATAGTATAGATGTATGATTTTTGCCGTCGGATAGTGAATTATTGTATGAGAAGTTTATCTATAAGATGGGAGTAATTATAAGTTATGAATTATAAATTATGAATATAGGGGCTGATTGAATCAGCCCGATTGAAAATAGCGTTCTTTGAATTGATAAATTGGCGAAGCCAATTAAAAATTAGCGTAAAGATAGAAAAAACAGTGCAAAATGTGTAATGTTTGTAAGGTTTTAGTTAAAATGGAGTGTACTAGAAAAAGAGGAATTTGTGCTAGCATGCTAGTAGACTAAAACCTAGTAAACTTGTCAAAAATGTAAGCTTTTAGTTAAAACTAACTGTACAAGCTATTTTTTCTGCTTGTATTTATAGGGTTCTAATTGTTTATCGAGTGATTTGCCGACTTTGGCATTTAAGTCCGAAGGCACGTTGTATGTATCACAGTGAATCATACAGTAATTACAGTTTTCGACACATAGCCTGTCACAGTCAGGATAACCGCATTCGTCTAATCCCAAAAGAGAGTTGATGACTGCACAAGAGCTGAAAGAGATGGATATGGCAAGTAGAGCTATAGTTAAAAGTGTTTTCATATTAATAACTGATGTTCGGACAAATATAGTGAAAATCGTCAGGAATGTCAGCTTTTAGTTAAAATGAATAAGCTGTAGGGGCGAATCCATGTGTTCGCCTGAAAAATAAATAAACGGGCAGACACGCGGGGCTGCCCCTACAAGGATAAAAAAGCAACAACAAAAATAACAGCTACAAATGTGTTACCTTTGTTACCTTTTTCGCTTTCCGCAAGATTCGGGTTTATTTTGATTTTGCATACTGTTACTTTTATATTATTATTCTAAATTTACAGATTATGAAAGAGCAGGAAAAAATAGATTTCAGTCGCATAAAAGAGGCGATAAATTATATATATGGGAATTATACATCTCAGCCCGATTTGGACGAGGTTGCGGAGCATGTGTCGCTTAGCCCGTACCACTTTCAGCGTATGTTTACCGAGTGGGCGGGAGTCAGTCCTAAAAAATTTCTGCAATACATCAGCATAGAGAATGCTAAAAAAATGCTGAAAGAGAGTAAAGCTACACTTTTCGATACGGCATACGAAGTCGGATTATCGGGCACAGGGCGTTTGCACGACCTTTTCGTGAATATAGAAGGCATGACACCGGGCGAATATAAGAATGGCGGAGAGAATCTTACAATAAATTACAGTTTTGCAGAAACGCCTTTCGGGGAAATATTGATTGCGTCTACTGACAAAGGTATCTGTTACATGGCATTTGCAGACGACAGGGAAGTCGTATTGTCAGAGTTGGAGATACTTTTCCCGAATGCCGAATACAGGCAGTTGACAGACAGTATGCAGCAGAATGCGTTACATATATTCAGGCAGGACTGGACAATGCCGGAACAAATAAAGCTGCATGTAAAAGGTACGGACTTTCAACTGAAAGTATGGGAAACCTTATTGCGAATCCCTGCGGGACAATTAGCTGCATACGGCGATATAGCCGGCTATGTAGATAATGCGAAAGCAAGCAGGGCAGTAGGAACTGCCATAGGTGAGAATCCTGTGGCTTACCTGATACCCTGCCATCGTGTGATCAGGTCGTCGGGTGTACTTGGGCAATATCATTGGGACACCGGACGAAAAGCGGCTTTGATAGGGTGGGAGAAGGCCAGATTTTAGAAATGCGGAATTTCTTGAATCTTGCTGTATGTTAGGTATTGTATGTTTCCAAAAAAATCTTATTTTTGTATTAATCTATTTAAAACATAACTATAAAATCAAACTGCAATTATGAAAGAGTTCTTTGCCAGCATGGATTCTACACAACAGGTCTATTGGTATATTGCCATCATAGCCAGTGTTGTGTTCATCATTCAAACTATAATGTCGTTTATAGGAGCAGACACCGATACGGGTGTGGATGCCGACTTCGACAGCAATCTGGATGGAGGAGACCACCCATTCCAACTGTTTTCGCTCCGGAATCTGGTGAACTTCTTTCTGGGATTCGGCTGGACGGGAGCATCGTTATATACGGCTATCGATAATAAAATAGTGCTAGGTGTTATCGCCCTGATTGTGGGTATAATATTTATCGCTATATTTTTCTTCGTTATCAGACTGCTGATGAGATTATCGGAAGACAATACGTTTAAACTCGAAGATACGGTAGGTAAAACGGCTGATGTATATATGACCATTCCTGCCGCAAAGTCGGGTAAGGGTAAAATATTTATCAGTGTGCGCGGCTCTACTCACGAATTGGGTGCAGTGACAACAAGTGCGCACGAAATAAAGAACGGCTCTATCGTAAAAGTCCTTGCACTGGAAGGTGATATACTGGTGGTAGCGCCACTGAACGAATAAAATGAATAATATATATAAATTTAATTTGAAACTATGATTGATGGATTATTAGGAGGAGGAGTTACGGTAGGCGTAGTCCTCGTGGTAGTTGTAATCGTCCTGATCTTGGTGATGACCTCGCGATACAAGCGCTGTCCGTCAGACAAGATTCTGGTCGTTTACGGAAAAACAGGCGGAGCTTCGGCCAAGTGTATTCATGGTGGTGGTTCGTTTATATGGCCTGTAATTCAGGATTTCGCATATCTCGATCTGAAACCTATTTCGATAGAAGCTAACCTGACAAGTGCGCTGAGTAAGCAGAATATCCGTGTGGATGTTCCCTGTCGCTTTACGATAGCTATTTCGACAGAGAAAGAGAATATGAACAATGCTGCTGAAAGGCTTTTGGGACTGACTACTTCTCAGATTCAGGAATTAGCAAAAGATATCCTTTTTGGACAGTTGCGTCTGGTTATTGCTACCATGATGATTGAGGAAATCAACTCTGACCGCGATAAATTCCTTGACAATATTGCAAAGAATGTGGATACTGAACTTCGTAAGATCGGTTTGAAACTGATAAACGTGAACGTAACGGATATTAATGACGAATCGGGCTATATCGAAGCTTTGGGTAAGGAAGCTGCTGCCAAAGCGATAAATGAAGCAAAGGTAAGTGTTGCCGAGCAGGAAAAAATGGGGGAAACAGGTAAGGCTGTTGCCGACAGACAACGTGATGTGCAGATTGCAGAAACTCACAGGGACAGGGATGTTTCAGTCGCTATTGCTCAGAAAGATAAGGAAGTAAGCATTGCCGGAGCATTCAGGGATGAATCTATCGGTAAGGCTGAAGCTGACAGAGATACCCGTGTGAAAACAGCAGAAGCAAATGCAATAGCTGTAAAAGGTGAAAATACGGCCAAGATAGAGATTGCAGGCTCGGATGCCCTTCGCCGTGAAAAAGAAGCAGAAGCCGCCCGTCTGGCTGTTGCTGCCGAAAAGGTGCAACAGGCTAAAGCCCTCGAAGAAGCTTATCAGGCAGAGCAAAAAGCCGAAATGGCACGTTCGGAAAGAGAACGTTCTACACAGATAGCAAACATTGTAGTACCTGCTGAAATAGAAAAGCAGAAAATAATCATTGAAGCACAGGCTGTAGCCGAACGTATGCGCGAGCAGGCAAAAGGGGAAGCAGACGCTATTTTTGCCAAAATGGATGCAGAAGCACGCGGTTTGTATGAAATACTATCGAAACAGGCTGAAGGTTACAAAGGCGTGGTTGGTGCAGCTAACGGTGATCCGGTGGCAGCATACCAGTTATTATTGATAGAGAAATTGCCTGAGTTGGTTAAAACACAGGTTGAAGCTATTAAGAATCTTAAGATCGATAAAGTTACTGTATGGGATTCTGCAGGAGGCAATACGAACGGTAATACTACTACAGCTAATTTCGTGTCGGGGCTGATGAAGTCTGTTCCTCCGTTAAACGATTTGTTCAATATGGCAGGAATGAGCCTTCCGTCTTATCTGAAAGGTGATGCTGAAAAGTCGGGAGCAGTTATTCCGTTGGCACCAGTAGAAGAAAAGAAAGAAGAACTGATTGTGAAAGAAGAGCCTAAAGCAGAGGTTAAACCTGCACCGGAATCGAAGAAAGACGATAAGAAGAAGTAATCATTTGATTATCAGACATAAATAAGAAGCGGATACAGTAGATGTATCCGCTCTTTATATATCTGTGTATGAGTTGATTATAATGTTTTTATATTCAAGTTGCGCCATAGGACTTTGATGCCGCCGCCATCGTGTATTTGCAGGGCGATGCGTCCTTGTCCTTTGCCTATCATCTCGTCATCGAAGGTGATCATCTCATTACCGTTGAGCCATGTGGTAACCTTATTGCCCTCAACCAGTATGCGCATAGTGTTCCAGTCGCCAACTTTGAGGAATTCTTCTTTCTCTTTCGGTATCTGTATCAGCCAGCCACGACCGTACGACTCGTAGATGCCGCCTGTGCCGTGCCCTTTCGGAGCTACTTCCACCTGCCATCCGTTGACTTTCACACCTTCTTCGATGAACGAGCGGATAAATACGCCTGAGTTGCCATCGGCTTCCTGCTTGAACTCTACTGTGAGATCAAAATCATCGTAATACTCGCGTGTGGCAAGGTATCCGTATTGCTTGTCGGGGCCGCTTTCGCACACCAACAGATCGTCTTTCACATACCATTTCTCGGTGCCGTATGCTTCCCATCCGTTGAGGTCTTTACCGTTAAACAGGCTTACCTCTTTGGTCTTGCGTGGCAGCTCTTTTATCTTTATATTGCGGAACGAAGCCGGAGAACCATGATCTTGCAGGCAGATAACTCCTTTGTGTGCCAATCCGTATTCCGGTGCATTGTTCCACTTGCCGCTGTTCTTACGGGCAAACCAGTCGTCTGTCCATGCTTCAAACTCGAGTATCTTCTCACCATTGAGCCAATGCTCTACATGACCGTTGTCGAATACAATGCGGGCATTGTTCCATTCACCTTGCGGATTTACCTTCATCTTGGTAGTATCTGGCAGATACATAGCATAATCTACACCAAGCCGTTGCCAAGGCTCTAGCACTCCGTCAAAATTTGGCTCATCTATCAACTGATATTCGGGGCCTGTAACGTAAGGCACGTTATACTGCGGACGTTCTACCACATGATACAGCATCCCACTGTTTCCACCTTTCGACAGTTTCCAGTCCCACGACAGTTCAAAGTTCTCATACTGCTTGTCGGTAACGATGTAGCCACTGGCATCGCTGCCATCCCCTTTAGCCTGAATACATCCGTCTACTACATGCCACGGCTGAGTGAGAGTAGTGCCGTTGTAGTCGCGCCATCCGGTCATTGTGGTACCGTCGAACAGCAGTTGCCAACCTTCGGCTTTTTCTTTCTCGGTGAGGGTGTTGTGTTGCGGTTCGCTACTACACGATGCCAACGACAATGCTATTGCCGAACCTAACAGCAACAGGCTCTGAGAAGTCAATTCTTTTAATGATTTCATGTGTAAATAATTTAGTTTAAGGATTATACGGTGTGTATTCATAATGCAGAGCATTAGTGCATTACGGATACACGTGTTTTATACCGATCTGGGTTAATACTTATTAATATTGTGATAAAGATAGGTAAAAGTGATAAGATCGGGGGTATCTATCGTTCTATATTAGAATAAATTAAGAGATATGGCAATATGTGGGAAAGGGTATAATAACTCTGTCATGCTGAACGAAGTGAAGCATCTCTCGTGTTGAATGAGATCTTTCCCTTTGGTCAGCATGACAGAGTGTTTATAAGAGTTCTTTACTTATTCTCTTCCCGATAAGCGTCCACAGCCTTTTTTACAGAGCCATGCAGCAACAGAAGCCGTTGTGATTGCTCATAGTCTAATCCAAGCTCTTCCGATACCATGCGTGTACCTCTGTCCACTAACTTGGCATTCGACAGTTGCATATTTACCATGCGGTTTCCTTTTACACGTCCCATTTTTATCATGGTAGCCGTAGTGATCATATTCAGGATCATTTTCTGACCTGTACCCGATTTCATACGGGAACTGCCTGTGACATATTCAGGACCTACAATCATTTCGATCGGTATTTCTGCCTCTTGTGCAATAGGCGAATCGGGATTGCTGGAAATAGATGCAGTAAGTATGCCATGCCTGCGTGCTTCGCGCAAAGCGCCTATCACATAAGGTGTAGTACCCGACGCTGCAATGCCTATCACGGTATCTTTATCATTGATGTTATGTGCCTGCAGATCGTTCCATCCGGCTTCCATATTGTCTTCGGCTTTTTCCACCGGATTGCGCAACGCCGTATCGCCTCCAGCAATAAGTCCTATGACGAGTGTCTTAGGCATTCCGAATGTGGGCGGTATTTCGGAAGCATCCAGTACACCGAGTCGTCCGCTTGTTCCCGCACCCATATAAAAGATGCGCCCTCCCTGCTGCATGCGCGGCACAATCTGGCTTACCAGCTTCTCTACCTGTGGTATTGCTTTTTCTACGGCAAGAGCAACTTTCTGATCTTCGCGATTAATGTCGGTGAGTAATTCCAGCACCGATTTATCTTCCAGATTGTCATACAGAGAAGGTTGCTCTGTTATCTTTATAAATGTCATTCTTATCTGTTTTACAAATTGCTAATTGGTTGCTGAGTACCATAATACCTGATAAGTCCTTCCATCGGTGATTGAACGATATTGCCGACACTGATATCGAGATCTGTACCGGTCTTTCGCAATACATCACGGTAATGATAAGCTACCGAACCGGTAAAGTGCGTCTCGTTATTCTTGTAGTCGTATTGCATCACATTCTTCATGAAGAACTCCTTAAAGGCATTGTATACAAGGTTATAGATTGTCTTATCTCCCAGATTATTGATTAGGAAAGGCGAAAGGCTTGCCAGAAAACGGTTCGCCATAGGTTGCTTGTACACACGGTCGAGAATGAGAGTAGGAGTGAGGTCATACTCTTTCAGGAATTTCTCTTTAATGCCCGGAGTCAGTTGATTTTTGAGGCATGCTCCGAGAAACAGTCTGCCTATAACAGCTCCGCTACCTTCGTCGCCAAGTATATAGCCCAGCGGTGAGATGTTCTCTTTTATCTCGTTGCCATCATAGAAACACGAATTAGAGCCTGTACCGATGATGCAGGCTATACCTTTCCGGTCGCCGCACAATCCTTTAGCGGCGGCTAGCAAGTCACTGTTTACATCTATGTAAGAGGCTCTTATATTGTCTGCTATTGCATCTTTGACTATCTTGTTTTTTTCGGGGGAAGCACATCCTGCACCAAAGAAGAATACACCGTCTAATGTCTGTCCGTTAACAGCGGGTTTCAGTATAGCAGCAAGCTCGCTGCTGATATCTTCCCTTGTACGGAAAAACGGGTTAGCTCCTTTTGTAGTTATTTGTGCTATCTCTTTATTGCCGTCTACCAAACGCCAATCGACTTTGGTAGAACCTCCGTCTGCCAGTAATATCATATCTTAATATATATTTTCTTTTTATACAATATGTTTCCGATCACCCAGTTGAATCCGACAAACAGCAGGGCAAAGATCAACGATCCGAAATAGTTGCCCAAGTACGGCTGTAAGCAGATACTGTAAATAAAACCTTTGAGGCTGATTGCATTACCATCGTATGTGATGAAGGTGCTTCCCAGTATAACGGAGAATACGCCTGCAGCCACATAGATGAAAAGCGGATTTACGCCGAACGATTCGAAGAATACACTCCATTTCTTATGACCTTTGATGTCGATGATCCATATAAGTAAAGCCAGTAATGTTGCTGCCAGACCACATGTAGCCAATACGAACGTAGGCGACCATATCTTTTTGTTGATAGGACATCCGTAGCTCAGCAAAAAGCCAAGAAACGTAAGTATCGCGCCTATGATGAAAAGTCGTGTTATCCGTTCGTAGTTATCTTTAGTGGATAACAGCAGTTCACCGCAACAGAATCCGACTAGTACATGACAAATAGCAGGTACTGTACTGAGTAACCCTTCGGGGTCGATAGCCAATCCACTATCTTTGTACATATGGTTTACACCGAGTACTGCTCTGTCGAATACTGAGATGATGTTGTCTTCACTAAACTCGAATCCATTGCCGAATAGCAGGAGTAGAAAATAGCCCACCAGTGTAGTCACAATGATATAGGGAATATATTTATGTTTCACAAGAATGGCTATCAATGCTGTAGCACCATAGGTAATGGCCAACCGCTGCATTACACCCAGTATGCGTATATGCTCGAAATTGGTAATGGCTCTGAAAAATCGCTCGAGGAATCCAAGTTCTTCACCTGATAAATCATGGTATGTGCGAAAAGACAAAGACAGCCAGCCTAAGCCCAGACCTATAAGGAAGATAACAACTGTTCTCTTCAATATTTTGAATAGGGTAGGTTTATTGAACTCAAAGTTGAACTTACGCAGCGATATATATGTGGAAATTCCCATAATGAACATGAAGAACGGGAATACCAAATCGGTAGGTGTCAGCCCATGCCATTGTGCGTGCCCTAAAGGTGCATACACATAACTCCACGATCCGGGGTTGTTAACCATTATCATACCCGCTATAGTTATACCTCTGAGTACATCCAGCGATAAGAGCCTGCTGCTTTGTTTCTTTTCCATACTACGATTTACAGGTTAGGTTTTATTTATAAAGATAGTATTTCTTCGACACTTTTTTGAATGGTTCTACTTCTTTATACCAAAAGTCTTTTATATCGTCGAATCTATTGTTCTTAGCAAAGTTGAGCCTTACATAGTCACTTCCGGATACCTGATCGAACATTCTGTAACGCTTGTCGTTCGCATTATCGAAGACAGCCTTATCCGGATACAAGGTTGCTATTTCCTGCATCACGTAGAACTGTATTTCCGATAGGCGTGCTTTCTGGTAATCCATAATGTGTACCTGTACGCCTTCGAGCTGTTTCCCTTGTCCTACCGAATAGAACGGTTTCAGATACATCGGCCTGAAATGTACTCCGGGCAGATGCAAGCGATTGAGATTAGCTGCCAGCTCTTCGGCTTTGAGCCACTCTGCAGCAAACATCTGGAACGGAATAGTATATCCTACGCCTATCGATAAGTAACCCAGTTCGCCGAGTATGCCCGATACAGGATAGAACACAGCCGATACCGGTTGCGGGATATGCGGAGAAGACGGAATCCATTGCAGTCCGGTCTCTTCATATATCATTTTACGTTTCCATCCTTTCATCTTCACTACTTGTAGTTTGCATTGTTTCGACAGCATATTCTCACCATTGAGCAACATCGCCAGTTCGCCACAGGTAAGTCCATAGACGTACGGTATTTTGAATTGGCTTACAAAGGAAATAAATTTATCGTCAACTAGGCCACCTTCTACTTTTAAACCTCCGAGAGGATTAGGACGGTCGAGTACAATAAATTCGATATTATTCTCGGCCGCACCCTGCATAGCCAGCCCCATCGTACTGATATATGTAAACGAGCGGCAACCAATATCCTGTATATCGTAAACGAGTACGTCTATACCTTTGAGCATATCGGGAGTAGGCACTCTTGTTTTTCCGTGCAAGGAATAAACAGGCAATCCAGTTTTTGGGTCGGTCACATTGTCTACATGGTCGCCCGCATGAGCATCGCCACGCACCCCATGTTCGGGGGCAAACAGTGCTACCAGTTTTACATTCGGGGCTTCGTGCAGTATGTCGATGGTAGACTTCATATTATTGTCTACACCTGTAGGATTAGTAATAAGCCCTACACGTTTCCCTTCCAATACTTTAAATTTCTGTTCTTTCAATACTTCTATACCTGTCCTGATCTTTATCTTCTGAGAGAAAGCGGCAAGTGGTATTAAGCAAAGTACAGATAATATGATAGATAGTTTTTTCATTTTGTTCATTCTTTTGATGTTTACTGTTCAGCATTTTCAGTCTGTTTTTCATCAGCCTTTCCGTATTTAGGATCGATCTTGAGCCGCGATACAGCTATAATCGGTATTATAGAACATATCATTACCCAGATGAAGAAATGATTGTAACCCAGTTGCTCCTGCAGCCATCCTGCAAACATTCCCGGAATCATCATACCTAGTGCCATGAAGCCTGTACAGATGGCATAATGCGCTGTCTTTTGTTCTCCGTCGGAGTAGTACATCAGATATAGCATATAAGCCGTGAAACCGAATCCGTAGCCGAATTGCTCTATGAAGACACATACATTGATCAGAATAAGGCTTTCGGTCTGTGTAAAGCTCAGATAGAGGAATGTGGCAATAGTCAACAGCATGCTGAATGTCATTGGCCACAGCCATTTCTTTAATCCGCCCTTTGCAGCTACAAATCCACCGATAATACCTCCCAGTGTAAGGCCAATGATGCCGATCGTTCCGTATACCAGGCCGACTTCACCCGTTGTAAGTCCCAGCCCGCCAATATCGCGCGAATCGAGCAGAAACGGATTAATGAGTTTCAATAGCTGTGCTTCCGAAAAACGGAATGTGAGCATAAAGAATATAGCGGCGACGGCCTGCGGTTTTTTAAAGAAAGATTTAAATGTAGATATAAATTCTTTCATTATAGAACCTGCTGTAAGGTGTGCATGCGGCCTGTCGGAATCCGGTTTCGGTAATACTACCCTGTGATAGAAGCTAAAGACGATGAACAGCCCTGCTAATACAAAAAAGGTGATAGACCAAGCAAATGGTATATTGCCCGACAATCCTTTGTATTCGGCGTTACTGGCAGTATTTAGCTTCGGATCGATCTGAAATACCAGATAGGCCGGTTTATTCCAGTTGGCAGTATTAAATGCCAGACGTTCACCATGCAGAAGGGATATACTGTTGTCGCCCCTGTTCATAGTAGTATTCAGCACCATCTCTTTTTCATCCTTCGGTAACTTCGACAGCCTGACGGCAGCTACAGCTATGTTTCCGGTATGTTCCGATTTGGCTACATAGCGTTTTTCGCCAAAATTCTCTTTTATCCAGTTACCCAGAGGTTTCGATACATTTTTTGTCCATGTACTTTCTTTCTTTTCCGCTGTATCTTCCTCCGATGCTTTTTCTTTAGAGATAAAGCCGTTTTGTTGATTGAGAGCGATCACCTGATGAAGAAAAGCATCGAGGCTGTCTTTATTCACGCCATGTGTACCTATCTGTACAATATCTCTATCCACTACAAAATGAGGTTCGGCGTCTTCCGATATTGTAAATCGCGGTGCTTGCGGCATCTGTAGCGTAGACTGTGTATATTGAGGTGAAGCGTCTATATTGATCTTTAACGGTTCACAGCCTGATGTACTTTCCAGAAATCCGGCAAGGATGATAAGCACACCTTGTCCCATGATAGTTGCCACACGGTAAAATGTGCTTCTAATCCCTACATACTTAGCCTGTTGATTTGTATTCAGCCCAAGCATATAGAATCCGTCGGCGGCAATATCGTGCGTCGCCGAACTGAAAGCCAGCAGCCAGAAGAATGCCAGTGTAGCCTGAAAGAAAAAGGGTAGGGGGATGGTGAATGCGATTCCGGCAAATCCGGCTCCTATGAGTATCTGCATGGTCACAATCCACCAGCGCTTTGTCTTCAGCAAATCTACAAAGGGGCTCCAGAAGGGTTTTATAACCCATGGCAAATAGAGCCAACTGGTATATAATGCGATGTCGGTATTGGATATTCCCATCCGCTTGTACATGATCACCGATATGGTCATTACGGCCACATACGGTAACCCTTCGGCAAGGTAAAGGCTGGGAATCCAAGCCCACGGCGATTTTTTATTCTCTTTCATGGTATTGTTTTTAATACAATGTTTCTATACTTGCTCCTACATAGTAGTGCAATAGTATCCGGTCGTACAGGTATCCTTTTTCTCCCATTACGGCTGCTCCTATCTGGCATAGCCCTACACCGTGTCCCCATCCGGCTCCCGACAGTATAAACGTGTTGTCTTTCCTGTTTACGGTGAATGCCGAACTGTAAAGGTGCGATGTGGATAAGATGCGGCGTATTTCGAGTTCCTTTCCTATGGTTAGCGCTTTCTTTGTTCCAACGATTTTCAGCTTTACGAGACGTCCCGAAGTTCCTCTTTGCACAGGAATCAGTTCTTCTATCAGTCCGAAGTCTATCCCCGAGCGTTTCAGTACCAAAGCAGAGATTTCTTCCTGCGAATAGATTACCTGCCACCGGTAGAAATCGACTGTCTCCTGATCGTAATTGTTGAGTACCTGCCCTAGTATCTTTTTGTCCTGCGTATTGCAGAACGCTTCGGGGCGGGTATATATCCAATTTACGGCTTCAACTTCCTGTGTGAGATCGGGTACGTCCTTTGTTTGCTCGCTGTCGCGTAGTTTTACCAGATAGGACTGTGGAATGTCTTCCCAACAGTTTTGAAACTCTTCGACTACACCGCCGCAGCATTTCGAGAAACGGGCATCACAAATTTTACTGCCAGACATCAAGACTTGTCCCCTTGTCTCGCTGATGGCTTGCTTTACTGTTTCCAGATTAGCCGATGCACGTGTAATTCCCTGATAACGCTGACAATGATCGTCGGCACATACATCGAAGTGCAGATGATCTTCACGGTCGTACCAACGGATTATTTCATCTTCGGTTTCGGTAAAGGTCGAATATTTCTCATTTGCGGCGGCAATTACCTTGTTCTTCTCTATCTGTGCCAAAAGCCAGCTTCGGGAGATTACGGCATGCGCCTTTAATAACTCGGGAGAGGCGGTAGCACTCATTTCGGAAGAGATCACACTGGTAAGGTAATCTTCTACACCAATGATGTTTACAGCAGTTATCATGCCGTTTTCCACTATCAGTTTCAAAGCTCCCTGAAATACCTGATCTTCTTTGCGTTCCCAATGAAAGCCGATACCTATAACTACATCTTTTAAAGTAAATGACGCATTGTTGTTTTGCGGTTCAAAGTATAATTCATCATGCATATTCCCCTCCCAGAGTATCTGTCCGTTGCTGTAGGAAACAGTCTTCTCTTCTGCCACCACTTTGCCGAGACATGAATAATTTGAGTCGAGAACAAAGGAAATAGTCTTGTTCCACAAAATACCAACGCTTACTTTAGGTTCCATTTCATTCGTTTTTTAATTTGTCAATGACAATTTGCATTTTATCGTCACCGATACAAATCTCTTTTAGTATATCTTTAATATCTTCTTCTGTTATTTTCTTAATGTCTTTTTCCAACGGGGTTATGAATACCCCGCCCAGATCTACAGCCGCCGGACTTATCAGCAGGTTGTCGTCACCTTCTGCATAG
The DNA here is from genome assembly GCA_040395895.1 of Dysgonomonas hofstadii. GTDB lineage: Bacteria > Bacteroidota > Bacteroidia > Bacteroidales > Dysgonomonadaceae > Dysgonomonas > Dysgonomonas hofstadii_A. Next base: position 89,911 of record JBEBPN010000004.1, read on the forward strand.
AAGCAGGCTGGACGGTGTTTCTCGCGCGGAAAAAGGCATGTGTGCCATATATTATTATCGTACCATGTGAGTATATTCATCATGGGTTCTTTGTCGTCGTCTTTCAGTTCCAGCAACGAATATATTTTGCTGAAATATTCTGTGGAAGCCGTTTTGTCTTTGGCTTCAAGCAGAAATCCGTTTCTCAGATAGTTTTTGATTGCATAAACGGTTATTTCTTCCGATTTATATATTGTCTCTTTAAACCGTGTATTGTCAAGGTCTTTTTCTAATGGCAGGAAACCTTTGATTCCCGCCTGAAAGTGGGCATGATCTGGTGCAGATGCACCGCACTTAGGCCCGTTATAAAAGATAGTGTAATCATCCAATGCTTGTGCCAGATCGAGCATATCACCATACCTGTTCAGAATCAGCTGATCAGTATGACTGTATGTGGGTATCGTAAAATGTTCCGGAAAAATAGGGAAAGGATTTACCAATACCTGATACTGGTCGCCGAATGGTATTCTTCTCTGTTCGGCAGGCAGATTGGCAGGACAAAGGAAGCATTTTCTTTCCTGTATCGATTTCGTGTCTACTTTAGCTGCTGACGACTGTATGCGTGCCGGATTGAACTGAACCCTGACTATGAATCCATCGAACCGAAATTCTTTAGTTTCCACACCATTCAGCGCTTCAAAGTTTGATTTAGCTAAAGGCCATTCTTCCAGTTGTGAGCGGAGTAAGTTTTTTGCTTCTGTTGATATTAAATTCATATTGTTTCGTTTATTAAAAAGTGAGAGCCTTGCGATGTTATGAGTAGCATTAATGAATTATGGCTCCCACTTTTTCCTGACTTACTTAATTCCGGTCTTGTCTCTTATTGGGCTTTATTAAAAGCAATACGGGCTTCGACTTCCCATGTGCGTATTCTGTCTTTGTATGTATTGTGTGCATTCATCTTCACAATATCCAGCGATGCGTCCGAGTTATCGTCCCAGCGGCGGCACAGATACAGTACATCATAGATGCGCCCGATCTGGTATTCGCGCGAGAAGTACAGTCCCAGTGCATAATCTTCTCCATAGCTGGTATTTGGCACTTTTATTTCTCTCAGAACCGGCGTATAGAATGCACGCGGAGCACCCAGTCCGTTGATGCGGAGTGCATTGTTGCGTCCGTTCTCAGGAGTCCACTCTTTGTGATCTATAATGCCCGGAGGTATCATTTGCATGTTGAAATCGGTAAGCATATACGAGCCTACTACCATTGCGCAATTTTGCTGATAGAAAGCATCTACTATTTTCTGTAATGTATCTTCGCCAGAGTACACATCGTCGCTATCGAGTTGTACAGCGAATTTTCCACATTTTGGGTGATGTACACCTGCATTCCAGCAACCGCCTATTCCCAGTTCTTTATTTTCAGGGATAATATGTATCAACCGTTCATCAGCTGAAAACTTGTCGATAGCTTCGGTAGTACCATCGGTAGAGTAGTTATCGATAACGATAAGATTAAATTTGAAGTTCGTTTTCTGGCTCAATACCGATTTTATAGCGTCTGATATAGTGCGTATACGGTTGCGTACCGGTATGATAACGGATGCTTCGTACTCAAAGTCGGCACGGTCGAACTCTACTTTTTTGAACTGTGGAGCAAGGTATGCACCTGTCTTTTTCAGATGTTCGGTACAAGCCTTTTCCATTTCTATCTGCATATCGCGGTTTTTAGGATCTACATAGTCGAAAATCTTTTCCCCACTTTTACGTGTATCATTCTCTATTTCGGTGTACAGATATTCGTTTATGTGTACCAGATCGGCATTTTGCGATACTTTGAGACGAAGGTCGTATATTCCTGCGAATTTGTATTCTGTATTCATTTCAGATACAGCCTTTTTTAGTGCGTCTGTTCTATAAATAAGTACAGATCCGAAGTTGAAATCGTCGCGAAGACTACCTTTCTGATACGCAATGACCGGACTGTTTTTCTTCTCTTCGCCTGCTATCTGATAATGATCGGAATATACCAGCCCCGCACCCGAATTTTTTGCTATTTGCAGCATACGGTCTAATGCAAAGTAGCCAAGACGGAGGTCTGCCGATTTAGTATAGATCATAGTATATTCTGCATCTCCTTTGGAGGCTATTTTCTTTATTGTAGCTGTAGAACGCAATGAATCTATACTGATGGTTTCGCAGCCCGATACACCGTCTTTGCAGTCGTTGTCTGTCAACAGGTAAATCTTTTTCACCAATGCTGATGCTTGTAGGGAAGCTATAGTTTCTTTTATTTGGCTTATGCTCTGAAAAGGTATAAAACAGTTGATTTTCATTTCTATATTATTAGGTTATTATTCTTCGTACAATAAATAAGGTCTGCGTTGCTCTTTGAATTTTGCAACGTCCTCTTGCCACATTTCCTTTATTTCATCTGCCGATTTTCCGGCGTTGATCATTGTTCGTATATAGTCCACTCCTACAAGCTTTTCAAAGAAAGGAGTAAGGAATTTATTTCCCATCTTCATATTTTTGTAAGCACTTATTACGTATGAAAGGTCGAAACCTTTAGCGAATATTTCTTCGTCCGGCACATTGCGCAAGTCTACACCATAACAGCGTTTATTCAGTAGTGGCGGATTCTTTGCACCAGGTATACTTTTTGGTGTGAATGAAAATGAATATCCTTTCATATCCGGATGTCCATATACCTGAAACGGAAAAGATGTACCTCTGCCTAAGCTTAACGGTGTTCCCTCAAAAAGACAGGTAGACGGATAGAGATATATCGATTTCATATTCGGCAGGTTAGGAGATGGCGCTATCGGCAACTGATACAGCGATTTGTGAGTATAGTTTTTGCACTTGATTACCGTCAGATCGCATTGTCTGTTATTGGGCAGCCATTTTTCGCCGTTAGCCATTAGTGCCAGTTCGCCCAATGTCATGCCATGTACAACAGGTATTGGTAGCCATCCGATGCCCGATTTATGTTTCATATCGAGTATAGGCCCGTCTACATAATGGCCGTTAGGATTGGGACGATCCAGTACAATCATTTTTTTGTTATATTCGGCGCAGGCATCCATCATGCGTACCATTGTTATATAATAGGTATAAAATCTTAGCCCTACGTCCTGTACATCGAATACCAATACATCGAACATATTCATTGATGCAGCACTGGGCTTTCTGTCTCTGCCATCATATAATGATTTGATAGGTATTCCTGTTTTCTTGTCGGTCGTACTGGCTACATGTTCCCCTGCATCGGCATTTCCTCTGAATCCGTGTTCCGGTGAAAAGATAGCAACAACATTCATTTTGTTTTTTACCAGTAGATCTACCAGATGCTCTTCACCTATCATTCCTGTATGGTTCGATAGTACAGCTATTCTTTTTCCTTCGAGCAACGGGAAGTATCCACCTGTAGATTCCGCACCCATACGAATAGGTTCATTCTGTGCGTATAAAGATGAAATACAGAGTAATATGATAAATATATTTATTAATCTTTTCATAGTGTAATCTTTAATTCTATTTTAAATATCAAAGATAAAAGATTATAAGAGATTAAATTGATGTATGGGTATTTATAATTTAGATTCGTGAACAAATATAGGTTGTTATATTCGATAAATCGTAATAATAAATTGACAAAATCGTCAAATTAACTATTATTTATTGTTGAATACATAAATTAACAATAAAATAGTTTTTGAATATGATGCTATAGTGTATGTTTGTGGTTTATTGATCTGATTCTGTCTTGTGATAAGGGTTTTGACGGTGCTATATGTGTCATTATATGTATAATAAAGTTAATATAATTAAATATATATAAATAAATATTAAATATTGAATTGTTGTTGATTTGAATTATATCGGAATATATAGTTGTATATAAATTATATATGATATTTTTATACTATTGAATCAAATATAATTAAATTAAAATATATGAATTAAATATAATAAATAATAAAATAAGTAAATGACTCGAAAAAGATATATAATTTTCTTATACATTTGTAATGCTCAAGAAATGAAAGATATTCAATATCAAATCTATTCTTATGAAGAACTTTTCTTATAGTGTAATAATCCTTATTATCTTATTGTTCCCCGCAGAACTTATATGGGGACAGGATTTTCGTTTTGCTTTTATTACTGATCTCCATGTAACTAAAGATTCGTTGGCGTATAATGATCTGAAACGTTCAGTAGATCAGATAAATGCTACACAGGGATTAAGTTTTGTGATAGTTGGCGGTGATCTGACTGAAGAAGGTGACAGAGTATCGTTAAACAAGGTAAAAAGCTTGTTAGATAATCTGAACGTAAAATATTATATAGTTTCCGGAAATCATGAAACCAAATGGAGTGAATCGGGCTCTACTGACTTCGGTCATATTTTCGGAAGTGAGAGATTCAAATTCGATCATAACGGTTTTCGTTTTCTGGGATTCGGTACAGGTCCTATAATACGCATGATGGACGGACATGTAGCACCTCAGGACATAGCATGGCTCGAGGAGGAACTTTCTTCTGCAAAAGCCGGAACAAAATTTATTTTAGTAACACATTATCCGTTATTGGATGGCGATGTGGATAACTGGTACGAGGTAACGGATGTGGTTCGCAAGTATAATGTAAAAGCAGTGCTTGGCGGGCACTATCATAGTAATAGATTGTTTTTTTATGATGGTATACCCGGTATCATTAACAGGTCTAATCTGCGTGATAAGTCTGATAAGAAAGGCGGTTATTCCATCTATGATATCACAAAGGATTCTATCATCGTTTACGAACAAAAAATAGGCCAGCAACCTCGCCGATGGGGCGGTTATTCCCTTACAGAATCATATTACACTGAAGATAACAGTTTGTACAAACGTCCATCCGATTCTGTAAATACAATATATCCACAAGTAAAAGAAAAATGGACGACTAAGATCGGGAATGCAATCTATTCGTCTCCTGTATTATATAAAGACAAAATATATGTAGGCGACGATGCCGGACAACTGACATGCTTGTCGCTGAAAGATGGGAAACAGGTCTGGACTTATAAGTCGCGTAACCGCATAGTAGGCACACCTGCTACAGCAAATGATATTGTAGTCTTCGGATCGGCAGATAAGAACATATATGGAATAGACGCCAATACAGGCAAGCAACTTTGGGTGCAACCGGCAGAAGAAGCTGTACTGGGAGCTGTTACTATTGATGGCAGTATAGCATACGTAGGAGCCAGCGATCATAAAATGCGGGCTTTGAATCTGAAAACGGGAGAATTGATATGGGAATATGCCGCTGTGAAAGGTTATATAGAAACCCGCCCGCTGGTTTATGGCAACAAGTTGATCTTCGGTGCATGGGACAATAATATGTACGCTTTGGATAAAAATACCGGAAGATTGTTGTGGAAATGGGATGGCGGACTTACACGTATGCATTTTTCTCCGGCTGCCGTATGGCCTGTTGCTGCTCATGGAAAGGTGTTTTTCTCTGCACCCGATAGAGTTTTAACTGCGTTGGATGCCGAAACGGGAAAAACCATCTGGAGAACGAAAGAATCTATGGTGCGTGAAACAATCGGTTTGTCGGCAGATGAAACCAGAATATACAGCAAGACCATGCAGGATAGCGTAGTTTGTTATTCGGCTGTAAATAATGAGCCTCAAAAAATATGGTCGGTAAATGTAGGCTATGGATACGATCATGCGCCATCTATGCCTGTAGAAAAAAACAATGTAGTGTTCGGAAGCACAAAGAACGGCCTGATATTCGCATTGGATGCCAAGACCGGACAATTACGATGGAAACATAAGAAAGGAAATTCATTAATAAGCACTGTTGTTCCTCTCAACGGCAGAGAATGTCTGTACACATCCAGTGAGGGAATGGTAGGCTTGTTATTGGATACAAAATAAAGAAATTGTAAATAAGATAAGATATTTTGTAGAACCTTTTAATTATTATTTATGAAAAAAATACCTTAAGAAAATCCAGAATTAAATCTTTAAATCTTCTCATGTTTTAATTGCTCATGATGTAAATCGAAAAAGCCATTTTGTTCGGTCATATTTATATTTCAACTGGTAACAATTATTTGTAACAGTTTTGTCCCCAATACACACATAGAAAAGCTTTTATTCCGAACAAAGGGTTGAATATCGATTCACATTTAATAATTGAAAAAGTATCAATTAATAAACAAAGTATTATGAATAACTCTAAAAAAAGCAGAAAGATGCTGTCAAAGAAAATTCTTTGTTTGTTGGCTGCAGGACTGGTTTTCTCGTCCTCAGGTAATAGTTATGCCAGCGACGGCCAGACATTGTCGAATGGTACGACTGAACAACAGCAAGCAAAAATCACCATTCAGGGAAAAATCGCCGACTCGAGGGGGGAACCACTGATAGGGGTGAGCGTGGCAGTAAAAGGTACGACACAAGGAACACTAACTGATATAGACGGTGCATATACACTAAGCAATGTAACTTCAGGAGCTACCATAACATATACTTATGTCGGATTTAAAACCGAAACACGGGTTGTAAACCAAAATCAGACAATAAACATCACTATGCAGGAAGACTCCAAGATAATGGACGAAGTGGTAGTAGTAGGTTACGGTTCACAGAAGAAAGAAAACCTTACAGGAGCAGTGGCTTCTGTAGAGGTGGATAAAGTATTAGGCAGCAGGCCTATTGCCGACGTCGGACGTGGACTGCAAGGCGCAGTGGCCGGTCTCAATATTGTTGTTCCGAGTGGAGAAGTAGGTTCCGATCCGCTAATGAAGATTCGTGGACACGTAGGATCTATCGAAGGAAATAACAAACCTCTGATATTACTTGACAATGTGGAAATACCAAGTATACAAATGGTAAATCCTAACGATATAGAAAGTATTTCGGTACTGAAAGATGCCGCTTCATCTTCCATATATGGGGCTAAGGCTGCATTTGGTGTGATACTGATCACGACTAAAAAAGGAGCAAATGTAGAGTCGTTTGAAGTATCGTATTCAGGGAATGTCTCATGGCAGAATCCGGCAAAGAAGATTGAAATGGCCGGTCTGGATGGAATCGAATACACACTTATAGCAAATGAGAATAGAAAGACACCACCTCCGGCAGGAGGGTTCTGGCGTATAGACAGAGAAAGCTACGAAAGGGCTAAAGAGTGGCAGCAAAAATACGGAGGTAAGGTGAAATCTACAGATCCGGTTGTATATAACAGAGACTGGTACTATGACGGTACAAACAAATATGGGCTCAGAATATATGATCCGGCTGAAATAATGATAGAAGAATGGACTCCTACACAAACCCATAATCTATCAGCGATAGGACGTTCAGGGAAAACATCATACAATATAGGGTTGGGATATATTGGACAAACCGGTATGATGAAGACAGCCAAACATGATGACTTTAAGAGATATACAGCATCATTAAGTGTGTCGTCAGATATAAACAAATATCTGACTGTACGAGCTTCTGCCATGTATTCGGACAGAAACAAACGTTATGCAACATCAGGAGCTACGACATCTGACCCTTGGTTGTATGTATATCGTTGGAGCCGTCTGTTCCCGATAGGAGTTCAGGAAAACGGACAGAATCTGAAAGACCCTGCATACGAAACTGCATTTGCCCCTACAGCTAATCAGCAGAATAAATACTATAGCGTAAATCTGGGAGCTACTATTAACTTTACCAAAGACTGGAATTTGGAGTTTGATTATACATATAACAATCAACAGACTACAATTAATCGTGCTATGCCGATGTTCCATGCCGGAAATACATGGTATACACCTGTATTGTGGAAAGATAAAGAAGGCAATCAGGTATATGTAGATGACGAAGGTAATGTAACTAATGATGGTGGAGTAGCGGCATATATGTTTCCTCAGGAAGATTATCTGTCCAATAGTTCGAGTAGCTATGTATTCCGTAGCAGCAGGGAAGATAATAATAACATATTCAATGTTTATTCCACATATAATCTGAAGCTTGGAAATGAGCAACAGCATGCGTTCAAATTTATGGCTGGTATGAACAGGGTGTCTCAAAAATGGAAAATGAACGGTTCACAAAGAAATGATCTCTTTGATTACGAAAATCCACAGTTTGAATTTGCTACGGGTGAAGATATTGTAACCAGTGGAGCAGATTGGGAATCTCAGTTAGGATTTTTCGGTCGTGTCAACTATGCTTTCAATTCCAAATATCTGTTTGAAGCGAATCTTCGCTACGATGGTTCATCGAAATTTCCGAAAGACCTACGTTGGCAATGGTTCCCTTCATTCTCGGGAGGTTGGGTAATCAGTAATGAGAGCTTTATGAAACCACTTGAACCTGTTTTAAGCTTTACAAAGTTTAGAGCATCTTGGGGTTCGATTGGAGACCAGAGTGTAAACAATAGGTTATATTATCCAACACTAGGCGGATATAAAACAAACTGGCTTAGTAGCGGAGGTAATCAGTTCTATGCTTTTGACGGACCTACAGCTGTATCTCGCGATATTAAATGGCAACGTATCGAAACACTCGATTTTGGTGTTGATACACGCTTTTTCAGAGATAAACTAGGGGTGTCTTTTGATTGGTATCAGCGTTATACCCGCGACATGATTATTCCGGGAGATGCATTACCACATACATACGGGGAAACAGCGCCTAAAGCGAATTATGGGAATTTAAGAACTCGCGGATGGGAAATTACGGTGGATTTTAACCATCGATTTGCCAACGGAATAGGGGTGAACGCTATGGCAACCTTATCTGATGCCGTAACGATGATAACAAAAGGAAATGATTGGGCTACCGATCCGGCTAACAGGTCGATAGGCAATACCTGGTCTACCGGCAGACGCTATGGTGATATATACGGGTACGTAACAGACAGGCTTTATCAGGCAGATGATTTTGTATATGATGCTGATGGAAATATTCAACAAACATGGATCATTATAAACGGAATTTCTAAAAAAACGAATATGCTGGCAGGAAATAATCCGACTTATCAGACATATCTGGAAGATGGTAATCAAACAATTCTGTTCAGTCCGGGAGATGTGAAATATGTAGACCTTAACGGAGATGGTTATATAACACCTGGTGATGGTACAGTAGGAGATCCGGGAGACCGCAAAGTAATCGGTAACTCTACGCCACGTTACGAGTACGGATTCCGTCTGGGAGCTGACTATAAGGGATTTGATTTATCTGTATTCTTCCAGGGAATAGGCAAACGTGATATATGGGGTGATGGAAACCTTGCCATAGCCGGTTATAACGCTAAAGAAGGAGCCATTCCTCAAACATTTGTTGACGACTACTGGAAACCGGATCGCACTGATGCGTACTATCCCCGTGCATGGGATTTAGGTGGCAGTAATACCGGCTACAGCATGCAGGTACAAACCCGTTATTTGCTGGATATGTCATACCTCAGAATCAAGAACATAACACTAGGTTATTCAATTCCTCCAAAATTGCTGAGAAAGGCATATCTGACAAAAGCACGCTTCTATGTATCACTCGAAAATTTCTTTACATTCGATAATCTGCGTGGATTACCGATCGATCCTGAAGCTGTTAGCGGTTACTCTATGTTTAATACATCAAATTACAATCTGAGCCGTACCGGTATGGGTACCCCTACATTTAAATCGGCTTCGATAGGAGTTCAGTTGAGTTTTTAAACAAACAATATAATTACTATTATGAAAACAAAAATAATATTATTGATTTCGTTATTCGCAATTCTGTTCTCAGGTTGTAACGATTTTCTCGATCGTACATCTCTGACTGAGGCCAATGACGATAACTACTGGACAAGTGAAACTAGTGTTCGCTCGTATGCTAACGGGTTCTACGGACGCTTCTTTGTCGGGTACGGAATAAAGAACAATATAAGTTATGCAGCTCTTCAGGGATATTTATTCAATGACGACTTTGTGAATTTTGGTAATCAGCCTGAATTTGAAAAAACAGTACCTAGTAGTAGAGGTTCTACATCATCGTCGGATGTTGCAGTAGTATGGGAAACCAATTATACAGGTCCTACATGGAATTTTGCATGGGTACGTAAATCTAACATTATGCTTGATCGTGTTCAGACCCGGATGGGAGGTATCCTTTCAACCGAGCAAATGAACCATTGGACAGGCATTGCACGTTTTTTTAGAGCAATGGAATATGCCGGACTAGTTACAGTTTTTGGTGATGTACCTTATTTTGACCACGAAGTAAGTGATGTAGATAAAGATGATCTTTACAGGGCACGTACCCCTCGCAACGAGGTGATGGACTATGTGTATGATGATCTGAAATATGCAATGGAGAATGTAAGACTGAGCGATGGAGACCAGACTATAAACAAATATGTAGTAGCAGCATACATCTGCCGCCTGGCACTAGTAGAAGGTACATGGCAAAAGTATCACTATAACAATACAGAAAGGGCCAAAAAATTTCTCGACCTCGTAGTTGAGGCAGGTGATTTTATTCGTACAAGTGGAAAATACGACATTGTAACAGACTTCCGCAGCTTATTCGGTTCTACCGATCTGAAAGGTAACAGGGATTGTATCTTATATAGGCATTATGATGCCGGGCTGGGAGTTTCTCACGCTATTGCTTCTAACTGTACAATGAATGATTCTCGAAATATGGGAGCAAGTCTTCCGCTGATTAAAGCATTCATTTGCAATGACGGAAAAGACTGGAAAAGCTCAGGTCTGGCAAATGCCAAGAATTTCAAAATAGAAGAAATGATTAAGAGCCGCGACCCGCGTTTCGAGGCTACATTCTGGCATAAACCGACCACTAAAGCAAAAGGCTCTTACTTGTATATAACCAAATTTATAGACAGAGAAGGCCCTATGTATATAGACAGAGGGGAAACACCTCCATTGCAATATACCAGTACAAACAACGTAAATGACTATCCTGTGATGCGGTATGCAGAAGTATTGCTGAACTGGATTGAAGCAAAAGCCGAACTTGAATCGATGGGTAGCGGAGCTGTATCGCAAGGTGATATAGATGCTTCAGTGAACAAACTTCGTGATCGTATTCTTGACGATTATGCTATAGCTAAAGGAGTGAGTAAAACTACTGCAATGGATCTTACAGCATTGCCTAACGATGTAGACCGTGACCCGGATGTGTCTCCGCTGATTTGGGAAATACGCCGCGAAAGACGTATGGAACTAGCCTATGAGCATTCACGCATTATAGACCTCAGACGTTGGAAAAAATTGAAATATATGGATACCGACCTTAATCCTGAATTGCTGAAAGGAACATGGGTAGATATGCCTAAAGAGCTTCCGGGCGAGCTGGTTCCTGCAAATGTAGGTTTAGTGGGTGTAACAGATATGAACGGTACAGTAACTATATATGATGGTACAAATGCCGCTAAAATGGTAGGATTCTATAGTCCGACACAAAATAAAGGGCGTCAGCCGTTCTTGGATCTGGTCGGAGTAAATCCTTATCTGGCGCCGGTGGGGCTCAACCAACGTGTTGATTATAAAATTAAAGGTTACGAATTGGCTCAGACAGAAGGCTGGTCTAATGTTATGCCATAATATGCAATAACTTCGGGCAGAGAAGCGAAATGCACTTTGTTTCTCTGCTGTTTTTAAGTAACAAATAAAAATATAAACTATGAGAAAGTTAAGAAATTACATAGGATTGCTGATAATTCCATTTTGTATGCTGCTGCTTTCCTGTGAAGACGATAAAGACTATGATGCTATAGATACATCGGCTGACGAAACGGTTCTTCTCAGTATAAAAATACTGAATGCAGGAGCAGATGGCAATGAAGTGGTCGTAGGAACTGTAGATGAAAACAAAAAGGAAATATCGTTTCCACGCATTGCACCGGAAACAGATCTTACACAGTTAAGATTCGAAGCCGAAGTTTCGGACAGGGCTTTACTGGATTCCGTTTCATATAATTTTTCGGTAGCAGAAGGAGAAAGCCAGATAAAGAAGATTGTATCTGTGGTTAACGGACTACGCAAACGTGAATATCTGGTAACACTGAGACTAAGAGTGCCTGTATTTGGTGCCGATTTTACACAACCGACCTTATATGATCATTCGGCGGCATCGAATATATATTCTTCTTTCACCGGAGCGTTGACACGTGGTTCTGCATTCGATGGAGAGCATGTGCTGGTAGTAACAAGAGCTGCAATCGGATCTCACTTATTAAAAGTTTCTGATCTGAAAAATAATACGATCAATCCGATCGTACTGAATATGACCGGAGTATCATTGGGTACATTTGTAGTACATTCAGGCGCATTGGCTAACAAACATGTCTATATAGCCAATCTATCGGGAGGTCTGGCATCCCCATTGAAATTGTATTATTGGGAAACTCCAACCTCAGCCCCTGAAACTATCCTTAATATCGATAAGAATACAATACCGGGATCGGGAGTCCGTCATGGCGACAATATGTCTGTCAATGTCGATAAAGACGGTAATGGATTTATTTATTTCGGAGACAATGCCGCTACTCAGATATTGAGATTTACGGTAACTAATCATAAAACGATCAGTAATCCGACCATCCTGCCAACATTTGCCGGAGCAAAAGCTACTGCTTATATGTCATTCAATCGTGTAGGGGAGACTTCCGATTATATCTTTACCGGATTTTATGCTCCGATAGCAGCAGCCAGTGAAGCAGGTGCCATATCATATTCTATGAATGCAGCCAGTACTCCGGAAAGAGGTTCGGATGCGCGTGTTATCACATTCAACGGAGAACGCTATCTGATAATGTGTACTGCCGCCCGTAGTGGCAGCGATGCAGTAGTATTCTATGTATATAACATAACCAAAGGTGGAAATACAGTAGAAGCTATGAAGGAATTCGATGCCCGTATAGATAAATCGCCGGATTATCAATTCTCATTGGCTGGTCCTGTGAATACATCGCCTGCAACACAGACAGGCTGGTACATAGAAAAAGATGCTGATGGCAATGACGACAAACTGATGCTATATGCAGCCAGTTGTGATGCCGGATTCGTAATCATGGAATTCTCTAAAAAAATACCTGAAGATTAAAAACTGAATGACTGTGAAAAAGAACTTAAAATATTTACTGATACTAGCCATCATCGCGTTCGTTGCTTCCTGTAGCAGCGACGACGATGACGACGGTACAGGCACAGGTGGTGGAGGGACTAACCCTCCATCATCCTACGTACTGGCTAAAAAAGAAATGCGTGCTGTATGGATTGCTACAGCATGGGGAATCGACTGGCCACAGGGAGACTACACCGAAGCCGGTCAGAAAAAACTATATACGGATTATCTTGATAAGTTTGTAGCAAATAATATCAATGCTGTTTTTGTACAGATAAGACCGATGAGCGATGCTTTCTATAACTCTTCGTATGAATCGTGGAGTAGTGTGATAACAGGAGTAGCCGGAAAAAATCCGGGTTATGATGTGTTGCAGTTTATGATACAGGAAGCTCACAACAGAGGATTGGAATTCCATGCGTGGATGAATCCTTACCGTATAGCTACAAGGCAGAATAGCAGTGCAGCATATCCAGCTTTAGATTCTAAAATCAACCCGGCGTGGGTTAAAGATTATGACAAGATCAGAATTTATAATCCTGCATTACCTGAGGTACAGAATCGTATAGTAGACATTGTAAAAGAGGTGATAACCAAATACGATGTAGATGGTATTCATTTCGATGACTATTTCTATCCTGAACCGGCAAATTATACATCGCTGAACGATGCCGGTGATTATGACGATTATGGAGCAGGATATGCTACTATCGAAGATTTTCGCAGAGGAAATGTAAACAAAGTAGTGCAGAGTGTTCAGGATCTGATAGTAAAAGAAAAGCCGGAGATGGTATTTTCTATTTCTCCTGCAGCTGATATCGACTATAATTTCAAGAGTCTGTATGCCGATGTTACAACATGGTGTAAAGAAGGATGGATGGACATTGTAATTCCTCAGATATATTCGGCTACGGGATCGGCTAACAGTAGTTTTAATTACAGAGTTTCATGGTGGCCACAATTTAGTTACAAAGCAGTTCCTATGGTCGGATATGCCTTGTATAAGTTTGGTGATACCAGTGCCGGATCACAATTCCAATCGACATCGGAGCTGGAGCAACAATTTAAGTTGGCAAACGCTCAGAATAAGATCAAAGGAAGTGTAATGTATAGTGCTCAATATTTCAATGAGAATAAGATAGGTATTATCGATGCACTCAGGGAGATATACAAAGATCCTGCGGTAAGACCATTTGTTGGACGTAAGACCCTACCTGATCCTGCAGCTGCAACAAATGTTAAGCTGAACGGTACTACTCTGAGCTGGAATGCTACATCGGGGCTAAGCTCGGTTGTCTACTTCCTCGCACCGGAAGCTACTACAGCACGGGTGATGACTATAACGTCTGCCGGTTCTTATGCTGTAACCGCCAAAGGAACTTATTTTGTAACAACGGTGAACAAGGATAATGTGGAAAGTGCTGAATCAAATGCCGTAGAATACAAGTAAGGATTATACCTGCTTTATTCAACATCGTTATTTTTAAGGTGTATTATTTTCATAGCAGGAGATCTTTGGAGATTTTGATCTCCTGCTATTATTTTCTGAAGGCTGATTGTAAAAGAATATATGCCCTATTTGCCATTCTGAATTTGAAGAATTGGCAGAGCCTACAGAAATGAAAAAATCTCTTATGAAAGGAAATGTATTGTTATTCAACGTAACAAAGAATAAGGAAAACAAAAATTAAAAAGAATATATTGAAACTAAAGACCGGAAATCTCTAAATCTCTTAATCTTTAAATCTTCTCATGTTTTAATACTTACTAGTAAAAATGTATCAAATTTAATAAGCAAAGTATTATGAATAACTCTAAAAAAAGCAGGAAAACACTGTCTAGAAAAATTCTTTGTTTGTTGGTTGCAGGAATAACTTGTTCGTCACTGACGGGTAGTTATGCCAGCGATTCAGGTTCGCAACCAAATAGTATCAGAGAACAACAACAGGCAACGATTACAGTTAAAGGAAAAGTAGCAGACACAAAAGGCGAACCACTTATCGGGGTAAGCGTTACTGTTAGAGGCACTACTGTCGGTACAATAACCGATATCGATGGTAATTATACTATAAATACAACATCCGGTGCGACATTGAATTTTACATACGTAGGCTACAAGGCACAATCTCATGCTGTTAGTAGTAGCACTACATTGGATATCACGATGATAGAAGATTCGCAGATGATGAGTGAAGTCGTGGTTGTCGGATTCGGTGTACAGAAGAAAGAAAATCTGACAGGAGCAGTAGCTTCGGTCGATGTGGATAAAGCTCTGGGAAGCAAACCCGTTGCCGATGTTACCAAGGCATTGCAGGGTATCACACCGGGATTAACGATCACATACAAAAGTGGTAATCTCGGAGCTGATGCAACAATCAATTTACGTGGAGTAGGTACTATACAAAATAATAAAGAAGCGGGAAGCCCGCTAATCTTGGTAGATGGAGTACCTTCCGACCTTACTCTGATCAACCCTGAAGATATAGCTAATATTTCAGTATTGAAAGACGCATCGTCAGCCTCTATTTACGGAGCCAGAGGTGCATTCGGTGTTGTACTTATTACCACTAAAAAGGGTAGAGCCGATGGCGATAAAGTGAAATTCAGCTATAGCACAAATATTGGTTTCAGCAAACCGACAACACTTGTTGAATTCGTTGATCCGGAAGAGGAACTTCCTGTAATGATAATGGCAAACGACAGAGTGAATCCGGGTAAGATGTCTGAGTCGTTTGGTATGTATCATGATAAATTACTTGCCGGAATCAAGAACTGGAGAGAAAAATATAGTTCAAGCAGATCATTCAATAACAAGGAAATGATATACGGTGAAGACTGGGAAATCATAGACGGACGGGCTTATACATACCGTGTGTGGGATCCGAACAAGGAAATGCTGAAAGACTGGACACCGCAACAGACTCATAATCTGTCGGCACAAGGACGTCTAGGACAAAGTTCCAATTTTATGATCTCGTTAGGTTATACCGATCAGAAAGGGTTTATGAGAATAAATACGGATAAACTGAAAAGATACAATGCCAACTTCAATCTGAATACACAGCTGACCAAATGGCTGAAATCGGATGTCGGTGTATTGTTCTCGCGCCGTAATATGGAAGAACCGTTCAACTACTATAACTCGAGCGGTCTGAATATATCTGGTGAAAATGGTTATTTCGGATACTATATGCGTTGGGGTAAATACTTCCCGTACGGTACATACGACGGTAAATATTTCCGGCATGCAGCAGGCTATATGAATGCAGCAAGTATGAATAATAATCAGAAAGACTTATTGAGATTGAATGCTTCGTTAACAGCCGATGTAGCTAAAGGATTACAGTTCATAGCAGAATACAGCTTCACTACTGAAAATACAGATATCGATATTAAGGGACACCCTGTGCAATTACTCGACTTCTGGTCGGGAGGCTGGGATCCTAATAATATTATAGGCACAGCTTATAAGTATGTAGCAGCAGTTGGTAGTACATCCGATAAGGTGGCTCAAAGCAACAGCAAGCGCGAAAATCATGTATTCAATGCTTATGGCACATATACAAAATCATTTAACGACAGCCATAACTTCAAATTTATGGCAGGAACAAATATTGAAAAGAATGAATTCCGCCGTTCATATTCCGAACGCCGTAACGTGATGGATCCATCGTCAATAAGTGATATACAACTGGCTACAGGAACACAATTTGCGACTTCTGACTGGACTATATTGAAACCGGCTCACAATGAATATGCAGTTGCTGGATTCTTTGGTCGTGTCAACTACGACTATCAGGGTAAATACTTGTTAGAACTGAACGGACGTTACGATGGTTCATCTAATTTTCCATCAGGAAAACTTTGGGGATTCTTCCCATCAGGATCAATCGGATACCGTATTACGGAAGAATCATTTATGCAACCTGTGAAAAAAATAGCAAATGATATAAAGATCAGGGCTTCTTGGGGATCGATTGGTAATCAGGATGTGATCGCGAATGCTTTCCGTTCTATGATGGATATTCAAAACTCAGATTGGGTTGTAGGAGGTGTGTTGAGCCCATCGGTAAAAACTCCGGGTATTGTGGACCCTGATATTACATGGGAAACAATAACTACACTGGATGTCGGTTTAGACGTTAGATTCCTTAATAATATGTTTGGAGTATCTTTTGACTGGTATCAACGTAACAACAAGGACATGTTAGCCATCGAAAGAGCATTGCCGGAAGGTGTGGGAACATCAGCGCCTTGGACTAATTCAGGTGATATGCGCACCAGAGGATATGAATTGAGTGTAGATTTCAATTATCCTATCAATAAGAATATTTCGATATATGCAACTGCCGGATTGTCCGATTATCAGACAGAAGTTACCAAATGGAACAATCCTACCAAATCGTTGGGAACATTCTATGAAGGTATGAAGATCGGTGAAATATGGGGATTTGAAACAGATCGTTTGTTCCAAGCCGGTGATTTTAATGCTGACGGAACACTTGTAAGCGGTATTCCTTCTCAATCTGCTCTTATCGACGGTGCATTCAAATTTGGTCCCGGTGATGTGAAATATAAGAATCAGGATGGTGACGATGTTATTGGAGTAGGCTCACTTACAGCCGAAAATCATGGTGACCTCAAAGTAATAGGTAATACTACACCACGCTACCAGTATAACTTCCGTGTAGGAGGTACTTTCTACGGATTCGACATAGATGTATTCTTCCAAGGAGTAGGTAAACGCGACTATTGGGCTGCATCAGACCTTGTACTGCCTCTATATAACAGAACGGATGCCCTATATGCGAAACAAATGGATTACTGGACAGAAGAAAATACAGGAGCCCATTTCCCTCGTCCATGGGTAGGACATGCTACAAACCGTTTCCTAAGCACAGCCAGTAGTACACTGACGGGTTTACAGGGGTCGAACAACTTTGTTACTCAATCCAGATATCTGTTGAATATGTCGTATCTCAGACTTAAAAATATAACAGTAGGTTATACATTACCGGCAACGCTGACAAGCAGAATCGGTATCGATAAAGTCAGAGTATACTTTAGTGGACAAAATCTCGCTGAATTCAAGAGCAGCCGCCTGCCTGTAGATCCTGAGATCAACGATACAGAGGCTGCTTGGGGACGTACATATCCATATCCAAGAACATTGTCGTTCGGGTTACAGGTTAATTTCTAATTTCTAACATTTACAATTATGAAAAAAATAAGAAAATATATATGCCTGATAGCAGCAGTCGGCAGCCTTAGCTTTTTCTCGTCTTGTAACGACTTTCTCGAAAGAGAACCCTTAGACGGGCTTACCGATAACAATTACTGGGCCAGTGAGGCAAATGTGAAAACTTACGCGTGGTTGTTCTATAATCAGTTTATGGGATATGGAAAAGCTACAGGTACTACAGCCGAATTCTATTTTCAGTCTACATCGGCTACCGTATCGGCCAATATATCTGACGATATAACCAATAATACCTATTTGCCATATCAGCAGAATCCTACAAGTAGCAATACAGAATGGAAAGAGCTTTATGAATATATAAGAAGAGCCAATCTGATGCTGAAAAGAGTGCCGGGCGTGCCTATGACCGATGAGGCAAAAAAACACTGGACAGGTGTCGCACACTTCTTCAGGGCATACGGATATTATAAATTGGTACAACGCTTTGGCGACGTTCCTTATTACGATCAGTTTGTCGACGATCCCGAAAAACAGGGAGACCTGATATTTGTAAAACCTACAAAGCGTAACGACGTAATGGATAAGGTAAGAGATGATATTACAAAAGCCACGGAAATGTTGCGTGAATCGGATGGAAAAGGGGCAGTGAACAGATATATTGCTTTAGCATTGAAGGCTCGCATAGGCTTGTACGAAGGAACATACCGTAAATATCATAATGCCGGAGATGGCAAACAATATCTCGAGGACGCAAGAGATGCAGCCAATACAATTATAGAAACCGGAAAATATAAGATAGGTACAACTCCCGAATCGTACAGAATGGTATACAGTTCCGAAGATTTGGGTATGAATACCGAGATGATATTATATAAAGAATATACACTGGGTATACATGCAAACTCTATTCAGGCATATACCAACACTTCTACTGTAGTAAACGGTATTACAAAAGCTGCGGTAGAAAATTACGTTTGCGTAGACGGTCTTCCTATCTCTCAATCTGACAAGTATAAAGGAGACAGGACGTTAGCAGACCTGCTTACAGACAGAGATGTGCGCTTGTTGGCGGCTGTAGACAGTGAAGGCCTTAGCTGGGTAGGAAAAGATAAATCTATATCCCGGTCGAGAAAATCGACTACAGGCTATGTAACGAATCTGTTTTATAATGCCGAGTCAGCTAATATCACAACAACAGGACAAAATACAATAGATGCCCCTGTATTCAGCTATGCAGAAGTATTACTGAATTATGCCGAAGCTCGTGCCGAATTGGATGAGATTACTCAGGCCGATCTGAATAAGACAATCAATCTACTGAGAAGCAGAGCGGGTATAGCGACTCTTACCTACGAAAGCAAAGATGTAGTAAAAGCCAGTGGTGTTACAATTAACGATCCTAAACGTACAAGCGCTTTGGAAACTAAAACAGGTATAGTATCTTCTATTATCTGGGAGATACGAAGAGAGCGCAGATCGGAATTAATGACATGGACAGCACTTCGCTACTATGACCTTATGCGTTGGGCAAAAGGTGCTTATCTGGATTATACCGACAATCCAGATGTAGCTCTCGGCGCCTATCTGGGAACAGTACCTCCGGGAGATAAAGCAACCTTGAATCCTGATGGATACATTATGCCGTATCCTACCCAGAACAGAGTTTTCAATCCGGCTAAGAACTATCTGAATGCCATACCAACAGCTCAGATAGAACTGTATAAAGCTGATGGAATCGAGTTTCCACAGAATCCGGGTTGGAGTAAATAAATGCCAATGAAATACGCATTCGTTCTTAAACATATCTTTTAAAGTATGATTATTTCATAGCAGGAGATCATTCGAGATTTTGATCTCCTGCTATTATTCTCTTTTAAAACTGTGAAATATGAAATATAGATATTTAATACTCATTTATATTTTATCAGGTTGTTTCATCCATCTGAATGCCCAAGATGCATGGATAAGAATCAATCAACTCGGTTATTTGCCCGGCAGTGTAAAAGTTGCCGTATTTATTTCACAAACTGACAGTAAAGACAATACTTTTGACGTAAAAGAAAAACAATCCGGTACTACAGTTTATACCGGAAAAGGAATAACAGCTAATGCCAAAAGGTCGGGAATGCAGGAGGCTATACGCCTAAACTTCTCATCACTACAGGCACATGGTGAATATTACATAGAATGCAGTGGCGCAAAATCGCCTTCATTCAGGATAGATACAAATGTATATGACGGTGCTGCCGATTTTCTGTTAAATTATATGCGTCAGCAACGCTGTGGATACAATCCCTATCTGGATACCTTATGCCACCAACATGACGGATATATTGTAGATCACCCGACACGTACAGGCGAAAAAATAGATGTTCGTGGCGGATGGCACGATGCCTCCGACTATCTGCAATATTTGCCTACTTCGGCTAATGCCACATTTCAGATGCTGTTTGCATGGCAGCAAACACCTGATAAAACAATCTTCAAAGACGAATATAATGCTGACGGTAAAAAAGGAAAGAACGGAGTACCCGATATCTTGGATGAAGCCCGCTGGGGACTGGAATGGATGATACGCATGAATCCCGATTCGGCTGTAATGTTCAACCAGATAGCCGACGACAGAGACCATTCCGGCATACGCTATCCTTCGCGCGATTATGTCGATTATGGCTGGGGAGAAGGCACAGGCCGTCCTGTATATTTCATTACAGGCAAAGAGCAGGGCTTGGGCAAATATAAAAACCGTTCGACCGGAGTATCGTCAAGTGCGGCTAAGTTTGCTTCTGCATTTGCTCTGGGAGCACATATATTTGGTACAATAGATCCTTCTTTTGCCCGTACATTGGGAGATAAAGCCAAACCTGCATATGGTTTTGCAGCATCGGACTTAGGTAATTTCCAGACAGCATCGCTCAAGTCACCTTATTTTTACGAAGAAGACAACTGGGTGGACGATATGGAACTGGCTGCTGCCACCGGATACAATACAACAAAAAATAGATCGTGGCTTGGAAAAGCCGATTACTGGGGTACTCTCGAAGACATTACTCCTTGGATGGAACTCGGCAGGGCACGCCATTATCAATACTATCCGTTCGTAAATCTGGGGCATTTTTACCTGTCGCAATCGGGTAACGAAGCTATCGGCAATAAATTCACCGGATTTATGGAACGCGGACTTGCTGCCATATACAAACGGGCAAAGGAATACGATGATCCCTTTCTGAACGGAATCCCGTTTATCTGGTGTTCAAATAATCTGGTTGCAGCCGCCATTACACAGGCGCAACTTTATTATCAGACTTCGGGTGACGATACATACCTTGAAATGGAAGCTGCATTGAGAGACTGGCTGTTCGGTTGCAATCCGTGGGGTAGCTCTATGATCTGTGGTTATCCTCAGAATGGCGATTCTCCTCTGAAACCTCATTCTTTTGTATCCGAACTATTGGATGATGTTCCTTACGGTGGTCTTGTAGACGGACCTATCGGCAAATCTATTTATGAGAGTTTACTCGGCATCCATCTAAAATACGATGATCCGTATGCCGCTTTCCAATCTGGAGCAGCGGTGTATCACGACGATCCGGGTGATTATTCATCCAATGAACCTACAATGGATGGCACGGCGAGCCTGAGTTTTTATCTGTCGACAATGGAAAAGATAGGGAAAATAGGATCATTGAAGGTTTTGGGACAAACCGATACACAGGGAGCTACAGTACGTATAAATAAAGACAGGAAAGTCATACATCTTATATTTCCTGCCGATGCAGCATTTGAGGGCGCTGAGCCAATACTGAAAACACTAGAGCAGCATAAAATAAAAGCATCATTCTTTCTGACAGGAAACTGTCTGAGAATGAAAGAACACGAATCTGTTATTAAAGATATTATCCGTAAGGGGCATTATCTGGGAGGGCATTCCGACAAACATATTCTTTATGCGGGATGGGGTGACCGATCGTCAAGTCTGGTAAGCACCGACAGTCTGATAAATGATTTTCGCAAGAATATGGACGAACTTGAACGCTTTGGGCTGGATGTTTCAGCAATAAACTACTATCTGCCACCATACGAATGGTACAACAAAGACAATGTACGCCTGATAGAATCGCAAGGGCAGGTTGTAGTCAATTTTACATCGGGACTGAGAACAGCAGCCGATTACACGACTCCCGATATGAAGAACTATATGTCGTCTCAGCAACTTATAGATCAGTTATTCACTTTCGAGAAAGAGCAAGGGCTCAACGGCAGTATTATCCTTATTCATCCCGGTACGCACGCCGACCGCAGCGATAAATTATATCTGAGATTGGATGAGATAATAAAGGAACTGAAAAAGAAAGGTTATACCTTTGACCGTTTATAATAATAGTGGTGCAAAATAGAAAATAAGATGAAAAGAATATTGATGCTCTGTATATTTTGTCTGATAAGCCTGTTTGCTGTAGACAAGTTATATGCTCAGGAAATTACAGATAATGAGCGTTTGCAGATAGGAGAATATCTCACACGGTTTGCAAATAAGGATGTGAGAGTAAATAAGGTGAAGATAGATTCCGTAGATGTAAAGAAAAAGACAATCAGCCTGTTTGCCGGAGTCAATCTGTCATACATACCATTCACACAGCAGGATGTAGACGATATTTATGCTCATATAAAGTCCGTTCTGCCACAGGAATACAAGAAGTATAAAATAGAACTCGTAACGGATAAGCAAAAAATAGAAGACCTTGTAACCTTCAGTAAAGGTAAGAAAGACTTGTTTGTCAATAAACTGGATAAACCGTTGGTTACAAATCTGTCTAAACCTTATATTGCCGGAAAGGGCTTGCAAAATCATCACCTTGCCCTGTGGCAAAGTCACGGATGGTATTACGAACAAAAGCTTGCCCGTTGGGAGTGGCAGCGCGCCCGCATCTTCCAGACAGTAGAGGATTTGTACACACAGAGCTATGTGTTACCCTATCTGGTGCCTATGCTCGAAAATGCAGGAGCAAATGTACTTTTACCTCGTGAACGCGATATTCAGAAACACGAAGTAATAGTAGACAACGACCGGAATAAAGATAAATCTATATACCATGACACAACAGACAGCTGGACAGCTGGCTCCTATGAAGGTTTTGCATATATGAAAGAGACGTATCTGGATGGAGAAAATCCATTCAGAGCCGGCTCTTATCGGCAGGCAAAGACGATCAGTAAAGGAACCGAAAGCTTTTGTGAATGGATTCCCGATATACCCGAAAAAGGGAAGTATGCAGTTTATATATCTTATAAAACATTAGAAAACAGTACCGACAACGCCCGATATACCGTTTATCATTTAGGAGGAAGAACAGATTTCAGCATCAATCAGAAAATGGGAGGGGGTACATGGATATTCTTAGGCTTCTTTGCATTCGACAAAGGAGTTAATGACGGTTGCAAAATTGTACTTACCAACAAAAGTGATAAAGCCGGACGCATAGTGACAGCCGATGCCGTAAAAATAGGTGGTGGCATGGGGAATATAGCCCGTTTGCCGCATCCCGACGGCATAGTTACCGACAATGCCAAAAGCTCGGAATCTATCGACAGCAGCAATGTGAAGGTGCTACCAAAAATAGACTACAAACCCGAAATAAGCACTTATCCGCGCTATACCGAAGGCGCAAGATACTGGCTTCAATGGGCGGGAATGCCCGACAGTATTTACAATCGCAGTGAAGGGAAGAACGATTATACAGACGATTACCAGAGCAGGGGATTCTGGGTGAATTATATTGCCGGAGGTTCATCCGTATTGCCGAAAAAGGGTGGTTTGGGTATTCCTGTCGATCTGGCTATGGCTTTCCATACCGATGCAGGCACTACTTTCAACGATTCTATCATTGGTACATTGGGGATATATATGACTCATCACAACGATGAAAAATTTGAGAACGGGAAAACCCGCTGGACTTCGCGCGATCTCACTATGTGTATCATGGATGAGATAGTAAAAGATATTCGCAGTGAATACGAACCCGATTGGACACGCCGCCATGCTTGGAACAGATCGTATAGCGAAGCCCGCGTGCCGAATGTGCCTACTATGCTGCTGGAACTGTTGTCACATCAGAATTTTGCTGACATGAAGTACGGTCTCGATCCCCGTTTCAGATTTACGGTGAGCAGGTCGATATACAAAGGTATGCTGAAATTTGTGGCACACCAGTACGGATACGAATATGTAGTGCAGCCATTGCCTGTAAAATCATTCAGCGCAATATTCTCAGA
Source organism: Dysgonomonas hofstadii (assembly GCA_040395895.1). Taxonomy (GTDB): domain Bacteria; phylum Bacteroidota; class Bacteroidia; order Bacteroidales; family Dysgonomonadaceae; genus Dysgonomonas; species Dysgonomonas hofstadii_A. Next base: position 114,501 of record JBEBPN010000004.1, read on the forward strand.
TGATATACATGTGCAGTTGAAATGGTCTGCCGTAAAAGACAATACCGAGCCTACAGCCATTCCCGACAAGTATATTGTATATACCCGCATCGGTGAAGGCGATTTCGATAACGGACAAGTTGTAAACGAACCACAGATTAAACTTCCTGTAGAAAAAGATAAAATATATAGCTTCAAGATTGCAGCTCTAAATGCCGGAGGTAAAAGCTTCCCTTCCGAAATACTCTCAGTGTGCCGCCGATCGGATGAAAAAGGACAAGTATTGATCGTAAACGGATTCAACCGCCTGTCTGCACCATTTAGTTTTGCGTCTAAAGACAGTATCGGCGGTTTTCTGGACTTTATAGATCATGGAGTGCCCGACAAAGTTGAATACAACTATATCGGCAGCCAATATGAATTCAGACACCAGATCCCCTGGATGGATGACGATGCCGCAGGATTCGGAGCCAGTAACGGAAACTTTGAAACGACCGCTATTGCAGGCAATACTTTTGATTTTCCGTCGGTGCATGGCAATGCAGTAGTACAGGCCGGTTATTCATTTGTGTCAGTAAGTCGTGATGCCATTATTTCGGGAGATATAAACCTCACCGATTACAGGCTGGTAGACCTGATATTGGGTAAACAAAAACAAACGAAGATAGGGCGCGGACTGCATCCCGCTCAGTTTAAAACATTCCCTAAAGAATTACAGGAAAAGATTGTCGCCTATTGCCAACAGGGAGGGAATATCTTTGTCAGTGGGGCTTATGTGGCATCCGATCTGTGGGATACAGAACACCCTAAGAAAGAAGATCAGCAGTTTGCCACCGATGTATTGAAGTACAAATGGCGTGTCGGCCGTGCTGCAGTAGAAGGCAGAGCGAAGGCCGTAGCATCACCTTTTCCTGCGATAACAGGCAATTACGAATTTTATACAAAACTGAATCCTGTTTCGTATGCCGTAGAATCGCCCGATGCGATAGAACCGGCAGGAGATAACAGCCATACCATATTCAGATATTCAGAAAACAACCTGAGCGCAGGCGTGGCATATAGCGGAACATACAGGACGATTGTTTTAGGATTTCCATTTGAAAGTATCAAGGATAAGGACGAGCGGAATACGCTGATGAGGCATATTCTGTCGTTTATGTCTGAGTGAAATTAGGTAGATTAGTGTGAAGAGGGGCATATATTCATTTATATGTCCTTCTTTTTTTAGAACTGACCGTTTTCCCTATGATATTCGATAAGTCCTTTTATCGGGTTTTCGATGATGGCATCTATATATATTCCTAATTCCTGAGCAATTTCCCGCAGTATAAATGAATACATCTTAGCTACCGAACCCACAAAGCGTATTGGGTATTCGGTGTACTCGTATTGCAGGATATTGCGCTCGAAGAAAGAGCGCAGGTTGCGGCGAACCAGATTGTTTACATAAGGATGCTCCAAGTGTTCGTACAAGAAAAACGAAAGTACGGATAACAGCCTGTTAGGGAAAGGTTTGGAATATACATAATCCATTATTTCGTCCGGATCTATTTTGTACTTCTTGTAAAAAGGATCGATCAGGTCTTTCGGTGCAAGCCCTTTCAGACAGTCGGAAAGGAATGCTTTTCCAAGTGATGCGCCACTGCCTTCGTCACCTAATATATAGCCTAGCGATTTGACATTTTTTGCGATATTTGTACCATCATAAAAGCAGGAATTGGAACCCGTTCCTAAAATACAGGCAATGCCGGCTTCGTCCTGAAACAGGGCGCGGGCAGAACCGAGCAAGTCACTCTCAATGACGGACGGTGTCTTGAATTGGGCTTCGAGTGATGCCTTCACCACACTTTTCTTTTCGATGGAAGAGCATCCTGCACCATAAAAATAAATGGCACTTACTTTAGTTTTGAAAAATGTCTGCGGTAATTGTAGCCGTATCAGGCGACTTATCTCTTTTCGGGTTTGAAAAAAGGGGTTGATACCATCCGACAAAAAGTGTTCGGCAATACCTTGTCTGTCAACCAGACACCATTCTGTTTTTGTAGAACCACTTTCGGCTAAAATAATCACAAGATCAAAAATTTAAATTAATGCAAATATATAAAAAATAGGATTGAGGGCATTCATCGCAAAATGTTATTTTAACTTTTCAACACCAATGCCCGGCAGATCGTTCAGCGTCATGCGGCCACCGGTAACGGTTACCCCTCTGAAGCAGTCGTTGCTGATCAGCAAGTTTCCGTCCAGATCGGCCCAGTCTACAGCAGGCGAAAGCTGTGTAGCCGCAGATATTGCACAAGACGTTTCGGTCATGCAACCGATCATTACCTTCATGTTGGCAGCACGGGCTACCGTTATCATTTTCCACGCTTCGCGCATGCCTGTACATTTCATCAGTTTTATATTGATACCCGAAAACGCACCTTTGATACGCGATATATCGGGTAGCCGTTGGAACGATTCGTCTGCAAATACAGGAATAGGGCTGCGTTCGGTGATCCATGCCGTATCGTCAAGATTATATTTCGACAGGGGCTGTTCGAGCATTACCACACCCTTTTCTTTCAGCCAGTATATCATATCCAGTGCATAGTGCTTGTCTTTCCATCCCTGATTGGCATCTACAGCAATAGGCTTGCCGGTTACCGAACGTATGGCTTCTATCATCTGCTTATCCGTATCACGTCCCAGTTTTACCTTCAATATATTGTATGGTGCAGCTTCTTTTGTTTTTTGTTTTACGACCTCGTCGGTATCGATTCCTATCGTAAATGTAGTATCGGGCGTATTCGCTTTGTTGAGTCCCCATATTTTGTACCACGGCTGGTTCATTAGTTTTCCGACCAGATCGTGCAGGGCAATATCGACAGAAGCCTTTGCAGCAGTATTATTGTCGGCTATCTTATCTATATAGGCAAGTATGTCTTCCAGTTCGAACGGACTTGAAAACTGCTCCATATTTATTTTCTTTAGAAAATCCATGACCGAAGCCTGCGTTTCGCCCAGATAGGGCGGGAGAGAGGCTTCCCCATACCCCGTGATGCCGTCATAAGTGATTTCTGTAAGCACTACAGGTGTTGTACTACGCGACGAATTAGCCAATGTAAACACATGGCGCAGTTGCAGGTCGTACGGTTTAAATGTCAGCGACATTTTCTTATTTAGTGAAACTGTCTTTGTGCCACTTCGTCCGAAAGTCTTGAGCGGAGTGCCTGCTGCGACTGCCGTACCTATTGCCGACAGGGTGGCCGTTTTTATGAAATTGCGTCTCGATAGAGGCATAGTAGTTGATTTTATCAGTTATAAAACGGATTTTTTTCGATAGACCATATATTAGAGCCTTCTTTGTCTACAGCACCGATGATACGTGTTGCACGGACAAACTCTTTCGTATTGGTTTCGTCATAATTCTCTTTTGCAGGGTCGAGGCTGCTTACACGCACACTACCCGAAGCATGTATAAACTCGTTGTTTCCTATATAAAAGCCTACATGGCGGATGCGTTCTTTCTTTCCGTTTTCCGCTTTTTTGCCGAAAAACAGCAAGTCACCTACTTGCAGATTACCGTATCCATTACTGATATCGACAGGAATTCCTGTGTTTACCTGCTGCGAAGCGTCACGCATAAGCACTACGCCATGCATAAAAGCTACCGTTTTGGTAAATCCGCTGCAATCCATACCTTTTACCGATGTTCCGCCCCATACATAAGGTATTCCCATCAGGGTAAAGGCTTTTTTTACAAGGCTTTCGCCTGTCAGCACTATCGAACTTTTCCATTCGGCATAAGGCTTGCTTTGCGATTTCAATATATAAGCTTGTTTACCATCGGGATAAGATACTTTATAGAAATCGCCTTCTTCACCTTCATATTTCAGCATATTGCTGTTCACCATGTCGCCGATGGTCTGGCTCTGTTTGTCGGGATGTGTATATGAAAATCCGAAATAGTCGGTGAATATTATTTTAGATGCTTCGTTCCAGCTTATTATTTCTTCACGTGTCATAGGATGAAAATTAGCCAGTTGCGTCCATCCGATGTATCCGTCAGGTGTCTGTATGCGATACCATCCGTCCTTCTGTAATATGCGTATCGGTGTACCCAGTATAGCCTGTGTAGCCATTCCTTCTGTAAAGTCCGGTTTTTCCCGTATATCGGCCACTGAAAGATTGATTACACCATAAGTTTTAGTGCCCAGTTCTTTTGCCGGTAAAGTCTCCACTTTGTTTACGTAACCGTATTTCTTTACGGCTTCGCTAAATGCGGCATAATCGGAACTGTCGTATATGTAGCCGTTCAGCGTATTACCTTTTACTTCTACATCGAACACATAAACCCGCCTGTCGGGCGCATATTCCTGCCGGAGACTGTCTATTACAGCTTGTATTTTACGATGTTTCGGATTCTGCTTATTCTGACCGGATAAGCTCACAGAGAAAAGTATTAGCAGTAATATGATGGGGGATAGTCTTTTCATAGGATATTGAAAATGTATATGCAGTAAAAATCGGCTTATTATTAATACAAATATAATCAATATCCCTTTATAAACGGGCTTTTTGTGTCAATTCTTTCAGTAAATAACAAGATAAAATAAATTAAAATATGTATTTGAATATTAAAATATATAATATGATTGAGTTAAATTGCAGATGATAAATTATAAAAACATGAGAATTTCTCTATCGATAGAATCAAAGTCATTATTGATAAGTAATTCTTTTATTTTTTTCAAGAAATCGACTTCGTTAATTTCCTGATTATCGGATTTCAAATACTCATTCCAACTGATTCTTGTAACGGAAAAATCTATTTTCTTATTTATGTATTTTTCTGCCAGAGCCTTATCCCGGGTTTTTAGTGCTGCATAGATCAATAGTTCATATTTATTATATAGTTCAAAATCTTTAGGTTCTATCTCTTTTCTTTTTTCTATTATTTTATCAAAAGTGTCGTATCGTTGAAAATATAATTCGATTTCATTCTTTATCCTCAATGAGAGGAAAACGGCCAGATCAGACCATTCTTTTGTTAATGGATAATGTGTTCGACGATGATTATTCATAATATCACCTAATGGGGTAATATTGAGCATCGTGAATTTATGTTTTTTATAGAAGTCGTCAGGTTTTATAGATGTTGTAACTTTCAAATCATAAGAACCTTTACCTTTTTCAATAAAAACGGCCTGTTCCAATCCGTTTTTGTGTCGCCATAATTTTATCATAGAATTGGACTGGTCAAGATTATATTCTTGCAGATGTTCCAGAATACTCTTTCCAAACATCTTGAAGACTGGATTTATGTCCTTTTTATCTAACTGTTTATACACAACCAAATCTTCCCACATAAGATTGAGAGTTTTATGATATTTATAAATTTTTATCTATAGTATAAAAGTCCAAATTAAACTAAAAATAATAATATTATGAAATATAGTGAAAAATTACTTGAGAAAATGGTATGGTACATCGAACAAGACTTGTACACTGTAACCGAAATATGTAAAATGACAGGTATTGCCCGCAAAACGTATTATGAGTGGCGCGATACAAAGCCGGAGTTCAGAGAAGAGATAAATAAGGCTATGGAAAGGCGCGACGAAATGTTAGTGGCTACAGCGCGCATGTCGTTGAAACAAAGGCTGGAAGGATATACGCTGACGGAGGAGAAAATCACTTACGAGCCGGCTAAAAGTAATCAGAGCATACAGATAGAGAAATCGCGTGTGATACGCAAGAAGCAGTATCCGCCGGATTTAGGTGCGATAAAATATGTGCTGGATCGTAATGAAAAACGTAATGAGGCGGAAAACAAGCCGGGCAGAAGACCTCTTATTATCAATGTGCCTGACCAAAAGACCGCAGACGGCATCCTTGCGATGCGTTCACCCGGCTACTGGGAGCAACGCCAGAAAATGATAGATGAAAAGTATGCTACCGGAGTGTGGAGCAGGAATAGCGAGGAAGAGCCGATTGACAGTTAACTGAAAAAAGTGTTACTTTTGTTACCTTTTTTCAGATAGCTGCCGACTAAAAAAAAGGACAATTTACTTTTCAACAAATACATACTTTTTAATAGTTTTTTCTGCCTGCTGTCGTTCAAATTATTTTTCTTTGTAATGATATGAACGATAATGTACTCGAAAAGCTCAAAGTGCTGGCTGAATCGGCGAAATACGATGTTTCGTGCTCTTCCAGCGGTACTGTTCGCAAGAATAAAGCGGGCAGTTTGGGCAATACTGTGGGCGGAATGGGTATCTGCCACAGTTTTACAGAGGACGGTCGTTGTGTATCGCTGCTGAAAATAATGCTGACCAACTATTGCATATACGATTGTGCTTATTGTATCAATCGCAGAAGCAATGATATCCGTCGTGCCACTTTTTCGGTACAGGAGCTAGTCGATCTCACAATAGAGTTTTACCGGAGAAACTATATAGAAGGACTTTTCCTTAGTTCGGGCGTGATCAACAATCCCGACTATACGATGGAGCGTATGGTGCGTGTAGTCAAAGACCTGCGTACTGTGCAGCGGTTCAACGGATACATTCACATGAAAAGCATACCCGGAGCCAGTCAGGAACTGGTGAACGAGGCCGGACTGTATGCCGACCGTATGAGTGTGAATCTCGAGATACCGACAGAAGCCAATCTGAAACTGCTTGCCCCCGAAAAAGACCATCGCAGTGTGTACAAACCGATGCGCTATATTCAGCAAGGTGTATTGCAGAGCATAGAAGACCGTAAGAAATTCCGTAAAGCTCCCCGATTTGTTCCGGCCGGTCAGAGTACACAAATGATAGTGGGAGCGACTGACGAAAAGGACAAGGATATCCTTCGTGTATCTTCTATATTGTATCAGCAGACACAGATGCGGAGGGTGTATTATTCGGGCTTTATTCCGGTCAATAGTTACGACAGTCGCCTGCCTGCGCTTAAACAGGCTCCGTTGGTAAGAGAAAACAGGCTTTATCAGGCCGATTGGCTGATGCGCTTTTATCAATACAGAGCGGATGAAATAGTGGATGATTCGTATCCGGACCTCGATCTCGAAATAGATCCGAAACTGGCATGGGCATTGCGTCATCCTGAGGTATTTCCGGTAGATATCAATAAGGCCGATTATGCAATGATATTGCGTGTTCCCGGTATTGGGGTGAAGTCGGCACAGTTTATCGTAACTTCGCGCAGATACGGCAAACTGAATGCTTCACAACTGAAAAAGATAGGGGTAGTGATGAAGAAAGCTCAATATTTTATTACTTGTAACGAACTGCCAATGTACACGGTGAATGAGGCTACACCCGAATATGTACGGAAGATACTCACCGAACCGAAAAAACGTAAGGGCGACGACAAACAGTTATCTATTATATTTCTGGACTGAGGATGATAGTTTTCTTCTACGATAAGACATTTGAGGGATTGCTGACGGCCATATTCGATGCTTACAACCGCAAAGTATTTCCTGATAAGTTGCTGGCTGAAGGCGATGTTGCACCGTTGTTTATGGAAGACAGTTACACTGTAGTCACACAGGAAGATAAAGCTAACCGCGTGTGGACAGCATTGGAAAAGAAAATGAGCAAAGGGGCGTGCAATATGCTTACACATGCGTGGCTTTCGGAAGAGGAGGGTAGTGACGAACTGCTATTCAGGTATATACGGAAACAGACGGATAGTAAAATATCGATAGAAACAAACTTCGGAGACGACGATGTATTGCGGATGCACCAAGTGGCAAAGCGGGTTTCACACGAATGTCTTTATCTGAAACAGTTTGTCCGGTTTCAGAAGGCTGCCGATGATATATTCTTTGCTCCGGTATCACCAAAGTGTAATGCCTTGCCTTTGGCTATAGAGCATTTTAAAGACCGGTTTGCAGATCAGAAATGGGTGATTTATGACATTAAACGGAAGTACGGATATTACTATGATCTGCATACAATGGTAGAAATGACATTGGACAATGACGAGCATCTTTTGAGCGGAAAACTGGATGAAAAGCTGATGGCAGAGGACGAAAAAATGTTTCAGGAACTGTGGAAAGGATATTTCAAGTCGATGACCATAAAAGAGCGTATAAATCTGAAGCTGCACCGTCAGCATATGCCAAAAAGATTCTGGAAATACCTGACCGAAAAACAGTAGCTTTTTCCTCCTGTTTTATAGCGATAAAACAGTTTTGCGAACAATGATGATTTGCTATTTATAATATATTGTTCTCAATATGCTAATTTGCTTATATCCATTTATATATGAAAATTATGTAAAGTAACTTATTTTTCATATATTGAATGTCGTATTAATCGAATTTCTGTCCTTAATCGACTTGTAATTAGTACTATATTTTTGACAAAATATCTAAAGCAAATGAGAAATTAGAGATATATCAAATTTGAAAAAAGCACCTTGAAATCGGCTTTGCGAATTGTATTAATTTTTATGTTTTTATATATTGTTCGCTTCGATTATTTACTGGAATAGCTTAGCGCCTGTCCGCTGATCTGCATCAGAGAGATTTCGCACAACTTGGTATTATACTCGGCCTGTACCAGACGCTCTTCCGCTTCGAGCAGACTATTCTGTGCTTCGCGAAGTTCTATACCGGCAAGGTCTCCGAGCTTGTAACGTTCAACGGCTATTTCGTGGTTTTCGCGTGCAGTCTCTACATTCTCCCGTTCCAGATTGGTGAGCTCTATATTGTTCCTGTACGCCATCCACATATTAGCCAGATCGGCTTTCAGTGACAGGGTGGTTTGTTCGTACTGTAGCTGCTTGTTTTCGATCTCTATTTTGGCATTCTTCTGTTTACGTTTACGGTTGAAGCCGCTGAAAAGGTTCATGCCTACCGTGAAGCCGTAATTGAAGCCCAGTGTGTTCTGATTGTCTATTGTGCCTGTATTGTAGATATTGCGGGAATATCCGTAGCCTGCATTTACTCTCAGATAAGGATAGTTCTCGCTTTGAGCGGTCTTTAAATCCAGTTCGCTCAGGTTCCTGTTCTTACCGGCCAATAGCAGAAAGCTGTTAGAAGAAAGTGTACGTTGCCATATCTCTTCCTGATTGAGAAACTGGTTGAATACAATTACAGAATCGCTCGTTACTATCAGTTGGTCTATCTTATCTATTGCCATCATCTGATTGAGCGAGATACGTGATGTGTAGAGTACTTCGTATTGCTTAATCAGGCGCGAACTGTCGCTATTGAAGTCTACCCGTGCCTGCTGCATTTCCAGTCGTGAGCCTGCACCTATCTCGTAACGGGCTTCTACTATGCGAAGGCGTTCCTTCGATAGCTTTACAGCTGATCTAAGATTGTTTAACCGGATGTTTTGCTGTATATAGTTATAATATTCGGCTGTGAGATCGGCTATAAAGTTCTCGATAGTGAGGCGGGTATTGAGTTCACCCATCTGCTGCAGTTCTTTCAATCGCTTATGGTTGGTCTGAATATTGAACCCGTCGAATACAGTCCAGTTGAGGTTGACTCCTGCATTCAGTAGCTGATTGTTAACCCCGTTATTTTTGTTCTGTCCGCCTTCCGACAGATTTTGCGTAACATCGTTTACCGTACCCGAATAACCGGCTGTGAGGTCTACGGTAGGCAGATAGCCTGCATTACCGATGGTCTGATTATTATCGGATATCTCTTGATTGTTGCGGATTATCCGGATATCATAGTTTTGTTGTAATCCGGTTTCTATACATCTTTTCAGATCATACACTACCTGTGCCTGCGTCAATACAGGCAGAACGAGTAGTAGTGCGATTGGTATATATTTCTTCATATATGATAAATTCTCAATTTTACTTCTCTTCAACTACCTTTTTACCCCTGTCTGTAGATATATACAGATACATGGCTGGAACAACAAAGATAGTAAGCAAGGTAGATACCATCATACCACCAATAACGGCTACCCCCATAGCATTACGTCCGTTAGCACCTTCGGCACTGGCAAAAATCAATGGTAAAAGCCCCAGTACGGTACAGAAACTTGTCATCAGAATAGGACGCAGACGCTGTACGGCTGCCCCCTGTATGGCTTCCATTTTACTCATGCCTGTCTCTTGTCGCTGATTGGCAAATTCTACAATAAGAATACCGTTCTTTGCTACCAACCCGATAAGCATAATAATACCGATCTGGCTAAAAATATTCATCGTGACATCCTTGACGTGCATAAACAGCAATGCCCCCGCAATGGCCAAAGGCACTGTAAGCATAATTACGAACGGGTCTTTGAAGCTTTCGAACTGTGCCGCCAGAATAAGGAATATAAGCAGGATGGCAAGAATAAAAGCAAACATAAGGCTCGAAGAACTTTCCCTGAAATCTTTTGAGTCTCCCGATAATGCCGTGCGGAATGTATCATCGAGGGTTTCCTTCGCTATCCTGTCCATTTCGTCAAGTCCTGCTCCGATGGTTACACCCGGTGATAATCCTGCCGAAACAGTTGCCGAATTGAAACGGTTGTACCGGTAAAGCTGCGGAGGCGCAACACTTTCTTCCAGATGTACAAGGTTGTCCATCTGTATCATGTTTCCTGAAAGGTTTTTCAGATATATCGATTTCAGGTCGAGCGGTGTATTACGCTGCTGACGGTTTATTTCGCCCAGTATCTGATATTGTTTTCCGTTCATATAGAAATAGCCCATACGCTGTCCGCTCAGCGCATATTGTAACGTCTGTCCCAAATCGCGTGTGCTTACACCAAGCAGAGCGGCCTTATTCCGGTCTATAATAATGCGGGTTTCGGGTTTCGTAAATTTCAGGTTTACATCAGCCATCTGGAAAAGAGGGCTTTCCTGTACTTTGCGCATAAATTCGGGGATAAACTCTTCCAGTTTTGCTATATTAGGAGCCTGCAATACATATTGTATAGGCATGCTCGAACGCCGTCCGCCAAAAGTAGACTGTTGTTGTACGAACGTGCGGGCTTCGGTTTCGCGTCTTACTGCTTTTGTCAGTGCATCGGCTATTTCCATCTGGCTTCTGCTACGATCCTTTATATCGGGCAGGCTCAGAGTTATCATGCCGCCTCCAGTTGATACACGCATGGTATTGATAAGCCTTTCAGGTGCAACAGTATCAGCGATAGCTGCTATTTTTTCCGTATAATTGCGGTTAAATTCATATGTAGAGCCTTCAGGACCACTTGTACGTATTGTTATCTGCGAGCGGTCTTCGAGCGGAGCCATTTCCGATGGAATAACGCTGATCAGATAGCCGATAGCTGCCAACGTAACAGCAATGATAGGCAATACGATTACTTTACGTTTAAGGAAACCTGCCAATGCGTTATGGTAACCGTTTGTCATCCATTGGAAGAATGGTTCGGTCTTTCGATAAAACCAATTAGGGTTGTCTACCTTTTTTAGTAATTTGGTCGACAACATAGGTGTAAAGGTAAGGGCTACAAATGCCGAGATAAGGACTGCTCCTGCTACCACAATACTAAATTCGCGGAACAAACGCCCTGTCATTCCCTCAAGGAATACAATGGGGAAGAAAACAGCCACAAGAGTAACGGTAGTGGAAATGACAGCAAAAAATATTTCTTTCGAGCCTTCTATACCTGCATCGAGGGGTGTCATTCCGCTTTCTATTTTCAGATAGATATTTTCCGTGACGACAATAGCATCATCAACCACGAGCCCCACAGCCAATACGACCGCAAGCATGGAAAGTACATTGATGGAAAATCCGGCGACATACATCACAAAGAAAGCTCCGACCAATGATACGGGAATAACCACACACGGCACAAGTGTTACGCGCCAGTCGCGGAGGAAAAGGAAGATGATGATAACAACCAGTAAAAAGGCTATATAAACGGTCTCTTCCACTTCGGCGATAGACGCACGTATAAATTTTGTATTGTCAAAAGCCACATCGATAAATACATCTTCGGGCAAGTCTTTTCTCAACTGTTCGAGACGTACCATTGCTTCATTCGATATTTCTATCTGATTGGCTCCCGGTTGTGGGATAATTACTGTACTTACGGCGGGTACGCCATTACGGCGCATAATACTCCGGTGATTTTCAGTACCCAGTTCGGCTGTACCTACGTCCTTGAATCGCACTACATTATAATTATCTTCTTTGATAATCATATTGTTGAATTCCTCAGGCGTTTGCATCAGTCCTAATGTACGGATGGCTAGTTCGAGGTCATTCCCTTCTATACTTCCCGACGGTAATTCTACATTTTCCCTGTCTACAGCATTTTTTACGTCCATAGGCGTAATACCATACGATGCCATTTTTACGGGATCGAGCCACAGGCGCATCGAATAACGGTTTTGTCCCCATATTTCAACGGCACTTACATTCGGTATGGTCTGTAGGCGTTCTTTAACCGTCAGTTCGGCTATTTCACTCAGTTCGAGCAACGAACGTTTTTCGCTTTGTATGCTGATCTGAATAATCGGGTTAGCGTCGGCATCGGCTTTCGATACGGTAGGAGGGTCACAGTCGCGCGGCAGATAACGCTGAGCACGCGATACTTTGTCGCGTACGTCATTTGCAGCAGTCTCAAGATCGACCGACAATTCAAATTCAACCGTTATCCGGCTTTGTCCCTGACTACTGCTACTGGTAAGCGATCTGATACCAGGAATACCATTTATATTCTGTTCGAGCGGTTCGGTTATCTGGTTTTCTATAATTTCCGCATTAGCACCCGGATAGGATACATTCACCGATATGATAGGGTTATCTATATTCGGATACTCGCGTACACCCAGATACGTGTATCCGATCATACCCAGCAAGAATATAACCAATACGAATACGGTTGCCAGTACCGGACGCTTAATACTTATTTCGGATATTGTCATTAGTTTTCGATTTCAGGATTCGTTCCTTTATGTATAGTGTATTGAATATTCTAATTAGTACCCTCTACAAAACTGTCTATAACCACAGGCAGCCCGTCACGCAACTGCATTACACCTGTTACGAGCAGTGTATCTCCAGCATTCAGCCCGTTCAGTACCTGAATGGAAGATGCTGTACGCATCCCTTTTTTCAGTTGCACCTGATGTGCTTTACCGTCTTTGTATACATATGCTATGTCGCGTCCCATTTCGGCAATCGTCGACAGACTAGGTATAACCAGTGTATTCTTTATCTCCTGCAATCGTATTTCGATATTTGTAGATAGTCCCGGTTTAAGTCTTCCTCCCGGATTGGAATACAATGCGCGGGCTTTCAGTGTCAGCGTCTGTTTATCCAGATTCGATTCTACAGCATACACTGTTGCCTGATAAGAGCTCATGTCGTTATCAACGGAGAATGTAAGCACGGTACCGGCTTTTACATTATTTACATGGGCTTCATTTACTGAGAATTCGATTTTTAGAGGCGAGATCTTTGTCAGATGCGATATAATCGTGGTAGGCGAGGCATAAGTACCTTCACTTACCTGACGGAGCCCGATAACTCCATCGGACGGAGCCCTAAGTTCTGTCTGTGCTATTCGCGATTTTACGAGGTCGATATCAGCCCTGAGCTTCTCCAGTTCTGTATTTACAGATTCATAAGCTTCCTGACTTACGGCATCTTTTGCCAACAGCGACTTCTGACGGAAAACCCTGTCCTGAGCAAGCGGAACCTGAGCTTCCAGCTTTTGCAGTTCGGCCTGTAGGGGCTTGTCATTCACTTTTGCTAACAGTTGTCCTTTTCGTACAATCGATCCTTCCTTGAAGTGTATTTCCGTTATTTTTCCGGATGTTTCAAACGAGAGGTCTACTTCTTCATCAGGAATAAGCAGGCCTTTTGTCCTGATCACATCGGTCAGGTTTTCATACTTCAATATCTGGGCGTTCACATTTAATGTCGAACGTCCGGTTTTCCCTCCCTTATTTCCTTCGGTAGCAGCCACAGGTTCTCCGTCACCGGATGCAACCCAAGCCTTTATTTTAGGATAAAGAGCCATTCCGGCCAAAAACAGTACAATGACTGTAATTAAGGCAATTCTAGTCTTTTTACTCATACAAAATCTTTTCTATTTTCGGGCTTATGGTATAGATTTCCCGAAAATGTGATATTAAGTAAGCAAAAAGGTTTAATCTCCCCTCTCGTATTTAGTTTTTATTTACATTAATAAACAGGAGTTAACAAAAGTTCGATAAGTGTTTTGTCTTTTTAATTTAATTATTACATTTGCAACAGGTAAAGAATGCGCTATTTTGACACTATAATACTAAACACACACATATACACAAAATTAATTATGAAAAGAACATTACTATTAGCTTTACTGGCTGCGGTTTTCGTTTGTCTCAGCGCACAAAAAAACGTTAACATTGACAGCTATAGATTTTATCTTACTTACAGAGGAATACCAACCAAATCTCAAACGCCTAAGTTCTTTTATTATGGTAAAGAAATCAACATTACTGGCGAAACTCAGGAGGCAGTCAACATGGACGACCTGTACGAAGCCTTAGGTATAGAAGGACAGCGTTATGTAACAGATGATAAAGATGCCGATTTTATTATCTCGGTAGAAATACCATCTGTCAGCTTCTCTGCACCCGAAGTAAAAGACCGTGTGGAAGAAACTAAAGATAAAGAAGGTAGGGTCACATCGCGTAACTATTATTATAGTATTGTGGTGACATACACACTCACATCGAGAGTAATATTTAAACAAGGCAACAACGTTATATCCAGACATTTTGCTTATAATAGTCCGGCAAGTGGTTCTAAATACCAAACAAAAGAATATTCATCGCTGAAAGAAGCGAATAATAACTGGAAAGTACAAAGAGACGATGTGTTTGAGAAAATCAGACACGATCTTGCTTTTGAATCTGCAAGAAATGCAAGAAATATCATATCCGGTTTATGCGGTTTTCCAGTGAAGCGTTCTTCTGAAATGATAAAGACAATAAATGAGAAGAAGCATCCCGAAAATGAAGCGCTCAGAGCAATGGCCGATCAGCTGAAAGCAAAACTGGAATCAATGTCGTCAGATCAGGTACTAACAGAAGACGATGTAGCTGAAGAACTACAATATTTCAAGGAACTGCCGACAAGATATACTGATCCTAAACTGAAAGCAGATGTTAAGTTACGCTATGTAGGATACTATAATGTAGCAAAAATATATCTTTATCTTGATATGCCGGACAAGGTTGCCGAATATGCCAATCTGTTATTTGAAAACGGCCACGACAAAGGTGATGCAAAAAAGCTGAATGAAGATGCCGATAAACTGAAAGAGTTATTCGATTCGTCGGAAATAAAAACAAGGCATTTCAATACAGAACCTTACTTTACAGAGTAAAAACATATAATTATATAATCAATAGTCCCGGATTTTACAGTCCGGGATTTTTTTGTTATCTCTTGTCGCGATCAGACAAAATAATGGCTTCATTTTCAATATATGTCTTATATATTATTTTTACCTTTATCCGATTAATCATAAACTATAAAAAAATGAAGTTCTTTAGTAATACCGTTATTGTAACTGTCGGAGGAGTTCTGCTTGTCGTACTCGGACTATTTCATCTCACGTTCTGGGATATGTTTGATTGGGGTAATGAACTACCCAAGTTGAGTAAGGGGAACGGCAGCCTAATGCAGATGATGGCTATATGCACAGTTTGCTATTTAACATCTATGGGGCTCATACTCATCGTTTGCCGGAAAGAGATTACCGAATCGCGCGTAGGTAAACTGCTGCTATTATCATTATCGGTGTTTTTTATAGTCAGGCTTATCCTTGAATTTACATTCCGTGACGGCAACTCTGTTAAGTTTATAACAATCTTCCTATTGTGCATAGCTGTGTATGCAATTCCACTGTTGAAGCGTAAATAAATCATGGGTTTCTGATTATTAGGCACGAGTTACCGGATATCTGCATATAAATTAAAAATAGTTATTATCCGGTATATTACTTTTTACATCTGTCTGTTATTCGATAGCGATTACATATCTTTGTGTATCTAAAAGCAGCTTAATTTAACAGAATACCAAATGAAAAAGAACTTATTTAAATTAAAAACAAGACAACTGAAGGAAATTGCCCAATCACTTCACACTAAAGTAGAAAATGGCCTAGAAAAAGATAATACCGAAATTCAGTGTATTCCTACTTACATCAGTCCTAAAACTTCCGGCATCAGCGGACATGCCACCGTACTCGATCTTGGAGGAACAAATTATCGAGTGGCTGTAGTAGACTTTGAAGACGGAAAAGCCTTTATCCATCCTGAAAATGGCTGGAAGAAAGATTTGTCGGTAATGAGAAGTCCCGGTTTTAGCCGCAACGACCTCTTCAAAGAACAAGCCGATCCGATTGGCGAGATGAAACGTGAAAAGCCAATGCCTATCGGTTATTGTTTTTCGTATCCGGCAGATTCTATGCTTAATGGAGATGCAAAGTTGATACGTTGGACAAAAGGAGTAGATATAAAGGAAATGATCGGGGAGCCTGTCGGACAACCCCTTGTAGACTATTTGAATAAACAGAATGAGGTGAAGTTTACCGGCGTTAAAGTTATCAATGATACTGTTGCCAGCTTGTTTGCAGGCCTTACCGAGAGTGACTACGATGCTTATATCGGACTAATTGTGGGTACAGGTACAAATATGGCTACATTTATCAAGGCTGATAAGATAAAGAAACTGAATAAGGACTATAAAGGTACAGGGCTGATCCCTGTGAATCTGGAGTCGGGTAATTTCTTCCCTCCGCATCTGACAGCTATCGACGATAAGGTGGATGCGTGTTCGGATACAAGAGGTGCTCAGCGTTTCGAGAAAGCTGTTTCGGGAATGTACTTAGGCGAAATCCTTAAATCGGTCTTCCCTTGCGACGAATTCGAGGAAAGATTCGATGCTCAGAAACTCACCAACATCTTGAATTATCCCGATATACACAAAAAGAGATATGTAAGAGTTGCCGGACAGATATATGAACGCTCGGCAAAACTTGTGGCTGCATCTATTGCCGGTCTGGCTATGGTGCTGGTATCTCATGATCCTTCTATCAAACGCATAAAACTGGTAGCAGAAGGTAGCCTATTCTGGAGTGAGCACCGTAAAGGAAAGAACTACAAGGATATGGTTATGTCTGAACTGCAAGAACTACTGTCTGAACTGGGACACGACGATGTACATGTATATGTAGGTAAAATGGATAATGCCAATCTGATAGGATCAGCTATTGCTGCATTATCGTAAAATAATAATATAGACTTTGAGACAGGTTATTTCTGATACCGGAAATAGCCTGTTTTGCATTGGAGCAAAATCAGGCAGTAAATAGCATTAATGAAAAATAAAAAGATTTATCTATAGGATAGAAAGAATTATGAATCATAAGTTATAAATTATGAATTTAAGGAATCGGCGAAGACAATTAATGATAATCGAAAAACAGAGAAAATGTGTGAGGTTTGTCAGGTTTTAGTTAAAATGGTGCTGTAGGGGTGAATAGATGGCTCGCTCGGAGACCATATAAGCAGGCAGATAAGCGGGTCACTCCTACGAAAAAGTAAAAGTTATAAAAAGCTGCAAAGTTGTTACCTTTGTTACCTTTTATCTGTTACCTGATCTGTAAAATTGTTTTATGCCTTCACCTTGTTTTATAAAGGCTAATATGGTTTAAAATCACATTTTATAAGTATTTTTGTCTTTGATTTAACTATTATGTAATTCTATTTCATTAATAATTAGTGTATGACAGTACTCGAAAAGGCTATAGCCTCCCTGCCAAATAAAGGTTATCTGAATATGGAAATACCGAAAGGAATAAATCTGGTAGAAGAAATAAACCGGATGCGTAAAGAAAAAAATGCAATCATTCTTGCGCATTATTATCAGACAGGAGATATTCAGGATATCGCCGATTTCTTAGGTGACAGTTTACAGCTTGCACGTGCAGCCGAGAATACCGATGCCGATATGATTGTTTTTTGCGGGGTCCACTTCATGGCCGAAACAGCCAAGATACTGAATCCGACAAAGAAAGTCGTCCTTCCCGATCTGCTTGCTGGTTGTTCTCTTGCCGATTCGTGTTCGGGTGAAGGTCTGCGCGAACTGAAAAAGAAACACCCCGAAGCTATTGTTGTCAGTTATATAAATTGCGATTCATCGGTGAAGGCTGAGAGTGATATAATCGTTACCTCGTCTAATGCCGAACTTATAATAAATTCGTTACCAAAGGAGCAGGAAATTATATTTGCTCCTGACCGTAATTTGGGACGATACATCAATCAGGTGACAGGACGCAATATGATACTGTGGGACGGAGCCTGCATTGTACACGAAGCTTTTTCGCTGGAACGCATAGCGCAACAGATGCTCGACCATCCAAATGCGAAGCTGATAGCACACCCTGAGGCTCAGAAGCCTGTTTTGCAGGTGGCGCATCATATCGGTTCTACTTCCAATTTGCTTAGCTATGTTGTAAATGATGAAAGTCAGGAGTTTATCGTTGCTACAGAAGAAGGTATATTACACGAAATGCGTAAACGTGCTCCGGGCAAGATACTGATTCCGGCACTTACAATAGATGACACTTGTAATTGCAGCGAGTGCCACTTTATGAAACTCAACACAATGGAAAAACTATACTTGTGCATGAAATATGAACAGCCGGAAATACTGATGGACGAAGAAATACGCCTGAAAGCGTTGAAGCCTATCAACCGGATGTTGGAAATGTCGAAAGCAATAAAGTGAAACAGACTTTAAATTAAGAATGATGAATTATAAATTAAAAATAATATGTTTTAGCAACATTCTATTTAATTAGTAATTCGTCATTTTTCATTTTTAATTTATACAAATGATATACACAGATGTTCTTGTAATAGGTTCGGGTATTTCCGGACTGTCGTACGCGCTGAAAATAGCGCAACAACATCCTGATACGCGGATAAGTATTATCACAAAATCGGATGATGAAGAATCGAACACAAAATACGCACAGGGCGGTGTAGCTGTAGTGACCGACTTTACAAAAGACAGTTTTGAAAAGCATATCGAAGATACTTTACGTGCCGGAGACGGTATGTGTAAACGCGAAGCTGTGGAAGTTGTAGTAACCGAAGGCCCTGCACGAATGCGTGAAATGGTAGAGTGGGGGGCTAACTTCGATAAGAACGAAATGCAGAACTACGATCTGGGACGCGAAGGCGGGCACACCGAAAATCGTGTGGTACACTACAAAGATATAACCGGAGCCGAAATAGAACGCGCACTGCTGACTGCCGTACAGCGGCTCGAGAATGTGGAACTGCTCAATCATCATTATGTCATAGACCTTCTGACGGAACATCAGGTGCCTGATGCAGAGTTTGATAAATATAATCTGAACTGTTACGGGGCTTATGTGCTGGATATGAAGAACCAGAAGATAAAGAAAATGTCTGCAAAGATCACGTTGATGGCAACTGGTGGTTGCGGGCATGTATATAAAAATACGACTAATCCGATTATTGCTACCGGCGACGGTATCGGGCTGGCACACCGTGCAAAAGCTAAGATCAGCAATATGCAATTTATACAGTTTCATCCCACTGCATTCTATAGTACCATGTCGGGGCAGTTGCCACTGATCTCGGAAGCTGTAAGAGGTTTCGGTGCAAAACTGCGCACTGCTTCGGGTGAACCTTTCATGCACAAATACGATGATAGGGAAGAACTGGCTTCGCGTGATATTGTAGCCCGTGCTATCGATAGTGAAATGAAACAGCGGGGTGACGATTATGTCTGCCTCGACTGTCGCCACCTCGATCAGCGTAAATTTATGGAACACTTTCCGAATATCTACAAGCAATGCAAGGATGCCGGACTGGATATGTTTAAAGACCTGATTCCCGTAGTACCTGCCAGCCACTATTTGTGTGGAGGTATAGATGTGGACTTATTCGGACAAAGTACCATCAAGAATATGTTTGCTGTAGGCGAATGTTCCAATACCGGACTGCACGGAGCTAACAGGTTAGCATCGAATTCTCTGCTGGAAGCTCTTGTGTTTGCTCACAGGGCGGCATTAAAAACCGTAGAGCGATTGACAGAAGACAACTTCAACTATGAGCAACTGCACGCAATACCCGAATGGAATCAGGAAGGTATGAAAGTAAATGATGAAATGGTATTGCTTAACTACTTACGCAAAGAGCTTCAAAGCCTGATGAGCGACCTTGTGGGCATCGTGCGCAGCAACAGACGCCTCAATCTGGCTAAGCAAAAGGAAGAAGAGATATACAAGTCTGTAAAGGAGATATATAACTTCTCTATTTTGTCTCCGCAATTATCGGAACTCCGTAATCTGGCCAGTGTGGCATACCTCATTATAACACAAAGTATAGAACAAAAAGAAAACAAAGGAACATTTTATAATAAAGACCTGAAATGAAAAATAACAGACCTTCATATGTTACGGACGAAGCCTTGCAACACTTTGTAAGTGAAGCTATCAGAGAAGATATAGGGGACGGAGATCACTCTACATTAGCCAGTGTTCCGGCAGGGCTGAAACAACGTGCCCGCTTACTTATAAAGCACGACTGTGTTTTGGCAGGTGTGGAACTCGCTCAGTATATATTTCATTTCTACGATAAGTCTCTGGAGATAGAGGTGTTTAAGAATGACGGAGATAAGGTAAAAGTGGGTGATGTGGCTTTTGTAGTTACCGGATCGGCTCAGTCGATCCTTACAATGGAGCGCCTTGTGTTGAACTGTATGCAACGTATGAGTGGTATTGCTACATATACTCGCCGGATGGTAGACCTGCTTGCCGATACCAATACCCGTATATTGGATACGCGCAAAACTACACCGACATTCCGCATGTGTGAAAAATGGGCGGTACAAATAGGTGGCGGACAGAATCACCGTTTCGGATTATTTGATATGGTGATGCTGAAAGATAACCATAACGACTACGCCGGAGGTATAACTCCTGCGGTGGAAGCTACAGTAAAATATCTGGAAGAGAAAGGGAAAGATCTTAAAATAGAAGTGGAAACCCGTAATCTGAAAGAGGTGAAAGAGGCTTTAGCAACTAAAGCCGTGGATATTATCATGCTCGATAATATGTCGCTGACTGAAATGTCGGAAGCCGTACAGCTAATAAACGGAGCTGCTAAAATAGAAGCTTCAGGTGGAATAACGGAAGAAACTGCTCACGATATAGCAAAAACCGGAGTAGACTATATCTCCTCCGGCGCTATTATATATTCGGCTCCTAATATCGATCTGAGCCTGAAAGCATTCTAAATTATATTATAGGAATTAAAGCTGCGAATAAGGGACAGAGAACGTATCTCCATCTGATATTTTCCCTGTTTGCAGCCCTTTCTTTAGCCAGCGCGAACGCTGTGCCGATGTTCCGTGATTGAAGGCATCGGGTACTGTATATCCTTGCGATTTCATTTGCAGGCGGTCGTCTCCGATTTGTGAGGCTGCATTCAGCCCTTCATCTATATCGCCGTCTTCTATCGAGTTGAAGTTCTTGTTATCATAGTATGCCCAGATACCGGCATAGAAATCGGCTTGCAGTTCCAATCTTACATTCAGCTGATTACTTTCTTTCTCGCTCATACGCTGCTGTTGCTGATGCACTTTATCCAATGTTCCCAGTAAGTATTGCACATGATGCCCTACTTCGTGAGCTATTACGTAGGCGTAAGCGAAATCACCTCCTGCATCCAACTGGTCTTTCATCTGATTGAAGAACGAAAGGTCTATATATACAGTCTGGTCTGCCGGACAATAGAAAGGTCCTGTAGAAGATGAAGCACTTCCGCACCCAGATGTAGTAGCACTTGTGAATAGTACCATCTTAGGTGCTTTATATTGCATGTTGTTTTGCTTGAAGATCGCAGTCCATACGTCTTCTGTTCCTGCCAGTACTCTTTTAGAGAACAGAGCCATTTCTTCTTCGGCAGCAGTTGGTTTATATTCTGTGTTTGTAGTAGTCATTCCTTCAACGGCCTGTTGTGTGAAGAAGCTTAACGGATTGCCACCCATTAGCCATATTATCAGTCCGGCAATAATGGTACCGCCGATACCTAAGGTTGCTTTGCCACGACCTTTACCGCGCCGGTCATCTACATTGTCACTAGTTCGTCTTCCGTCCAATCTCATATCTTTTCTTCTTTATGTATTATTTGTGAAGTTTTGTTATGCAAACATATAAAAAAACTAATTATGTTGATAAATCTATAGGTACTATTTATAAAATAAATTAGGTTACAGATAATATACTATAATAACAAATGGCAGAAGAAAAATCCTCTGCCATTTATGTAATTAACTTGTTCTTAATTGAAATTGTTATGTAACTCGGTTAAAGATACCTTTGCATCGCCCAGCATCATAGTTACTCTATCCTTCATTTCATATAATGGATTCGGCACTCCGGCATAGCCAGGTTTCAGGTCGAAGTTACAGATAATGATATGCTTTGCCTGATCTACATTCAGTACTGGCATACCATATATAGGTGTACCTTCGGCATCACGTGCGGCAGGGTTGAGTACATCATTTGCACCGATGACTACCACCACATCAGTATCTTTAAAATCATCATTAATGTTGTCCATTTCATAAAGCTGATCGTAAGGCACATCTGCTTCGGCAAGTAATACATTCATGTGTCCGGGCATACGTCCTGCAACGGGATGGATGGCATATTTTACATCCGTTCCCTGTGCTTCAAAACTGTCAGCTAGTTGGCGTACCTGGTGTTGTGCCTGTGCCAATGCCATTCCGTAACCGGGAACGATAATCGCACGTTTAGCGGTCTTTAAAAAGGTGTTTGTTGCGCTATCAGATGAAGGTGTTTTTTCAGTAGCTTTCTCACTGCGATTTATCTGTTGTATAACCTTAGTAACCGATTCTTTTGCATCTCCCAGCATCATAGTTACCCTATCCTTCATTTCATATAACGGATTTGGCACTCCTGCATAGCCAGGTTTCAGGTCGAAGTTACAGATAATGATATGCTTTGCCTGATCTACATTAAGGACTGGCATACCATATATCGGTGTACCTTCGGCATCGCGCGCGGCAGGGTTGAGTACATCGTTCGCACCGATGACTACTACCACATCCGTATCTTTGAAGTCGTTGTTGATGCTATCCATCTCATAAAGCTGATCGTAAGGCACATCTGCTTCGGCAAGTAATACATTCATATGTCCGGGCATACGTCCTGCAACGGGATGAATGGCATATTTTACCTCCGTTCCCTGTGCTTCAAAACTGTCAGCTAGTTGGCGTACCTGATGTTGTGCTTGAGCCAATGCCATTCCGTAACCGGGTACGATAATAGCACGTTTGGCAGATTTGAGAATGTTAGATAATGATTTCTCTTCTGTTACAACCTGCTCTATTACTTTTTCCACAGGTTTGTCTGCCTTAACAGCAATCGGTGCAGCTGTATTACCCATAAGTATTACCATGAGTTTGCGATTCATAGCCCTACACATTATCTGTGTCAGAAGTAATCCCGAAGAACCAACAATACCTCCGATAGCTACTACCAGCAAATCACCTATTGCCATACCTGCAATAGCAGCAGCTACTCCGGCCAGAGATGTAAGTAGTGATATTGTGATAGGCATGTCGGCTCCTCCTACGCGAATAGCAAAAGCCAATCCGAAAAGAGAACCGAATACCACAGCAACAGCCAATATAAAATAAGAGTTTGCTATAATGCTTTGCGACGATCCGATAAGGAATGCGAAAGCAATAGCCGCAAGCGATCCGGTAATGGTAACAATGGTTATCAACTGATGATTTTTCCAGATCACGGGCTTTTGTGGCAATACCCTGTGAAGTTTTCCGGCCGCAACCATACTGCCTACAAAGGTAACCATACCTACAACAACAGCCAGTGTGGCAGTTACATTTACAAAAAGTGGAAACTCGGATGGTTTCACTCCAATATTGATCAGTGTAAGCGCACCGACTATTCCGCCGGCCAATCCGCCCAGACCGTTGAGCATTGCTACTGTCTGCGGCATTTCTATCATCTGCACTTTACGGGCAAGAATAGCTCCGATGATACTTCCGACTAATATAAACGCATAAATCGTAGTAACTTCAAAGATGCTGTAATACAGTAGTGTCACTATAATTCCTGCAAACATACAGAACGAAAGCAGAAGATTACCCCGAACAGCCGAAGTAACTTTGCTCATCATGGATATTCCCAGTAATGCCAGAAAGGAGAGCACTCCACAAACGATATAGTATATAGTTTCCGTCATCATTTCTCTGTACTTTTTTTCTTCGGATTAAACATTCTAAGCATACGGTGAGTAACTCCAAAACCAGCTACTACATTCACTGTAGCCAATAGAACACCTATACCGCCGAATATTTGTCCGGCGATCAATCCTGTGCCTCCTGCCTGATATGAATACCCTACCGTAACGATAGCGCCAAGAAGACATATTCCGGCTAATGCGTTCATCCCCGACATCAAGGGTGTATGCAACAGACTAGGTACATTCTTGATAATCAGATAGCCTACAAATGAGGATATAAGAAAGATCAATATTAAATAAATCGGATTCATATTGCTATGTATTAGTGATTTATATATCGATTTTTACTTATTGCTTCCAACGCTCCGGCATGAACTACATTCCCGTCTATAGATACCAATATCGACTTAACGATTTCGTCAGACATATTCAATTCTATTTTTCCGTCTTTGGTCAGATATTTAACCAGATTGTAAACATTATTGGCAAACATCCATGTAGAACTGGTCGGCAGCATTCCCGGAATATTCTTGATACCTATCAATGTAACTCCGTGTTTCACTTCGGTACTTCCCGGAGGTGTTATAGAGCAGTTACCTCCCTGATCGATAGATATATCTACTACAACCGATCCGTTAGGCATTGTTTTCACCATATCCTCAGTTAGCAATATAGGGGCAATTTTTCCCGGAACTAGAGCACTACAGAATACGATGTCCATATCTTTTATTACCTCACTTAGTTTCTCACGTTCTTTGATAATCCATTCTTCCGGCAAGTTTTTAGCATATCCACCTTCGGCTATCGCCATTTCGGCAGGTACTCCGGTATCTATTAGTTTTGCTCCCAAACTCATAGCCTGTTCTAAAGCAGCCGGACGAATATCTGTGGCATACGTGATCGCCCCCAGACGTTTTGCCGTAGCCAAAGCCTGTAAGCCACCCACACCTACACCGATAACTAATACTTTAGCTGGAGCTATGGAACCTACTGCCGTGAACATAGGCGGTATAAACTTGGACATGGCATTAGCTGCCAGAAGAATACCCTTATATCCGGCACATGTACTCATAGAGGTGAGTGCATCCATATTCTGAGCACGTGATATACGTGGAACTCCATCGAGCGTCATAGCGATGACTCCTTTTGCAGCCAGCATTTGCACCATTTCGTGATTTACCGGAGATGCCGGATGTATAAAAGTGATCAGATATTGCCCTGCATGCATCAGATCTACTTCGTGTTTGTTGTAAGTAGTATTAAATAGAGGTTCTTTTACTTTAAGTATCAGATCAGCTTTCTGGAAAAGCTCTTCGGCAGAAGCAATAATTTGTGCACCGGCAGCAGTGTAGTCTTCGTCAAAATAGAATGAGCCTATTCCTGCTTTTTGTTCGATTAAAACTGTAGCCCCGTCAGTAACGATTTTTTTTACTGTTTCCGGACTTGCTGCCACGCGCGCTTCGCCGGGCATAATCTCTTTTGGGATTCCAATAATCATAATGTAAGTTTTTTAGGTATATTTTTGGTTAATATAAATAGTTTAGTGTTTTTGATTTGTGAAATTAAATAACACTGCTTTCAAAATGATTCAAATATAGTAATAAAAGCATATAAGCTATCTTAATTTTCAAAATACTTTTTTTCTTTTTTTTATTCCTAATATTTTTTCTTTTTCATTACTGTTTACCAGATACATATATAAAGAGAAATCCTGCTAATAAATCAATATTAGCAGGATTTTAAAATATTATCTTCAGACTATTTATTTGAAGTAGGAAGCATCCAACACCGCAAATGACGGTTGATCGGCTTTACGCATCGATAAAGTTATATTTTCCCACTGTGTAGGCCATCCTCCAAAAATAGCACCCATTCTTACTATTTTCACGGCATGGTATCCTTTAGCTAATGCTATGGATTTATCGCTGCGTGAAAAACGGCGTGCTGTACCATTATTGTCTTTCTCGTTAGATATAAATAGTGTATTGTCGAGCCAGAATTCAAAGTCGGTACTGAAATAGTATACGCCGTCTTCCGGAATATTCAGGTATCCTGTAAGCACTGTAGAATAAAAATCGTCAGGAAATAACTCCATATAATCCATTACTCTGTATTTACTATCCTGCGGAGCGCCAACCTGTTCGGTACTTTCGGCTGTTTTACCTTCCAGTTCGGCCACAGTTCTTGTATAGCCTTTATAATATTCCGTTTTAAGTCCCGGTTTTGTATCTGCAGGTTTATCTACAGCAGGGGCAAATGTTTGTTTTTCGAGTGTTATTGTACGTACAGGACTCATTTTATCTGACAATAGTACACTGCGTATTTTTAGTGTTGTATTTTCAGTAAATGTCAACGGTTTATCGTATAGAGTAGAAGTCAGGGTAGGATCGCTGCCATCTGTTGTATAAACCATTCGTGCCGGTTCTGTTGTTTTGAACGCCATTGTAGCCTGATCTGTGAACGCGACGAAATTGCATGAAGCCGGAGCTGTGATAGAATCGCCCCAAGGGTTGGCTACAACAGTAAAACCTTTATCTTCCGGCATAGGGATATAATAGTTGATATCATACATATCCAAACGTACACGCTGATTGTCGATACGGCGCTCAAAGTCTTTATAGTCTTTCTTTTCCTTAGATGTCCATACCAGTTCGGCTAAAGCGATAACGCGAGGATATATATCGTGCTCCATTCCCGCTTCGGTATATTTGTATTCGTTCCAGATGTTTACCTGTGCACCCAGTATATGATGTTTCTTGTCTTCCGCTATTTTTTCCGGAACAGGCTCATAGTCATATAGCTTTTTCAAGGTAGTTCTTCCGCCGATAGTAACAGGCTGCAATGTGTGATCGCCCTGAAATCTATCCATATACATCCACTTTTGTGGGGCCATTATCACATCGTGTCCCATATTTGCAGAGGCTATGCCGCCTTCTTCACCCTGCCAGCTCATTACTGTAGCCGACGGAGCCAGACCTCCTTCGAGAATTTCATCCCAGCCGATCATTTTCTTATTGTTCTTAACTACAAATTTCTCGATACGCTGAACGAAATAGCTTTGAAGCCTTTGTTCTGCGCTGTGATCTTTATCTGCTTTCAGACCTAATTCTTTGATTCGTGCCTGACACTTAGGGCACTCTTTCCAACGCAGCTTAGGACATTCGTCACCACCTACATGGAAGTATTCACTTTCAAACAGCGGCATCACTTCTGCCAATACATCTTCCAAAAATTGGAAAACACTGTCGTTACCTGCACAGAATACATCTGTAGCAACTCCCCAGATATTTCTTACTTCTATTGGTTTGCCTGTACACGATAGTTCTGGATAGGCATGCAGCGCTCCAACCGCATGTCCGGGTAATTCAACTTCGGGTATTACTTCTATAAAACGTTCTTTAGCGTAGGCTACCACATCTTTAACTTGTTCTTGTGTATAAAAGTAAGGGCCGTACGTATTGCCTTCTCCTTCGGTACGCATGGCGCCCATTTCGGTAAGCTTAGGATATTTCTTTATTTCGATGCGCCATCCCTGATCATCGGTCAGATGCCAGTGGAATTTGTTGATCTTGAACATGGAAAGTACATCGAGCTGTTTCTTGATAAACTCCACACTTGCAAAATGACGGCACGGATCGAGGTGCATTCCGCGATATTTAAATCGTGGTTCATCTTTTATGCTAACGGCAGGGATTTTCCATGCTATATTTTTAACTATCGTAGAACTTTCTATCTCGGCCGGTAATAACTGCATCAGGGTTTGCATACCGTAGAATATTCCCTGAGGCGTTTTAGCCTGAATATCTACACCCTTATCCGTTACTTCGAGCAGATAGCCTTCATCGTTTACCGCTATATCGGGAGAGATAGCCAGATTGATGAAATCTATAGCAGGCTTAGTCTTATCTACACTCAGATTGTAGCCTGTAGAGTTTTTTATCTTGGCGGCGAAGTATGAGGCTACTTTGCCTACAGCATCATCGCTGGCCACAAATACAACACTCTTAGAGAGTTTGAATGTATCCTCTCTCTGGGTTATTTCTAAAGGCATAGGGGTAATGTTTATACCTTCGTTGTAAGGCTTTTGCACTGTCTTTTCCGTATCTGCACACGATACGAGCATTATTGCTGCCAGCGAAAGCAAAGGGAGTAGTTTTTTCATTAGCATAACGATTTATTTTATTACGGGTTAATTCACTAGCTACAAATATAAGCATCCTTTAGATTGGTTGTATCCTCAAATTGTTAATTAACATTTGAAACGCTAATCTTTTCAATGTGTTAATAGTAATCGTAGATGCCTGTTCTCGTTATTTAACCGATAAATCGCCTATTGCTTAGAAAAAGTGTTTATTCAGAAATTCCGTAAATTTAGCTTTATAAGATTCCGATACCGGAATATATTCTTTTCCGAAAATAATGCAGTTCCGTTCTATTGTTTTAATCTTATCCAGATTGACTATAAATGAACGGTGAACACGCATGAACAGGGTAGGAGGTAGCTTGTCTTCGAGCGATTGCATACTCATAAGCGAACTTACTGGTTCCTTTTCGTTTTCCAGATGAAATTTCACATAGTCTTTCTGATTCTCGATGTAAAGAATATTATCGAATTCGATCTTTTCCATACGGTAACCCGATTTTACAAAAATGCTGGAAGACGAGATTGTCCCTTCATCCGTTGCTGCTTCTCTCGAAGTTAGTTTAAACCACTCTAAAGCCTTATTAGCTGCTTGCAGAAATTCTGTATAGTTTATCGGCTTCAGCAGGTAGTCCAGTGCATTGAGGCGAAAACCTTCTACTGCATATTGATCGTATGCGGTAGTGAATATAACGCGTACGGATGGCGACAGCGTTTTTGAAAATTCCAGTCCGTTGATCTGAGGCATATTGATATCCAGAAACAGTACATCTATATTATCACTATTGAGTGTATCTATTGCCGACAAAGCATTATTGAATGTTCCTGCCAGCTCCAGAAACGGGGTTTTCAGTACATATGTCTTTAATAAGTCTATAGCCAGCGGCTCATCGTCTACAATAATACATTTGAGTTTCATGATAATACATTTTGTTTAGAGAAATCAATTCGCAGCAATGTAAAGAAGCTGTCGGTACGTTTTTCTGCTATGAACTCATATTTATCAGGATATAGCAGATCGAGCCTTTTTTGCAGGTTGTTCATGCCTATACCGATACGTTCTTCCATATTATTTTCTTTCTCGAAAAGGCTGTTCTCTACAGTACAAAGCACACCTTTTCCCGGATCTACTAATATATCGATATCGATAAAACTGTTTTCACCATTGTTGATCCCATGTTTAAAAGCATTTTCTATAAGAGTCATGAACATCAGCGATGCAATCAGATCGGTACTGCCTTTGCTTTCTATCAGTACATTCAGCTTTACATTCGGACTCAGGCGCAACTTCATCAGATCGATATAGTTGCGGGTAAATTCCAGCTCCTTGTCCATCGGCACGAACTTCTCATTATTATCGTACATTACATATCGCAACAAATTGCTGAGCCTGTGTACGGCATCCTGCGCTCCGGTTTGGTCTACAGCTATCAGCGAATAGATATTGTTCAATGTATTGAACAGAAAATGAGGATTCAACTGGCTTCTCAGATTACGCAAATCGGCTTCGAGTTGTATGCTTTTGGCTTTCTCGAAAGTAATGGAATCGCGATACCATCTGATTGTAGTTTTTATAGTCACACTCAGCCCTATGACAAAAAGCATGGATACGTATTCTATGATCAGCCGCATAACCATAGGCGGGCCTCCGGGGCCTCTGTGACGCACTCTTTCCATAGGGGGTATTCGCTCGAACATGTCTGCCATAGGTGGTTTCAGCAGATCAGTGACGTAGTTTTGTATCATTACCATCAACAATACCAATATAACATTGATGAGTACATATAGAACAAATTTTTTGCTGAACAGAAATTTGTCTATAAGATAGAGGTAGTTGATATAGAATAGAAATGCAAATGCAGCTATACGTATTACGTAAGTTAGGTACGGTTTGGTTTCAAAGCTCCCTTCCTTTATCATAAATAGCATCGGAACTATCAGTACAATAGTCCAGACGATTATATGTGAGAATACTTTTATAAAGTTTTTCATAACTCAAAGTTTAAAGACAACATCCTCACTGAGACGAAATGCGTCAATCAACAATCGACGAAGTAAAGGTGAGTCAAAAGTAATATTTTTTCAAGTAACAATTATATATCTGCATCTTTATATTTTAACTAAAAGGTGACAAAATTTACAAAAGTTTTATCCTTTCAGTAGGGGCGAATAAACATTCGCCCGTTGATTCTCAATTCACTCGATTATGAAGAATTGCCTACAACCGGGCGAATGTTTATTCGCCCCTACGAAGCGCCCCCTGTATTTTAACTAAAACCTGACAGAAGTTACACTTTTACAGTAAAAATTATCAGTTATATCTCCGATCGCTATCGGCTACCTTATAGATAAAATATCAGAATAAAAATAATGCTTTATTCGTACCTGAGTGCTTCTATCGGATCGAGACCGGACGCTTTCTTTGCCGGATACCATCCGAAGAATATACCGGTAGCCGTACATACTATAAACGACAGGGCAATGGTATAAACCTGTATGTCGATAGGCCACATCAAAAGATTTTTCACTACATACGAACTGCCTACGCCCAGTATTACACCGATAATACCTCCGGTAACGCTCAGCAGTATGGCTTCTATCAGAAATTGCATCAATATATCTATTCCTTTTGCTCCGATAGACATACGCAAACCAATCTCTCTTGTGCGTTCGGTAACAGATACATACATAATATTCATAATGCCGATACCTCCTACCAGCAGTGATATTCCGGCTATACAGGCAAGCAGTATGGTCATCATGTCGGTAGTGGAACTCATCATGGAGATAAGCTCTTTTTGCGAACGGACATTGAAGTCGTCTTCATCGTTCGCACCTATCTTATGCTGTTGACGTAGGATACCTTCGATACTGGCAATAGCATCCTCAGTAGCATCTTCGGTAACAGCCGAAGCCGAAATAGACTGTATGTAAGTAATGGCTAATATACGTTTTTGCACAGTGGTGTATGGGGCTATGACAAGATCGTCCTGATCCATACCCATTGTGTTGTCGCCTTTGGAAGTAAGTACACCGATTACTTTAAACGGTATTTTATTGAAACGGATTGTCTGTCCTACAGGGTCTTCACCGTTTGTAAACAGATTTTCGACTACGGTTTGTCCTATTACACACACTTTGGCAGAGGTTTTTACTTCCGCTTCTGTAAACATTTCACCCTGTGCTATCGTATGTTTTCGTATGTCCAGATAAGAGGGGTTCACACCATAAATAGTAGTAGGAGAGTTGTTTGCTCCGAAAATAACCTGTCCCGACGATTGCACTTCGGGCGAAGCCATTGTTATATATTCAGCCTGATCTATTATAGCTTCGTAGTCTTCCAGTTTCAGTGTCTGCATACTGGATGAGCTTTGGCGTACTCCACCGAATTGTCCTGTACCCGGACGAATATTGATCATATTGGAACCCATTGTGGAAATCTGATCCTGTATGCTCTTTTTTGATCCTTGTCCGATAGCAAGCATACATATAACGGCAGCCACCCCTATAATGATACCGAGCATGGTAAGAAATCCTCTGAACTTATTTCCGTTCAGGGCTTTGAGTGCTATTTTGAATAGGTTTACTAAATTCACTTTTTCTAATTTGAAAATTTGAGAATTAGCCAATTAGCATATGAAATCATTTACTAATTTGCTAATCTGCTAATTGATTAATTATCCTCTTTCGGCAACTTGGCCAGATATTCCTTTGCCGACTGAATGTTATCGTTTACTTTATCTTCTTTTATACGTCCGTCACGAATCACTATATTGCGGCTGCTGAATGCCGATATTTCAGGATTGTGGGTTACGAATATAATTGTACGCCCTTCTTCGTGCAGGCGCTGCATCAGCGACAGTATTTCAAACGAAGTACGTGTGTCCAGATTTCCGGTAGCTTCGTCTGCCAGTATAATCACAGGTTCGTTCACCAGAGCGCGGGCAATAGCTACACGCTGCATTTGTCCGCCCGACATCTGATTCGATTTATGATTGAGGCGGTCGCCCAATCCTACGTCTTCGAGTGCCTTTACAGCTCTCTGATGACGCTCTTTAGACGAAATATCGGGATTATACATCAATGGCAGTTCTACATTCTCTACGGCTGTGGTCTTAGCCAACAGATTGTATGACTGAAAGATAAATCCGATCTTCCGGTTACGGATCGTAGCCCTGTCATTCTTTCCCATTTTGCGTATCGAAGTCCCATCGAGGTAGTAATCGCCTTCGGTAGGAGTATCGAGACATCCTAGTATATTCAGTAGGGTAGATTTACCCGAACCGCTCGTTCCCATGATGGTAACGAATTCGCCTTCGTGGATACTGAAGTCGACCCCACGCAGTGCATGGACAACTTCATCTCCGACGACATAATCGCGTTTCAGATTTTCTACCTTTATTATTTCTTTCGACATATTTTCAGTGTACTTACAATAGTATTCTTATTGCACCTGTCATCCTGACTGTAAGGAAATATCTCTTAAGCTATAGAGATGCTTCACCCTGTTCAGCATGACAAGATTCGGAATAATACATTCATTATATCATTATTACAACATTAAACCGGGAAACACCTGATAATACAACATTGCGGTTGAGTAAGGAATAAGGAAATCGATCTATATAATACGGTTGCAGATCGGCGTTCCCCGGTAAAACACAGTGCTTGTATGTTTCTTTATTTCTTTTTATTTCCACCCGGACGTTGCGGCATAAACGGGCTCGATTCTCCATTAGAACTTTCTGCCGGAGGCTCATTGCCATTAGTCTGTTGCACTATTCCGGTAACTACTTCTTCTCCTCCGTTCAGACCACCGGTTACAGCAATGTGTGTACCATCATTAGGTCCCAGAGTCACACTCTTCGGAGACAGGGTATTACCCGATTTTATCCAGATTGTTCTTGTCAGCTTATCGTTCGGGTTAGCAGCCTGCTGAGGCTTTTCTATTTGCAATCCCTCTATCTGTTTCAGTATCTCAGGATCGGGATTGAAACGTATAGCTTTGGTCGGAATCACCAATACATCGTTTTCTTCCAGTGTATAAATACTAATGTTAGCTGTGAGTCCCGGTTTCAGTTTCAGGTCTGGATTAGGCGCATCTATAACGACCTCGTAAGTAACTACATTGGATGTTATGGTTGCTTCCAGTCGTACCTGTACTACTTTTCCGTTAAATTCATCTTCGGGAAATGCGTCTACAGTAAATGTTACGCGTTGTCCTTCTTTTACTCCGCCTATGTCGGCTTCGTCCACATTGGCTATCACCCGCATCTTGGTCAGGTCATTCGCTATTGTAAACAGGGTAGGAGTGCTGAACGATGCAGCTACCGTTTGCCCTTCTTCCACAGCACGTGATACTACTACACCGTCTATAGTGGAGGTAATAGTTGCATATCCCAGATTGGTCTGTGCTTTCAGTACGGCGGCTTTCGATGATGTAACGGCCAGTTGTGCTGTTTTATATGTTGTCTCGGCATTTTCCCAGTCCACTTTGCTTATTGCCTGTTTTTCCCACAAGCCCTTTTGGCGGTCGTAGTTTTTCTTTTGCAGATCCAGTTCTACCTGTCTCGATTGCAGGGTTGCATTAGCATTTTCCAGCTCTGATGACAACAGTCGCTTGTCGAGTTCAGCAAGTACCTGACCGGCTTTTACTTCCGAATTGTAGTCCACATATATCTTGGAGATAACCCCCGATACCTGTGTACCTACCTCCACCAGTGTGATAGGTTCTACCGTTCCGGTAGCTGTAATGGCTGTAGCAACATTCCCTTTTTCCACTTTTGTTGTACTCAGGGCTATTGTCGATTTTTTAGACGAAGGTAATAATAGAAATACCAGAGCGAGTATAACGATTATTACCGCTGCTACAATCAAGTATTTTTTCAGTTTCTTGTTCATTTCCGTGTGTATTATAGAGTGATTTCCTGTCCTTGATAAAAGCTAAGCAGCTTTACACTTACCAGTGCCGTATATTTGGCCTGCAGCATATCTTGTAAAGCATTTGCATAATTGTTTTTTTCGGTGGTTAGCTCCACAGTATTACGCATACCGAGCGAATATTGCTCCTGTACAAGTTCGTAGCTCAGTTTTGCCGAGTTCAGCTTGTCTTTAGCGGCATTGTATTTGCTTTGTCCGGCTACAGCGTCCTGATAGAGACTTTCTATGGTGCGCTGTAATGTCTTTTGCGTATCCAGATAGTCGAGTTCGGCAGTCTGCACCTGCAATTCAGCTTTCTTTACATTCGACCGGTTCTGTTTATTGTCGAATATCGGTATGCTGACTGTAACACCCACACTCTGGTTGAAATTGTGCCCTATCTGAGTAGCAAATGATGGTGAGCTGTTGAATATGTTTCCTGTACCGATACTACCTGTTAGCGATACGGTAGGCAAATAGCCTGCTTTGGCTGACGACTTGGTCAGATTCGCTATTTGCATATTCAGTTTACTGTTTTGTATCTCGGGCATTATGGCTAATGCTCTTCTGTAAACCTCATACTTGGATGGAATAAAGACAAGTACCTGTTCGTCTGAGATGACAGGAAACTCTATATCGATATCCGCATTATAATCCAGTTCGAGCAACTGTTTCAGTTGCAGCATATAGTTGTCGTACGAGTTTTGCGCCTGTACCAGATTGTATTTATCGGAGCTGTATTGCGCTTCTACCTGCGCATATTCGCTGCGGGTAATACTGCCGGCATCCAGAAAATCCTGCGTCTGTTTCAGCTGTTCGGCTGATGTAGCCACTATATTTTCATTATTTTTGATAGATTCCCTGCTGTATAGTATTTGCAGGTACGCCTGAGTAATGGCTATTTCTATCTCGTTCTGATTGTACTCTGTATTCAGATCCTGAGCCTCTTTTTGCAGTTGAGCCTGCTTTATATTATTTCTGTTCTGACCGCCATTGTAGATAGTCCAGTTTGCATTCAGGGTATATTGCCCATTGAAGAGACCTTCGTATCTGTAGTCTCCCTTTTCGTTTGGTGACTGGGAATTTGTATATCGCGCCGAAACGCTCCCGCTCAGGCTGGGAAACAGCTCAGCTTTCGACTGTGATATATCTATATTATAACTTTCAGCAGATATGTTCGATCTTTTCACTTGGATATTCTCTCTGCGGGCGTAGTCGATGCAATCTCTCAACGTCCACGCATTCTGGGAAAAAGCAGTAGCCGGCATAATTAATCCGGCCACTGAGAAAACTAAACCAAACAATCTTTTGATGAAAAATGTGTTCATGTGAAATTCTTGCCTTATTTAAAACATATCTTCTTCCGGCATTTCCGGTCTTTGCATATCGTCTCCGTCTGGTCGGGCAGGAGGGGCTTGTCGGTCACCTCTTTCCGGTCTTTTACCATCAGACCTTTGGCCCCTGAATTGTATATCTTTCTT
Organism: Dysgonomonas hofstadii; assembly: GCA_040395895.1. Lineage (GTDB taxonomy): Bacteria > Bacteroidota > Bacteroidia > Bacteroidales > Dysgonomonadaceae > Dysgonomonas > Dysgonomonas hofstadii_A. Next base: position 150,282 of record JBEBPN010000004.1, read on the forward strand.
ATTAACGGAAAATATATTATATTGTTCATCAGATAGAATAGAACGATATTTCTTATCATATTTCTCTTCTTTCTTCTTTATTTTCTCGTCTGTTTTATCCATTTTTTCAAGCAGTTTTTGTCGGTCTTTCCCTGCTATTCCCGGATTGTCAGATTCCCGTTTCAGGTCTTGCTTTTCTTTTAGCAATTTTGAAATATCTTTGCGTTCATCCGTAACAGCTTTACTAAGTTTCTCGCGTTGTTCTAAGGTGAGATTCGGTATCTCGGGCAAGCCCATTATCATCGGCTCGTTCGTGTCTTGTCCCATACCTTGCATCATAGGTGGACGACCACCTCCTTTACCTCCGGGAGGTCTTCCTCCTCCGCCACTGCCTCCCATGCCCATAGAAGGCTGAGCCGAAAGATTGGTACAGATACCTGCAAAAATTAATATTGCTGCTACTAATGATTTCATTTCTTCTAATTTTTGATTCGAAATTAAGACCGGAAATATTAACAAACAACGGGAATCGACAAACGGGGCTCTTTGATCGAAGAATAGCCGTTTTCGACGGATGTAATAATCTCTCATTTAACATTGTTACATTCACATTAACCGAAAAGAGACAGCTTCTTTATCCAAGCTTATCATATATGTAGTTTGTCTGTAACAAAAATGCAAGTGATTTGCATTGTGAATTTTTAAAAAGAATATGTAACAGATAAACAGAAGTATGTATAAGCAATGTAATGTTCTATTTAGAGTGATTTTCGCAGTATTTATATTTCTTGCTGCCAATACACTCACAGCGCAAACCATCATCAAAGGCTCGGTAAAAGATGCCAATACGCAGGAAATATTACCGGGTGTAGCCATATCCATTAAAGGTACAACAGCAGGAACTATCAGTGATGCTGACGGTAACTACGAACTGAATGTAGCACCGGGAAAATATACACTAATAACCTCTTACCTTTCGTATCAGTCGCTAGAGATCACCGATGTAAATGTAAAAAGGGGAGAACCGTTGGTCGTAGATATTCCTATGTTGGAATCGGAACATGCGCTGAACGAAGTATATGTAGTAGCCGTAGGGCGTATCAATTCGGAAGTGTCACTCTTGAATTCTATCCGGAAATCGAATGCAGTAGTAAGTGGTGTTTCAGCACAGCAAATATCAAGAAGTCAGGACAGGGACGCATCGGAAGTGATCAGGCGCATACCCGGAATTTCTATATTGGATGATAAGTTCGTCGTAGCAAGAGGATTAGCTCAACGATATAATAATGTGTGGGTAAATAACAGTTCCATACCGAGTACCGAAGCTGATACACGGGCCTTTTCATTCGATATTATACCCAGTTCGCAGATAGAGAATATAATGATCGTAAAATCGCCGCAGCCGGAATTGCCTGCCGACTTCTCAGGAGGATTTATCAAAGTGGAAACAAAAGGTATCCCTAGTGAGAATTCTATACAGCTGAGCTATGGTATAGGAGTAAATACACAGACACAGTTTAAAGACTTCAAATACAGTAAAAGTAGTGGCACGGACTTTCTTGGATTCGATAATGGTATGCGGAAATTATCATCTGTTGTACCATCGTCACGTATGGATAACGAAAACAGCCAGCTGGTTACAGACGCAACTAAAAACGGATTTAACAACGACTGGTCAGTGAAGACTAAGAAACCGATACCCGATCAGCGTCTGGGCTTCGTTATCAACCGTAAATATACGGGAAGCAACAACAGCCTGTGGGGTGTGATAGCTGCATTGAATTACAGTTATACGAGCAAGACGTATACCGATATGGAAAACTCGCGATATGGTGTATATGATTCGGATAACGATAAGCCGTACTTTACTTACAAATACACAGACAATCAATATAATAACGATGCACGGGTAGGAGCTATGGCTAACCTGATATATATGCCGAACGACAGACACCGCTTCGAGTTCCGTAATATGCTGAATCAGGTAGGGCGCGACAGATACACGGATCGCGAGGGCTATCAGAATACAAGCGGATTTTACGGACAACGTAAAGCCGAATATATTTACAGCAGCAGGCTGACATATTCCACTCAGTTGGCAGGAAAACATACAATAACGGAAAAGGATAACCTCGACTGGGTTGCAGGATTCTCTTATGCAAACAAGAATCAGCCCGACAGACGTATTATCAACTGGGAACAGAATGGTTATGCAGGAGATGCTCATTATATGGAATATCAGGTAGATCAGAACGATATAACGCGCGATTTTAACAAGCTGAACGAATACAACTATTCGCTGACGGCAAATTATGTACACGACTTTTCGTTCGACAACGGTTTCAAACCATCTGTTAAAGCAGGAGCCTATACCGAATACCGCGACAGGGATTACAGTACCCGCTATTTCAAATACCGCTGGATTCCCGAAAATCTGCCTTCCGATTTCTCTTACAGGGATGTTGTAAGCCAGATACTTATTCCTGAGAATTACGCATCTGACAAGCTGTTCGTATATGACGATACCGACCGACTGAACGATTATTCGGGAACAAATACGCTGATTGCCGGATATCTGGGTTTCAATATTCCACTCAATAAATTCAATATCTATGCAGGAGCACGTATAGAAAATAACAAGATGTCGCTGAAAAGCTATACTACCATTAAAGGTGACAAATCGAAAACAACGGATTACGACTATACCGATATCTTCCCGTCGATAAACGCATCGTATAATATAACAAAAGACCAGCTTGTAAGACTGGCCTACGGGCGATCGACCAACAGACAGGAATTCAGGGAAGTATCGGCATCCTCGTACTACGATTTCGACCTGTTCAGCTTCGTGTCGGGTAATCCCGATCTGAAACCTGCATATGCCAACAACTTCGACCTCCGGTACGAATTCTATCCTTCAAGCGCCGAAGTGGTCTCTTTTGCCTTATTTTACAAACGTTTTACCAACCCAATAGAATGGACATACCTCGATGGCGGCGGTACTTATATCTATACTTTCCGTAATGCTAATACTGCCGATAACTACGGTGTAGAACTGGATGTGAAGAAAAATCTGGAATTTATAGGCCTGAAAGATTTGTCGCTAACCTTCAACGGAGCACTGATAAAAAGCGAGGTGAAGTTTAAAGAAAATACAGGTGCAAACCACGACCGCCCGATGCAGGGACAATCGCCATTCCTTGTGAATACAGGATTGTTTTACCAGAACGATAAACTGGGACTGACCTCGAGCCTGTTGTACAATATCATCGGTAAACGTATTGTGGGTATAGGGCGCGTATCATCGTCCGAAGGATCAACAATCAATAATGATATACCCGATATGTACGAAATGCCGCGCAATGTGATCGACTTTATGGTGACAAAGAAGTTCGGTACACACTTTGAATTGAATGCCGGAATAAAAGATATACTGGCTCAGAAGGTAAAATACAAACAGTTTCCCAAGTTTATAGACGAAAACGGTAATACGCAGGAACGGGAACAGACAACAAAGGAATACAAGCCGGGACAAAATATAACATTAACGGCAAGATATACATTCTAAAAAAATAAAAACAAGACTTATTTCATTAAATAACAATTAATTATGAAAACTTTAAATTTATTCGGCAAATTGTTTCTTGTAGCATCTATCGTGCTACTGTCGGGTTGTTCCGACAATAATAATAACCCTGTAGATCCGGGTACTGATCCCGGAACAGATCCTGATGCAGAGCAAATTCTATTTAATAATGGAACGGAAATAGGTAATGGTGAGCAAAACTTCTGGATAAGAGAAAGCCATACAATCAAAAAAGGTACTTATGTACTGAAAGGATGGGTATATATCGAAGATGGAGCTACGCTGACCATAGAACCGGGTACTATAATAAAAGGTGATAAAGACACCAAAGCGGCACTGATAGCCAAAAGAGGAGGGAAGCTGATTGCTAAAGGTACGGCAACAGAGCCTATCATATTCACATCGAATCAAGAGAAGGGAAAACGTAAACCCGGAGACTGGGGTGGCCTTATCCTCTGCGGACGCGCCAAGAATAATATAGACATCAACGAAGGTATGCCGATAGAAGGTGGTCCGCTTGCCACACACGGAGGCAACGATGACAATGACAACTCCGGTATTGTGAGCTATGTACGTATCGAATTTGCAGGTTATCCGTTCGAGACAGATCAGGAAATAAACGGTTTCACGTTGGGTTCGGTAGGTAAGACTACCCAGATAGACCACGTACAGGTATCGTATTCTAACGACGACTCATTCGAGTGGTTTGGTGGTACGGTAAATGCAAAATATCTGGTAGCATATCATGGATGGGACGATGACTTCGATACAGACAACGGCTTCTCAGGCAGATTGCAATTCCTTCTGGGAATACGTAATCCTAAAATAACCGACCAGTCGTTATCGAATGGCTTTGAATCGGACAACAATGCAAACGGAACGACCGACTCTCCTTATACATCGGCTGTATTCAGCAATGTAACACTGATAGGCCCTATGGGACAGGCAGCAGACTTTGCCAATACAACGCAATATATCACAGGTGACGGCATGAATCCGAATAACGGTTCACGTCTGGGTGTATTTCAATCTGCCGTGCAGATCCGCCGCAATTCGCGCCTGAACCTGTTCAACTCTATTGCAACAGGATATCCGGTAGGTTTATTGCTCGACAATCAGAAAGGAACAACCCATACATGGGCTAAAGATGGAGCGCTCAAGATACAGAACAATCTGTTTGCCGGAATGGGTATACTCGGGTCGGATATCAACAAACAGGCTAACGGATGGACTGATCAGGAATCTACAGACGGAACAGCTGTTACCGATCCTACAAAACCATCAGTATCGAGCACTATATTCAATATTATAGCAAATAATAATAAGGCACTGGCCTCTATATCGGATCTGAAACTAAACCAGCCTAACAGCAAGGCTTCTAATCCGAATTACGGCCCTGTCACAGGTAGTCCGGCACTTGGAGCAGCATCTTTCAGCGATGCGTTCCTACAAGATAATTTCTTTACTAAAGTAACTTATTCGGGAGCCTTTGCCAGCGATTCTGATACGGATAACTGGCTTAAGAACTGGACTAATTTTGATCCACAAAACACTGTTTATTAAGCACGCTTCTTTTTAACTGGAAAGGAGGATTGCCGTGATGGTAATCCTCCTTTTATTTTCATACGATTTTCGCCCCTACAAAATACTTATTTCTTCTTCACACCTATCCAAGTCAACTTCTTCCATATATATTCCAACGGTCCATGCTTGTGGTGTTTCATCCACCAATAGCAAAAAAGATATTGCAGTAGGAACAACACTATTCCCAGCAGGAATGAATATGTAACACCTAGTTTGTTGTGTAAGCCAAAACCCCAGTTATAAAACAGCATGCTACCCACAATCGATTGCATGATATAGCTGGTAAGTGTCATTTTTCCATACGGACGAAGTTTGTCGAGCAGATTATGTCCTTTTGTAGTCAGATAATAAAGCTGCATGATAAGTGAGACAAGGAATGTCATAAATGCCATATTTTCAATAGACTTTATGATTAGTTTCAAAGGTCTCAACACAGCGGGGTTTTCTATAAATCCGGGTAATATTTCACCCAAACCTTTAAGTGGAAAGAAACAGATAACAGCCACAGTAAGTGCTATTCTCCAGAATTTTATATTTTCATCGTTCTTTAGGAACAATTTCTTGCGTCCGATCAGCATACCCAGCATAAATAATGCCGGTGTCTGGAAGAAACGCGCATTTTCCCATGCCCATGTGAGGCTGGCCAGCTGTCCGTCCCAAAGATTCATTTTTACGGTTTCGAGAAATGTGCCGTTCATCTGTACTTTAAATGCCTCCCCCCAATAATAATTAGCCAGTGGTTCTGCCGGTACGTAATCAGGATTCAACAGGGCATATATCATTTTACCCCATTCCATTGGTTGCAGCATCAGTATCATGGCTATGATAAACACCGTTTTGGTTTTAAGCCTTGCCACTAGTATAAGCACTATACCCAGTATGGAATACATTACCAGAATCTCCCCCGTGAAAAACATAGCATTGATATTCCCCCAGATAAATAAAAGGAACAATCGCCACAGGAAGCGCAGACGGAAATCGTTTCCACGCTGTAATTGGTTATTATCCTGAATGAAAAAACTAAATCCGAACAATAAAGCGAATATACCGTATGCTTTTCCACCGAATGTAAAGAATAATGAATCCCAGATGGCTTTGTCTGTAAATTTGAGGAATTGGCTACTGGTTTCGGGGAAAGAATAGAAATTGAAATGTTCTACACTATGTAACAGGAAGATACCCATAATAGCAAATCCCCGTAAGGCATCGGCTACATCTATTCGCTGTGTTTTTTCCATCGATATTATATTATTTTATTGGACGCGACAAAGAAAACACATAATAGTGAAACGCTGTTTCTATAATAAATATTTTATTCTTATTTAACAAGAAATCTGCTATTTGTCTGTTGTAATAGTGTTGGCAGATAGATTATATTTCATGTATTTCTTTATTGCCGGAGAATACACAGAAAATTCTTCCAGTCCATAAAGAGGCGCATACAATCTGAAAGTACAAATATCTGTTGCTGAAATTAGCGGATTCGACTTAAGATGGCTGTGTATGGCAGATATAATCTGTTTTCCGTCCGGCAATTTTGTTTGGGCAGGAATTAATCGTGAGTGAAATTTCCTCCAATCCTCTATATTTCCCTCACTGTCAGCAATAAATAGATAATCGTTACCAAAAGGAATAACATTTGACTGGGTTGTTCCGGTTATGATATATAACTTATATTTTTCACTTGTGGGAATCAATATCAGATTCAGGCTATACCCCTGAGGCACACCTATTTCGTATTTAGGATCATTTAGTTGCCCTATTATTTTTTCTTTGATAGCCAATATCTGCTTTTCTCCTGCATCCAGAACTTTTGTTTCCGATGAAACTCCCATCGGCCTGCTAAAGTCATTAAAAAATGAGTATTGTGCTATACTATTTTCATATTTTTTATCGAGAATAACTGTTTTTATTACTTCGCTTTCATTATATGTGAGGTATCCTCCAAACTCCTTCTTTATATTGGGGTCGGCTAAGGCCAAATCAGTAGAAATCCATGCCGATTTCTCATATTTGTACAATAAATCGGCTTCGAGAAGTACGGAGTCGAGCTTTTGTTTCAGCTCTTCTTCCGAATACTGAATATCCTGAGCCGTAGCAGCAATAGAAATAAGGAAAGAAATAAGTAGATAAAAAGATTTCATAGTGTTTTTCATTTAAGTTTGTATTATCGTACTAAAATGTTAAAGTTAATAATATAAATTAAATGATTAACTTTTTACTCCAGAATCTCCATCAATGCCATACATGCAGTTTCTACATTCGGAATATGCTGGATACTTACCGATCGCTTGCCGTTTCGTTCTTTCAACTCACAACTGCGCGGATATTTCTGTATATAATCGAGTAGTTTATCGAACGCTTTTGACTGATAGTATGGTGAATCGGTATTAGATATAAGGAACAAGCTCATACGTCCGCCTTTAAGCACTACTTTTTCGATACCCAATGTCTTAGCTAAAGAACGTAGACGCACCACCATAATGAGCTCACGCCCTTCCTGAGGAATTTTTCCAAAGCGGTCTTCGAGTCGTTCCATAAAATTGAAGACATCCGTCTCACGCTCCATATTATCGAGTTCGCGATAGAGTGTAATACGTTCCGAATCGTTTGGTATATATGTCGCAGGGAATAATAATTCCAAGTCGCTTTCTATCTGTACATCGTCTACAAAGTCATCTCCGGCTATCTTTTCTTCTCCTTCGGCTTCGTGATAAATATCGGAAAACTCTTCGTTTTTCAGTTCATTTACAGCCTCTGTCAATATCTTCTGATAAACTTCATATCCCAGATCGGCAATAAATCCACTCTGCTCGGCTCCCAGCAGATTACCTGCTCCGCGTATATCGAGGTCTTGCATGGCAATATGGAACCCGTGTCCCAGTTCCGAGAAATTCTCTATAGCCTGTAAGCGCCTTCTCGCCTCAGGTGTAAGTGTATGCAACGGAGGAGCAAGCAGGTAGGCAAAAGCCTTTTTGTTGCTACGCCCTACACGCCCGCGAAGCTGGTGTAAGTCGCTCAGTCCGAAATTCTGGGCATTGTTTACAATGATCGTATTGGCATTCGGTATATCTATACCCGATTCTATAATTGAAGTCGCCAGCAATACATCGTATTCATGGTTGACAAAATCTATAATTATCGCCTCCAGTTTAGCCGGATCCATCTGTCCGTGCCCTACGGCAATACGGGCGTCGGGCACTTCTCGACGGATAATATCTTCGAGTTCGTAAATATTCTTTATACGGTTATTGATAAAAAAGACCTGTCCGTTACGGCTCATTTCAAAATTAATGGCTTCGCGTATGATATGCGGATCGAATGTATGTACTTCGGTCTGTATCGGATACCGATTTGGCGGCGGGGTGGTGATCGACGACAAATCGCGGGCACCCATCAGTGAGAACTGCAATGTGCGTGGGATAGGAGTTGCCGTCATCGTAAGCGTATCCACATTCGATTTCATCTGTTTCAGCTTTTCTTTGACTGCGACACCGAATTTCTGCTCTTCGTCTATTATAAGCAAGCCCAGATCTTTAAATTTAACATCTTTGCTCACAATGCGATGCGTACCGATAAGAATATCTACTTTTCCGTCTTTTACTTCGTCCAATACCTCTTTTATTGTACCAGTGCTACGGGCACGACTTATGTATTCAACCCTGCATGGAAAGTCTTTCAAACGGTCTTTGAATGTCTGGTAATGCTGATACGCCAACACGGTAGTAGGAACGAGTACCGCCACTTGTTTGTTGTCGGTCACAGCCTTGAATGCAGCGCGTATAGCTACCTCTGTCTTACCGAAACCTACATCACCACAGATCAGCCTGTCCATAGGCTTTATATTTTCCATATCCAGTTTCACATCTGTGGTAGCTTTTACCTGATCGGGTGTATCTTCGTAGATAAAGGATGCTTCCAGTTCATGTTGCAGAAACGAATCGGGTGAAAAACTAAAGCCTTCTTCCTGCCGGCGTTTGGCATAGAGTTGTATCAGGTCGCGGGCTATGTCTTTTACCTTACTCTTAGTCTTTTCTTTAATTCTGTTCCATGCTCCTGTACCCAATTTGTTGATACGTGGCGGTTCGCCTTCCTTACCTCTGTATTTGGATATTTTGTGTAGGGCATGCAACGATACGAAAATAGAGTCGTTGTTGAGGTATATAAGCTTAATAAGCTCCTGCATCTTACCGTTCATATCGGAGCGTACAAGCCCACCGAATTGTCCTACACCATGATCTATATGGACAATATAGTCACCTATCTGGAATTGCTGTAGTTCTTTGAGTGACAAGGCAAATTTGCCTGAACGCACCCTGTCCGATTTCAGGTTGTATTTGTGATAGCGGTCAAATAGCTGATGATCTGTAAAACAGCATATTTTTAGCGTTTCATCTATAAAACCTTCTGATAATGTTTTTTCGACCGGAACAAAATCAATATTATCACCTCTGTCTTCAAAGATCGCTTTCAGGCGCTTATGTTGTTTCTCACTGTCGCTGAGTATATATATCTTGAAACCTTGATCAATATATTTATGAAATGTTTCACTTATCAGATCGAAGTTCTTATGGAAAGACTGTTGACGGTCTGTTTGGAATTCAATCGTTGCATCGGCTACTTCGTGCATTCTGGCTCCGAAGTGAATATGTGTAAATGTATTGATCAGAGACATATATTCTTCGCTTGTGGTGAGCTTTGCCTGCACATCTTTTTCATATTCGGGATTGTCCAGAATTGCAGTGTCGGTATACACTGCGTCTATTTTTTGACCTGCCCACACAAAATCAGTGAACCCTGCAACTGTATCTTTGGGTATGAGTTTCAGAAAAGATTCCCTGTCCAGATCTGACTTTTGCATATCGGGAATTATTTGTATCTGCTGAAGCTTTTCTTTCGATAGCTGAGTTTCGATGTCGAATGTGCGGATAGTGCTTACCTCGTCTCCGAAGAAGTCTATACGATACGGAAACTCGTACGAAAATGAAAATACATCGAGAATACTCCCTCTGATGGCATACTGCCCCGGTTCGTACACATAGTCTACATATTCAAATCCGAACGAATCGAGCATATCGGAAACAAAACCTCTGTCTATTTCTTCATCTGCTTTTATATGTATCGTATTCTTTTCCAGAATACTTTTTGATACCACTTTTTCGGCTAATGCTTCAGGATAAGAAATAATGATGAGATGCTTATTGTCTGTCTGCATCTTACCTAATACTTCGGTGCGAAGTATTTCATTGGCAGGGTCTATCTGTCCGTATTTGATTGCCCGCTTGTATGCCGACGGAAAAAACAATACATCGTCTGCTCCTAATATCTGGGTAAGGTCGTGATAGAAATATCCTGCACTTTCCAGATCGTTGAGTATATAGAGAAAGCATTTATCGGTTTTATGGTATAACGATGCTGCAAACATGGCAGCAGAAGATCCTTGCAATCCTTTTGCATAGATATTTTTATGTCTGGATACGATAGATGCAACAGCCGAGATATTCTTGTGAGTCTCAAAGACTTCTTGTAATGCGGATAGTTTCAAGGTGGTAGCTTATTTATATTTCGGATTGCGAAAACACAAAAATAATGCCGGAAAACAGAAATAAGCAGTCAAAATATTCCTGCTTTTCTGCTTGGTAGATTCTGTTTGCTACATTTGATATATTATTTTTACCTTTGTCCGGTTTATTAATCTAAAAACATAAAAATTATGTCAACATACACAGAAGACAACCGTAAGGTTACAACACACCGCCTGATAGAAATGAAACAACGCGGTGAAAAGATATCCATGCTTACTGCTTATGATTATTCTATGGCATCTATCCTCGATCAGGCAGGACTGGATGTTATACTTGTAGGCGATTCGGCATCGAATGTAATGGTGGGAAACATAACGACTCTGCCGATGACGCTCGATCAGATGATCTATCACGGGCAATCGGTAATGCACGGGGTAAAACGCGCGCTGGTAGTGGTAGATATGCCATTCGGTACGGTTTCGGGTGACCCGCTCAAATCGCTGCAAAATGCTATCCGCATGATGAAAGAGACAGGAGCAGATGCCCTGAAAATAGAAGGTGGGGCAGAAATAGCAGCCGATATAAAGAAGATTATAGATGCAGGTATTCCCGTAATGGGACATCTGGGACTTATGCCTCAGTCAATAAACAAATACGGGACGTATGCCGTAAGGGCAAAAGATGATAAGGAAGCCGAAAAACTGATAAGCGATGCTTTACTGTTACAGGAAATAGGTTGTTTCGCTATCGTTTTGGAAAAAATTCCGGCAGAATTGACGAAAAAGATAACCGACCAACTGTCAATCCCTATTATCGGTATCGGGGCTGGCCCTCATGCCGACGGTCAGGTGCTGGTGGTACACGATATGCTGGGGATAAACAAGAGTTTTTCTCCTAAATTCCTGCGCCGTTATGCCGATCTGCATACGGTAATGACCGAAGCCGTTCAGCACTATATAAAAGATGTGAAGTCGGTAGATTTTCCTAATGCGGATGAAAGTTATTAAAACTAATTTATCTATAAGATATATTCAGTTAGCAGTTAGCAGATAATCATAACGGTTATAATGAAAACGGTAAGCTTTGTAAGGTTTTAGTTAAAAAAATAACAGGTTCTTGTTAGCAAATAGATAAAACGATGGAGAAGGTCAAAGAAATTATTTCGGATGTAATAGGACCATTAAAGCAAAATGAATTGTTTGAGGATTGGTGGGAGAGCAGGGAAATAGAAATACCTTTCTTTGGAAACATCAAATTAAAGGTTGTTTTTATGGACTTCGAGCCTGATCATGATAAGGAATTCATAGAAGAAGCTGATAATTCTTTAAAGAACTTCTTAGGGCTAAATGTGACTGATAGAAATAAAATTTCAGAACTTGTTTACAAAAACTGTATGGATTTTTTAGAATCCGTTCAATTTGATGATGCAGATGAAAAGCTCCGGCAAATAAAAGAAAAAAACGATATTTGGAATTTTGTAAAACCGACAAATATTAATGTATCGAGACGGCATAGAAGAGACAAAGATATTTATATCCATATCGACTGCGAATGCGACTGGGAAGAAGAACATGGATTGCAGCTGGTATTCAGACAAGGAAAGAAATTGATCAGAATAAGCGAGCAAGACGGGCATTTAACTGAGGCTGACGCATATGATAAGCCTGATACCGAAGATGAATTGTTATCTCAATTTTGAAAATAAGAGGAATGAACAAAAACAGATAAAGTTGTAAACTTTGTCAGGTTTTAGTTAAAAAATAAAATAATGAAAGTCTGTATAGCCGAGAAACCAAGTGTAGCACGCGAAATAGCCAACATACTGGGAGCAAATTCCCGCCGTGACGGTTATTTTGAGGGTAACGGCTATCAGGTGACATGGACTTTCGGGCACTTTTGCTCATTAAAGGAGCCACACGAATATACACCTCAATGGAAATCATGGTCGCTGGCTGTATTGCCAATGATACCACCCCGCTTTGGCATTAAGCTGATAGATAATGAGGGGGTAAAGAAGCAGTTTGGCGTTATAGAGAAATTAATATCAGAAGCAGACGAGGTTATCAACTGTGGTGACGCAGGGCAGGAGGGTGAACTGATACAACGCTGGGTAATGCAAAAGGCTCAGTGTAAGGTTCCTGTAAAACGCCTGTGGATATCGTCGCTTACAGAAGAGTCGATGCGCGAAGGGTTTAGCAATTTAAAAGATCAGTCAGTATTCGACAAACTGTATGAGGCCGGACTATCGCGTGCTATAGGCGACTGGCTGCTGGGGATGAATGCTACACGCCTATACACAGTAAAGTACGGACAAAACAGATCGGTATTGTCTATCGGTCGTGTGCAAACCCCTACATTAGCACTTATTGTAAACCGTCAGCTCGAAATAGAGAACTTCAAACCCGAACCGTATTGGGAACTGAAAACCCTGTATCGTGAAACAACATTTTCGGCTACGAAAGGTCGCTTTGCAACAAAGGAAGAGGGCGAGAAGTTTTTGGAGGACATAAAACAATCACTGTTTGAGGTTACGGATGTAACCACAAAGAATGGGGAAGAAGCTCCTCCGCGATTGTTCGACCTTACGGCATTGCAGGTAGAATGCAATAAGAAGTTCGCTTTTTCGGCAGAAGATACTCTAAGAACCATACAATCGCTCTACGAAAAGAAGCTGACTACCTACCCGCGTGTAGATACTACTTACCTGAGCGATGATATGTATCCGAAAGTGCCTGCTATACTACGTGGGCTGGCCGGATACGAAACGCTTACACAGCCAGTACTGGCATTGCCTAAAGTGCCTAAGTCGAAAAAGGTATTTGACAACAGTAAGGTGACAGATCACCACGCTATTATTCCCACAGGCGTACGTGCCAATAACATGTCGGCAGAAGAACAAAAGGTTTATGATTTGATCACAAGGCGCTTTATTGCAGTATTTTATCCAAATTGTAAGATTGCCACGACTACCGTTCTGGGAGAAGCTGCCAAAGTAGAATTTAAGGTAACCGGTAAGCAGATACTCGATCCGGGCTGGCGTGTAGTTTTCGAGAAACCTGCAAATACAGGTACTAATCAGAATCAGGAAGATGATGAAACGGACAAGGATGATGACAATATCCTGCCGGCATTCGTCAAAGGAGAAACAGGGCCCCACATTCCATCCCTGACCGAGAAATGGACACAGCCACCTAAGTATTATACAGAAGCCACCCTTTTGCGGGCGATGGAGACAGCCGGAAAACTTGTAGATGATGATGAATTGCGCGATGCGCTGAAGGAGAACGGAATAGGGCGTCCATCTACTCGTGCCGCAATTATAGAGACGCTCTTCAAAAGAAATTATATCCGTAAGGAACGTAAAAACCTGTATGCTACACAGACTGGAGTAGAGCTGATAGGAACTATCAAAGAAGAACTGCTAAAGTCGGCAGAGTTAACGGGTATCTGGGAAAGGAAGCTGCGCCAGATAGAGAAAGGCGAATATGATACACGACAGTTTATCGACGAATTGAAGCAGATGCTTACCGGAATAGTAACCAATGTTAAGAACGAGTGGGGAGGTAGCATCACTATTGTAGATGCGGTAAAAGAAGAAGCTGAGAAGCCCAAGAAGAAAGCTCCTAAGGAAAAGAAGCCTGCCGGAGAAAAGAAGGCAAAGCCCAAAAAGGAGAAAAGTAAAGAACCTCATCTTTGTCCTGTCTGTGGCAAAGGTACTATACTGAAAGGAAAAACAGCTTATGGCTGCTCGGAGTGGAAGGCAGGGTGTAAATTCAGACTGCCTTTTGAAAATGGCAATGAAAACCTTAATGATGAAGAATTGAGGAAGGCCTTATATAAATAGGTTTTATAATAAGGCGTTTCCGTTCATATTCAATTTAAATGTAAGCCCGAAAAAGTCTGCTGACTTACGGCACAGCAGCATACGATCCATGAATATCTCGAAATAATCCATTACAGCACTTATTTCGGTGTCGATGGTAAGATGCAGGGTAAGAGTCTTGTTTTCTTTGTTTAGCTTCAATTCGGCCTTTTCCACAGCATAGTTCACCCTGTCGTGAATATCTGTAAATATAGTTTCCTTACTGCGTACACGGCTACGGCGCACATCTGTCTTATCGGCTATTATTACAGCAGCGGCAATAGCATTCACGGGGAAAGCTGTCTTCTCATCATGATTGCCTATCGCTGTTATTATGGCGGCTGTGTCTTTCGGCTCCATTCCCATTTTGTCGAGGATACGGAAAGCCATTACAGCTCCACTCTGGGCATGGTCGACGCGATTTATTACATTGCCTATATCGTGCATATAAGCAGCGATCTTCGACAATTCTACTTCATGTTTGGAATAATCCATATCTTCCAATAACTTGCCTGCCACTTCGGCACATTTGGTTGCGTGAGCGAAACTATGTTCGGTAAATCCGAGAGCTTTCAGTGAAGCATCGGCTTGTTTTATGTAGGTGCGAATCTCCTTAGAGTTCTTTATGTCTGTGAATGATATTCTGATACTCATTACTGATTATTTTATTAAGTATGCAAAAGTAGATTTTTTTTATGATATCTGAAAGTAGGGGATAAGTAAGCTAGTCAGGAGACAAATCCAATAACGTTATGAGAAATAAAAAAGTTTATCTATAGGATAAAAGAATTATGAATGTATGAGTTATGAATTTAAGGAATCGGCGATGACAAATAATGATAATCGAAAAACAGGGAAAAAGTGTCAGGATTGTAAGGTTTTAGTTAAAATATAGTTTACTAGCTTTTAGTCTACTAGTGTACTAAAAAGAGAACTTAAAACTAACAAGCCAGTAAAGTTGTCAGTTTTGTCAGGTTTTAGTTAAATTTATTTTGCATACTTATTTTGACTACAAGGTCAAGTTAATATAATAAACTGAAAATTAAGATAAAAAATCAAATTTGAGTGAATAAATCATGCCTCTTATACGTCTAATATAATAGAGACAAATATGTACCATTCAAAAGATCAATTATCATGTTTCTTTATATTATATCTATAGTATACATAATCTACTTTATATGCCTTTGGGTTAGTTGCCGGAGTGCATATCATGTAGAAGACGGCAAATGAATCGAACTTTAGTAAACAAAAAGAAGCCCCGTACATAGGGTACGAGGTCTTCTTCAGCAACTATAATAAAAAACACTAGACTTAGCTCACGCTAACGTTATTTCTTTGTCTAAATATACATCCTGAATAGCATTTATCAACTCTACGCCTTCTTTCATAGGTCGTTGGAATGCTTTTCGTCCACATATCAAGCCCATGCCTCCGGCACGTTTGTTCACAACGGCTGTGTATACGGCATCTTTGAGGTCGGATGCTCCATGCGATTCACCGCCTGAATTGATCAATCCTACACGCCCCATGTAGCCGTTTGCTACCTGATAGCGGCATAGATCGATCGGGTGATCGGATGCCAATTCGGTGTACATACGTTCATCCCATTTACTGAAATTGATAGCTTTGAAACCTCCATTGTTGGTCGGTAGCTTTTGCTTAACAATGTCAGCTTTAATGGTTACACCTATATGGTTTGCCTGACTTGTCATATCTGCCGAGCTGTGATAGTCTACACCGTCCTTTTTGAAGTCACTGTTTCGTAGGTAACACCATAGTATAGTGGTCATTCCCAACTCGTGTGCATACTCGAATGCTTTGGCTATATCAACAATCTGGCGGCGACTTTGTTCAGATCCGAAGTAAATAGTTGCACCTACAGCGGCTGCACCCATGTTCCAGGCTTCCTTAATTGTACCAAACAATACCTGATCGTAGGTTGTAGGGTAGGACAGAAGCTCATTATGATTGATCTTCACCACAAACGGTATTTTGTGTGCATACTTGCGTGCTACGGAACCCAATACACCATATGTAGAAGCTACTGCACTGCAGCCGGACTCGATTGCTAGTTTAACGATATTCTCAGAATCGAAATATATAGGATTCGGTGCAAATGAAGCTCCGGCCGAATGTTCAATATCCTGATCGACAGGCAATATAGATAAGTATCCTGTATTAGCCAGACGGCCATGTCCCAATAATCTTTGAAGACTGTTTAGTGTAGGGATATTGCGGTCGCTGTCAATCCACACACTGTCTATGATATTAGGTTGTGGTGCATGAATAAGCGACTTGTCAATAGTTTTACTTACATGCCCAAGCAGGTATTCAGCCTGATCTCCCAAAAGGGAAGTGATTTTAGAATTTGCCATAATTTATATATTATTTTATGATAATTCCAGTTGTACTTATAAAACAAAACAGAATAGCTTTAGTTTAGGTACTAAATACTATTTTATAGAA
Organism: Dysgonomonas hofstadii; assembly: GCA_040395895.1. Classification (GTDB taxonomy): domain Bacteria; phylum Bacteroidota; class Bacteroidia; order Bacteroidales; family Dysgonomonadaceae; genus Dysgonomonas; species Dysgonomonas hofstadii_A. The sequence continues at coordinate 167,287 of JBEBPN010000004.1, forward strand.
AGCGAAAGATTATTTAACATACAACCCTTATTTATAACGTATCAAAATAACTCAAAAGTTAAAATATTTCGCTATCTTTGTTTGATCTGTCAAAAAGAATTCACTTTTTTGTATTAATTTAACCATATATAGAACATTATGTTACATGAATTTACGCTTTCCAGAGGAAGAGCAATGATCAACTTCACGCTCAAATATTGCGATACGAAACAAAAGCTTCTCAATAGCTTTGGCTTCAGGCGAGTAGTTGAATCGTTCATCAAAATAGTCTTAAAGAAAGACGAAGTTGTACTATACGACTACTATACAGAGCATTTCGGCAACGAAGACGAAGTTGTCGACTCACTGATAGAAGTATTCAAACTGCTGACTGTATTCAACATAGACGAGGTTATTGCCGTAGACAACAAATATTCCAAATTCTTTGAAGACAAAGACCTCTTTATCGAAGTTACCGAACTGCTTCTTGCCTACTGGAAAAGACTCGAACGCTATACCATCGTAAGAAACAACAGAGTGGGTGACGGCCTTCAGAATGTACGCTTCATTCAGGCAAACGATATGTTCAACGAGCTGATACTATCTACCGGACGTCGTATTCAGGCAACAGTCAATGGACGCGAAACACGTATATATCGTCAGTCCACTGTCGGAGCAAATGCCGGACTAACATTGAATGATGTAAGTTGGAACTGTCCGATAGAATATAAAGGACTGGCTTCCATTCCATTCATTAGTACAGTCGTATTTCAACCGCCATATATCTCATATACAAAGCGTAATACACGTGACGGCATATTTCAGGAACACCAGCAAAACCCGCTACTAAACGTAGTGCTCAATGAGGACGACTGGTTTGTGTTCCCCGCCAAAGTAGGCAATATGCTCACATTCGTATACTTCCACAAAGACTTTATGGTACACGGTATAGGCGTGTCTAACCTATTCGAGATAGCTACCGAAACGGAGTACATCGGCAAGAAGCCCGATATGATCTATGTATTCGGCTATCCTGACGGCTTTGAGGAAAAACGTACCTTCTACTATAAAGACAAGAAGAACGATATATTGGTAGGCTATGCCAACTACTGCGACGATATAGACTATTTCGGCTATATGAAGAAGATGCTCCTTACACTTCACAATGTGAAACAGATAGAACAAAAACGCCTGCCTATACATGGTGCTATGGTGAATATCGTTCTGCGCAACGGTAAAGAGTCTAACATTATCATAGTAGGCGACAGCGGTGCCGGAAAATCAGAAAGCCTCGAAGCTTTCCGCACACTGAACGAAAACTATATCCGCCATATGCGCGTGATCTTCGACGATATGGGTTACCTCAAGAAAGAAGAGGACGGCACCATCAAAGCCTATGGAACCGAAATCGGAGCTTTCGTACGTGTAGACGATCTCGATCCTGCCTATGCTTTTGAACAACTCGACAAAGGTGTGTACACAAATATGGATAAAGTGAATGCCCGTGTTACAATTCCTATCTCAACGTATGAAATTATCTCGAAGGGATATTCGGTAGATTACTTCCTGTATGCCAACAATTACAATGAAGCAGACAAGAAGATATTGATCTACGATGACCTTGATAAGGCAATCACGATATTTGAAGACGGCGCACGTAAAGCCAAAGGTACAACTACAGAAAAAGGCCTTGTTAAATCCTATTTCGCCAACCCGTTCGGCCCAGTGCAGGAACGTGAAGCTACAGAAAAGCTTGTTCGCTCGTACTTCAAGGATATGAAAGCTGCCGGCGTACAGATAGGCGAAATGCACACATCGCTGGCCATAGACGGCAAAACAAAAGACGGACCCCGTGAAGCTGCCGAAGAATTGTTTACCCTGATCAACGAATAAATATAATTCAATCTCAATATGTAAAAGAGCTCTCTGTCATGCAGGGGGCTTTTTTAGTTAATCTGTAAGGGTAATATTCCTCATGGTTGAGTTTTGTGCTTCCATACGAAACCATTTTAACTAAAACCTGACAAACCTGACATTAGTTACAAGTTTGCCTCGCCTCCGCTTCGGCGATTTCCAATTGGCTAACGCCGAACGTTGTTTCGTCGCCCTGCGGGCAGTTACCAGTTACAAGTATTTTTCTTCACATCTTTGCGTGGGATAGTTTTAACTAAAACTTAACAATTATCAATCACAGGAGTGAAGCGTATGTAAAACTAACATTATCCTCATCTTTTATTACCCTCTCTGTAGCCTCCCCTCGGGGAGGTTTGGAGGGGCTACTCTTCATCTCTTACTGGTTCTTGTTCGGGGTTTCTGCTCCACACTCCGGTAGCATATTTCTCGTCTATCATCTTCTGGCGTTGCTCCCAGTAGCCGGGTGAACGCATGGCGAGGATGCCGTCGGCGGTCTTCTGGTCGGGTACGTTGATGATCAGTGGTCTTCTGCTTGGGCTGTTGTCTTTTTCACGGCGTTTGTCGTTGCGGTCGAGGACGTACTTGATGGCTTGCATATCGGGTTGGCATTGTCTTTTACGGACGGTACGGGTTTTGAGTATCTGGTGGTTGGGGTTGCTTCGTGCTGGTTCGTATACGCAGCGTTCTTCTTCGAGGATGCAGCCTTCGAGTTTTTGTTTGAGGGATCGGCGGGCTATAACGACTAGGGCATCGTCGCGGCGGTCGATGGCGTCGTCTATCTGACGGCGGAAGTCGGGTTTGGTGTTACGCCATTCATAATAAGTATGGCGACTGATCTTTAATGCTTCGCATATTTCGGTGATGGTGTAGGTGTCTTCTTCTATGAGTTTGATCATTTTTTCTACAAGTCTTTCTGTAAATTTCATAACGTTATCGTTTTAATGGTTTATATTTTTCCGTATAGATAAAGTTGTTGGAAATTCATGAAAATAGGGGTATAAAGATCATGACCGAAAAGCATTATAAATTAAACTTTAACAATACAATAATAAATAATATTAATATTTAGTTTAATATTATTCAAATTATTATATATATTTGTAAAAAATATATGAATTATGTTACCTTGTAATTGTCCGAGTTGCCAATCGCAACTAAAAGTAAAAAGCCTGAAATGTGAAAACTGCGGTACCGAAGTGCATGGTCTTTATGAATTGCCTGTACTGACGCGCCTATCGGTCGAGGAACAGGACTTTGTCCTCAAGTTTGTAAAAAGTAGCGGAAGCCTCAAAGATATGGCTAAACTATTGGGACTGAGTTATCCTACTGTGAGAAATCTGTTGGATGATATAATTAATAAACTCAATAAAATGGAGGAATAAAGACATGAAAGATAAATTGATACTTTTTTTGAATCCTTTTGTAAAAATAGCCGGATTGCAGGCTCTACTGTGGGGTGTAGCCGGAATGATTATATCGGTAGTGATCTCATATTACTCACAGTATCACTACCATGGACTACTTCATTTTGGTCCGGCTGCCGATAACACATTTCTCCGCTTCGTTCTCGAACATCTGATTGTATGGCTTCTGCCGGCCTTGTTATTCTATATAGGAGGCCTTGTTTCTTCCAAATCGAAGATCCGCGTCATAGATGTATTTGGTACGGTGGCTTTTGCCCAGTTACCATTTATCATAATGAACCTGATAAGCCTTTCTGCTCCGATGCAGCGATTAAACAATATGGATACTAATCTTCCATTAAATGAAATTATAATTATGTTTCAACAACCGGAGTATCTTATAAGTATCGGAGTCGCTGCTTTCTCTTTTATATTCATTCTTTGGGTATTGGTTTGGATGTTCGGCGCACTCAAAATTTCTACCAATCTCAAAGGCTATGTATTAGTTATAGTGTATTGTGTAGGAATATTCGGAGGTGATATACTGTGTCGTATTATTAATAGTTTACTCTAAAAAACTACTGCTATGAAAATACTTTGTTCGTTCATCTTATTTCTCATTATTGGCACAAATACCTGCTTCGGACAGGATATTACCGGAAAATGGCACGGACAGGCAAATGTAGGAGCCATGAAATTACGATTGATCTTTACATTCGTCAAGTCAGGAGATACCTATACCGGCACTATGTTGTCACCCGATCAGGCTTCGCCCGAAATTCCCATAACAACAGTGACACTGAACAATAACGAACTGAGTGTGGATATTACATCCATCGGATTTAGTTATAAGGGCAAGCTAAGTCAGGAGGGAATGATCGACGGTTCCTTTTCTCAGATGGGAGCTACATTCCCATTAAAGCTATCGCGCGAAGAAATTGTAATAAACCGTCCGCAGGAGCCTAAAGCGCCTTATCCATACAAGGTAGAAGAGATATCATTCTACAATGAAAAAGCCAATGTAAAACTGGCAGGAACATTAACGATACCCGAAAAAGGAACCGGTTTTCCTGCAGTAGTACTGGTGACCGGAAGCGGCCCGCAAAACAGGAACGAAGAAATATTGGGGCATAAACCTTTTCTGGTAATAGCCGATTACCTTACACGACAGGGAATTGCCGTCCTGCGATACGATGAGCGTGGAGTAGGAGAGTCGGGAGGCAATTACATCGCCAGCAATATTTCAGACTTTGCCGAAGATGCTGCTGTTGCCATCGGCTATTTGGAAACAAGAAAAGAAATAGACCCGAACAAAATAGGTGTAGCAGGACATAGCGAAGGAGGCGCAGTCGCTATCATATTGGCATCGAAAGATATACCGTCTTTTATTATCTCGTTAGCAGGGCCGGGTACAGATGGCCGCGAAATAATGAGAACTCAGCGCGAAGCTATCTCCAGTTTATCGGGCATACCTGATTCTGCGATTGTTCAGAATAATAAATTACTATCGCAAATAGAAGATACCGTACTAACCCCTGCTACCGAAACGGAAACCTATAAAAGCAGAATAGAAACAATAGTCTCCGGTACGCCGCTAGCTGGACAGGCAGAAACGTTGACCGCCCAAATGACTAAACCGGCAATGATCAGTTTGCTTCGTTACAATCCTGCAGACTATTTCAAAAACGTAAGATGTCCTGTACTGGCACTGAACGGGGAAAAAGATGTGCAAGTAATATCGAAACCCAGTCTTGAAGGATTTAAGCAAATTATGGCTAACGGAAACAAGGACGTAACCATCAGAGAATATCCCCGTCTTAACCATCTTTTTCAGACCTCCACTACCGGACTGCCTAACGAATACGGACAAATCGAAGAAACATTCAGCTCCGATGTACTAAATGATATGGCAGAATGGATATTGTCATTATTCGCTTCCGCCAAGCTGTAATATAGCTTTATCTCTGTGAAATTGCAGAAGATAAGTATCCGGATCGGGTAAATAATATACAGGACTGAACAATTCGGGGTTCTTTTCTATCGCAGGATACAGATACCTGTAGGTAGAACTGAATCCCAGTTGATCCAGAACCACATAGTCCACATTCGAGTCGACCAATCCTTTTATCAGTTCCGCATCATCATTCGTCCACTTGTAAGGGCAACTGTATGTTCCGCCATACATATAAAACAGGCTGGGTTTACGCGAACATACGATAACGTCGTGCGGAAGCTCTTTCTTTACCGTTTGGGCAATAATAAAGAAATTCATATAATTGGGCGGATATGCCTCCTTATTCAGCTTATGCAACGATTTCATAAGTGGAAAAGAAAAGTAGACAGGCAACACGATCAGCAATATCGGATAAAAAGAAATATTTAGCTTGACTTTGCGGAATAAAAACAATATTATGGCGAACAACCCTACAAGTAATCCCATTTCGAGAAAAGGGATAATAGTCGTTAGATAGCGGTTTCCGCCCGGATCATTGAAAAGAGAGATTATCCCTAAATTTGCCGCAAAATAGAGCAGGAAGAAATACTTGAATCTGCCGAATTGCATAAATCCAATGATTATGATTGCCAGCAGAGCTATACCGATTCCCCATTGCGCAAATGTGGCAGGAGTAGTATAATCCGCAGCTATATATGGCATTACCGAATTAGGTATAGCCTTTGTTATCAACATATGCAACGTATCGACACAGCGCAGAAAAATTCCCCAAATACCCAAAATACCTTCTTCCGGCCTGTGATTGTTAACCCCGAAAATCTGATCGATATACCGGCTTCCGCCTACTCCGGTTATCACATTCCTTATCATCCATGGCAGGAGGCAAACCACATAACCGGCAACAAATACCGCTGAATGTTTCCACTTTTTAGAGATCAGCAGGAAGCAGATAACAGCAAAAGCCAATGTAATGCCCTGAGTACGGATATGATAACTGTAAGCGACAAATATTATCAACAACCAAAACCACATATCTTTCCAGAATGGTTTTGGGTAATCTATCTTGTATAATGCCCACAGCGCCAGCATGGAAAAGAAGATAAATGACATCTCACTCATCATCATTGTCGAAAAATGCAGGATATTCACATTCAGCAATATGGCAGTACAAACTACAAAAGCAAGACCATCCGGCAATTTATAACGACGCATAAAAAAGAAGAGCAATATGACCGATCCGAGAAGAAATATCCCGTTGAGTATTTTCTGGGCAATAAAACTTGGTGTAAATAACCGCAATATCGACATCAACAGAGGATAACCCGGCGGAAATACACCTGTAGGTTCCTTTGCCGGAGAGATCAATGATAAATAACCCTGTCCCGAAACAATAGATGTGGACAGCATATAATATTCGCAATTATCGCCATTCAGATCTACTTTCTTATTGAAAATATAAGAAAAGCTGATAATGAATATTATAGTTATAGCTGCTATATAAAGCAATAGATATATCCTTTTTTTCTTTTTTTGATTATCATCGACCGATTGGGCTTCGGGTATTTTGTTCATTATATAAAAGTTTGTTTTTTGAGTTACACCAAAAGTAATAGTAAAAACGGAATAATTCAATTCTTTTTGATGAAAGGTGCTTTGTATATGACAATAGGCTATATTTTGCAAAGAAAATCCGAAAAACAATAAGGAAGTATTAGTTTAGTCTTTAAATAAGAACTAATTAAGAATACTTCCTTATCCACAAAGGTACAAGACAATAATATGATTAGAAAAACCTTGTGTAGAAATCTAAGTCACTTAAAACATACTATATATTAGAAGCTTGTGTAATACTTATTTTTGTCTCATGGTGCAATAATTTCTTCGATTTTGATAAATACTTTTTGCTTTGTTATATCCCTTTCATTTGCTCCCGGGTCGAACCCCGCCATGATAGTAGCTATATATGCTACTTTCGTAGTAGGTGAAGTATCGATCCATGAATAGATCCTGTATTCAGGTCCCGAATCGTCAGCGTTATATATTCCGGCATTACCCCATGGGGCATACGCTCTCGGAGCATTGTTAACCCATGTATTTCCGGAACCTTCCGGAGCTCCGCCGAATATTTTGGACGGCACCTTTAAATTACCTCCTGAGCCACCTCGACTGTTCCGTCCCCAGAATGTTGTATAATTCCACATCAGCGTTTTCACATCATCCGAGTTGTTTCTGATCTGCACATTATTATTAGCAGAAGAGTTTATCGATTCGGTATTGTTCGCTTCTGTTGCTGCTTCCGTCTGTAGAGAATGATTGAAAAAGGCTCTGATAGTATATAGTCCGTCGGGAGTTTTACACTGCACAGAGAAGCCTTTTGTTCCGGTATCAGGATCAGTTATAAATTTCATATAATCTATAACAGCAATCGTCTTTATCTCAGCAGATATCTGATCTCCCACTAGGGCACTACATTCACCGTTCCAAAAAGGGATTTCAATTTTATCTGTTCCGGCTCCATTTACCGGAATATTTATTGCTTCGGGAGAGCTTATCTCAGGCGTACCTTCTACAAGAAAAACTAATTCTCCTACACCGTTTTCCAACTTTCCGTCCTGTAGTGTAACAGTTAATCCCTGAGTCGTAAAACTGGTTCCACCGCTATAAAATCCACCATTACCTCCGTTATATGGAATTTTCAGGATACCTTCATAAAACACCCCCTCCGTATATGTAGCCGGGCTAAGAGCGGCCCCTGTACATATCAGGCTACTTATTTCAGGAGGAGTGGCAAGAGAGCTGTTAAAGAATTTCCACTTTGCACCGTCCCAGTAATAGAATCCTTCGGTCATATCTCCCTGTATATTATATACGACTAAACCTTCATGCTTCAAATCTTCATCGGCTTTTGTGAAAGCAATACTTCCTTTTTTATAACCTCCGCCACCATCGTCTTCAAACATCGGGAAAAGATCCGTTTCACTCGTTAGCTTTACACGCGGAAAACTAACCCCCTTACTGGCATTAGAATTATTATCGGCAGGATTTGATGGGGCATTCTCCTTAATATCCAGTATAGCTCCCTCGTTAGGTTTTATTCCCGATCCTATTGTTACTTGGGCATTTGAATGTATAGACAGGGCAATGATAGAAATGAATATAAAAATCTTTTTCATAACTAAATATTTTTTACAGAGGTAAAGTTATAATGTAAGGCGTTAAAGCAAATGACTCATATTGCTAGCCTTCCAAAATATATTCCATAACCTGCGACTCTTTCTCGAAAATCAGCATATTCTGTCGTTTTTTGCCATATTAGGAAAAATTTTGTTTGAATAATTTGTATTTTTAAGTGCCCAATATTATAAAAGCTTATGAAACATTCTATTTTTTTGAATAAGTTTATTAATGCCCTTCATCAAAAAATTAAAAAGAGAAGTTATTTGGTTTCCTTTATTTCCGAAACATTGGAAATAGAACGGGAATCAGCATCCCGCAGGCTGAACAGAAGTGTGAATTTCACCATAGAAGAGATGGGGACACTGGCATTAAAGTTAGGAATATCGTTAGACGGCCTGCTTTATAGTAATGGTGAGCATTTTCACTTTCCATCGTTTGTGATGCACTCACCAATGGAGCTGGATTCTATCAATTCCCTTATATTGAAGATGGAATCGGATCTGGATAACCTTAGTAACATCATCTTATCCGAACCAGCCGAATATGGAGCTATGTTTACATATCCTCCGGTTGAATTCTTATTATCATACAATTATCTGTTGAAATTTTCATACTTCAAATGGGGCTATTATTTTACAAGTTCTTCTCATTTCAATAATTATACGACATGGGAAATTCCCCAGAAATTACTAAAGTTAAATGAGAGATTGCTCTATCTTATTAGCAAATTAGAAAAAGTCTTCTATATATGGGACAATTCTGTTATCTGGTCTTATGTAAATGACATTGTCTACTTTGCTTCTATCGGCTCCTTAAACAAGGACGACATAAAACAGATAAAAGCTGAATTACATACTATGCTTTATCAGTTTGAAGAAATGCTTAAAAATAATAATTCAGTGCTTCAAGGACCGAAGGAGATAGAAATATACATAACAGATGTAAATCTTGGAGCCGCATTTTCATATCTTATGTCAAAGAACAAAAGGTGTAGTAGTTTCTATACTTATTTTATCGGGGCAGACTTTAATGATGATTACAGCACCACTACGCAGTTGCATGACTGGATGAATTCGATGAAAAAGATATGCACACTAATATCAGGAAGCGGTGTCAGGGAACGGAGGAATTTCTTTAATCAGCAACATAGGATTGTAGATGCAATGATTAACGGATATACTATCCGCGAACTAATAGATTAAAAATAAACAAAACAGTCCGAATCATTTCAACATTACACTTATAATTTTCTTTTCAGATTATCCATAACCCAAATAATCTTTTAAATTTGTATCTGTCTTCACACGAATGTAAAACATATACTATAAGATTATAATGGAAATAACACAAAAGAAGATCGAAGAGCTTGCTCCCAATGCCGATGCCGCCAAAAACGGACGCGATCTTGTGAAAAAGAACAAATTTGCCAATCTTAAAATTTCAGCCGAAAAAAACCTGATCTGGGGCGAGTGCGCCGGAAGCGGAAAGAATCCCTACTATTGTTCGGCCGATTATGTAGAAGAAAATAACCCTGTATTCAGATGTAATTGCCCCAGCCGGCAATTCCCGTGCAAGCATGCCATAGGTCTGCTATACGCTTACGAGGCCAATAGCGGGGCATTTGCAGTAGCCGATGTACCCGAAGATATAACGTCTAAGCGCGAAAAAATAGAGAAAAAACAGGAAAAGAAAGCGCAGGAGAAAGAAACGATAAAAGAGAAGGCCGAAAAGCCGAAAAAAGTAAACAAGGCAGCCTTTATCAAAAAGGCCGACACACAGCTGGCAGGAATCGAAATAGCCGGCAAAATACTCAAAGACATAGTGCAAACAGGACTTTCGTCTGTCGATGCCAAAATCAGCCGCACATTGCAGGCACAGGTAAAAGAATTGGGTAACTATTATATCAATGGTATCCAGACTGCGTTCAACGATCTGTTGCTCGAACTGGGCGAAGTAGAGAATGAAGAATATACACGCGTTATCGACCAGATAAACTATATCTCAGCCCTGTTGAAAAAGAGTACAGCTTACCTAAATCTGCGTAAGGAAGACCCCGAAGCCGACCCTGAGCTCAATTCGGCTATAGAAGAGCAAATCGGTTATGTATGGAAACTTATAGAACTGATGCAATACGGACTGTATGAAGAAAACGGCGAACTCGTGCAGTTGTCGTTCAACAGCTACGACAATCCCGCACGCAAAGAATACGTAGACGAAGGCATCTGGCTCAATCTGAAATCGGGCAAACTATACAAAACAAAAAATTACAGGCCATACCGTGCAGCCAAGTATATCAAAGAAGACAACAGCAGTTTCGATGTGCTTCAACTCAAAGAAATGTTTATCTATCCCGGCGACCAGAATCCGCGTGTCCGTTGGGAACCCGAAGCCGTAAAAGAACGGAAAGTAGAGGCTAAAGACCTCGCATCTATTCTGGCACTCGCATCGGGCAACTACGCCGATACTATAAAATCGGTGAAGAATACCATAAAGAACCCGTTGATGGACAAAAATCCGGTTGTATTGCTTACCCTGCACAAAGCATATCTGAATGGTGACAACCTTGTGATAGAAGATAGCTTGGAAAATAAGCTTACTCTAAAAGATATTCAGGAACAGAATATATCTTCGGCTACCAATCTGAGAGCTATTCTGCCTGCCAGTCCACAGGGCTTTGCACTAGCTGTGATGATGAATAACGATGTGCAGACAGGATTATTATCAGCACAGCCGATGTCACTTGTTACACCGGAGAAAATAATCAGACTTTTATATTAAATAAAGTTTCAAGATTTTAGGTTTCAAAATTTCAAAATTGAGACAATGAAAAACCTAAAATCTTGAAATCTTAAAATCTTGAAATAATGAAATTACTATACGACCTACAACAGGAAATAAACCGCCTATTCATTGCCGGAAGCAAATTTGCCAAAGGCGACCCGCGACTACAGAAACACATACCCGTATTGGCTAAACTTGGCGAGAAAGCGCCTGTATTCAAAAAACTTGCAACAGATATCGAAGACCTGTTGAATACCGATTCATTACAATCGGCAGACAAACTGATGTCAATATCCACATTGCTATACTCCGTACTGTATACACAGGGCGACTCGGTTGAAACCGATGTGCAGGAGAGCAAACAGAAGCCCAATATCCCTATCGGAGAGGTAAATACAGAGTATTCTTACCTGCAACTCAAACCTGTGATGCAAGCCCTCACTATCAGCAATTCGGGACGATTGGAAATACTGAAAGATGCACTCGAGCGCAATGTATTCAATGACTCACGTACCTATCAGTATCTCGATATTGCTTTAGGCGATAAGTATGCCGAACTATGCGACTATGTGGAAAAAACTATCATACCAAAAGTAGGTAAACCGATTATTCCTTTCTTGCTGCAAAGCTTCAGATATGAAGACAAGACAGAACACACAAGACGCCTCCGCCTTCTGTATCAGTTCGGTTACCCCAAGATACAGGAGATGATAGATAAGATTATGGCAGAATCGCTACCTGCTTTACAAGCCGAAGCTGTTATTATTCTGGCCGATGATCCGAAGAACGAAGAACTGATTATAAAACTGGCCGATGATAAAAACAAGCTTGTTAGAGAAGCCTCCTACAAGGCATTGGCAAAATACGGAACACGAACCAGTCTCGAAAAACTCAAAGACATATATATAAACAATAAAACCAAAGGCAATCAGGCGCCGATAGTTGCCGCACTAGCTTCCTCGAAGCTTCCATTTTTTTTTCAGGAAGTTTTTGATCAGGTTGGCAAGTCGTTCGAGGAATTCATAGCGCTCAATAAAGATGAAAAGGATAAAGTGCTGGTCGATAAACTGGAGAAATTAAGTGTCGATCTCGAAGTCTTTGAAAATAAAGGCACTCCGGAGGTCTTTGACTTTATAGCAAAAGTGCTGAAGAGCAAAGAATACAACGATCTGGTATCAGCTAAAAAAAATCTGTTGGAAAATGTAGCATTCCGTGTTACACATGCAGCTATCGGTTGCCTCAAAACATTCGATAAAGCTAAAGTAATAGCATTTTATGAGCAACACATCGCCTCCATGCCCGATGTTAACTGGCGATGGCCATTGTGGAGCAATTATTTTTATACTGCGGTGGAATATGGCTATCCGAAAGAGAAAATATACGATACATTCCATATGCAATTACGAAAATCGGTTAGTATAGGTAGTCTGTACGATGTATATACTAATGGTAGCAACTATTACTATTACAACGACAAGGATGTAGAAGTTTTTACTGATAAGATCGATCCACGTTGGACTGAGTTGTTATATACCCTGTTTGAGAACCGTAAAGCAAAATGGAATTATGAGTTCGATCAGGCACTCCAACTGATAAATGCAATGGAGCCGCAAAGTAAAAAGTTTGATGAACTTCTTACTGCCCTTACCAAAACTACCATGCCCGGCGATCAGATCACAATCTTTAAGCTGCTTATCTCGCGAAAGGTGAAAGGCTGTTTTGATACAGTGTATTCCACTATCGAGCGATTCCCTAAAAACACATATTACTATGCGCTCAACAGATTAAAGAATATTGGATTCTGGACACATTTTCCGAAAGAATATGCAGCTAAATTCCGTCAACTATACGAAAAGAATAAACTTGAAGTATATAACGATATAGCTGATGAAATAGAAATAGCCCCCTAACCCTGTAGGGGGAACCTCTGTATCAAAAATGAAATATAAACATATACTCTCCAAATAGCTTCCCCCTTGGGGAGGTTGGAGGGGCTAAAAATTTACTTTATGACACAAAAAAAAGAAGACGTATTGCGGTTACCCGCCGAACTACTATACGCACACGAACTGGAAGCACTGAAAGAGGAAGATAAGAAAGAAGAAAAGCCGGCAGGATGGCAACTATCGCCCAAAGCCGTACTGAAATTCGTTGTCGGTGGAAAAGCTAATGGCGTAGATATAACACCTAAATACATCGGGCACAACCGCCTGGTGGAAATAGCTATTGCAACTCTGCTGACCGACCGTTCTCTCTTATTGATCGGCGAACCGGGAACGGCAAAATCCTGGTTGTCCGAGAATCTTACGGCTGCTATCTGTGGCGATTCGGCAAAAGTAATACAAGGCACGGCAGGAACAAGCGAAGAACATATCCGCTATTCGTGGAATTATGCCATGCTGCTTGCAAATGGGCCATCGAACGAAGCTTTGATAAAAAGTCCTATCTACCGCGCAATGGAAACAGGATCGGTAGCCCGATTCGAGGAAATATCGCGCTGTGCATCCGAAGTACAAGATGCTTTGATCTCCATTATGTCCGAAAAAACAATCGCTATACCCGAACTTGGTAAGGAGTTGCCTGCCCAACGCGGATTCTCCATTATAGCTACAGCAAATACACGCGACAGGGGAGTTAACGATATGTCGTCGGCCTTGAAACGCCGTTTCAATATCATAGTACTGCCTGCTCCTGCAAATCTGGAAACGGAAGTATCTATCGTAACGAAACGTGTTGCCGAAATATCGAACAACTATCGACTGAAAGCCAACTTACCGACAAACGAAGCTGTAGAAAAGATCGTTACCATCTTCCGCGAACTTCGTCAGGGTATGACACTGGACGAAAAGCAAAAACTAAAATCGCCAAGCGGAGTTATCTCTACAGCCGAAGCTATCTCCCTTATCACCAACAGTATGGCGCTTGCTGCCAGTTTCGGTAACGGAACCATCACAGACGAAGATATGGCTGCCGGACTACAAGGCGCCGTTGTAAAAGACGAGGATAAAGACAAACTGGTATGGAAAGAGTACCTCGAAAACGTGATGAAGAAACGCGGAGCTTCGTGGCGCGGACTATACAATACATGTAGTGATATAAACGGGTAGTTTCTTCTAGCTATCTAGAATTATGACTATTAATACTAAAAATCATATGGATATTAATGAAATAAAAAAAATATTAGAATTACTTCAAATTCATATTGAAGAGAAAGAGAAAGCGATTAATAATTATAGACTAACAATCCAAGAACTTGAGGAAAAAACAAAAGAATTGAAAGATAATAGTCTTACTTTCAAAACTATAGCTTATTATATGGATAATACTAATGGATTTGACAAACGTATTGAAATATTAGTTAGTGTAATGCTTTTTGATGGCAAAAAGATAAGTAAAGTTATTCGGTTGGGAGAAAATATTATAGTTAATGGCATATTGATTCAACCTTATAATGGAGGAGATCAAGATTATCCTAGAGGATTGCCTAATAATATAAATTCAACCTTTAGTTATAAAGGAAAGAACTGTTACTTATATGTGCCACGATAAGAGATGATATCTTTGTCACAGCGGCATAGTATGCGTCTTCATGAATATGACTATTCGCTCGAAGGATTGTATTTTGTTACAATATGTACGCAAGATAGAATATGCCGTTTTGGGGAAATTACAGAAGGAGAGATGGTTTTGAATAATATAGGAAAAATGGTTGAAATGTGCTGGTTAGCATTGAAAGACCGTTTTACTAACATCGAGTTACACGAATATTGTGTAATGCCAAACCATCTTCATGGTATCATACAGATAACAGATGATGTTCAACCGATTGTAGGGGTGCCCCTTGTGGGTACCCGAAGTGAAGAAAACGGGCAACCACAAGGGATTGCCCCTACAAGCAAAGCCACTAAATCAATAGGTGATATAATCGGGGCATTCAAATCTGTTACGACAAACGAATATATACAAGGTGTTAAAGAAAAAAACTGGAGAACATTTGATGGTAAATTATGGCAACGAAACTATTACGAACACATAATTCGTAATGACGAATCCTACAATAAAATAGCAGAATACATTTATGAAAACCCTGAATGCTGGCAAACAGATGATTATTATAATTAATATGTAAATTAATGACTGATAAACTAAATATATTCGGTGTACGTCATCTCTCACCGGGAGCATCCTATCACCTGATACAATATCTGGAAGAAAAGAAACCCAAATGTATCCTGATAGAAGGCCCTTCGGACGCTACGGTTCTGATAAGCCATATAGCGCAGAAAGATGTCAAACCACCTATTGCATTACTGGCATACACTACAGAGCTACCTATTGAGACAGTACTCTATCCGTTTGCCGCCTATTCACCCGAATATCAGGCTATCTGTTGGGGAGTGAAGAAAAAACTCGATGTACGCTTCATCGACCTGCCTGCCGATATCATGCTCAAATTGCGGCAGGAGAGGGGTAAAGAGGCAAACGAAGCCGCCGGAGAATTCTATATGTTTCACAACGGATTATACGATAAAGTTGCCCGCCAGTACAACGAAGATAATTATGAAAGCTACTGGGAGCGCAATTTTGAGCACAATCTGAATATCGGAACATTCCGCGAAGGACTTGGTTTCCAATCGGCACAGATAAGGGAAATGGTCGTAGACAAGGAATATGAAGCCGTGCCTTATGATTTCTCTTACAACCTGATACGGGAAGCACACATGCGCAGAGAGATACAAAGGGCTATCGCCGAAGGCTTCAAACCCGAAGAAATCGTTATCATTGTCGGTGCATACCACGTAGCAGGTATCAATCTCGAATTGCCGTCTATGTCGGACAGTGAACTGAATAAAATACCGCGTGCTACATCACAGCTCACACTGATGCCGTATTCATATCTCCGACTGAGCAGCCGCACAGGCTACGGGGCAGGTAACAATGCGCCATACTACTTTGAGCTGATGTGGAAAGCCATACAAAAAGATAAGCTTAGCGATCTGCCTGCCGTATATCTGTCTAAAGTCGCAAAAGCATTACGCGACAGGGGACACAATGCTTCTTCGGCAAGTGTGATTGAAGCCGTACGATTGGCAAATGCACTCACATCTATGCGTTCAGGCTCTATGCCTGTACTTAAAGATCTGCACGATGCCGTGATAACTTGTTTCGGAGGGGGAGAATTGTCTCCTGTAGCCGAAGCCATCAACATGATCGACATCGGTACAGCTATCGGTAGTCTGCCTGAAGGTGTAAGCCAGACACCCGTGCAGGAAGACATCAATCAAGAGCTGAAACGCCTGAAACTCACAAACTATAAATCGGCAGTAGCACAAGATCTTACGCTAGATCTACGCGAAAATCTGAAAGTAAAGACACAGGAAGCTGCATTTATAGACCTGAACCGTTCTACATTTCTACACAGGCTAAAAGTGCTTGGTATACACTTTGCCGAACAAGTACGTGTATCACAGGATAGTGCTACATGGGCAGAGAAATGGGTATTGCGCTGGACTCCGGAGGTGGAAATAGAGATTGTAGAAGCTAACCTGAAAGGTGAAACGGTAGAAATAGCTGCCGCTTATCAGCTCAAAGAACAACTGAATGAATGTACAGACGTATCTTTGGCGGCTAAGATCATACGGCTGGCCTGCGAATGTCATCTAACAAGTATATTTGATAATGCACTGAGTACATTACAACGCTTGCTGGTTGACTCCAATAACTTCAAGGAAACCGCCAATGCGGCACACGAGCTGTCGGTACTTATACAATACGGTGATCTGCGCCAGTTCAATCTGGAACCGCTGATCCCTATACTGCAACAGTTATTCCTGCGCTCGTCACTATTGCTTATCGAATCTTCTTCGTGCGACGATAAGGCAGCTACAGGCATTATGCAGGCAATAAATATAATGGAACTGATATCGCAGCAACAATACGATACGGTCGATGTGGAAACATGGCAAAAAGAGCTACATAAACTGGCTTGGCGCGATGATCTGAATACCAAGCTTTCGGGTGTGGCATTCTCTATCTTACTGGAACACAATCTGGCTACGGAAGACGATTGTGCAAAGGAAGTGTCGCGACGCCTGTCACCCGGTGTTCCTGCCGATCTGGGAGCAGGATGGTTCGAGGGATTGTCGGGACGCAACCGTTATGCTTTGTTGTCACGCGTACCGCTTTGGCGCGAACTGGATAAATATGTGGAACAGCTTGATGACGATGAGTTTTTCCGTTCAGTGGTATTCCTGCGGCGGGCTTTTGGCAATTTCGAGCCGAATCAGAAGAACAGTATTGCCGAATTGCTGGGTGATATCTGGGGTACGGGAGCAGAAAATACAGCCGAAATACTACAGGCTGAACTCACGGAGACCGAAACGGAAAAGCTGGATGAGTTGAATGATTTCGATTTCGAGTTTTAAGAAAGTATGCAAAAGTATATAGTTACAATAATGCTTTTCTTAATATCCATTTCAGTAAATGGACAAAGAATATTTGAAGAAAAGATTTGCCATAATATTCCTCAATTAGAAATTAAGGATAGCATATTTATACAATCAATAGATTCTATTATCTTCAAGCAAAGCGATTTTAAGCCTGAGAAAGACAATAAAACTATATTTTATGTAGATATCAAAACTGATAACGAGATTGTCATAATATATACCCATCGGTACGATATATATAATTCATCAGAAATGGGTTATATTGAGATTGCTGATTTTCCTTTTTTAATAAAAGGGTATATTGAATCTTTCTTCATAAAGAAAGAGGAGAAACATACCATTTGTCAGTCTAAAAAGTTCTTTGAAGATAATAAAGGGAATATTAGAGATCTTCAATATCCATACGATCCGCCAATATGGGTTCTTTCATATAATAACTATGAAATGAATGTTGTAGAAACTTTATTTGTAAACATGAAATTACCGGTATTACCAAAAGATAAGTATCCATATTTGGATAGAATTACTTTAGATGATTAAAAAGTTATGGCAAGAACTCTTATTTCTATCTTCTTCTTAATTACCATAACTACACTTTCGGCTCAGAATAATGATAAGCTGAAAAGGCAGATTGAAACGGATGTTTCTTTTCTGAGGAATATGATACCACAGGAAGAATTCAAAAGGAATCCCAATTTTGAAGACGAATTAGAACTTCGTACGAAAAGGGCAGCAAATAATCTTGTAAAATATCTGAAAACAGAAGATTCAAAAAATCTCGTTCCCAACGAAATCGGATTATTAGAGGATATGATCCGAACAGATGATAAACGGAATATAAGAATATATAACTTTACCCACGATAGCGGCGGTACAAGGGGAATGATAACTTACCCAGTTATACAATGGACTAATGATGAAGGAAAACTATTCGCTTATAATTTTTCAAAAAAAATCAATTGTCTGTTTGAAGAAATATACCCATTGGATGATGATTTCTATTTGCTCATAGGCTACGAAAAAGGATCGGGAGCCTGTCGGCAAAGCATGGTTTACGTTATTCAGTTCAAAGAGGATTATCTGTTGTTGGAATATCCGGCTTTTGTAGACAGACCATACCTCAATTTCTGCAATGTAAAATATACTTTCGATAAGAAGAATAAAGTGTTGACAGGAACATTAGACGAAAACCCTATTAGTGATATTAATTTCAATGAGCAATATGAATATCCCAAAGATGATAAAACAATAAATAAATTATACGATTTGTTATCTGTAAATGTAGATAAGAAAGAATTTAAAATCAGATTCCAGAATAAAAAGTTCAAGGCAACAAAGAAAAACGAAAAAGACCGTTATATAAGAATACAGGACGGTGTAAGAATTATAGATTGAATATGAAAACAGTAAAAATCATAGCAGGCATTTTGTTAGGCTTAATAGCTCTGACACTTCTGTCTCAGGCATTCGGATCATCAGCCCCCGAGTTGTATGAGAAAATAGCAGCCTTTTTTATTACGGGAGGTCTATCCGTATGGCTACTTTATAGTGTTTATAAAAAGAAATAGTAAGTTTGAAGCAAGAGCAAATGATTCCAATTTTATTTTCATATCTTTATGATACATTAAGCAATACAAAACGAATGCGTCAGTAAATTATTTAATCAGGAAATAAAAGGGAGATAATCATGGAAAATGAACTGATTTATAATAGCTTTCTGGAAGAAATAACTCAAAAAATTTCTCAAAAAACAGCAGTAGCAGATGTTCTTGCCGATATATTACATATCGATAAAACTGCTGTGTATAAGAGGCTGAAAGGAGAAATTCCATTTACATTTTCGGAGGCAATAGTGATTTCAAGACAATTAGGAATATCGTTAGATAATATCAAAATGATTAGTTCCGAAGAGTCTGATTCGTTTAAACTGAAACTAATAGAATATATAAATCCTGCCGAATCGGACTTTTCGCTATTGGAAGAAATGACTGCTATCCTGAAAACGTTTAAAGATGTACCCGATCCGGAAGCCGGTGAAATTACCAATATATTGCCCCAACCACTGTATGTGAACCGGGAGAATATATCTAAGTTTTATCTGTTCAAATGGAAATATAGCTCCAACAAGCAACAAGAAACTACCCGTTACAACGATATAGTTATCTCAGACAAGCTGAAAGAGACACGTAAGGAATATGTAAAATGGGCGAGATTGTTGCATGCCGACTATCTTTTCGACCGCCTGCTTTTTCATTATCTGGTTACCGATATCAAATATTTTTACCGTGTCGGACGTATTACCAAAGAAGATGTTCTGCTTATAAAGCAGGATATAATAGATATACTGGATGAAATAGACGAATTGACCTGTACCGGAGTATTTAAGGAGACGGGGAAAAATGTTAATATTTATATATCAAATGTCAATGTAGATACTAATTACATCTACGTTTCCACTCCTAATTATCAACTGACCATAATAAAAGCATTCTTGCTCAATGGGGTTGCCTCTACCGATCAGGCGACTGTAGAGGAGGTAAAACGCTGGATACAAACGAAAAAACAACAGTCGACACTGATTACAAAATGCAATGAATTTGAAAGGGTTAACTTCCTGAAAGAACAATATAACATCGTAGAGAGTTTGACACAGCTTTAAAGAATATTACCGCAAACTCCTTAACTAAAATTTATGACAGAAGAGAAAAAACAAAATATGACCCGTTGGCGCCTTATTCTCGGCGAAGATACCCGAGCTTTGAGTAACGTAGGACTAAGCGAACAGGAATCTATAATGGATGCCACGCTGGCTGCGATATACGATGGAGACGCATCGCAGGGTGGGGGATCGGGAAAACAAGGGGGAAAAGGCCGTTCGATGCCTAATCTGGCTAAATGGCTAACCGATGTGCGTACATTTTTCCCTCAGGATGTAGTGAGTGTAATACAATCGGATGCCATAGAGCGTAAAGGTTTGACAAAGTTACTTTTCGAGCCGGAAACATTGAAGAACGTAAAGCCCGACATTTCGATGGTGGGTACACTGATGGCACTGAAAGGGCAGATACCTGAAAAATCGAAAGAGACAGCCCGCGAACTGGTCAGAAGCGTAGTGGATGAAATAATGAAACGGATGGAGCAAGATCTTCGCCGTGCTGTTACAGGCGCACTGAATAAGAAGGCGCATTCGCCAATAGCCAACTTCGCATCTACCGACTGGAAGCGGACTATCAACCGTAATCTCAAAAACTACGATACCAAAACAAAGCGGCTGATACCCGAAAAGTTCTATTTCTTCGAGCGTACTCAGAAACAAAAAAACTGGACGGTGATACTCGATATAGACCAGAGTGGCTCGATGGCCGACTCTATCATCTATTCTTCGGTGATGGGCTCTATATTCGCCAGTATGCCAGCTTTAGATACGCATGTAGTTGCCTTCGATACGGAGATAACCGACCTCACCGAACTATGCCGCCAAGACCCTGTGGATATGCTTTTCGGTGTACAGCTAGGCGGTGGTACGGATATAAACAAATCGGTGGCATACTGTCAGGGCTTGATAGAGAACCCACGCAAGACAATGTTTATCCTCATTTCCGATCTCTATGAAGGTGGTGTCCGCAAAGGATTATTACGCCGTTTGTCCGAAATGCACGAAGAAGGAGTAAAAGTCATTACACTTTTAGCACTTTCCGATAGCGGGAAGCCGGATTATGATGTAAATTTGGGGAAGGAAATTAGCAAATTGGGAATAGCCTGCTTTGCCTGTACACCTGATCGTTTGCCTGATCTGGTTGCAGCAGCGCTTAAAGGACAGGACTTACAGCAGTTTGGACAGAAAGATAAGGTGTGAATTAATTATGAATTAAAAAATTATGCGTTTTTTAATTCTTATATTATAAAACCAATCATGGACTACAACGATAATAGAAAATATACAGAAAAAAGTAACACAGGATTTTGGGTGATAGCCGTACTCACCATTGCTATCTGCGGATATATGGCATACGCGCACTTTACCCAGTCCCTTTATTCAGGTACGGTGGCTGTAGACACTTACGTGCAGGGAATAGGTATGGAACAGACCGAATACAACCACATGACTTCCAGTGCGAGGGCAGTGATCAATTTCATATTCGGCATTATATTTTCCGTCTTACTTATTGCGGGAATAATATCAATCTTGAAGAAAAACCTCAAAATGCTGGCTATCTGTTTCTTCTCTACATTGGTATTCAGCCTCGCTATATTTGTAATAAACGAAGTGATGCAGTATAGCTGACTATCAGATAGACTTTGAATATCTCTGTTCTTTAGTACTTAACAGTTTATCGAACGAGGCAGCTACATTGCGCACAAATGGTGCTGCAGCTGGTAAAATTGTTATATGATCGTTGTCGAATTCGATGATTCCGTCTTCGGCAAACTCGTTTAGCGCGGCTTCGTTATAGTTCAGCGCCGCCATTACTTTATCTATCGGAATCCGCATATCTGCGGCAATCGCGTGCCAGTTGACAGTATAGTTACACATTAGTGACGAGATAACCGCCCGTGTTACCTGCTCTTCGTCACTCAGCACATAACCCTTTGCAGTAGGGAACACCCCTTTGTTCACCAGAGCAATATATGTATCCAGGTCTTTTGTATTCTGACTGTAAGCGGTAGAAAGCTGACTGATTCCGGTCAATCCGAACGCATATACCTGCCCTGTAGTGCGACGCGTACAATATCCCTGAAAGTTACGGTGTAGCTTTCCTGATAAAAGAGCGGTATATAATTCATCATCGGGCAGCACAAAATGATCGAGACCGATAGTTTTATATCCGGCTTCAGTCATCATTCGCTTAGCCGTTCCGTACATCGCACTCTTATTCTCTACCGATGGTAAACCGGTTTTCTCCAAATTCTTCTGCAACTCGTTTACCCAAGGCACATGAGCGTAAGAAAAAGTAACTACTCTGTCGGGTTTCAAAGATATAGCCTTTTCGATGGTATATGTAAACGATTCGGGCGTTTGCAACGGCAAACCGTAGATAAAATCCATATTCAGCGATAAGCCTTTACTGCGAATTATCCGCACTACGTCTTCTATCGGCATACATGCAGCGCGCCTGTTTACGGCCTTTAATACATCTTTATCGAAATCTTGAATACCGATACTTATTCTGTTGAAGCCTGCATCCGTCAGCTCGTTCCAATACGCTTCGTCCATATATCCCGGATGGCATTCTATCGCTATTTCGGGATTTTCGATGCAATCGAATTCCGATAAGAACATTTGATTCAGTTCCTTCAATACCGCAACAGGCTGCGAAGTAGGAGTGCCGCCGCCATAATGTATCTGAGATATTTTCCGGCGATGATCCAACAGTGGCAGCGCCATTCTGATCTCTTTTTTCAGGGCGTCTATATAACTGTTTGTTACAGCTTCCTCCCTGTATGTTTGCGAATTACAGCCGCAATAGTAACAAAGTTGATAACAGAACGGTATGTGTATATAGATGGAGATATGCCCCGAATTTTTACCGTTCGATGCCAGAACCGCGCCGGCATACGAATCTGCAGTAAACGATTCGTTGAAAAAGTTAGCCGGAGGATAACTCGTATAGCGTGGTACAGGTATGCTGTACTTATTCAGTAATTCTTGTTTCATCTTGTTCTTTTGGTGCCTTTAGTTTAAATGCCAGAAGTATAAATGTCAATGATACGGCAGCAATACATGCTTCTACCACAAACAGACCTTTGTATGTGATCATTGCCGCTATTTTGCCCGAACTTACTCCCATTATGATACCACTCAGATGAGTAATAACCGTCTGTATAGTGAAGTCTGTTCCCTCATATCCCTTGCGTACACAGTCCATAGCCGTAGTATAAACCACAATAACCGACATGCCGTAACTGCCCCACAATATACAAATACCGAAATGCAGAGTCGCTATATTGATAGGAAGCATGGTTACCAGCAGACAAAAATAAATAGCTGTGGCTAACGTACAAACGGCAAACAGAATGCGTGCTGCATGCCGCCCTATCTTGCGGACTACAAATCCGCCACCGAAAGAAGCCAGACAACCGATCGATGTACCTATAATTCCCGACATAATACCTATTTCTTTCATATCGTAGCCGTTATCTACCAGCATAGGCTTCAGCATAGCCAGTATGCCTATCAGTCCGGCATAGTACAGGAACAGGAATACGACTTGCTTCCAGATTCCCTTTTGCTTGAAGAAGCCGAGTATATCGTTCGGAGTAGCCTTTTCTAGTTGTTTTTCCTTTATAGTACTACCTTTCTGCCCCGTACGGAAAAATATCAGTGGGATAACGGCAATAAGCACGAATATGGCAAGGAACGGCAACAGGTTGCCCCATCCGAATTTATGGTAAAGCAGTAGCAGAAGTCCGCCGCCTATCATGGCTCCGGCAAAGCTACCCATCGACTGCATACTATTTACGAGGCTTTTGTCTTTATTGCTGAACGAAATCACCGCCAGTGCATCAGTGGCTATGTCCTGAGTGGCCGATGCAATGAAAGACAATATCACAAGTCCTATAATGAGATAAGGAGTAGTCTGAAAATTAAGGAATGATACGGCAAATATAATAACGGCATATATCAACTCGGACGAGAATATCCAGCGTTTGAAGTCATTGAGCTTGTATGTAGAACGGTCTACAACCGGCGACCATAGGAATTTGAGTATCCAGGGCAGTTTGAGTAGTTGCAGCATACCGATAGTCTCGAGGGAGAAGTTCTGTTGCCGCATTATTACGGGAATTACCGTAGAGAAAAAGCTCATCGGAATCGACTGCGCAATGTACAGGCAAAAGAATGTAAATAATTTTCCTCCTTTATAGACGTCTACTTTCATGCTCAAAATTTAAGATTCACATTGACGCCGCATGTGAACGGTTTTCCTTTCTGGATATACTGTCCTGAAGATATGGTAAAATAATATGTGATATAATCTTTATTTCCGATATTCTTCATCCACAGGTCTACAGATACCTGTTTTTTTACAAACGATACCTGTCCGTTGAATAACCCGTAATAGCTTTGTACTATATCGTTTTCATCATCCCAATAGAGCTTGCCAACTCCAGTATATTGGGCATTCATTATGATATTATCAAGCCAGTTTTGGTTTATGTCGAATGTGTAATTAGCAGCCAGTGACAATGTATTCTGCGGCACCATAGGTAGGTAATTATCATCATATATCTTATCTCCATTTTTATAATCTTTGTATTTTGCATTGGTATATCCGTAAGACAATTTAACGTTGATATTTTTCAATGGGCTAATCTGTGTTGTGACCTCAATTCCCCTACTGGCCGATCTTCCGGCGTTACGCAGTTTATAACCGGAAGATTCTATTTTTGGCAGTGAGATCTGTTGATCACGCCAATCTATATAAAAGAGTGTGAGGTCAAAAAGCAGAAGATTGTTGAAAAAGCTCGATTTGGCACCTATTTCGTAAGACCAGCTATGTTCAGGATCGAAAGTCCAGTCTTCCTCCGGTTCTTTGGGATATGCCGTATTGTTAAATCCTCCGATCTTGTACCCCTTTTTAGCTGAAAAGTAAATAAGTCCATCATTTCTAAAAGAATATTGAAGAGAGGCTTTAGGCGTCATTTGAGAGAACGACATATTATTGATATAGGGATCGGCCACAGCAGTAGGTGTAATACTTTCATATGTCAATTTTGTTTTTTCCCAATCGTAGCGCACACCTAGAGTAGCTGACAATCCTTTGACAAATATATTGTTTATAGTTGATTGATGATAAACTGCAAATCCGCCCTGCGGATTCCTTACATTTTGTATAGAGTGCTCATGGCCGCCGCTTATACGACTATCTACATCATTAGTCTGAAAGTAATTCTGATAAAACCCGAAAAGCCCGAACTGCCATTGATAGCGGCTGTCTTCTTTTAACGAACGTATATTGAATTCCTGCGAATACATCTGTTGGCGGTGATAGAAGTCTACATATAGATTATCTTTTGGCGAAAAATCCTGATCGAGTCCCTGTTTGCCATCGAAGAACTGAAACGAAGTCTGCGAGCCCAGTTTAAAATTATCGTTGACATACTCTATATTCAGTCCGTTGGTTGACATATTGCGGCGGTAAAAGCTCGGTATATTATAGTTTACATCTTCTATTTTACCTGTTTCTTTTTCGTATATGCGGTAAGGATAACCATCCTGATCAGAATATTCGTATGCCATCACAAGATGTGCTGTCAGGCGGGGCTGTATACGCCAGCTGAGCTTTGCACGTGCCGATACGGCATCTATCGGATCGGCTTTTTTCTCTGTATATTTATTTTCAAAATAGCCGCCTGAGTGCATATAATTGCCCGACACGGCATAGCCGAATTTATTGTTCACATTACCATAATGCGATATTCCCGTACCGTAATTATTATAATTTCCTGCCGACAGATTCAGATGTGTACCCGTATATTTGAAAGGTGAGCGGGTAAATACATTTATAATACCACCCATTGTATTTCGTCCGTAGATAGTACCTTGTGGCCCTCTTAATACTTCGATACGCTCTATATCATTGATATTGAAATCGAACGTGGAGCGATCGAAATAAGGCACGCCATCGACATACAATCCTACCGACGGTGCGTTCTTCGATGCACCTATTCCTCTGATAAATACGGGAGAAGTCATTTTAGAGCCGTAATCGGGCATATAGAGGTTTGGCACCAGTGCCGTCACTTCTTTTATATTCAGCACATTGTATTCTTTCAACTCTTTAGCAGAGAGTAGTGTAGCAGCTATCGGCTCTACCAATAGTTTGTCGTTTTGCTTGAATGATTCTATCACCACTTCATTCGCCGTATATTTCAGGATTACAGAATCGCTGTCGACAGGCGGTATGTCGTCGGCTGATACACTGATAGTTATGGTTGATAGAAATAAGATTAGCAAATGAGTTAGCCTATAATTCATTCTCTTTCAGGATATATGATAGTTTTCGGTCACTTTAGTTGATATGCAAAAGTAAAGAAAGACATATAAAGAGTCAATCACTAGATGTAGTGATTATCTTACTTTCGTATTCAAAATTATAAATAAGAATTGACCGGAAGTGTCATATTTGTTACACTTTCAGATGAAATAGATGAAAAGCTATTTTACTCTATCCGGTTTCCTTTCATATCTATATAGAAAGTTTCACCATTGAGTTTTACCTTTGCTTTGCCATCTTTATTGAAATAACGGGCATCGTCATATATAAGCGGAATAATTTCTTTTCCTGTTTGATCTATAAAACCACATTTGCCCTCTATACATACTGCTGCCAATCCCGTTTTGGTAAACGACCATGCAGGGTTATATATACACGGAATAACCTGCTTCCCTGTTTTATCTACATAGCCCCACCAACCATTTAAGCGGACTAATGCCAATCCTACAGAAAAAAGATGAGCATAGTCATATATAAACGGTATAGCCTCTTCACCTGTCGCTGCATCTAAAAATCCCCACTTACCGTTATTTTCTGTAGGTACTAATCGTCGTGCTTCAGATGCTGGAGTATCAGCAGATTTCTTTTCGGTTTGTTGTTTCGCCATTTCAATTAATATATGATAGTTTAGTTGATATACAAAAATAGGAAAGACTGATAAAGAATCAAGCACTGAACTCAGATAAAAATATTCATTGTATCTTTGCTTTTAACAAAATTGTGAACGGAACATGGCTGAAACTATATATGATTGTGTGATAGCAGGAGCGGGAATAAGCGGTATATCGTTTGCTCACTACCTGCATACTACAGGTGCTAAAACACTGATACTAGAGCAGAACGAAAGGGTAGGAGGACAAATACAAACCACCACTACAGAAAGCAATCCCGATTATTGGCGGGAACTAGGCTCACATACCTGTTACAACTCATACATGCATCTACTGTCCATAGTGAAAGAGATCGGTACAGATGATTCTGTATTACCTCTGAAAAAACAAAGTTATGTATTGTATGACAATAAGATAAAGAGCATATTTTCCGGTATGTCTATATTTTCGTGTATACTGAGCATACCCAAAATGTTTCTGGCTGATAAAACAGGTAAAACAGTACGCGAATATTTCCGCCCGATGTTTGGCAGGACAAACTATGATAAGCTGTTCCGCCATGCTTTCAGAGCGGTTATTTGCCAACCGGCAGACAACTATCCGGCTGAAATGTTCCTCAAACGCAGAAAGGGAAGATTAGAAGAATTTCCGCGTAAATATTCATACAAGGACGGACTAAACTCTCTGATAACGGATATTATAGAGAAAGACCTACTGGAAGTAAAAACACGCTCGAAAGTAGAGTCAATAGAAAAGCAAAACGATCTGTTTATTGTAAAAACTACCGGAGGAGAAAGCTATAAGGCAAAAAGCATCGCTTTGGCAACAAGCCCGCAAATAACCGCCGGATTATTGAAAAATACAGAACCCGAGTTGAGCGAACTGCTGGCAACTATTCCCGTATTTAGATCTGAGTCTGTAAATATAACCATTACAAAAGAGAAGCTGCCATTGAAAGAAGTGGCTGGGGTTATTTCATTATCTGATGAATTTATGTCGGCCGTTTCACGCGATATGGTGGAAGACGATATGTTCAGAAGCTTTACTTTTCATTTTGAAAAAGGGAAGAAAAATGAGCAGGAAAAGATTGATCTTATCTGCAAGATTTTAGGTGTATCTCCTCCGGACATTATAGAAACTATAACTACAAATCACGAACTGGCTTCGGCAGGTATACAACACCTGCACATGAACGATCAGGTGGAAAGCAAGCGACAAGATAATAATATTTATATACTGGGTAATTATTACTACGGCTTGTCGATAGAAGACTGTGTAAATCGCTCGAAAGATGAATTTGAGCGTTGGAAGAAAAATTATTGATGTTAAGCAGCTATATTCTGCCGTTTCTCAGATTTCTCGGTTTTCTGTCTGTTCTTCAATCCCTTCATCATTATAGGAAACCGCTTTACAGTATGACCTATCAGCAAAGCTACCATCAGAAGGCTCAGCCGGTAATGCCACAATCCGACAGAGGAATTACCTCCTTCGATAAAAAAGATCAATATAATGCCGGTTACTACCAGTATAGCGAACAAAATGGTAATAACCATTGTCACCTTGCTTTTCTTGCCTGCTCCGCTCTTTATCAGTCCTTTGTACCAACCCCAGTGAGCTTTTATGTGCAAATAACCCAATACAAGTGAGGCAATTCCCGCTACGATATGCCAGTGTGCCCAGAATGCCCAATCATCATGATTGCTTATATGATCTGCCGTATGCAATTCTAATCCGGTATAAGTAAGCAGTATAAATACAGGAATGAGTAATGCGTCTATAATAAATATTGATTTTCCCTTTGTCAATGAGGCTGATTTTGCCATAATAATTATCCATTTTTTGATTGATACAAACTTAATTCATAATCAGATACTATTAGAGGAAGAATCAATACATATATGGTATATATCGAATATTTTATTAAATTTGAGGATACTATATGATGAAATAATGATATATACAAAACAAATAGGGCTATCAGATCTGGGAGGGATAAATAATAATCAATATCTGTCTAATTTCGATAATAATATAATTGTAGGAGAGATACAGAAAGAAGATATGTTGTTCATTCCGGATATATTTCCGGTCAGGACTTCCATCATGATTTTCATGATAGTGGAGGAGGGGACTCTGCTTGCAGAACTCGATTACACAGCACATTCGATGAAGAAAGAATCATTCCTTATAATATTACCGGAACATATAGTGCAAAAGATAGAGGTAAGCGATGACTTTAAGGCAAAGGTGTTATTTGTTGATCAGCAATATTTTAGTAATGTAGAAGAAAACAGACGCCGCATCTATCATGCCAGCTTCCTGAATATCAGGAAGAATCCCGGACTTCTGTTATCTGAGAGTGAAAGATCGGTTATTTACCAGTGTTATGAAAGAATAGGGCAAAAAATAGCACAACAGGGGCATCATCACCGCGAAGAAATGGTAAAGATACTTCTGATCGAATGTATGCTCGAAGTAGAAAATATACTGATTGAGCATAATTACGGATTGGAGAGCAAAGAGATATCGCGGCAGGAATATCTAATGTATAATTTCTTTCAGCTATTACAGGAAAACGGAAAGCATGAGCATCAGGTAGTATTTTATGCAGATAAACTATCCGTTACAACTCAATATCTGGCTTCAGTATTGGGGCAGCTTACAGGCCGGAGTACAAGAGACTGGATTGCTGAAGCACTGATTATAGAAGCCAAAATCCTGCTGAAATATTCGGAACAAAGTATGCAACAAATAACAGATACGCTGAATTTCTGTGATCCTTCGGCTTTCGGGAAGTTTTTCAGAAATCAGACGAGAATTACGCCTTTTCAATACAGGAAACAGTATCTGACTAATTCCTTTTCGTTATGAAAGGCGTATAAAATAAACAAGAGGCTGAATTTCGATTCAACCCCTTGTTCTATATTTAGATACCAAAATTTAGGTTATAACTAAAAACAAAGGAATAGTAAACTAATACCATTCCTTCATTTCTTTTTTGAGCCTCTTGTCGGATTCGAACCAACGACCCCGAGATTACAAATCACGTGCTCTGGCCAACTGAGCTAAAGAGGCAAGTGGGCAAGCTTACTATATCGCGTCGCTACAACCGACTGCCCTTGCTGCGATCAAACCCTGGGGGATTAATCAGGAGCTGACCGTATAGGACTT
>JBEBPN010000005.1:0-152917 GCA_040395895.1 Dysgonomonas hofstadii
CTCTCTCTCTCTCTCTCTCTCTCTCTCTCTCTCTCTCTCTCTCTCTAATAAAATGGAGCTAACTTCCAAATTTTCAGCAGAAAAAAAGGATAAATTAGTTGTGAAAAAGTAGGGTTTAAATAGCACTACAGTCATAATGTTACAATACGTAATCTCAAAAGTTCTATGTCCATTTGTCTATAAATTGTTAACAAAGGTAATAATATTTATTAAGATTCAAATCAATAACGGTACTTTTTTATGAGATAGACTAATTCCTTATGCTAAAACCTTGTGTGAATAGCCCTCTGATTGCCATATAATAGGCCGGTAGAGAGCCTTTGTGATTAAAATATCTTGGTTAACAGGTGTTATTTTTTAACCATTGCGTCTTTTTAACACATGATTCTTCTATACGTAAGAATGTCAAAATAAAAAGGATGTGCCCCGATAGACACATCCTCATTTCTTATATTTAGCTTGATTTATTCAGCGTTCAGTGTAAAACGTTGGAAGCCTGTTACAGCGAGTTCCTTATCGTGAGCATCAAGATACTGAGCAACTGTTTGCTTAGGATTTTTGATAAACTCTTGTTGAAGAAGTGTAAATTCTTTGTAGAATTTAGTAAGCGCTCCTTCTGCTATTTTTTCGATCAGGTTTTCTGGTTTACCAGCTTCGCGAGCTTTTTCTCTTGCGATGTTAAGCTCTCTTTCTCTGATTTCTTCCGATACATGTTCGGCAAGAAGAGCTACAGGGTTCATAGCTGCGATCTGCATAGCCACGTCTCTTGCTACTTGTTCGTCTACATTTGGTTTATTGAAACCAACGATTGCAGCCAGTTTATTTCCCGGATGCACATAAGCTACTACTGTAGGGGCAGTAACTGTTTTGTACACGTTAAGTTCCATTTTTTCGCCTGTAACACCCATACGGTCTGTTACCAGATCAGCCACTGTGCGGTCACCTACCTGTATTGTTTTCAGTGTATCCAGATCGGCAGGCTTGTTAGCCAATGCTGCATCTAGTATAGATTTTGTCATGCCTACGAAATCAGCATTCATAGCCACAAAGTCAGTTTCACAGTTTACAGCTACAACAGCAGCAAAGTCGCCGTTGATCGCAGCCAATACACATCCTTCTGTAGCATCGCGGTCTTCACGTTTTGCTGCGAAAGCCTGTCCTTTTTTACGAATTATTTCGATTGCCTTGTCAAAATCACCTTCTGCTTCTGTTAAAGCATTTTTACAGTCCATCATACCCGCTCCGGTCATTTTGCGCAGGTGTTGGATATCAGCCATAGATATTGCCATAGTCTCTTTCTCCTTTTTATTTAGTTATAAGTTTACTAGTCTACTAAGTGTACTAGTTTAATTTTTGTATATTTTAAAGAAACTAGTAAACTAGAAATCTTTAATACTCTCAAACTCAAAAAAGACCAAGAAATAGGCTCTAAGAAAAGATCTCTTAGAGGCTAATTCTTAGTCTGTTATTTTGTGACTTATTCTTCGTCCTCTTTTGCAAACTTGCTAGCTACAGCAGCATTGATTGCATCCTGATCTTCTTTTGTTACAGCTTTTTTAGCACCGGCTTTAGCCTTACGCTCTCTTCTTGGAGTTCCTTCTTCGTCCTGTGCTTCGGCAGCAGCTGTATCAGCTTTTTCTATCTTTCTTTCTTCCAGTCCTTCTTTGATTCCTTCGCAAAGGCTACCTAGAATAAGTTCGATTGATTTTGCTGCATCGTCATTTGCAGGGATTACAAAGTCTACATCTTCCGGATTAGAGTTTGTATCTACCATAGCAAATACAGGTATACCCAGACGGTTAGCTTCTCTTACTGCAATGTGTTCTTTCATTACGTCTACAACGAAAAGTGCAGATGGCAGACGGGTAAGGTCTTGTATAGATCCTAATGTCTTTTCCAGTTTTGCACGTTGACGTGTTACCTGAAGTCTTTCTCTTTTAGATAAAGTTTCAAATGTACCGTCTTTCATCATTTTATCGATAGTCGACATTTTCTTCACAGCCTTACGGATTGTAGGGAAGTTTGTCAACATACCGCCCGGCCAGCGTTCTACCACATATGGCATATTTACTGCTGTAGCCAGATCTGTAACTACTTGTTTTGCTTGTTTCTTTGTAGCAACAAACAATATTTTTTTGCCTGATTTAGCTATTTGCTTCAAAGCAGCAGCAGCCTCTTCGGTCTTAGCTATTGTTTTATAAAGGTCAATGATGTGGATACCATTGCGCTCCATAAATATATAAGGAGCCATTGCCGGATTCCATTTTCTTTTCAAGTGTCCAAAGTGTACACCGGCTTCTAATAATTGGTCGAATTCTAATTTTGCCATTTTTAGTTTTTTGTTTCGTTTACTTTCTTTTTCTGTTAGCGAATTGTCGGGTAGCTCATTTTAGAAGTCCCGGCAATTTAGATACTAAACGTAATTTAAGAGATGAGGCCGACTCATCATATATTAACCAATCTGTAACTTTTAAGCGGCAAAAGCCGACAAAGCGTAATTGGGTAAAATAATATCCAAATTAACGTTTTGAGAATTGAAATCTTTTTCTTGCTTTTGGTTGTCCCGGTTTTTTACGTTCTACAACACGAGGGTCGCGAGTCATAAATCCTTCAGCTCTTAGAGCAGCTTTATCTTCAGCATTGATCTTAACCAAAGCACGGGCGATACCAAGACGTGCAGCTTCTGCCTGTCCTTTATATCCACCTCCGTTAAGGTTGATCTTGATGTCGTATTTTTCAGCAACATCTAATTTGTTTAGAGGTTGTTTTACAACATATTGAAGAATAGTTGAAGGGAAGTAATTGTCTAGTTCACGTTTGTTGATCACTATTTTTCCGGTTCCTTCGCTTACGAATACGCGAGCTATAGCAGCTTTACGTCTTCCTAGTGCATTTACTACTTCCATTAATTATTATTTAAGAGAGTTAATATCTATTGTTTTTGGTTGTTGAGCCTCATGTTTGTGCTCAGTACCTGCATATACATGAAGGTTTTTCAAAAGAGCTGCGCCCAGACGATTCTTAGGCAACATACCTTTTACTACCTTCAGTACTAAACGGTCGGCTCCTTTTTCCATCAATACGGCAGGAGTTGCTTCTCTCTGACCTCCGGGATAGCCTGTATATCTCAGATATACGCGGTCGTTCCATTTGTTTCCTGTAAGTACAACTTTATCAGCATTGATGATGATAACGTTGTCGCCACAGTCTACATGCGGAGTATAACTTGGTTTGTACTTCCCTCTCAGAAGTTTTGCCACTTTGGATGCCATGCGTCCAAGTGTCTGTCCGTTCGCGTCAATCACAACCCATTCTTTTTGTACAGTTGCTTTGTTCGCAGAAATGGTCTTATAACTTAAAGTATCCACTTACTTAAAAATTAATTTGGTTATTTACTTTTTTCGACTCACACAACTTTTATCCGCTTACCGAGCTAAGATATGATAAGCGATAATTGTTTGTTTGTCAACTTTTTACGTTTTATTTCGTAATAATCGGCTCGCAAAATTACAAATAATCAGTGAATTAGCAAAAAATAATAATAGATTTTTGATTATATCTTCTTTTATAGGTCATATAATCATTGGTCTACTGTCGTATATATATTGAGGTGTAAAGTAGTTATTTCTTATCTTTTCTATCTTGCCACTTAATATATCCACTTCGGTAACTTTACGGAGCAGATTGCTATATTCTATCCGTAAGGTTTTCAAGTCGTTTTCGTAATCATAGCCTCCTGTTATTTCAATTTTCAGATTACCATCGAGCCAAATCGCCCGATTTTCTGTGACGACAGCAGGTTTTCCATATTCTGCCGTAAAAGATTTGATAGCATAGGATATATCAAAATGAAAAGAATCGTTCATATAGTAACCCAGTTCTCCACCTGCATAAGCATAAAATACAAGACTGATAAGGCTATCGTTCAGGAAATGGGGAGTAACAGCAAACCTGCATTTACTAAGTTCTTTCATTTTAAAGGTATAGGTGTCCTCGATTTTCATATCCAGAGCTTTCCATACTTCAGGTTCTTTCATGTCGAATGTTACTTCTCCTATTATATTTTTATGTCGCTTATCTGTTGCCAGAGATTCTTGCTCCAGTTTTGAGAGAAAATCTTCGGGAGGCTGTTGTCCGCGTTTTTCCAGATAACTTTTTGTATATATAGTATTATCGGGATAATAGTTTCTGGTTTCTCCTTCGGGAATGACACTTTCGCTTACCAACTGATTGGGTGATACATTAATAAAGTCTTTGCTTCTCCTCAGATCGCGATATTCTATTACATATAAGTCCGGTCCCGGTGTTTTGATTTCCATGAAGCATATTTTCAGGTTACCTTTTAGCCATATATATTTTTTTATATACTCTTCGCTCTCTTCGTAACATCTTTTTCCATATAGGGATGTATATATGTTAATTATATCCTTTTTGCGTATATCGACATATTCCGGCATTTTGTGGATAGTGAAAGCGATATATGACAGGCTGTCGTTGTAGAAAGCAGTATGCATATTAGCATAGCAATTTCGCAGGCCGTCTATATCCGGACTCACATTATCTTCGGGAGTTTTCCATCCTATTGTTTTGTAGGTTTCAAGTTTATTCATACCGAAGCGTAGGCCGTTGACGATACTGTCGCTCACATTGCTCTCGGCTAACGATTCTTTTTCGAGTTGATAAAGGCTTTTACCATTGCATCCTGACAATGTTAAAATGATAATTATAAAAATGGAATATAATGGAAGTGTTTGTGTTCTCATCGCTGCCTACCAAATTTTAGTCGGCATAAAAATAGAGTAATTTATTAATATAGACAATTATGAACAATAAATGTCATCTGCACCCTTCCTTTGCCCTGAATCCATCTTGTATTTGCCATCCCCTGGCTTCGATACATTCCAGTGGTAAGAATTTTGCATAATGGCTGCGGATACTGGCCGGAGGAAGCATATCGTATGGCAGGTCGTGGCTAACCCAAATCACCATTTCATTGTTGATAGGGTAAAAGTCGAAATTTTCGTAGATATCTATGCCTCGTGTCATTTGTTGGTCTTTTACAGAAAATGGTTTTGTAATAACATGTAATGTTAATGGCGTTTCTGTGTTTTCGATTTCGGAATAGAATGGATAATAACGTGAGCCTGTCCATAAAAGTGCTCCTGTAATAAATAAACAGATTAAAATATTTCCGGTTTTCGCCAGATATATTTTTTTGTCCTTTATCAATAGTATCGAGCCTGTGAAGATAACAGCACACAAAACTCCCGAAACAAATCGTATGTCCGGGCCTCCTGTCGCCCATACGATAAGGGTAACAAGGAATATAGCATAAAGCAGATAGATATGTTGTCTTGTTTTATTCCCCTTCCGGCAGGTATATGCTGCGATTACAAAAGAGACTAAAGTAAGCAGGTAAATAATGTCAGTCAGTATATTTATAACAAACGGGTCTCTGATACTTTCGTGTGGATAGCGGAGTGCTATACGGAAAAAATAGTAACCAATATCGAAGATATAATCCTTTTCTCTGATGGCTATTTCCTGTGGTACTTTCCAGTCAAAGTTAAACAGGTCTATCTGATACAGTGGGAAAATAAGGTAGCCCGACACAATAACATTTCTGATAAGCCAAGGCACTACAATGAAGAGCCCGATAATGCAACCAAAGGAAATAATTCCGTATTTCTTTTCTTTTATCAGTATGTAGATCAGATAGAGACTGATAATTCCGATAGGAAAGAATGATAGTTTACATGTGAGTAAAAAGACAGGTAATACTATTCCCAGCAGATAGTTAGATTTTAACAGGTCAGGCGATAGTACCAGACGTGCCAATATGTAGAATGCAATAAAATTGGGTAGTACGTCTGTCGATGTATTTCCCAGAAAATAAACAGATACCCAGCACAAAAGAATGTAAGCAGCAAGGATAATAATACGCTTAACATCGTATCTTGATCTGAATAATTCATACAATATCCAACAGCCAATGGCAGTAACAAGGATTCCCTGCAATGGATATATTGCTTCACCCAATATAAAGCGGAACGTAAAGATGGCACTCAACAGGAAGTAATTGGAATTGAATCCGAACCGGTCATCGATATTTGCTATACCCGGAACGACAGGGTATTCTTCATTCCAACGGATGTTTTGATAATGATAAAAAGCCGAGTCGTAGACTTCTTGTTGCCATGTGAAAAAGAAGAGTGAAGCCAGTATAAAAAGTAAAAGGAATATGATCTGTGACTGAGTAAGAGGTTTAATTCCGTCTATTATATTCTCACATATCCTGACTATTTTTCGGTAGTTTATGCCCCAATACAGGATAGAAATTATTAATACGAGAAACAGGAAGGCATGATTGGAGGGTAGCCACAACGACCATACCGATAATGGAATAATCAGGCTGCACAGGCCTAATAGTAGTCTATCCAGTATATTGTACTGCTCGCTTTGTTTGCATATCTTATTATATAATGAGAGTAGTATATCCCCGAATGTGAAGAGAATATAGAATATAATGCCCCATGATACAATGTTTACAAGCACTCTTTAAATTATAAATTATGAATTATGGATTGCGGAGCAATCGACAGAGTCAATTATGAATTATTCGGATATAAGCATTTATAACTCATAACTTATAATTCATAATTCATAATTCTATTTTTACACTGCTACCTCGCCTTTGATGTGTGGATGCGGATCATATCCTTCGAGGCTGAAATCTTCATATTTGAAATCGAAGATGCTCGTTACATCCGGATTCAATACCATCTGTGGCAAAGGTCGGAAATCACGTGTTAATTGTAATTTTACCTGATCAAGATGGTTGGTATATATATGTGCATCGCCTAGAGTATGTACAAAATCTCCTTCCTGCAAACCTGTAACCTGAGCCATCATTTTCAGCAACAGAGCGTATGAAGCTATATTGAAAGGTACTCCCAGAAATATATCGGCACTCCGTTGATAAAGTTGCAGACTCAGTTTGCCGTCAGCTACATAAAATTGGAAGAACGCATGGCAGGGTGGGAGGTTCATATTTGGCAAATCGGCCACATTCCACGCACTGACAATGATGCGCCGCGAATCGGGATTGTTTTTTATTGTATCTACCACATTAGTTATCTGGTCTATAAAGCCTCCGTTATAGTCAGGCCACGACCGCCACTGGTATCCGTATATATGTCCCAGATCGCCGTTTTCGTCAGCCCATTCATTCCAGATGCGTACACCGTTTTCTTGTAGATATTTCGCATTGGTATCTCCGGCCAAAAACCAGAGAAGTTCATATATAATAGATTTCAGATGTAATTTTTTTGTAGTCAGTACAGGGAATCCGTCTGCCAGATTGTACCGGCTCTGATGCCCGAACACACTGATAGTACCTGTTCCCGTCCTGTCTTCTTTGAATGTTCCTTCTTCCAAAACACGTTTCAGAAGATCGTGATATTGTTTCATGTTGTTATTCTTCTATTTTGGAAATCAAAGTTACAAAAAAAAAGAAAGCCATACTTTTTTTAGTACGGCTTTCACTATAATTATCATTCGGGCTGTTTACTCAGCTCCTTCAGCTTCTTCATTTACAGGTGCAATCAGTTTATATCCTTTACCGTGTATGTTGATGATCTCGATACTTGGATCTGGCTTCAACAGCTTACGCAGTTTAGTGATGTAAACGTCCATACTACGGGCATTGAAGTAGTTATCATCTACCCATATTTGTTTCAGCGCATGATTTCTTTCCAGAATATCATTTGCATGAGCGCATAGCAATGCCAGAAGTTCAGCTTCCTTAGTTGTCAATTTTGTACTTTCCCCGTTGATAGTCAGTATTTGTTTCTGAGTATCAAAGTGCATATTGCCAAACTGGTAAACTTGCTGTTCTTTGCTTCTTTTGCCTTTTACACGGCGGAAGATAGCCTCGATACGAAGTACCAGCTCTTCCATACTGAATGGTTTAGTGATATAATCGTCTGCTCCGGCTTTGAAACCTTCCAGAATATCATCCTTCATGTTTTTAGCTGTCAGAAATATAATAGGTATCTCCGTATTGATAGCCCTGATTTCTTTGACTAATGTGATACCGTCTTTTTTAGGCATCATAACATCGAGTATGCACAGGTCGTATTTTTCTTTTACAAAACCTTTATAGCCGACTTCACCGTCGATGTAGAGGTCTGTGTCATACCCTTTAGCTTGAAGATATTCTCTTAGTAACATACCAAGATTTTCGTCATCTTCACACAAAAATAATTTCAATCTTTCTTCCATAACTTGCTTATTTTAACTTATTTACAATTTTATTACTTATCGTTATTCTTCATCAGAGGCAAACAAATTATAAATTTGGTGCCTTTTCCCAGATCACTCTCTGCTTTTATTGTTCCTTTGTGATCTTCCACTATCTTTCTTACATAGGCAAGACCCAGTCCGAAACCTTTTACATCGTGTCTGTTTCCGGTAGATACGCGGTAGAATCGTTCAAATATTTTCTTAACAAACTCTTTCTTTATACCTATACCATTGTCTTCGACCGATATATAGAGTTTATTGTTATTGTTCCATGTCCGTATCATCAACTCTAACGGTACATCTTCCCTCCTGTATTTTACAGCATTGTCCAACAGGTTGAACAATACATTGGTGAAGTGCATTTTATCTGCATCTATAGTGGATTCTGTAGCCTCCAGATCGATGTCAAGGTTTCCTCCAAATTTTTCAACTTTCAGCTGGAATGTGTTCGCCACGTTTACCACTATATCGTTTGCATCCAGTTCCTTCATTTTCAGAGTAGCTTTCTGTTTCTCGAACAGTGACATCTGCAATACTTTTTCAACCTGAAAACTCAGTCGTTCCGTTTCATCGTTGATCACTCCCGAAATATGTTTGAATACCTCCGGTGATTTGGTTATCGACCCGTCTTTCAGCATTTGAGCTGCCAGCGAAATGGTCGATACCGGAGTTTTCAGTTCGTGAGTCATATTGTTCATAAAGTCACTCTTCATTTCCGATAAACGCTTTTGCCGGAATGTAATGTAAATGGTAATGATAAATGTGACCAACAGTATGAGCGAAAAGCCTATAGCCGGATACAGGAATGAAATTTCCCTGAATATATATTTAGATTTATCGGGGAAATAAACCTTCAGATAAGCCAGCTTGTCCTGTGGATCGTTGGCAAACAAAACCTTAGTATAGGGTTTGGTGTTTTGTGGTGAAAACAGGGGTTGCTGATAAATCGGCTTATTATTTTTATCTACTACTTCATACTGAAAAGGCAACTCTATGCCATTTACTTTTATCTCGTTCTTTATATTCGTTCCCAGTTCTTTTAGGTTTACCCTTTCTTCGATAGGCACACTGCTGGCAGTATTTACTATCTGATTCAGTACATCGTTGAGCAGGTCGCCTTCAAATATCAGTCGTTGCTTCTGTTCGTCCTGCATATCCCATAACGTTTTTGATATGGCATTTGTTCCATCTTTGGTGGGTGGACTGAATACCTGATTTTTAGGCTTAGTTTGCACTGTGGTAGAGGCGCTATACTCAAGACTCATAACCTCGGAACCTTCGGGTGCGACCATTTTAATTCTTTGCCGGTGAGTTACGGTCTCTTCCTGTAACTGTTGGTTTCTTAATGCGAGAGCCCTGTTATTAGCAGCTGTCTGCTTTTTCTGATATTCGGTAAAACCCTCATTAAGATATTTTTTTGTCTGCTCTTTTTGCAAATCGGATGAAACTTTATCCAGACTCCGGTTGATGGTTTCATCAAACTGGTCTTCTCTCCAGCCTATCGATTCTCGAAGATATTCTATCTGTAAGTATAACAGGCCAAAGAAAGCAAAAGCCATGATTGCGGCTAATATCCATATTGTCGATTTTTTCATCTTTGTTCAGCCTCTCTCACCCGATTAAAATATGTTATAAATATTAAATATAATAATTTATTCATTCTAATTTTATTATTTAACAAATATAGCAAAGATATTGTTTAACATTTGAAAAAATAAACTTAAAGTAATTTTTTTTTCTATCCAAACTTATGGATATGTTTTATTGTACTAATGTGAATTTTAGACTAATCCCAAAGTTACTGTCCGTCGTAGGATAAGCCGAAGAGGATATCAACGGCTTGTTCAAAATACGATCGTAGTATGCTCTCAAAGTCAGAGCCCTGCTCATGGTATAATCGGCAGATAACTTCAATGTAACAATAGTCGTGCCACTTGTAGCCTGAGTGAAGCTTTCTTCTATTTTGCGTAGCAAAGCCTCATTTGTCTTATATGACAGATCGACTTTGATATTGAGGTCGTTATTGAATTGTTTTGCAGTTTTCGGATTCAGCCCTATAATGCGGTTGAATTCGTTGATACGGTATCCGAGCCCAAACACAAATTCTTTCTGTATAGATTCTATTATCTGATACGAAGCCATGTTCAGTGTCAGCGTACGGGCATTGTTGTATCGCGAATTGACAGACATATTATTATTCAGAATCCCGTCTATACCAAACAATGGGTTGAATACCTCAGATATGCCGACCGAAGATATGTTGTATGGTGACGAAGGCACCGGATTTCCATTCAATACGTCCCTGATAAAACCTAAGTCATCGCCTGTTTCGAGCCAGCCCGAATATGAATCGTAACTGCCTACCTGATAAAAACAGGAATAAGCATGGGTAAGGCGGAGTGATTTCACTTTCGATTTTATAAATGGAATATTCACTAATCCGTCGTAAGAAAGTGTCCAGTTCGGGAGTATCGACAATAGTGAAGGGAAGGCCGAAAGAGATATCTTATTTGCATTCTTACCGGTGTAAGCAGATATAAATGCCGGAATAAGTACATCGGCCGAATTGAGGTTTACCTCTCCGTTTGTCGGATTATAAACTTGTCCGCCCATGCCATTTTCAGTCATAAAACCGCCGTTAGGATACTTCATCCCTGTATATTGGGCTTCCAGTCTGTTTTTTATAGTATGCCTGTTTTGCAGGAATTTTTCAAAAGCTTCGGAATAATAGTTATTCTTCGAGTTGCTTCCGCGCAAAGCTGTAGATAGAGCGATTGTAGTCATCGAGAAGCTTCCGCCACGTGTTTTTGGAGCACCATCGTACATATATTGTACCTCTGTACGCTTGTTTTGCTCATAGTTGGCGTTCAATTCTATTTTGAAATCCTTGAACGGTTCCACCTGTGCTCTCATTTCAAACTTCTCGGCATTGTTGTATATGGCAGGAGTTATGCTCAGTTCATTTTTTACAAGCCAATCCCTGTCGAGTGACTTTTGTATAAAATCTTCTCCACCGTCCAGGCCGAAGGCAAATCCCAGTCCCGGAGTCATGCCGAATTCCGAGCCTTTTTGCCCGAAAACATCTCCGATACCCGGTTTAAATCCTGATATGTGAGTCTCATCCCGCTTTGAATAGTTGAAACTGATAGTCCGCACCGACATAAGCGCTCTGGCAGAATACTCGGCTATGTCTTGCAGTACTCTGGATGATCCGGCTTCTTTGTAACGCCCTTCTATGCTTATTTGTACGTTCCCCGAATCCTTATTATTAATAATTATACTATTGTTATCTTTTTTCTTGAACTTAAGAGCATACGTTTTACCGTCTTTTCTTGCTGTGACCTCAATATTCTTGGTGTCGAGCCCGTGGCTGAATGTGACTGATGAGTCTTTTTGCAGAGCTACAGTACCTGTAAATCGCCTTCTGTCGGGTTGTCTCCGTTCCTGTTCTCTCTGGTTTGGAGATTGTATTCTTCTTCTGCCGTCGAAGCGTTCATTTACTCTTCTCAGGAACCCTGATTTGTTATACAGGCCTGTGAGATTCAGTCTGTTGGTAAACTCCAGCGTCATATTGTTGCTGATGGTATTACCAATCACAACAGAATCTTCTGCAGCCAGACTGGCTCCGCGATCCCATTGATAGTTACTGGCATAGCTGGCATTTGAAGTTATCCACTCCAATGCAGGTATATTGCGGAACGGCAACTGATAGGTCAAACGTACACTTTGCTTGTACGAAAGCGGGTCGCCAAGACTCTTAAGACTCCTTATTACAGCGTCTTTCCATTCATCATAGTCGTCTCTGTTCTGCTTCTTGTTTACCTGAAGGTAAGGCTCTTCTATTTCGGCCCTTGTTCCCGACTGGAATGCAAATTTCAGATTCTTTGTGAAATCCCAGTTCAGGCTGAAGTCCCTGTCCCAAAGGAATGACTGGCTCCATGACAGGAATTGGTTGTTTTCGTTCGATCCACCGAGAGTATAACTGTCGATATCGCGCGTCATCGTTTCAGTGTAGTAACGCGTTATATTAGAGTTGAAAGCCACACTGCTTGGTAAATAGTTAAATCCGAGTGATTTGGCGAAACGGGCAGCGCCCGATTTACTTTTCAGATTTTTGAACGGTTCCCACGATTTGACCATAGGAGCGTACATATAACTAAGTGTAGCCTTATAGCTCTTTGTCAGGTCATATACTGTCGTTGGATTCTTCGTTTCACTCTGGCTGTATGAATAGCTGAAGTTAAAGTTAGCCGGATCATACGGCATAGGATTTTTGCTTTGTATATTTACCTTTATATTGTTCAGACTGATACTCTTGGTTGTAGTAACATCCTGAGCCAGACCCTTTATCGAATCTTTTTCGGCTTTGGTCTCTGCCAGGCTGAGCGATTCTTTCAGTGTTATATCCTGATCGAAAGGGTCGTATTTCGGTGTATTGGTTTGTTTTGAATATGAATAATAGAGCGGTAAGCTAACCTGTGCCTTTTCGGGGAAGAATTTACCCAATTCTATATTAGCAGCTATACTGTATGAGGTATAGTCGTCCATGCGTCTTTCCATCAGGCTCTGGTCTAAAGCCCCGAATCCGACGG
Organism: Dysgonomonas hofstadii; assembly: GCA_040395895.1. Lineage (GTDB taxonomy): Bacteria > Bacteroidota > Bacteroidia > Bacteroidales > Dysgonomonadaceae > Dysgonomonas > Dysgonomonas hofstadii_A. The sequence goes on from JBEBPN010000005.1 coordinate 12,897, forward strand.
TTTCTTTTCTGCCCGATACATTGACCGATCCCAGATCGGAAAAAGTAATATTGAGGTTACCCTGTGCAGCCCATCCGCCTTCTTCGTCGAAGTCTGTCAGCCGGAGTTCGTTGATCCATACCTCACCCGATTTTGAAGTACGCGAATTGTTTCGCACACCTATCATGATAACGTTTACTTCCGATAGGGACGGATTCCCGATAATGCTTACCTTATTGTTCGGTTTGTCGGGATCGTACTCGTGGTAAAGTGTAGTATATGATATACTGGAACCTGCCTTTCTCTTTTCCTTGTTGCGGTTAAGCTTCAAGTTTGTCAAAAGTTCTAGTGGAAAATCGAACATATTGTCGGTTGGCCATACGATATTGCGGTGGGCAGGGCTGTTGTTACTGTATGTTCCCTCCGGTGTTATCGTCAGAGGTATCTCGTATTCGTAGTAATTGTTCTTATAGTCAGAGCCCAAACGCATAAATACGGTAAGATCACCTTTCGATAATTTTTCCTCGTTCAGTACATCTTCGGCATGTGTATAGAGCTGTATGCGTTTATATCTTCTCATATCGTAGCCTGTATTTTTGTATATGGCTCTGGCATCGCCTGCATCCAGATCCAATACTCGCATCGAAAGAGCTTGCTCATTATCTTTTATCATTTGCACCTGTTCCGGATCTATCTGCCGGCTCAGTCCCGGAGGAAGTACATAGTTGACAGGCTTACGTTCCGAGTTTTCTTCAATGTTTACAGTAGTCAGGTCGAGTGTTCCACTACCCGAAGCTTCATTGTTCTTATTCAATGTCTGCTCATAGGCACGCCAGTCGTCGCGCACAAGTTCTAATGTGCCAAAGCGCAGGAATGTGGTTTCCTTGAAGCCATGAAGGAACATACGCATAAAACGGATGCTTTTGAAGTCCTGTATATTACCGACTCTGTCATACTTTTCCTTGTTGCGGATCGGAATTTTGAACTGATACCATGTTACTTCACCCTTCTGTCCGTTGCGTAGGGTAAGTGTTACTTTGCGGCTGTCTACGATATAGTTGTCGCCGCCTACAACCATCTTGTCGGGTTTGAGTGTTACCTTGTACTGGAAATAAGCTTCGGTTTCATTCAGTGTATTGTCCTGATCGATATCTTCTACGTCGGGTACGGTCTTCGCCGCACTGGAGTAGTTTTCGTTAGTCTGATCCGTAGCAGCCGAGTTACCTTCGGTATTGTTATAGTATTTGTAACGGTCGAGAATACTTCTTTCCTCATCGTCAAAATCACGGCCTCTATAGAAATGGTAAGTGTCTCCGGCAGGGTCGTTGAATGGTGAGAACTGGTCAGCCTCCAGTCGTCTCCGTGCTTCCTGATCGGTAACCTTACTGCTGTAAGCCGCCAGATAATCGGCATAAGTAGAGAATGTGAACTCTTCGGCGGTACTTAGCCCGTTCAATCCCACATCCTGTTTTGCGCGTGCATCTGTTCCTGAATTGTTGTCGAAGGCATATACGGTAGACTGGCGTTTAGGTACTTTTCCCCATACTGTGGTTTCTACAGCATCAGGATCGTCGTTTACAGGCAACCCGTTCTCAAAGAATTTTTTTCCATCCTTGAGTACGTCTTCCGATATTTCACCCAAATTGATATAAAGATCACCACCTGTTCGTACGGTATTATCGTCTTCATTTTTTACAAACGGATCCATCAGCCAGAATTCGAGATATTCTACATTGGAAGCCTCAAAATCGCGCACATCCATTTTACGGGTAATACCTCCCCAGCGTTTTTCGGGGTTCATCAGTGTACCATCGTTGTTGATATATGTAGCATCCAGATTGTACGGACCTCTTTCGTTCGGATAGAAAGACAGGTTAAGTGTTGAGATAGTAGCCGATTCATTGTAGGCCACATCCTTGTTAGGATATATTTCGCGCAGATATACTTCACGTACGAAGTGGTTAGACAACTGTGGACTATTTTTTATATGTTGCGGTGTAAGTGAAGAACCTTTACGTGTAAATAGAGGATCGATAGAGAACCATGAGAGCATAGCCCTGTTTTTTCCGTAATCTATGTTGTTGCTCAGACCTGCTTCGTCGAACAATCCCCCGTCTTTCCTGTAAGGTGTGGCAGCCAGATTCCATGAATATGGACTTTTGATATCTATTTTTGTCTGCGACGACTCGAAGTCGTCCAGATAAGAGTAACCCCCTGTTTCTTCGTTCTGATAATGCCCTGCTATCATGTGGGCAAACTCTGCATTGAATGTTATCTGTGACGGTTGTGTAGCGTCTACGAACGGTAGTTTATCCACAAGGTTTGTAAGCCACATCGATTCGGTTCTGAAAGACGTATTCAGTCCCCACAGTGTATTCTTTACCGATTCGTTTCCTATTTCGGTCTTTGTGGTCAGCGGTTTTTCGTAGTAGTGCATAATGGTACCGCCAATGTTGAAGTTTTTCGTTATATCGTAGCTCAGATTGAGTCCCAATAACGTTTTCCGCTGCATACTGATCGAATGCCCTTCGCTTGACACCTGTATAGGGACGTTAGAGTCCAGTAAGTTCTGGTCTATAATGGTTACGATACCCGATATATAGTCTACAATATATTCCGTACCTTCGGTAAGTACCCTGCCGCCGGCTGTAAGCTGAACGGAGCCTTGCGGTATATTTGTCGCATTCAGATTGATTTCGGCATTGTTGGTTCCCGAGCCGCGATACGAGCCGGATATCTTGAATTTATTCTTTTCTGCAATTTGTTGGGCAATAGTCAATGTAGAATCGTATAGTTCCTGATAAACATATTTTTTTGCTATGGTCGGGTCGCCGATCTTTGTAGCCAGATGCGAGCCGAACGGTTCTACTACAGGGAAAATGATACGCCCGTTTTGAGAGTTGACCGTGTAGCCTTCGACAAAGTCAAATATCCCGTCTCCCTGTATCGATTTATCTGCATTTTCTACTACATTGTTGCGCGAATCGAGCCTGTCGAGGTTCATAACCTTTAGCAGCATCTGATTTTTAATATTACCTTCGGGCAGGTAGCTTATATATGTACCTACAGTATCGGACTGATAGGATATATTCAGGCGGAAACGGTCTTGCTGTATAGAATTATCACTGATCCGGTAGATGTTTTTCATCATCAGGTTCCATGTGTAGGAACGGGGCGACAGTGATATCGGTTTCAACAGTTTTAAAAACAATGCTCCCGATTTGCTATTGGCGGCATCATACTTATCTACTATATCAGTAGAAAACTCCCCGACTTTATATGGAACATTGTTTATGCTATATTCGTATGCAACAGCCAATACCTCGTCGGCCTGCAATGCCGAAGTTAGGGAGATGTAACCCAGTTGAGGATTGTATGTATATTCCGATGAGGTTAGCAGGCGGGCGCTCTCTATTTTTTCGTAATCGAGTCCGGTCTCCAGATAACCGTCAAATAAAGCGGTAATTTGTGAAATATCGCGTGATCCGGGATATCTTATCGGGTCGGTGGTTACAGTTGTATATAGAGTATTTGCATTATTATAAGGTAGGTTTGACGAACCGCTCGGAGACCATAGCGGGTTTTTGATAGTGCTGTATTCGGCTATATCAGCAAAGGCTACTATGTTTCTCGACTGAGTATAATCTCCGCGTTTGTTGGTTACCCATACTTCCAGTTTGGTAATATTTACGGGCGATTGTATGTAAGGATATTTGCTCATAGCCTTATCATAGTTATCCCTGAAGTACTGACTCAGGAAGAAGTGCCTGTTGGCATCGTATTGGTCTGCTTTCAGCTCAAATTCATTTGTCTGTATTCCTCCCTGCGAACTGGTGGTTTGCGCCTGTGATTCCTGTTGCGATATGACACTGTTGATACGCAGTTTTCCGAATTGTAGTTCGGTATTGATGCCGAATAGGGCAGATCCTCCACTGATAAGGGAATTAGTCGTAGACATGCTTACGTTTCCGGCCTCTATTCTTTTTATGATTTCATCTTCTTTACCTTCGTAGGCCAGTTTTATCTTTTTAGAATCGAAATCGAATAGGGCTTTAGTATCATAATTCATCCCGAAATTGATCTTGTCACCTACGGTAGCAGTCACATTGAGCTGTATATCTTCGTCGAATTCAAACGCTGTTCTGCTCCGGTTGCGTTCCGAGAGTGTCGGGTTCTTTGTGCTGAAGTGTTTGAAACCGATTTTTGCCTCTACATATCCCTGAGTCTTTACCTGTACACCTCCCGGTCCGAATATCTTTTCCGCCGGCCCGATATCCAGCTTTATGTCTTTCAGCGAAAATTCTTCTTTTTCGTCTTTCTTTTCATACGTTTCGGCGTTTTTTGCCTTAAAATAGTTCGACATGGATTGTCTCAACGTATAATCCATGTATTCTTCTGGTGTGAGGGAGAATGGAGTTGCCACTTCCTCGTCACCTATCTTGGTACGGAATATATATAGATTTGTTTTAGGATCGTATTCTATCGAATTTTTTATATTTGACGGGTCTTTCAGATCGGCAGGAGGATTATCTTTCAAATCCTTATAATTTGTTATCTGTGTTTTCTTTACAGGATAACGTGGTGCGGTGTCGTTTGGTTGAGGATAAACTACATCTTCGGTTTCAATAAATGCAGAATCCGGTTTGCCGGATATGCCGGAAAACAGGCTCACTGAGCTTATCAAAAGTATAAGGGCGAATATGTATTTTATATATTTTCTCAATCCGGTACTCCTGTTAAAGCATCTTTAATGCTGTTTTTATAATTTGTTCGACCGTACAGTCCGGTTTATCCTTCAATATTTTCGATACGGCTTTTTGGGAAGCTTGCTGGGGAAAACCTAGCATTACGAGTGCTGCTATAGCCTCTTCTCCTGCCTGACTTGTCAAGTTGATCAAATCGCCCTGTTCTATCCCTGTAGTTTTTATTTTGTCCTTGAGGTCGATTATCACGCGTTGTGCGGTTTTCATACCTATGCCTTTTACCGATTTCAGTACATCTGCATTGCCCGAAGCAATCACATTGGCCAGCTCCTGTGTATTCAGCGACGACAGTATCATGCGTGCTGTACCTGCGCCTATGCCGGAAACACTGATGAGCAGCAAAAACATTTCGCGTTCCTGCTTGTCGACAAAGCCGAACAATACATGCGCGTCTTCCCGTATGGCTTCATATATATAAAGCTTTGCGTCTTTTTTGCCTGAAAGGTTTGTGTATGTATTAAGGGATATGTTTATAAAATATCCGATGCCATATGTTTCCAGACTAACTGATGTTGGAGTCAACTCGGTGATTTCTCCTTTTATATAATCGATCATAACCGCGTTCTAATTATCTTAGTTAATAAATAACGAAAAATCATAAAAAAAAGTATATTCGAGAATGTAAACTTTTGTAAGGCCTATTTATTGTATAATCATTATTTAATCAGCAAAGATAAAACTTTTAGATTAGTTTTATAACTTTGTTTGTTTCTATTGTAGTATTGACAAAACGAAAATTATGCAATTAAAGAAAGTTAAAAACGATGCGAATGGCTTGTTTACAGCCCGTACATCGGTGAGGAAGTATGATAAATCGGTAAAAATGAGTAGAGAGGAAATGGCTGATATATTGCAGGATGCAATGACAGCCCCTTCTTCACTAAACTTGCAACCATGGCGTTTCTGGGTATTCGATACTCCTGAAGGAAAGGAACTGATAAAACCCTTTATGATGTTTAACATGCAGCAGTGGGAGACCTCATCTGCCATAATAGCTATCTATGGCGATATGGAGAACTTTTCTTATGCTGACGATATATACGGAGCTGCTGCGGAGCATAAGCTTGTGCCCGAAGAATATAAAATCAAGATGCTGGATATGATTCATTCATACGGAGCACAGTATACCGAAGAGCGTTTGCGGAATTCTATTCTTCTCGATTGCGGATTTGTGGGTATGCAACTGATGTTGTCGGCTAAAGGCTATGGTTACGATACCAATCCTATAGGCGGGTTTATGCGCAAAGAACTGACTGAAGCACTGGGACTGGACGCCAAGCGTTACATTCCTGTATTACTTTTGTCGATAGGAAAAGCGGATGAGAAAGGAAAAGATTCGATACGTTTTTCGGCAGACGAAGTTACGCAATGGAGATAGTATTAAGTGAATAAATCGTTTAACCCTATATGTAAATATCTATGATTATGAAAAGAATAATTATTTCATGTTTAATATTAATAATGACAATGACGACAATAGAAGCTCAAAACCCGTTTTTTTCGGCTTATAAAACCCCTCATGAAACTCCGCCGTTCAATGAGATAAAGAATGAACATTACGAACCGGCCATAGATAAGGCCATAGCGGAGCATCAGGCTGAGATTAACAGCATTGTACTGGTGCGATCAGTACCTACTTTCGAGAATACAATAGTGCGCTTTGAGGAATCAGGGAAACTGCTGTCCCGTGTCGCTTCTGTATTCTTTAATCTGCTGAGTGCCGAGAGCAATGATGAAATGCTGGAGATAGCTCAGCGTATTCAGCCGAAACTTTCGGCTCACTCCAATGAAATTAACCTGAACGAAGGCCTGTTTCAGAAAGTTAAGGCTGTATATGATAAACGGAATGAATCGAACCTGAATCCGGAACAAATCCGCCTTGTGGAAAAAATATATATCGGCTTTGAAAACAGTGGTGCCACCCTTACCGGAGCAGACAGGGATAAATACAAAGAACTGTCGACAAAGCTGAGCCAGCTTACCCTGACCTTCGGACAGAATGCCTTGAAAGAAAACAATAAATATGAGATGTTGCTTACAGACGAGGCAGATCTGGCAGGGTTACCTCAAATGGTAAAAGATGCTGCCGCAGCAAAGGCTAAAGCCAAAAATAAAGAGGGCTGGTTGTTTGACCTGTCAGCACCTAGCTACATTGCCTTTATGAAATACTCGTCGCGTCGCGACTTGCGCGAAAAGCTATATCTGGCTTATACTACACAATGTGTGGCTGGGGGTGAATTCGATAATCAGAACAATGTTAGAGAAATTGCCAAAACCCGAATGGAGATTGCTAATTTGCTCGGTTATCCTGATTATGCAACCTATGTGCTGCGCAATAAGATGGCAAAAGATAAAGAACATGTATATGGCTTACTGAACGATCTGTTCGATGCCTATGGCACTGCTGCCCGTCAGGATGTACAGATGGTTCAGCAGTTTGCTGTAGATATGGAAGGTAAGGATATAAAGATCATGCCTTGGGACTGGTCATATTATTCTGAAAAACTGAAAGATGCAAAATATAGTGTGAGCGACGAGCAGGTTCGCCCTTATTTTGAATTGGAGAATGTAAAGAAAGGTGTTTTCGGTTTGGCTACAGACTTGTATGGCATTACATTTAAGAAAAATACCGAGATTCCTGTTTACCATCCGGAAGTTGAAGCTTTCGATGTGTTGGATGAGAATGGAAAATATCTGGCGATATTGTACACAGATTTCCATCCGCGCGAAGGTAAACGACAGGGTGCATGGATGACGGAATTTAAAGGTCAGTATGTTGAGAATGGTGTAGACTCACGTCCGTTTGTTGCTATTGTAATGAACTTTACCCGCCCGACGGAAACAGAGCCGGCATTACTCACATTCGACGAAGTAGAGACATTCCTTCATGAGTTTGGTCATGCTCTGCATGGTATACTTACCAAATGTACGTATGAAACATTGTCGGGTACAAATGTATTGCACGATTTTGTAGAACTGCCTTCTCAGATAATGGAGAACTGGCTTACCGAAAAAGAATATCTGGATAAATTTGCCGTGCATTACAAGACGGGCGAGAAAATACCTGCCGGACTTGTTCAGAAACTGGTTGATGCCGCTAATTACAATGCCGGTTACCTGTGTTATCGCCAACTTTCGTTCGGTTATCTGGATATGGCATGGCATACGTTGAATTCGGCTTATGACGGTGATGTTATCGCATTTGAACGCAATGCTATGAGCAAAACAGCATTGCTCCCGGTTATCGATGGTACGGCTATGTCTACCTCGTTCGGACATATATTCTCGGGTGGCTATGCTGCCGGATATTACGGATATAAGTGGGCAGAAGTATTAGATGCCGATGCGTACGCATTGTTTAAGGAAACTGGCATCTTTAATAAAGAGACAGCCAAGTCGTTCCGCAAGAACATTCTGGAAAGAGGTAATACAGAAGAGCCGATGAGCCTCTATGTGAAATTCAGAGGTCATGAGCCTACAGTTGATGCTTTGCTGAAGCGAAACGGGATAAAGAGATAATAGGTTATTTTGATATTGTTACAATAAGGCTACCTCAAACAAGGGTAGCCTTATTTTGTCATAAAAAACGCATAATGTAACCAGATGTGCAAAAAGTGCGAACAGATGTGAGCTTTATTACATTTTTATATTAATATTTGTCAAAATAGACAAATTCATCCTATATTTGTATCAGGAAGTCTAATAAGTAATAATAAGTAGGCCTATGAAGAACTTAATTACCTACTTGCTTAGTAGTAACAAGAAGGCATACTCAGAAATCGCAACCCAGAACGGGTGTGGTGCTCTTAGGGTGTGCGCTTTAGCTCATGGCAAGAAAGCGAGAAGTGATCAGGATTATGCTGTGTTACAAGCCCTGGTCGATAGAGGTATAGTATCAGGCTATAAGATGATGGTATAAATTGCCGGATCGGTCAAGATAGATAGTAATAATTGCTAACTATTTTGCTTTTAACTCATATTTTACGATAGAAGCTATTACTTTTGTATTATAGTAATAGTATAAAAAATGAAATATAGTTTTGCAAACGATTATGGCGAAGGTTGCCACCCTCGTATTCTGGAAGCTCTAACCAAAACAAACCTTATTCAACAGGCCGGATATGGCGATGATAGCCATACCCGTAATGCAAGTGATGCTATCCGTCGTATGACAGGTGTGCCGGATATCGATGTGCATATGGTAGCCGGCGGTACAACGGCCAATCTTGTCGTATTGGCATCCGTACTGCGTCCTTTCGAGTCAGTTGTTGCTGCCACAACGGGGCATATCTATACCAACGAGGCCGGAGCTATAGAAGCAACGGGTCATAAGGTAGAAGCTGCTCCTACAGTCGATGGCAAACTGCGTCCAGTTGATATTGCCCCTTTTCTGAATAAGGCCAGAGGGCATCATGTGGTGCGTACCCGCGCTGTATATATCTCCAATTCCACAGAGTTGGGTACCGTATATACTAAACAGGAGCTGGTCGATCTGTACGAATTCTGTAAAGCAAACAATCTGATCCTGTTTATGGATGGAGCCCGATTGCCTATGGCATTGACTGCACCCTCCAACGACCTGACTTTAGCCGATATAGCCCGATATACAGATGTGTTTTATATCGGAGGCACAAAGTGCGGGGCACTGTTGGGTGAGGCTATTGTGATTCCTAATCCGGAACTGAGACAAGACTTCAAATATCACCTCAAGCAACGTGGAGCGCTAACTGCCAAAGGACGTACCATAGGAATACAGTTTGAACAACTGTTGCAGGATAACCTGATATTCGAACTGGCAGATCATGCTAACAAAATGGCATCCCGATTGACCGATGCGTTTAAAGAGCTAGGCTGTCCGTTGTTGATCGATTCGGATACAAATCAGATATTCCCGGTTTTATCCAACTCGATGATCTCCCTTTTGCAGAAAGAGTACAGCTTTCTGGTATGGAGCATTGTAGATAATGACCACTCGGCTATCCGGCTGATTACCTCATGGGCTACTCCGGAGTCGATGGTAGATGAGTTCATCACAGATCTTCGCAAGATATATAGTATGTAAGTGTTTTTGTGCATATAAGTGATCTTTTTTTGTAGATGTTAAATTAACATATAATTAATTTTTATTGCTTATTTGTTTACTCTATATTTAGTTAAATTTTTGATAATTAGCGTTTAGTATTTTTGTGCAAACGTTTTCGGAAATTACTTTTAACTATTTATGGTTGTTTGTGCAATTAATTCGACATTTGTTAATATCTTTGTATCATTAATAATATTTACGACGTGAGTTGTAAGAAAAGATAAAAAGTATGACAAAAGCAACTAAAAGAGTACTGGAAACAAATTTAGTGCAATTACAAGGTAACATGTTAAATTTTGCACTAAAGCTCACTGCCGACATGGACGCTGCCCAAGACCTAACGCAGGAAACGACCCTAAAAGCACTGAATAACATCGACAAATATTATGATAATGTGAACTTCAAAGGTTGGGTGTTCACCATTATGCACAATCTGTTTGTAAACAATTATCGCCGTGCTGTACGTAATCAGACAATCGTAGATCATACAGACAATCTTTATCATCTCAATCTGCCACAGGATTCAGGATTTGATACACCCGAAGGCTCATTTGCTTATGCTGAAATAAATAATGTATTGAACAGCTTTGCCGATGAATACCGTGTTCCTTTTTCGATGCACGTCTCCGGATATAAGTATGAAGAAATTGCAGAAAAGCTAAAATTGCCGTTAGGTACTGTAAAGAGCCGCATATTTTTTGCCCGTAAGAGATTGCAGGAAATACTGAAAGATTACAGATGATTTTATTCTGTCTGCCAAATAATATATAATCCTTTCGTTTTTTCGGAAGGATTTTTCTTTTTTAATTTTTTCTTCATTTTTCATTTTCTGTTTTTATATATAGATAAATATGTTTTATTTTGATAAAATAAATTATTGAAAAATGAAGAATATTTTATCCGATATTCGTCAGGCATTAATCGATAGTGCCGATGATAAAACAAAAGCGACTTCACAAAATTATTTTAAAGAGGAGATAAAATTCTATGGAGTCAGAGTTCCGTTGGTTAATAAGATCAGTAAAGATATATTTGCCATTGTAAAGACAAAAAGGAAGGAAGATATCTTCGCTCTGTGTACTGCTCTGTGGAAATCCGGGTATCTTGAAGAATCTTTCATTGCCTGTAATCTATCCTATTATATCAACAAGCAGTACCAGCCGTCTGATTTTAAAATCTTCGACAACTGGGTGAATAATTATGTGAGCAACTGGGCATCCTGCGATACTCTTTGTAATCATAGTGTCGGTACGTTCGTAGAGATGTATCCTGAGTATATCTCGGAACTGAAGCGTTGGGCTCTGTCAGAAAATCGCTGGGTAAAACGTTCGGCTGCGGTAACTCTTATAATTCCGGCACGCAAAGGCATGTTCCTTTCCGATATATTCGATATTGCCGATACCTTGTTGACGGACAAAGACGATATGGTGCAAAAAGGATATGGATGGATGCTGAAAGCTGCCAGTGAATACTATCGCGATGAAGTATTTGAATATGTAATGTCGAAGAAGGCAGTGATGCCGCGTACATCCTTGCGTTATGCCATAGAGAAAATGCCTCCCGATCTGCGGGGTAAGGCAATGGCTAAGCCTTGATAAAAAAGAAGAAGTCCGCAACATCACATCGCAGACTTCCTTAACCTTAACACAAACTTTACAAAACTACACTCCGTTATAACGGATATCGAGCATAAAATGTTTGAGAAAAATAGTTAATTCTTTCTATAAATATCATAATATATATTTAATCAAATATTAAAATAAACGTAATGTTTCACTTATTATTTTTATAATCAGTTTATTATGAGCTATTCGGCTCTGCGTATACGTATTTGTATGGCATTGTCGATAGGCGTATCGTTTACAATAATAAAATAACCTCCGCCACCAGCTCCGCTCAGTTTCCACCCCATAGCCTTATCTTTATACTTGTCTACGATCTCAAAAATATCTTTATTGACCATATGCGGATACATGGCTATCTGTGCTTCAAAGCTATTGCGCACGGCAGTACCGAAAAGCTTCAGGTCTTTCTGTTTCAACGCTTCCCAGCATGCCGCCGCCGCATCGCTGAGTTTTTTTGCATTTTCCGGAGTTATATTTGTATCCGAAAGCACATCGTAATCGTAATGGCGGGGATATAGCGGTACTAGCCACAAATGCTTTTCAATCCAGTTTAGCAGGTCGTCATCCAATATGTTTTCAATCTCAGATGGCCAGAAATCTCCGTCATATTGTAATCTGTTCAGTCCCGGCATGACTATGCCCAGCGAATCCTGCGAGCCACTTACATATTTTGTTCCCGGAGGATTTTCGTAACAGAAAAGCGTCTTAGCCAGCCTTTCCTTATTTCCTGCCGGAATATCTATCTGCCAAAGTTCTATCGCTTTTTTGCGCGAACTGGTAGACATACCGCTCCGGTCATTAAACTCATAATCGGGTTCAACTGAGATGGTGAGTACCGGTCCCGGATATAAGGTGCTGACAGAGGGTTGGTCGAGCCATCCTCCGGCCAGATCGATCCGGTAGGGAATCCTGCATTCTTCTCGCAGGGCGGTTGTGGATCTTGAAGGGAGATTTTCGTGCGGGATACGTTTACTTACAACATATTGTATGCCAAGTTCCCTGCAAAGCTCCTCTTTAAGTGCACTATGCCCGTCGCTGTTCACAAAAAAGATGTCGGGTTTTAAGGCTTTCAATTCTTCCAGAAAGTCCATAAGTCCGCCTCCCGTATTCACCCATGCGTCTTTTACCGATTTCAGAGCCTTGATCATATAAAGGCGTTCCTGTTCATTATTGAATGTCTTACGGGCTTTCAGTTCACTGATTGTTTTGTCCGAACCTATGCCCACATACAGGTCGCCGTATGTTGCTGCCTCTTCAAAAAAGGCCACATGTCCGCTGTGAAGCATATCGTAACACCCGCTGACGAAAACTTTTTTCATATATTTTTTAGTGTAGTATATTATTCAATATGTAAATATAAATCTTTTTTTGTGCTTTATACAAATTTACTGCATAATCCGGTTATCTGTATTTTAACTAAAACCTGACAAACCAAACAAAAGTTACAAGTTTGCCTCGTCTTCACTTCGGCGATTTCCAATTCGTCGCCCTACAGGCAGTTACGAGTTACAAGTATTCTTCTTTGCGCCTTTACGTGAAATAATTTTAACTAAAAGCTGACAGAACTTACAAGTTTATTAGTTTTTAGTCTACTAGTTTGCTGGTCTTAATTGGCTCTGTCGATTGCTTCGCAATTCATCTTTTGTAGGGGCATCCCTTGTGGGTGCCCGCCTATACGATAAACGGGCAGGGACAAGCCACTGCCCCTACAGCTAGTACACTAAATTTTAACTAAAACCTGACAAAGCTGACAACTAACGGGTACAAGAACGAAGCGTATGTAATCTTTACACATTTTTTCAAAGACCTCTTTTTCGATTTATCTAATCTACAATTTTTAACTTTAGATCGATCGTTAATAAAAATATTATGTATTTTTGATAACTCATTATATAGATAAAAGGAAATTAATAAAATACATCCAATTATGAAAAAATTATTACTTCTGGTTTCTATTCTTACAATAACCTTAAATCTGGTTGCACAGGAAGAACTTGTTTACCAAAAACCGCCAAAAGAAATATTGGAGCTTGCCGATTTTGAGCGTGCACCAACATTGATGATGGACAGCAAACGAACCAAAATGATATTCCAGTACAGGAATACGTATAAAACGCTGGCCGATCTTTCCGAAAAAGAAATGCGTCTGGCAGGACTGCGTATCAATCCTGTTACAAATATATCGAGTACAGTAAACTATGTGAATAACCTCAAATATAAACTGATAAACGAACCGGAGCCTAAACAGGTGGAAGGTCTGCCAGCCGATGCAAAAATAGCGAATGTATCGTGGTCGCCCGACGAAACCAAAATCGCCTTTACCAATACAACAGCTACAGGTGTTGAACTGTGGTATATAGAGTTTGCAACAGGTAAGGCGGTACGATTGACCGATGCGAACCTGAATGCGAACTTGGGTAATCCTTACACATGGTTCAGAGATAATAACTCTTTCCTTGTAAGAGCCTTGCCGGCAGATAAGCCAGCCCTGATAGATTCAAAAGCGGCTATTCCGACAGGGCCTACTGTTTCGGTAAGCGAAAAGGGAGCTAAAGCCCAGAACCGTACATATCAGGATTTATTACAGAATGCGACCGATGAGGCTAATTTTGAGGCGTTGATAACATCGGAACTATATAAAGTAGACCTGTCAGGAAATAAAACATTGTGGAAAGGCAAAGATATGTATTCGGGTGAAACGTTCTCACCTGACGGAACTTACATACTTATAAACACTATACACCGTCCATATTCCTACATTGTACCGATAAACAGGTTTCCGGTAATGACTAATATATATGATGCAGAAGGAAAACTGGTTAGCAGCTTTAACGACAGCCCGTTGAAGGAAGTATTGCCAAAAGGATTCATGGCTACTAGCACAGGCAAGCGCAGCATAACATGGCGGGCAGATCAGCCATCTACACTGTATTGGGTAGAAGCCCTTGATGGCGGAGATCCAGAAACGAAAGTCGATTACAGGGATGAAGTGTTCCAGCTATCCGCACCTTTTACAGCACAGCCTGCAAGTTTGGCAAAAACAATAAATCGCTATGCCGGTATAACATGGGGTAACGAAACCACAGCTGTCTTGTACGACAACTGGTGGAATACTCGTAATGTAAAGACTTATCTGTTCAATCCGTCAGACTCTAAGCAGCAGCCGGTAGTGTTATCCGACCGCAATTATCAGGACGCATACAGCGATCCGGGTTCTTTCGATACCAAAAGGAACGAATACGGACGATATGTACTGAATCTGGATGGAGAAAAAGCATACCTGATAGGAGAGGGCTATACCGAAAAAGGACAATTCCCGTTTGTGGATGAACTCGATCTGAAAACGAAACTTTCAAAACGTTTGTACCAGTCTGAATATACAGACAAAAAACTTGAAGTCATATCTATTATAGATGCCAAACGCGGCGAGTATCTGGTACGTATAGAGTCTGCAACCGAATACCCGAACTATTATATACTGAATACGGTAAAAAGAATAGCTCCTGTTGCGATAACTCATTTCGACAATCCGTTCAAGAGCATTGCCAATGTTTATAAAGAAGTAATCAAATACAAACGTCCTGACGGCGTAGAACTCACAGGTACATTGTATCTGCCTGCCGGATACGATATGCAGAAAAAGGAAAAACTGCCTATGGTTATGTGGGCTTATCCTACCGAATATAAGGACAAAAGCAGTGCAGGACAAAATACAACAAATCCGAACGAATTTGTATATCCGTATTATGGAACACCTATTTATTGGGTAACACGCGGATATGCTATTCTCGACGATGCTGCTTTCCCGATTGTGGGTGAAGGTACTGCCGAGCCTAACGATACATTTATACCTCAGTTGGTAGCAAATGCTAAAGCTGCCATCGATGCAGTAGATTCTATGGGATATATCGACCGCACGCGTGTAGCTGTAGGAGGTCACTCATACGGAGCCTTTATGACAGCTAACCTGTTGACACACTCAGACTTGTTTGCTGCCGGAATAGCACGCAGTGGCGCATATAACAGAACGCTTACACCTTTCGGCTTTCAGGCGGAGGAACGTAACTATTGGGAAGCTCCCGATGTGTACAATGCCATGTCTCCATTTATGCACGTTGACAAGATGAAGACTCCTATGTTACTCGTACATGGTGGCGATGACAACAATCCGGGAACGCATACTATGCAGAGCGAGCGTTACTTCAATGCTCTGAAAGGTTTTGGTGCACCGGCTCGTTTGGTTATCCTGCCTAAAGAAAGTCATGGATACGCTGCAAAAGAGTCTGTTCTTCATCTGTTGTGGGAACAAGATCAGTGGCTCGAAAATTATGTGAAGAATAAGAAATAAATGACAGATATAAATAATAGAATGGGGGTGAAACAATATGTTTCACCCCCATTCTATTATTGTTTTATTTATCGCTTAGCTGCTAAAATCAGAATTTCCACTGATTCGATGTCTTAGCAGAATTAGTAGTGCCTACACCTGCTCCTTTGTAATATTTAAGAGCTTCCGGCAAGTCTTTCTGTATTTGTTGAATACGTGTATTGTCTGAAGGGTGAGTACTCATAAACTCCGGAGTACTGCCTCCCTGCTGCGACATACGTTGCCAGAATGCAGCCGCCTGACCCGGATCATATCCGGCCATTGCCATAAATATAAGTCCAAGCTTATCAGCCTCCAACTCTTGTTTACGCGAATATGGCAATAATATACCATACTGTGCTCCCAGACCTAAAGCTGCTGCAGCAATCTGCTGCGTAGCGGCAGATGTGCCACCCAGAGCAGCACCTATCGCTGTTGTGCCATATTGTGTTGCCATCTGGTTGCTCATACGCTCATTAGCATGTTTGGCTACCGCATGGGCTACCTCGTGCCCGAGTACAACAGCCAGACCAGTTTCATTTTGTGTGTATGGCAAGATACCTTCATACACTACGATTTTTCCACCCGGCATACAGAAAGCATTCACTTCATCGCTTTTTACCAGATTGAATTCCCATGAGTACGACGCTACTTCATCGGCATACCCGTTGTTGGTAAGATAACTTTCTACAGCGCTGGCTATAGCCCTGCCCACTTTTTGTACAAGTGCCGTATTTGTTTTGTCGGTAGATACCGGTGCCGATTTTATAAACTCATCATATTGTTGCAGACTCAAAGTCAGCACCTCTTGGTTAGATACCAGAGACAACTGTTTTCTTCCTGTTACGGGTACGCTGCTACAGCCCGCAAAAAGCATCAGTGTTGCCACTAATGAAAGTGATAGATAATTTTTTTTCATAGCTCATGTCAAGTTTAGCCGGAATAGTCCGTGATGTTTTTACTTAGTTTAGTTTCAATCTCAATTATTTTTTGTTTTGTTCTTTCAGTAAATCTCTTATTTCGGTCAGCAATGTCTCTTCTTTGCTAGGAGCAGGTGCTTCGGCAGGAGCTTCTTCTTTCTTCTTTTGCATCATGTTTATTCCCTGTATGGCAAAGAATATTGCTGTAGCTATAATCACAAAATCGAGTATAGTCTGAATAAATGTTCCATAATTGATTGTAACCGCAGCAGCATCGCCCGCAGCATGTTTCAGTGTTACTTTCAGTTCCGAGAAATTCATTCCGCCCAACAGCACTCCGATTGGGGGCATGATGATGTCGCTTACCAGTGATGATACTATTTTGCCAAAGGCTCCACCTACGATGACACCGACTGCCATATCGACAACGTTGCCGCGCATCATGAAATCTTTTAATTCTTTTAAAACCGCCATTTCTGTCTTTATTTTTCTGTTAATATATAATTTAGAACGCAAATTAATACATTTTGTTTAAAATAACATGAAAGGTCGGCAGATTATTTTCATCTGAGATTTCGTATCTGTCGATACACAGATTATCCGGCAGCTTATTTAAATATGGCGTTAAAGCCCTTTCTGCATCCGGTGAATCCTGTTGGTTTTTCCTGAATACAATTCCATCCAGACTGATTGTGTCGTTATTGGCTTTATAGTCCATTATCAACAGGCTCTTGCCGTCATTCGCCGATATGGAAACAGGCGAGGATGTGAGTTTTTTGTCTATTATTTCTGTGTTTTCCTTATTTGTAAAAAAGGAATTATCCGGTGCTGCAGTTATCAGGTCTTCTATCAGTTTGTAATTTTCACTTGCTGCGAATAGCCCTTTATAGAATGTACATGCCAGAAAGCGGTCATTGCTTAGTGTATAGATCAATATTTCAGTGTTCTTATATACTCTTGTTTTCGGCTTAAAAGGTTGTGCAATATATGTTTCTATATGTTTTATTATATCTTCTGCCTCACCTCTTTTAGCTTTCGATACCAGCAGTCTTTCTCCTCTGCCGTTTTTGCAGACGACAAGAGGATAAGATATTTCCCTGTCGGGGATACGTATAAGTTCCACAAGAGTAGAGTCATACGCATACAATTCGTTCAGGTTGTATTCCCTGTTTATGTTGATCACTTCGCTGAACTGTGGCGATATATAATCGTATATGTTGGTAGTATATGATTCCTTGTTGTATTCCAGCCTTTTGTACATAAACCATCCACCGATAAGAATTGTGATTATCAGAACAAATAAAATAATTATCTTTATCGCTCGTTTGGTCATTGTTTCAGGATGATGCCGGATGTGATTTGATTTATAAGTTTTTTAATTATATGTTCTATTATTCTAAAGCGCCTTACGGCTTTGTTTTTCATTTTGCCTTGATGCAAAACGAAACAAAAAATCAAGGCTGCATTCCTCGTCGACCCACTAACGGTTTACCGGCTAAAAGGGACAAACGGGCTATTGCCCCATCCCTTTTTACGCCGCTTGCACCGAGTGGGTACCCCGACTACGGAACAAAGGCCATCCCCGCAATGCGACGACTAGGCTTAGTCTGGCGTCAGCCTGGCGCCGTTAGCTTTATGGACGGGTACCCGTAGGGAGAAAAAGGCGTGAAACGAAAACGTGTTTGAGCTTATTAACCGATGCGTATTGCGCAAAGCTATGAGCGAGTTTTTTCGTTTAGCCTTTAAGCCCTTTAACGGGTCGGCCTATAAAGCGTGGCGCAAAAGGCTTTTTGGTTCCTTTTGCGGCTTTGGGCAAAAGGTACGCAAGCAATCTGTGATTGTGCGCAGCAAAATAGGATATTTATATTAAACATATTTCAATTACTTATTGACAAGAATATATTAATTATATAAAAGCCAATACTACAAAGATATATGAAAGCTTTGATATTCAGAGAACTTAAATCTGTTTTTTGCTCAGCTACCGGTGCTTTTTTTGCTTTTGCATTCTTGCTGGTTATGGGGGCTATGTTGTGGTTTTTTCAGGGAAGCTATAATTTTATCGATGGTGGTTATGCCGATATGGGACGTTTTTTTACATTGGCACCTATGCTGCTGTCTGTATTGATTCCGGCACTTACCATGCGCCTGTTTTCGGAAGAAAAACGAACAAAGACTTTCGATGTGTTGCTGACACGTCCGGTAAGTATGTTTGCAGTTTATTTCAGTAAGATGCTGGCAACTATTGCTTTCGTAGCGGTAACATTCTTACCCACATTCATTTATGTATATTCACTATATCAGTTGGCCAATCCGGTAGGAAGCATCGACCTCGAAAGTATTTTCACCTCCTATATTTCTTTGCTGTTACTGGCATTGGTATTCGTTTCCATCGGATTATTCGGTTCGTCGGTTACACGGAATCAGATTATTGCGCTCATTCTGTCTGTAGTGCTTTGCCTGCTTGCCTACTTTGGTTTTGAATTGCTTTTCGGTACATCAAATACATCACTGTCGTCATTCGGATTACTTTATCATTACAAGCAAATGAGGCGGGGAGTGATACAGATTAGCGATCTGATCACTATTGTCAATTATCTGCTTGTGTTCGGGCTGCTGACATTCTTTTTCCTCGAAAGAAAGAAGAAAAAAGTATTACTGGCTTTCGTTTCTGTATTGATAGTTATCAATATTGCAGGACTTGTTATCCCCGATTACAGATTCGATTTTACGGCTGATAAACGTTATACCCTGAGCGATTATTCTACCGACTTGCTTAGGCAGGTAAAAGAAGAGCAGGGACTGAAAGTAGAAGTTTATCTTTCCGGTGATCTCAATTATGGTTTTCAGCGGTTGCGCGATGCTACGGGTAATTTGCTGACAGACTTCAACCGCTATGCAGGCAATAAACTGTCGGTTAGCTTTATTTCTCCTTATATACTGGGTAAATCGTCGGAGCATGTGTCTCAGCTGATGGCTAATGCCGGAATGGACGGTATTATCCTTAATGAGATGGACAGGGAGGGCAAAGCCAGCAGCAAGGTTATTTATCCGTATGCCCGTATTGAGAATGGAAAAGATACGATTATTGTTCCCCTGTTGAAAAATATAATGGGAAATACGGGCGAAGAAAACCTGAATGCCTCTGTAGAAAGTCTCGAATTTGGATTTATAGATGCTATTCGCCTACTAAGACAGCAGGAACCCAAGAACGTAGCTTTCATAGAAGGACACAACGAAATTCCACGTGTATACGTGTACGACGCTGAAGAATTACTGTCGAAATACTATTCTGTCAATCGCGGGCAGATAGGTAACGAACAGGGAATACTGGACGGATTCGATGCCGTGATCATAGCAGGACCCTTGAAGAAGTACAGCGAAGCCGAAAAATACATAATCGACCAGTATATAATGAATGGCGGGAAAGTGCTGTGGCTTGTCGATGGCGCTTATTACTCGCATCAGGAACTGGAACTAAAAGGCTATTCTGCAAGCATGAAAAATGATGTGAATCTCGATGATATGCTTTTTAGCTACGGAGTACGTATTAATGCAGACCTGATACAGGACAGGCAATGTGTTTCTACTTATGTGATGACCGGAGGTGACGCCGTTGATAAGGCAGTGCTTATGCCGAGTTTCTATCAACCGTTGTTTATACCGTCGCCCGATCATCCGGTGACAAAGAATATACGCGATGTAAAAGGCGGTTTTGCCAGTTCCATTAATGTAGTGAATAATTCTCCCGATATAAAGAAAACCGTATTGCTTACCTCCTCTGCCAATGCACATTTAGCACAAGTACCCGAACCTATAGATTTCGATGTGGAGCGTATACAGGATACACCCGGTTATTTCGATCAGCTGTTCGTGCCTGTAGCCGTTAGTCTCGAAGGACAGTTCGGCTCCGTATTCGCTAACCGTATGATTCCCGATAGTGTGATATCTGACAGACAAAAGGCAATACAACGAAGTGAAAATACAAAGATGATAGTCGTATCTTCGTCCGATATCATATCCAACGGCATACAGGGGCAGGGTGCAGATTCGCAGCTTATACCGATGGGCTACGACAGGGTATCTCAGACACAGTTCGGAAACCGTGATTTTGTCGTTAATGCCGTAAATTGGCTTACAGGCGATGACGGATTAATGGCCTTACGCACCAAGCAGCAGCAAATGTATATACTGAATAAAACGGCAGCATACGAAAGTAGAGACAAGTATGCCATGCTAAATATAGTCTTTCCGTTGATCTTCATGTTATTGGTGATAGGAGGTGCAAATTTTTTCAGAGAACAGAAATATAAAAAGTAATTATTACATTTAGAGCCTGTTTAAATTTTATTCGTTCAGCTTTTTAAAGCTATTTTGGGAATAATTTCTTCTTTTGCGAGGCGATAATAGCGGGCTATTTAAGCCGATAAAAGGGAGAAATTAAACCAAAGAGCCTAAAAATGAACGAAAAAGAATCTGTAACAAAATATTATGGTAAAATTTAAACATGCTCTTTACCACATTATATTATTTCTTGTACCTGAAAACTTTAACTAACATGGCTACACGTAAAGAATTAGCGGAAAAACACTCCTTTCTGAAAGAAACAGTATTTCAGCTGAAAGTGTATGGGTTGACTATACAGCATGCTATCAGGAACCGTAGTTCGGGAATAAGCAGGTTTGAAGATACGGGCAATCTGTTGTCGTATCCGGTTGTGGCGACATCTAAAAGCGAACTTTGGAATAAAGATGATAATGCTGAGAATTGGATTATGACCGCAGGAAAGATTCAGAATCTGCGGCTTGCTGCCAGCCGGATAAATGGAGTGGAAATTCCAGCCGGAGAATTATTCAGCTTTTGGAAATATATAGGGAAACCATCGAAGAAGAACGGATATATTGTCGGTCGCGAAATACGTGAAGGCTGCATCGTACCTTCTATAGGAGGAGGTTTGTGCCAGCTGTCTAACGCTTTGTATGATGCTGCAGTCAAGGCCGGTTTTCAGATCGTAGAGAGGCACAGGCATTCACAGGTGGTAAAAGGATCGTTGGCTGAACAAGACAGGGATGCAACCATAAAATGGAATTATCTGGATTTGCGCTTTTGCTCCGATGAGGCATTCCGTATCGAAATAGAAATGGATGCCGAGTATCTGTATGTCCGCATCAGGAGTAAACAGAAAGGCAATCCATTACTTAATGTACAGTATGTACCTGAGATACCGCCATCGCCGCTGAATGATTGTTATTCCTGTTGGAATACCGATTGTTATATTTGTAACACGAAAGATAAAATATCAAATACCGGTGTCACAACTTATATTCTGGATGACAGGTGGCCTGAGTATGAGCGATATGTGAATGAGAATGTGAAAGATCAGGATTATATATTGGCACCTCTGTCTGATTCTACTTTAAAACTATTGGGCAAAGAATCGCAGAAGTGGAAGATAGCGAAAGGGCGTAAAATCTATTACCAAAAGGAAGCTTTAAAGCGTTTATATAGTTTTCATAAAAATAAGGGAGGTAATTTATTCTCGTGGCAGTTAGGGGCAGATGAGCCGTTGGTCAGATCCATTATTCGCAAAATACCTGTGGAGACTACTCATCTTGTTGTTGCCCACAATATGCTGCCGTTTTTATATAAGTATTTTGCTCTTGGTGGACGCACATATGACATACTGATGACACGCTCTTCCATTCGGAAGTTGCAGGCTCATCTGGATGTTGCTTTTAATAGATACAAGGATAGCCCGACATTGTGCGATTTCAGGGCACCCGAAAGAATTATGCTGCTTGAAGATAAGGCTTTGGCAGGTGTGTCGAAGATAATCACTGCTCATGGGAAAGTAGCAACTGAATTTGATGGTGCAATAAAGCTTGATTGGGATCTTCAACCGATTCAGACGAAAACCGGAGGAAAGAAGATACTCTTTCCGGCCTCTCTGCTGGCACGGAAAGGAGCTTATGAGATTCGCAGGCTGGCCGAAGAGTTAAATATACAATTTGTTGTACATGGCAAAGCTGTGGAATATCCTGATTTTCTCAGCTGTGAGTATACGCAAGGAGATATATTCGATAATATCGGACTGGTTGTATTGCCGGCTTATGTAGAAAACCGGCCACAATTAATATTAAAAGCAATTTCGCTGGGTATTCCCGTTATTATTACAGAAGCTTGTGGCATAAGTCCGCAGGAGAATGTTATAATTGTTCCAACGGGAGATTATGAAACGCTAAAAAAACGAGTGGAAGAGATGTGTCATTTATTAGATATTTACAATTAAAGTATAAACCATAGTAGTACATGAAAAATATATATTTGACTTTTGCATTTTTATTTATACTTCTGCCGCTTTTTGCGCAGCAAGGAACAATTATCGGAACGGTGGTATCCTGTCCCGATATCGACAACAATACACAGCCCTTACCCAGTGTTCTCATTAATAAGAAACATTCAAACAGGAAACCTGTATTTACCGATCAGAGGGGCTTGTATGCGATAGATGCGGAAGTAGGGGATACTCTTGTATTCTCGTATATCGGTTTTCAGTCGAAAGAAATTGTAGTACAAGAAGGGAGACCGTTAGAAGATATCTGCCTGTCGGAATTGCCGGATATTTCGGCATACCCTTCGCAACAGAGAATTAGTGAGGTGGTTACTGATCTCAATGACAAAGGGAGTGTATCGAGAGATATATTACTGATCCCGAAGAGGGAGTGATTTACTGCAATGTGTCTATTTGCTTTATTTTTAACACGATAACTGACTATTTCATTCAGGCATAATTCCAATTCTGAAAAATATCTAATTCTGTTCCTTCACAACCTATTTCTTGTTATATTTGTAGAATGTAGAAGCACACCAGAAAAGCTCAAGTAAGTTTGATTCTGCCTTTGGCTTTCACTATATTTGTATCATAGCTATTAACATAAAGATGGACCAGATAAAACAGACGATCGAAGCTCTTCGCGAAGAGCTGAATAAGCATAATTACGACTATTATGTACTCTCTACTCCGACAATCTCGGATTTTGAATTTGACAAAAAACTAAGGGAATTATCCGATCTCGAAACCCGTTATCCGGAGTATTTCGACGCCAATTCGCCGACCCAGCGTGTAGGCAGCGATATCAATAAATCGTTCAAACAAGTACAGCACAAATACCCGATGCTGTCGTTAGGCAATACCTATACGAAAGATGAGGTGACCGATTTTTACAATAGGGTGCAAAAAGGGCTGAACGATGAATTTGAAATTGTCTGTGAGCTTAAGTATGACGGTACATCCATATCCCTTACATACATAAACGGTGAACTTACACAGGCTGTAACGCGTGGCGATGGTGTACAGGGCGATGATGTAACGGCTAATGTGCGTACTATTCGCAGCATACCTTTGCGATTGAGGGGAAATGACTACCCTGCCGAATTCGAGATACGGGGCGAGATACTGATGCCCTGGTCGGTATTCGATGCGCTGAATAAAGAGCGTGAAGAGCAGGAAGAAGCCCTCTTTGCCAATCCGCGTAATGCAGGATCGGGCACACTGAAACAACAAGACCCAAAGATAGTTGCGGCACGCAAGCTCGATTCCTACCTGTATTATATGCTGGGAGAAAATCTTCCGACTGACGGGCATTACGAGAATCTGATGAAAGCCAAAGAATGGGGTTTCAAAATATCAGATGCCACAAAAAAATGTAAGACGTTGGACGAAATTTTCGATTATATCGCCTATTGGGATATAGAACGTAAAAATCTGCCGGTGGCTACCGATGGTATCGTACTGAAAGTAAATTCACTGACACAACAACGAAATCTCGGCTATACCTCGAAATTTCCGCGTTGGGCGATAGCTTTTAAGTTTCAGGCCGAAAAAGCAGTGACAACACTCGAATCCGTGTCTTATCAGGTAGGGCGTACAGGTGCAATAACTCCTGTGGCAAACCTGAAGCCTGTAAAACTGTCGGGGACTACGGTGAAACGCGCTTCATTATACAACGAAGATAATATTAACCTGCTCGACCTGCATATCAACGATCAGGTATATGTAGAAAAGGGTGGGGAGATCATACCTAAAATAACAGGAGTAGATACTAGTAAGCGCGGTATTTTCGATGAAAAAGTAGTATTTACCAAGACTTGCCCCGAATGTGGTACACCCTTGGTGAAAGATGAGGGAGAGGCTATCTATTACTGTCCTAACGATTCGTCGTGTCCGCCACAGATAAAAGGCCGTATAGAGCATTTTTGTACCCGTAAGGCTATGAATATAGCCAGTGGGTCGGAGACAGTAGAACATCTGTATAATGCCGGTCTGGTAAAAAATATTGCAGATCTGTACACGCTTCGCTGGCAGGATGTTTCCCGTCTGGAGCGTTGGGCAGAGAAAAGCGCAAGAAATCTGGTGGAAAGTATAGAGGCATCGAAAAAAGTACCCTATCAGCGAGTACTTTTTGCACTCGGTATTCGTTATGTAGGAGAGACCGTTGCGAAGAAGCTGGCGATGGCATTTACCAGTGTCGACAAACTGATGGTTGCCACAGCAGAAGAACTGGTGCAGGTAGACGAAATCGGTGACCGTATAGCTCAGAGCATTGTCAAGTACTTTGGCGACAGCAACAATGTCGAAGTAGTGAATAAACTGAAAGAGTTCGGTTTGCAGTTCGAGCTGAGTGAAGATATCATTTCACAGCGTACCGACAAGTTGAGTGGACTGACTATCGTTATCAGCGGCACATTTGAGAAACATTCGCGCGACGAATATAAGGCAATGATAGAGCAGAACGGAGGAAAGAACAGCGGTTCTATCTCAGCCAAAACCAGTTATGTGCTGGCCGGAGATAATATGGGGCCTGCCAAACTGGAAAAAGCCGAAAGTCTGGGCGTGAAAATTATCGGTGAAGACGATTTTCTCGCGATGGTAGAATAAACACCTCCCCAACCCCTTCAAAAGGAGGGGCTCAGCCTCCCCTTTTGGGGGAGGTGGGAGGGGGTGACTGACTTATAACTAAGAATAAACCTTTTTATAAACCTAAAACATTAGAAGAAACCATGGAATTAAACCTTATTAAAGAAAAATTTAAAGCACTTTACGGAACAGAAGGTACAATGTACACATCTCCCGGACGTATCAACCTTATCGGTGAGCACACCGACTACAATGGAGGATTCGTATTACCCGGAGCTATAGACAAAGGTATGTATTGTGAAATAAAACCGAATGGTACAGACAAAGTAAGGGCATTTGCTCTCGACCTTGAAGAATCGGCTGAATTCGGATTAGGTGAAAACGATCTTCCGTCAAAATCGTGGGCAAAATATATCTATGGCGTTTGTCGCGAAATGATCAAAAAAGGAAAAACAATACCGGGTTTCGATACCGTATTTTCAGGCGATGTGCCTCTGGGTGCAGGTATGTCATCATCTGCTGCGTTGGAAAGCTGTTTCGGTTTTGCTATCAACGATCAGTACAATCTTGGTTTCGACCGTTTTGAAATAGCATTGATGGGACAGGCTACAGAGCACAACTATGTAGGAGTGATGTGTGGTATTATGGATCAGTTTGCATCATGTTTCGGAAAAGAAGGCTCTTTAATCCGCCTCGATTGCCGTTCACTTGAGTATCGCTATGTACCGTTCCATCCAGAAGGATACCGTTTGGTACTGATCAATACATGTGTAGCTCACGAACTGGCATCTTCGGCTTACAACAAGCGCCGCCAGTCGTGTGAAGCAGTAGCTGCTGCCATACGCAAACATCATCCGGAAGTAGAACTGCTTCGCGATGCGAATATGTCCATGTTGCACGAAGTATCTAACGAGGTGAGTGCAGAAGACTATATCCGTGCCGAGTTTGTTATAGAAGAAATACAACGCCTGCTCGATGCCTGTGACGCTTTGGAAAAAGACGACTACGAGACTGTAGGTAAGAAAATGTATGAAACACATATCGGTTTGAGCCGTAAATATGAAGTGAGTTGCGAAGAACTGGATTTCCTTAACGATATTGCCCGCGAATGCGGTGTTACCGGTTCACGTGTGATGGGCGGAGGCTTTGGTGGCTGCACGATCAACCTCGTGAAGAACGAACTGTATGACGGTTTTGTAAAACGTGCGACTGAAAGCTACGAACAGAAATTCAAGATCAAACCTAAAGTGTATGATGTTGTAATCAAAGACGGAGCTCGTAAATTATAATTGATAATACAATAAAGCATTTTCATCAAGAAGATTCTTTATTACAATATTTCCAGATATAGGGGTGTAGATTTTACGCCCCTATATTTTTATTTGTTAAGATATAACTATCTTTGATAATCTGTACATTACACACAACCGATATAAACTATATTAAATGAAAGCAATCTTCTTTCTCATCACATTCCTGTTTGCCTTTCTTCAGTCTAATGCAAATGATTCTATACGACTGGAAATAAAAGTACCTGATGTTGTTATATTAGGAGATCAAATCAGATTGCAATATACAATAAATGCAAAATGTGATAGTCTGAATTTGTCAGGTCAGACAGGGAATTTTGAATTTCTCTATGGTCCGGCATTAACCCGGAGTGAGACAAATGGAGTTAACTCCACTATTTTCACCTATGTAATTAGTCCTTTAAAATTAGGGTCTTATCGGACTCCGGGAGCGTCTGTGCAAATAGATGGTAAAGTATATTCTTGTAATGGAGCTAGTATTAAAGTGCTTGCGAATAATAGGGCGGATAATAATTCTGCAATCTTCATCAAACAGGAAGTTTCGTCTAAGAAAGTCTTAGAAGGCGAACCGGTTAAGGTCTCTTATAAGCTTTACAATCAAGTAGATGTAACCCATGTGAATAATATGAAGTTTCCGGCTTTCGATGGTTGCTGGATTGAAGAAAAAGGCACTGGTACTAATGTTGCGTTTACATTGGAAGAATATGATGGCATGAACTATTATACGTTAGTTCTGAATGAATATACTCTTTATCCGCTTCGTGCCGGAGATCTGATTATAGATGATTTTTTGTTCGATTATAACTATCAAGTAGAAACAGGTCAGAAAGTACAGACATTTTTCGGTGAACAGCCTGTATACGAATCAAAGAGAGATACATTGTATGTAAGCGCCGATACAATACAGGTTATTGCTTTACCTGATAATACAACGAAGGAATTTAAAGGAATTATTGAATCGAATCTGAAAGATGTGTTGGGCAAACAGTTAAGAGATAAAAGTGAAATTGTACTAGCCATAGATATCTCATCCAGCATGCTGGCAGAAGATTTCACCCCTAACCGCTTAGAAGTAACCAAGAATATTATTAAAGAATTCAGAGACAAACTTCCTAAAGAAAAAACAGGACTGGTCTTATTTGCAGGAAAAAGCTACACATGGACTGCAAATATAAAAACATTGGCTCCTGATCCTGATTATAAGCTGTTTGTGCCTGATAGTCTTTTTAAGGATGGCACTGCGATTGGTATGGGATTGCTTAGTTCGGTAAATCTTTTGAATGCAGATGATTCCCCAAGATCTATTGTACTGGTGACGGACGGAACGAATAACATGGGTAACCTTTCTCCGTTTACAGCGGCAGATATAGCCCGACAAAAAGGAATCAACTTGTTTATAATAGGTATGGGCGGTATTGGTAAAGCCCGTACGCCTGCAAAGGTCAAGACACCAGTAGATACAACAATATACATAGATGTGGAGACTAAAATAGATGATAAAACATTGGAAAAGATGGCTTCGATGACAGGAGGCAGATATTACAGAGCTATAGATAATAAAAGCTTTGATGCCGCAGTTCGTCAGATTATGAAACTCCTGCCGGAGGCGAGACGACCGGATGTTGAAGGCTATGAGTATATACGTCCCGAAAATATCAGGTATATCTTGGATGCTTTGAACCGGAAAGGTAATTAATTGCCCCCAGATCATAATTTGATTGTTTTACACGCTATATTTCAGCAGAACTTTCTATTTTTGTATTATTCGAAACAGAATAGATCAAAGATAAGATGATAAATATATTCGGTCTTAAAATAAAAAGAAGTATAAGTTCTGCACTTAAGCGAAATAAGCGTAGCCGTATTTTTCATAATCTGGAAAATATGAAGCAGATATTGATTTTCTTTACGTATGGCGACTGGCCGGAGATAAGTCAGATCGTCCACGATTTAGAGAATAAGAAAAAAACAGTCTTTTTGTGGACAATGGAACCGAAGAAGCAGGAAGCCAAAAATATTATATTTCCTGCTAATGTGAGGATAGTCAGCCAGAAGGAAATGTCTTTTATACACGGGCTGCCCCCTGCAATAGTAGAAGAGTTCAAGAAGCTGTCGTACGATACGCTGATAGACCTTACTACCCATGAGGATAAGTCACTGTTGTATCTGTTGGCAGGAACTACAGCCGAATTTTGCATCGGCATCAGGGAGCAGGAATATAAAATGTATGACTTTACCCTTCTCAAAGAAGATGACATGAATCTGCTGGAAACATACGAACAGATAAAATTTTACCTGAACAATGTGCGTTGAGCAGCAAATTAATTCTTAATTTTGCACAAACTTGGAACAGGTACTTTTTCCCTTAAGAAAAAGACTAGCTAGAACGATTTTTATGCCTAGAATAAACCTCAGAGGAATGGGAGTTGCATTGATAACTCCATTTAAGGAAGACGAAAGTGTCGATTACGATGCTTTGCTCAGACTCGTTGACTATCAGTTGCAAAACGGAACTGATTATCTGGTCGTGCTGGGAACTACAGCCGAAACCCCTACACTGACCGAAGAAGAGAAAAAGCAGATCGTAGACCATGTGGTAAGCAGGGTAAACGGACATATACCTATCATTCTGGGCGAAGGCGGTAATAATACACGCGCTATTGTAGATAAGTTGAAAAAGAACGATTATGCAGGTGTAGACGGCATCTTATCCGTTGTGCCTTACTATAATAAGCCTTCTCAGGAAGGTATTTATCAGCATTATAAAGCAATATCGGAAGCTTCGTCGCTACCTATTATCGCCTATAATGTACCCGGCCGTACAGGTGTGAATATGGCAGCCGATACTATTCTGCGTATTGCCGCCGATTTTCCGAATATCGTTGCTGTAAAGGAAGCTTCGGGTAATATGACACAGATGGATGAAATAATCAAGCGTAAACCTGAGAACTTCGATGTGATATCGGGAGACGATGGTGTTACTTTTCCGCTTATTACTTTAGGTGCTGTAGGTGTTATATCTGTTATCGGTAACGCTTTCCCCCGCGAATTCAGCCGTATGACGCGTCTCGCTCTCGAAGGTGACTATACGAGCGCCCTTACCATACATCATAGCTTTAATGAACTGTTCAATCTGCTGTTTGTCGACGGCAATCCGGCAGGGGTGAAGTGTATGTTGAATATGATGGGCTACATAGAGAATAAGCTGCGTCTGCCTCTTGTGCCTACGCGCATTACTACATACGAGCAAATTCGCAATGTGCTTATTGAGCTGAATATCAAGTGCTGATTCAACCTACTCATCATCCTTAAATTCCAGTATGTCGCCGGGCTGACAATCCAGCTCCTTGCAGATAGCCTCCAGTGTGCTGAAGCGGATTGCTTTAGCCTTTCCCGTTTTTAATATCGACAGATTGGCCGGAGTGATATCCACTTTTTCGGATAGTTCGTTAAGCGATATTTTACGCTTAGCCATCATTACATCCAGATTTACTATTATTGCCATAATCTTTTTCGATATTAAATAGTGAGGTCTTGTTCTTCTTTCAGTTTCAGCGATACCTTTGCTATTTCTGCCAGCAGTAAAGTTACAAATCCCAGACTTAGAAAGATTAGATTAGATTCCAGATTAATTCCTGAAAGATTGAAGTTTTCAAGATTG
Organism: Dysgonomonas hofstadii; assembly: GCA_040395895.1. GTDB lineage: Bacteria > Bacteroidota > Bacteroidia > Bacteroidales > Dysgonomonadaceae > Dysgonomonas > Dysgonomonas hofstadii_A. The sequence continues at coordinate 43,521 of JBEBPN010000005.1, forward strand.
ATGATATGCTTTGCTGTTGCAATATTTTTATAGTTCAGTAAAGCATCCATTAAATAATAGACAATCAGAGTCCAACCCATTATGCGTATTTTGGTAATGCTGCCATCGTTGATCGTTTTATTTTTTGTTATGTTATATATAACATTGAAAAACAGGATGGGAAATGCGAAAAATGCAATAATAATGAATATCCCGACAACCATACAAGCAATTTCTATTGCAAATAGATAGGTGGGTACATCTTTGGTAGGTACATCGACCCAAACTTTAGATCTATAGGCCTTTCCAACAAGTGCACCTCCACTTATCTTATTGTGTAATACCAGATTCAGGTCATTGTTGTTGTGAGGTTCGAGCCACAAAGAGAGTGTTGTTGTTCTGTTTTCATGAGAATTAACTCCTTGCATGAAACTGTCTTTAATCTCATCGAAGTCGTTATAAAAGGTATTTACGAATATGCCTATATAACAGATTGCCAGTAAAACACAGTAGATTTTGATTCGTGTATTCATAATATAAAGTTTAACAGGTTTGGAAAATAGAAATAGCTAAAATGATGAAAGAAATAATAAGTAAAATCATAATATTAATTATTTATAGCATGAATCCATATATAGTTAATGAAGTTATCAATGCAAAAGAATAAATATTATCTGATAAAAGCAAATTATTTATCGCTTTTCGATAAATAATTCTTATTGTATCTCTTGTGGATTCTGTAAATATCAAATAATCAGTCGAATAGTTTGTTTATGGTATCTATAATCATTTTAAGGCAAAAAACCGGCGGATAAATTTGGATTGTATACAAAACTATTTTACCTTTGCATTCGCATTTAAGAAATGGCTACGTAGCTCAACTGAATAGAGCATCTGACTACGGATCAGAAGGTTGCAGGTTTGAATCCTGCCGTGGTCACAAAAGAGAGCACCTATAATGAAAATTATAGGTGTTTTTGTTTTATATTCTTCAATTATAGATCAAAAAAGATCATTCTTCTAATTTAATTGCCATTTTGTCGATTTTGTTTTCTTTGCCTTTCCGGATTCTGTAAAATTGCATTGCAATTCAACCTCAAAGGGTTAACTGTAAAGACAAAACTATTTTTGTATAATTAAAAGCTTTACAAATGAAAACAATTAAAGTTCTTGCCACAATGGCATTTATTGTAGCATCAATCAGTCTGGCTGCTCAAAACAGCAATACGAAAAAAGAATTTTCAGCAGAAGATCATGCTAAAAGCCAGACTAAGACATTAAAGGAAAAACTGAACTTAACGTCCGATCAGGAAAAGAAAGTACAGGCTATCTACCAAAAGTATGCTGAGCAGCAGGAGAAGGAAATGAAAAATAGGCAATCCTCTAACACCGGCCAAAGCAAAAACAGCACAAATAAAAACCGGAATAGCGAAAAAAGCAGTACCAAAGGACAAAGAGGACAAGACATGCAGGGCGGTCAGCAGAATATGACTAAAATGAACGAAGAGATAAAGGCAGTACTCAACTCCGATCAGTCGAAAACATTTGAAACGCTACAAAAAGAGCGTTCTGACATGAAGAAAGGTAATGATAGTAAAAAAGACACTAGTAACAAGAGTAAAGCAACTAAAACCAGTAAATAACACTCATGGTATAGATTGTCAACGACGATCATTCAGTCCAATATTATAGAAAATAAAAGGCGTGTAAATCAATGGTTTATGCGCCTTTTTATTTGAAGTGTTTAGATATGATATTTATAGCAGAGTGATAGAATTGATTGAAGATAAGTAGAATAATATTATCTTTGTCGATTCAAAAAAAGAAAAATATGTCAGATCAAGATAAATATGACCAGATATTTGAAGCCAATAATAGTTGGATTGAGAAAAATAAAGTTGATAATCCCGGATTGTTTAAATTATTAGCAGCAGATCAGCATCCCGATTTTCTTTATATCGGTTGTTCAGACAGCCGAGTCCATCCTAATCAGGTAATGGGGTTAAAGCCGGGAGAAGTTTTTATTCATCGTAATATAGCCAACATGGTTATATCTACCGATTTGAGTGCCCTCTCTGTTATAAACTACGGCGTAGAATACCTTAAAGTAAAATACATTATAGTTTGTGGGCATTATGGATGCGGTGGAATACAAGCGGCTATGGAAAAGTCAGATTATGGCATACTTAATCCCTGGCTACGAAGTATTCGGGACGTTTATCACATGCATCGGAAAGAATTAAATTCTATTGAAGATACTGACGCAAGACATCGAAGGCTTGTTGAACTGAATACTTATGAGCAATGTCGAAATATTATAAAAATGGGCGAGGTTCAAAAATCATACTATGAAACAGGGTTTCCTAAAGTCGCCGGATGGGTATTTGATATCGAAGACGCGCGCCTTCACGATTTGAATTTCGATTTGGATTATGAACTCAATAAGATTAAGGATATTTACGATATTACGGGTAATGCAGAGTGAAGACAAAAGAGTAAATAAGATATAACAAATACGGATCCGGACAGAAATGTCCGGATTTTTATTTATCTGATAGGCGAATTATCCTTGTTTAATCGGAATCACGTTGCAGAGTGATCTCCACTATTTCGGGCGGAGCAAAGAAGCGGAACGGAACACCTCCCATGCCTATTCCCGAAGTTACATACAGGTTGATACCGTCTTTCTCTTTCCATCCGTATCTGTATTTTTGCCCTGTGTTGAGGTATTCTCCCCTGCGTCTGCCATCGGTACTTGGTAAAACAGGAGCCCACAGTCCCAGAAAGGTGATTTGTCCGGCATGTGTATGCCCCGAGAACATAAGGTCTATGCGATCGGTATCTATTTTTTCTAAATAGTCGGGATTGTGCGACAACAGAATGCAGAAATCTGTTTTTTGCACATCGCTGATAGTGCTGTCCGGCAACTGTTGGTCTTCCCAAAAGTCGCCTACACCTCCGATCTTGATACTGTCGCTTCCTTCCTTTATCCAGTATGAATGATTGTCGCAGATGTAGAAACCGCAATCGGCAAGTCCCTGCTGTATAAGTTCGGCATCTTCCCAATGATCGTGATTGCCGAGTACGGAAAATACGCCGTATGTACTTTTCAGTTTACCTATCTCTTCAAAGAAAGGTTTGGAATATACTTCGTGTTTTTCCGTATTGTCACCTCCTAAGAAAATGAAGTCAGGTGATAAGTTATTGACCTTCTCTACTAATCCGGCTACATCGTCGGGTGTAAAATAGCCGTTGGTATGGATGTCGGAAATAAATACAATCTTCTTGCCGTCAAATGCTTCTGGTATATCTTTATCCGAATAGGTCATGCTTCTCACTTTGATATGGCGTGCCTCAAAGTATCCGTAAAGGAGGCACAATCCGGGACTCAGTAAGAACAGAATAACGGCAATAATGATATATTTTTTCCGTTTAGCCATTGCGGTATTCGTTGTCGTAATCTTCTATCGAGCGGCGTATGATCTCATGAGCCGTTTTAGCATCATATATATCAGTGAGAACACAGCGTGGCGATCTGTCGCCCGGCAGGTCTTTGTATGTCGTGAAGTAATGTTTCAGGCGGTCTATGACCATTGGCGGCACTTCGCTTATATCTTTAAACTCTCCGTATACAGCATCGTTTTCCAGTACGGCTATCAGTTTATCGTCCGCCTTATTGTGATCCAGAAGTCTGAACCCGCCTATAGGTCTTGCTTTTACGATGATGTCACCGTGTGTAATATCCTTTTCTGTCAATACACAAATGTCCACAGGGTCATTATCTCCCTCTATGTCGGTGCGGTGCAGGGCTATGTTTGTCACTTCGGCCACACGGTCAGCACTGTACGTTTGTGGAATGAAGCCGTATAATGCGGGGATAATATTGGAATATTTTTGCGGACGGTCTATGCTTAAGTATCCCGTTTCTTTGTCTACCTCATATTTTACGGTGTCGGTAGGTACTATTTCGATGAAGCAGGTTACTATCTTCGGTACGTTGTCTCCGGCCGATATACCATGCCATGGATGAGCTTTGAATGGATGTTCGTTTATCATTTTAGTTTAAATCTTATTTTGTGTGTACTTCTCGTCGGTGAAAAGGAAATGCAAATTTACGCATTAAATCGAATCTTTCTATTTTTATTCGTCATTATTGGTGTTTTTAACCTCGTTTGGGATTAGTTTCATTATGAAAGATACTTGGTAAATATATTTTTTGTCAGGCTTGTGTTAATAACTGCCTGTAAGGAGTCTTGAGGTTGTCTCTTGTTATTATAAATATAAGTTCGACTATTTTCTGCGCGCAATTAAAATTGCTTAGATTCCTTTTGGCCTAAGCCCCAAAAGGAATCAAAAGCTCTTTAGCGCCCCGCTTCATAGGCCGACCCGTAAAAGGACTTAAAGGCTAAACGAAAAAACTCGCTCATAGCTTTGCGCAATACGCATCAATTAATAAGCTCAAACACGTTTTCGTTTCACGCCTTTTTCTCCCTACGGGTACCCGTCCATAAAGCTAACGGCGCGGGCTGACGCGTGATCGGGAGAAAATAACCCTTCTAGTCGCCGCATTGCGATCCTGTGCATTAGCTCCGCAAGCGGGTACCTGTCCGGTGAAGTCGGCGAAGAAAGGAATGGGGCGATAGCCCGTTTGTTCCTTTCAGCCGGCAAACCGTTGACAGGTCGCTGAGGAGCGAAGCACTAGACTTTTGTTTACTTTTGGGCAATGCAAAAGTAAAAACAAGCACGGGAGGGCGCGTTAGTTATGAGCCAAAACTATAAGAATTAGCCTAAAGAGTAATTCGGTATAAATTAATAGAGCGTTTTCGTTAAGCAGGCAAGCAGATGCAAAATTTATTTTGGCTATGCTGCTGCGAGAACCAACGGCCACAGAAGTGAAACGTATGTAAAACGACTAATGAAATTGAATATATGATTTAATCCGGTATACAACTTCATTCATGCACCAATTCTCATTACTGCTGATGTAACATAACATTCCCATAAAAAAGCGGTTAAAGGCTAGATATCGTGAACTTTTCATTATCTTTGCGTTGCCAAAAAAACGATAATATGGATAACGAAAAACAACGCCTGCTGGATGAACGTTATATGCGTATGGCTACCATTTGGGCCGAAAATTCGTATTGTGTGCGCAGAAAAGTAGGAGCGCTTATCGTCAAAGATAAAATGATTATATCTGACGGATACAACGGTACTCCTGCCGGATTTGAAAATATCTGTGAAGACGAGAACAATGAGACCAAACCGTATGTTCTACATGCCGAAGCCAATGCGATAACCAAAGTAGCCCGTTCGCACAACAGCAGTATGGGAGCCACTATGTATGTGACCACATCGCCTTGTATAGAGTGTGCCAAACTGATCATACAGGCAGGGATCAAGCGCGTTGTTTACAGTCAGAAATACAGACGTTCCGACGGCGCTTCGTTGCTCGAGCGTGCAGGAATAGAAATAGTATATATAGATATTGAAGTAAAAACGGAAGAATCGGGAGAAATAGATGGAAATTGATAACGAGTATTATAATCAATCGGAAAATGTAAGTACAAATTTACAAAACACACCCGATAAAAAATCGGATAAAAAGACCGGTAAAAGTAAGGCGATCTATATATGGTTGCCATTGTGCATTGCCCTGAGTATAGCCGCCGGAATATTTATAGGAAATAAATTCTCCGGATTCAATTCCGTGGGGGGATGGCTTGGCGGTACATCCAGAGGAAATGACAAACTGGGCACTATCTTCGATTATATCAACAAGGCTTATGTAGATACCGTAAATGTAAACGATCTGGTAGAAGAAGCTATACCTACGATCATAGCCGGACTCGATCCGCACTCTACATACATTTCGGCTGAAAATATGGCTTTGACCGGAGACGAGCTCGAAGGGCATTTCAGCGGAGTAGGAGTAGAGTTTATGATTCAGAATGATACAGTCGTTATCGTTAATGTGATTTCGGGAGGACCTTCCGAAGCGGTGGGTATCATACCCGGCGACCGCATTGTATATGTCGATGACAGTCTTTTTGTAGGAAAATCGATAAGTGAAGAAAAGGTTTTCCGTAACCTCAGAGGAAAGAAAGATACGAAAGTAAAACTCTCCATGAAGCGTGGAACAAGCAAAGACCTTATCACATTTGAAGTAACCCGTGCCGATGTGCCTGTAAAAACAGTGCCTGTCGCTTATATGATAGACAACAAGATCGGATATATCAGGGTAACCAAATTTGGCAGCACGACTTACGATGAATTTATTTCAGGTATTGCCAAGCTTAAAAGTCAGGGCTGCGAATCGTTTATTGTCGACCTGCAACAAAATACAGGTGGATATATGGGTGCAGCTATCAGGATGGTAAACGAATTCCTTACCAATCGCAATATGATCGTATATACCGAAGGACGTACCTATCCGAGAGAGAATGTATTTGCCGATGGTACCGGAACATGTAAGGATAGTCCGTTGGTAGTACTTATAGACGAAGGCAGCGCTTCGGCCAGCGAGATATTTGCAGGAGCTATGCAGGACAACGACAGAGGTCTGATAGTCGGACGTCGTTCGTTCGGTAAAGGTTTGGTGCAAAACAGATTCGTATTCAAGGACGGTTCGGCATTGCAGCTTACCATTGCCCGATACCATACACCTTCGGGAAGATGTATACAAAAAGCATATACCAAAGGCAACCGTACCGATTATGATATGGACTTGCTAAACAGATACAACAGAGGTGAGTTTTACAGCAGAGATAGTATAAAAACAGATAACCTGCCGGTATTTGAAACTCTGGCCGGTCGTCCGGTATATGGTGACGACGGCATCATGTCCGATGTGTTTGTACCACGCGATACTGTAGGTATCAACTCTTATTACCTCAGAGTGTCCAACAGTGGTATGGTACGTGAATATGCCTTCAACTATACAGAAAAGAACAGAGACAAGCTGAAAAAATATAAAACATGGGAGGAAGCTGAAAAATACCTGTCTACCCAACCCCTTGTAGATTATCTTGTAGAATATGCCTACAGCAAAGGCATGCGCCGTCAGCCTTATCTGATCGAAGAATCGAGAAAGCTACTACAAACCCAGCTTGAAGCATATATTATAAAAAATACATACGGAGATGAAGGATCGTATGCCATATTCCAACGCGATGATAATATGGTGATGGAGGCTGTTAAACTGATCAAAGCTAACAAGGCGACACAACAGGCCATCAGAGAAGGAAAATATAAATAATATAATATGACGCTATTCATTCAAGGGTAGCGTCATAATTGTTTTAGTGTCATGAAGAACATACAACAAGTCAAAGATAAATTGCGGAAAGATATTCGTTTACTGAAGAAAGAATATTCGGAAGACGAATTGTATAACAAATCGGAAGAGGTTCTTTCTGTAGTTGAAATAACGGGTGTGTTTCAGGAAGCTAAGACAATCTTTTTTTACAATGCGCTTAGTGATGAAGTACAAACCATCGATTTTATCCGTAAGTGGGGGAAAGAAAAAGATTTCTATCTTCCTGTAATGAACGGTGATGACCTTCTTTTCAGAAAGTGTACTCCTGTCAGTGGTTTCAAACAATCTGCACTGGGTATAATGGAGCCCGAAGGTGAGAATTTCACCGATTACCGGAAAGTAGACCTGATTATTGTTCCCGGAGTGGCTTTCGACCGTAAAATGAACCGCTTAGGAAGAGGACGGGGATTCTATGATCGCTTCTTACCGGCCATATCAGCACCGAAAATGGGTATATGTTTTGATTTTCAGTTGTTCGATCAGGTTCCGTCCGACAGTAATGATATAAAAATGGACTATATCGTATCCGAGAACGACCTGATTTGGTGACGTTCATCGTTAACGATTGATAACTTATCTTTTAATCATATAAACAGGCGTTGACATCGCTTGTTTTACCCAATTAAAAAATTATATCTTTGTGCGATAATATTGAATTACGAAAGATTTTAGGATTTGAAATATGTCAATAGTCATAAGAGAAATAAATGATGATGATAAAAAGCTGAAAAAGGCTTTTGTCAAATTTCCGATAAACGATCTGTATAAAGGTTGTCAGTATTATGTACCCTCACTGGTATTGGACGAGCTCGATACGTTGAATAAGAAAAAGAACCCCGCATTCGATTTTTGCGAAATGCAGCTATTCCTCGCTTACAAAGGCGACAAGATTGTAGGGCGCATAGCTGCTATAATTAATCACAATGCCAATGAAGCATGGGATAAGAAAGAGGCACGTTTCAGTTTTGTCGATTTCATCGACGATGATGAGGTTGTAGATGCACTTTTCGATGCCGCACATAAATGGGCTTTAAGCAAAGATATGGATTCCATTATAGGACCGATGGGTTTTACCGATCTCGATCCCGAAGGATTACTTATCAAAGGATTCGATAAAGTGTCTACAATGGCTACAAAGTACAGTTATCCGTATTACGAAACCCAGATAGAGCGTCTCGGTTATGTAAAGGATGCCGACTGGAACGAGTATCGTATTCCTGTGCCACATGCAGTACCCGAACGCCATCAGCGGATAGCCAATATGGTATCGCAGCGATACGGTCTTAAAGTGCTGAAATTTAAAAATCTAAAACAGATATCTCCATATATAGAAAGACTGTTCAAGCTGATGAACGAGGCCTATAAGCCGCTCTACGGCTACTCGCCACTGACACAGAAACAGATCGATCACTATGTGAAAATGTACGTTCCGCTCTTACGCTGGGATATTGTGTCAATCATCATAAAGGAAGAAACAGACGAAGTAGTGGGCTTCGGTATAGGTATGCCGAGCTTGTCGCGCGGATTGATCAAATCGCGCGGTAAATTGTTCCCATTCGGCTGGTTTCATCTGATAAAAGACCTGAAAAGTAAGAAGAATCCTGTAATAGATCTTCTGCTAATCGGTATATCACCCGAATATCAGGGTAAGGGAGTGAATGCCATCGTATTCAATGATTTTATCCCATCTGCATACAAGTGTGGTTTTCAATGGGCAGAATCCAATCCCGAACTGGAGATGAACAACAAGGTAGCCTCATTATGGGACGGTTTCAGCGCCGAAAACCATAAGATGCGCAGAGCGTATAAGAAGGAATTATGAATTATAAATTAAGAATTAAGAATTGCAGAGCAATCGACGAATAAAAACTCATAATTCTTAATTTATAATTCCTATCCATTCCGGCTTTTACTTCCAGATTTTTTTTTATATTTTTACAACGCAATTTCAATATATAGAGATTTTTCAAAAGATTTATGGAAGAAGAAGAGATCAAACTACCCGAAATAAACTATTCCGACGATGATATAAAAACCCTTGACTGGCAGGAACATATCCGCCGCCGTCCGGGTATGTATATCGGTAAACTGGGCGATGGCTCGTCTGCCGATGATGGTGTCTATGTGCTGTTGAAAGAAGTATTGGACAACTCCATCGACGAATACATGATGGGCTTCGGGAAGGTGATAGATGTTACTATTGCCGAAGGAAAAGTAACAGTACGTGACCATGGACGTGGAGTGCCGTTGGGTAAAGTGAAGGACGTCTCTTCCAAAATGAATACCGGAGCTAAATACGACTCCAAAGCATTTAAAAAATCCGTTGGACTGAATGGGGTAGGTATCAAGGCTGTAAATGCCCTGTCTTCATACTTTATGATACAGAGTTTCCGCGACGGACAAACTACGGCTGTGGAATTTAGTAAGGCTATCGAGGTCAAAGAAGATAAAATACAAAAGACGAACGAAGAAAACGGTACATTGATAGAGTTTATTCCCGATGAAACCATCTTTTTGAACTATTCGTTCCGTGATGAATATGTAGAAAGCCTGCTCAAGAATTATGTTTTTCTCAATACAGGGCTGACTATCGTATATAATGGGAAGAAATTCTTTTCAAAGAACGGTCTGGTAGACCTGTTGAACGAGAACATGACTTCCGAAGCCCTTTATCCGATCGTTCATCTCAAAGATACGGATATAGAAGTTGTTATTACACATACCGACCAGTACGGAGAAGAGTATTATTCGTTTGTCAACGGACAACATACTACACAGGGCGGAACACATCAGTCTGCGTTTCGTGAGTCATTATCACGCGTCATAAAAGAGTTTTACAATAAAAACTTCGACTATGCCGATATTCGTAGCGGTATTGTTGCTGCTATCAGCATCAAGGTCGAAGAACCCGTTTTCGAGTCGCAGACAAAGACAAAACTCGGATCGAAAGATATGGGACCCGAAGGGCCATCGGTACAGAAGTTTATTGGTGATTTCCTGAAAAAGGAACTTGATAATTATCTACACAAGCATACCGAAACTTCCGAAGCTTTGCTAAAGAAGATTCTGGAATCGGAAAAAGAGCGCAAAGCCATTGCCGGCGTTACCAAACTTGCCCGTGAACGTGCCAAAAAAGCGAATCTCCATAATAAGAAACTTCGTGATTGCCGCATCCACTACAATGACAGCAAAGGTGATAACCTCGATGAAACCAGTATATTTATCACAGAGGGAGACTCAGCCAGTGGTTCCATTACCAAAAGCCGTAATCCTAACCTGCAAGCTGTATTCAGCCTTCGCGGAAAACCATTGAACAGTTTCGGTTTGACAAAGAAGATCGTTTACGAGAACGAAGAATTTAATCTGTTGCAGGCTGCCCTTAACATAGAAGACGGTATAGACGGATTGCGCTACAATAAGATAATAATAGCTACCGATGCTGATACCGACGGTATGCATATACGCTTGCTTATTTTGACTTTCTTTTTGCAGTTTTTCCCCGACCTGATAAAGAAAAATCATGTATATATATTGCAGACACCACTTTTCCGTGTGCGCAATAAGAAAGAGACATTCTACTGCTACACAGAAGAGGAAAGAATCGCTGCAATAGAAAAGTTGAAGCCTAATCCTGAGATCACACGCTTTAAAGGGTTGGGAGAGATATCGCCTGACGAATTTGTTCATTTTATCGGTAAAGATATACGTCTCGACCGTGTGACGATGAAGAAGGAAGACCTCGTGGGCAATATGCTCAATTTCTATATGGGTAAAAATACACCCGAACGTCAGGAATTTATTATCGATAACCTTGTTGTAGAAGAAGACGAGGTATAAGTTATGAATTATAAATTATGAGTTATAAGTTGAAAAAATACTCTGTAACTCGTAACTAATCTGAATAAATGAACAACGCTCACGCAATTATACTCATATCGTCGCCCGACCGTCCCGGATTGGTTGCAGCTGTCACCGATTTTATCAATGTGAATGGTGGCAATATTATCAATCTCGAACAGCATGTAGATAAACAACAAAATAGTTTCTTTATGCGTATAGAATGGGATCTGACTAACTTCATTATCCCCAGAGAGAAGATAAGTGATTATTTTCAGACAATGTACGCCAACAAATACGATATGACATTCCGTCTTTACTTTAACGACTATACGCCACGTATGGCCGTTTTTGTTTCTAAAATGTCGCATTGCCTGTTCGATATACTTGCCCGCTATACAGCAGGCGAGTGGAATGTGGAAATACCGCTGATCATAAGCAATCACGAAGATTTGCGATGGGTAGCCGACCGTTTCGGAATAGCTTACCACGTACTGAAAATAGATAAAGACAATAAAGACGAAATAGAAGCTAAACAGCTGGCTTTGCTAAAGGAGAACAAGATAGACTTTATCGTTTTGGCGCGCTACATGCAAATACTGACCGACAGGTTTATAGAATCGTATCCGAACAAGATCATCAATATTCATCACTCATTCCTGCCTGCATTTGTAGGAGCAAAACCTTATCATGCGGCATACGAACGAGGGGTGAAGATAATAGGTGCAACAAGCCACTATGTGACTACCGAACTCGATGCCGGCCCTATTATAGAGCAGGATATTACACGTATAACACATCGCGATAGTGTAGAAAATCTGGTGCGTAAGGGGCAGGATCTGGAAAAGATAGTCCTTTCGCATGCAATAGACTACCATCTCAATCGCAGGGTATTGGTGTATAAGAATAAAACTATCTTATTTTCATAAAATACAGATATTCTAGGTTTATATGTTGTTTAATATGTCTGAAAAGGGTAATTTTATACGATGTTTTCTTACTTTTGTAAAGCTGAGAAGGATTAACCCTTTGTAGTATTGGATTAAAGTTTCAAAAGAAAAAATTATAATATTAATCTTAAATGTAATTTTATGTTTAAAAATCATCCAAAAGGTCTGATAGCCGCTTCATTATCGAACATGGGGGAACGCTTCGGTTTCTACATCATGATGGCTATACTCTCTTTGTTCTTAATGTCGAAGTTTGGATTGGAAAAATCCAATGCAGGCATAATTTATTCGGTTTTTTACTTCTGTATATATGCCTTTGCGCTTATCGGAGGACTTATAGCCGATAAAACGAAGAAATATAAAAGCACCATTCAGGTGGGTATTGTCCTCATGGCGATAGGTTATTTGCTTATAGCTATTCCTACACCTACGCCGGTTCCTAATTTGGGACTGTATCTGACTCTTACCTGTGTCGGCTTGTTTGTCATTGCTTTTGGAAATGGTTTGTTTAAAGGTAACTTACAGGCGTTGGTAGGGCAGATGTATGATAATGAGCAGTATGGAAAGATGCGTGACTCCGGTTTCTCTCTTTTCTATATGTTTATTAATGTAGGTGCTATCTTCGCTCCGCTGATTGCCGTATTTGTAAGAAACTGGTGGGTAAAAACAAATGGTTTTGTTTATAATCCCGATCTTCCGGCACTTTGTCACCAGCATTTGGGAGGAACGCTTACCGGTGATGCGGCTACACGTTTTGCCGAACTGGCTCCGGCTGCAAGTTTGAATGGAGCCCCTGCCGATCTTACTGTTTTTGCTAACGAATATCTGAATGTATTTAATACAGGATTCCACTATGCGTTTGGTGTAGCTATTTTTGCTATGATAATCTCCTTTATTATCTATAGTATCAATAAAAAAGGTTTCCCAGATCCGGCAATGAAGAAAGCTGCTCTGAAAACAGATGAATCTGCTGTTGTTGAAGAAAAAGCGATGGATCCTGCAGAAGTAAAACAACGCCTGTATGCTTTGTTTGCTGTATTTGCAGTGGTTATTTTCTTCTGGTTCTCATTCCATCAGAATGGACTGACACTTACATTCTTTGCCAATGACTATACTGACCTGAGTAAGATGAAACTGCCTTTAGGCTTGGTTACACTGGAAGGAGCAGAATTATTCCAATCATTTAATCCATTGTTTGTAGTATTACTTACCCCTGTTGTTCTTGCCGTATTCGGATGGTTGCGTGCTAAAGGTAAAGAGCCATCAGCCCCTAAAAAGATTGCTATAGGTATGGGTATTGCCGCGTTGGCTTATGTAGTAATGACTTTGGGTTCGGTAGGTTTACCTCCTGCAGCGGAAGTAAAAGAAATGGGTGGATTGGCCGATTCGGCACGTATAACTCCGTTCCTGCTTATCGGTACTTATCTGATACTGACTATCGCCGAGCTGTTTATCAGCCCATTGGGTATATCGTTTGTGTCTAAGGTTGCACCTCCGCAATATCAGGGTATTATGCAAGGCTGTTGGCTGGGTGCTACCGCTATTGGTAACCAGTTGTTGTTTATCGGAGCTATTCTGTACGAACATATTCCGATCTGGGCTACATGGACAGTATTTGTTGCTGCCTGCTGTATCTCGATGTTCACTATGCTATTTATGCTGAAGTGGCTTGAAAGAATAACAAAATAAAGATATAATTCAATAATACTAAAGTCCCCGATTGTGCATAGCATAGTCGGGGATTTTTAAGTTTTATATAAGTAATGTGAATCAGGAGTTGGCTGGAAATCAGTTTTTGTCTGAGAGGCGATATCTTTCCCTGTGTTCAGGATGACAGCACCAGCCTTATTCACTGTAGGGGCGAGAATTATTATTCATTCCTTAATTGCCTCCACTTTTAAGAGGAGGAGTCAAAAGATCAAAACAGAAGGCTTTAGCCGAATTACTCTTTGACTAAAGTCATTTTTCAAGTTGCTTTAACCCACGCCTTAGAAGGCGTGGCAATTTATACCTGTCTCTTCGGGCGTAAGACATTTGACTCCGTCGATTTTAGCTCCGCTAATTTTCAATTCAATTCGCCTCTACAAAACCCCATGTTCACCCTGTGGTTTCCTAAAACTTTTATGAATTTCCAACAACTTTATCTATATGGAAAAATATAAACCCATAAAAGAATACAATTATGAAATTTACAGAAAGACTTGTAGAAAAAATGATCAAACTCATAGAAGAAGACACCTACACCATCACCGAAATATGCGAAGCATTAAAGATCAGTCGCCATACTTATTATGAATGGCGTAACACCAAACCCGACTTCCGCCGTCAGATAGACGACGCCATCGACCGCCGCGACGATGCCCTAGTCGTTATAGCCCGCCGATCCCTCAAACAAAAACTCGAAGGCTGCGTACTCGAAGAAGAACGCTGCGTGTACGAACCCGCCCGCAGCAACACAAGCTACCAGATACTCAAAACCCGCACCGTCCGCAAAAGACAATGCCAACCCGATATGCAAGCCATTAAGTACGTCCTCGATCGCAACGACAAACACCGCGAAAAAGACAACAGCCCATCAAGAAGACCACTGATCATCAACGTACCCGACCAGAAGACCGCCGACGGCATCCTCGCCATGCGCTCACCCGGCTACTGGGAACAACGCCAGAAGATGATAGACGAAAAATATGCCACAGGCGTATGGTCGAACAAAGACAAAGAAGACCCGACCGCATTTAACGCTCAACCATGAAAACAGTGATGAATAATGTCAGCTTTGTCAGGTTTTAGTTAAAATCGTTTCTCACCCAAAGGTGCAAAGAAAAGTAAGAGCATCGATATATGAGACTCTTCTCTACGGTCAGAGTGACAAACGGGGATAATTTAACTGACAGATTAATCGTTTTGATTTACTTCTTCGTCTATTGGGGGCATATCTATCAATTCCTTTCTCCGTCTTTTATTTCGGCGGAATATGTATAGCAAATATACGACAGACAATATAGAAGCTCCACAGAGAAGATATACACCGCTTCCTATCTTTGGTAGTTTGTAAAACAGGTTGAGCGATACGATGAAAGCGAAGATACTCGTTACCATCAGTATAAAACGTGCAGCTCTGGTTTTGAGCAGTATCCACAAACACATAGCTATAATGCTGAATAGAGGCACAAGATACACAACATAGGTAGTATAGACCGACTCTTTATTCTTAGAAAAGAGCTTAAAAACATTTGTTACTTTTGTCAGGTTTTTCTGTAAACCCGGAATATCCCAGCCTACAACCTTCCATGCGCCCATATCGAGCCAGGGCAGGAAGAAAGCGATGATAAACAAAAGTGCAAAGAGCAGCTCAAAGGAGATGTATCTGTTAACTTTTTCCATTATAGTTCGATTTCATCGGCAGATATATAACCATGTGTGATGCAGTAGAATATCAGCCCTGATACGGTTTTTATACCTAGTTTGGCTGTAATGTTTTTGCGGTGCGACAGAACGGTATTCAGGCTGATGTTGAGCTTATCGGCAACCTCTTTGTTTAGCAAACCCAGTGAGACGAGGCGCAATACGTCCAGTTCGCGCTGCGACAGGGCCTGAGCCTTATTTATCCTGATAGAGTGGCTTGCCGCCATCAGTTCTTGCAGGTCTTCCATTCCCGATTCGGAAAGCTCTTCGAGCATCGGTTTCAGTATCTTTTCGCGTATGCGGTTATGCTTCTCGAGGTCTTTCTGGAAACTGTCAATCGTAAAGATGACCGCATAGCACATATTTTCGTTGACGTTTCCCGATATATGTTTGATTATAATGCTTTTGAGGTCGGTGAGTAAAGCCAGTGGCGCATCACCTTTCACCATGCCTCGTTCTATCTGGTCTATCAGTTCTTCTTTGAATTCACAGAATAGCCTGCTGATAAGCTTTAGTTGTGCGTTGTTGGCATCGCTCATCGACAGAAAGGCATTGAGGTGCTTCTCCAGATTGTGCAGCTGCCCGTGTATCAGGTAGGCATCCGTTTGTTTGATGTATTTTACAACGAGTTCTATATCGAACTTCTGGAGCTTCTTTTCGGGAAAATAGTCTTCATTAAGAAAAGTATTGAGGATAGCCAGAAAGAATTCTGTATTGATATTATTAGACTTACAGATTTCGCCGATAGTTTTATCACCCAGTCCCAGTTTTATACCGAAACGGTTGATAACGGGTATCAGTTGATGATTCTCTTCTACTACTTCTGACAGTACGGACGATATGTCTAAAAATACCATGATTATTGCTTTTCTTATATTTTAGTAGCAAAAATACACATTTAATTTTTTGAATTATCTTTTTTATCCGGAATTATCTATATGGAAAAGGTTACTGTATCTATATGGCTGTTAGTGCTTATAGATTTTAACAATAGTGCGTTAAAAACAATTTATGGTAATAATCGGGATATTGTTAAACAAATATCGAATTAAGATTGTTAATTTTGTAATAACACTAAAGAACACCTATTTATGAAAAAGATGCTTTTTACATGTTTAACGTTTTCTGTACTATTGATAAGTAGTGCCGTAAGCGCGGAAAATATAAATGACAATAATAAGAATAACAATCAAAAAACAAAAGCTATGAAATTTGAATTACCAAAGTTGCCATATGCAACTAACGCTTTAGAACCGGTTATCGGTCAGCAGACAATAGAGTTACATTATGGTAAACACCTGCAAACATATATCACGAATCTGAACAATCTGATTGTAGGTACTAAATTTGAAAATGCAGATCTGGAAACTATCGTTAAAGAAAGCGATGGCGCTATTTTCAACAATGCCGGTCAGACATTGAATCACAATATATATTTCCTTTCTTTCAGTCCTAACGGCGGTGGCGAACCTAAAGGTAAACTTGCTGACGCTATCAATGCAGAATGGGGTTCTTTCGAGAATTTCAAAAAAGAATTTGTTGCAGCCGGAGTAGGTGTATTCGGATCGGGATGGGTTTGGTTGTCTAAAGACAATGCAGGTAAACTGTATATTACAAAAGAGCCGAACGCAGGAAACCCTATTACTAAAGGATATACTCCGCTTCTGGGATTCGATGTTTGGGAACATGCTTATTATCTTGATTATCAAAACCGCAGAGCAGACCACTTGGCTGAGCTATGGAAGATAATCGACTGGAATGCAGTTAGTGCTCGTTACTAATAAAATAGTTAGTAGTTCATAAATATAAAGCGGCCTTTTACAGGTCGCTTTTTTGTTTTAACTTTGTATATCAATAATTTATAGAATATGAAGAAGCTAGCTATACTGGGAATCGACCTGCAAAATGATTTTACTCTGCCATCGGGTTCGTTGTATGTAAATGGTGCAGATGTGGATGTAGTGCGTATCGGTGATTTTATACGAAAGCATCAGACCGAGATCGACTATGTAGCCCTTACACTCGATTCGCATCAACCGATCCATATTGCTCATCAGATATATTGGAAAGACGCGGAAGGAAATCACCCTCCTGTGTTCTCTATTGTTACAGCAGATGATGTAAGAAATGGTAAGTGGATTCCTCAGTACAACCAGGAATTGGCACTAACCTATATGGAGCAGCTGGAAGCCAAAGGTGATATTTGTACCATCTGGCCGATGCACTGTATATTAGGTACAGACGGATGGGCGATAAACAAGGCTGTTACCGATAGCTTGTCAGATTGGGCGATAGGTAATGATAAGTCATACGAATTATTTTATAAGGGATATTCCCAATCTACCGAACATTACAGTATTTTCAGGGCGTCTGTAGAGTGGGAGAGTGAACCCGCTACTCACCTGAATACAGAACTGCTTTCTAAGTTGAACGGATTTGATGAAGTATTACTGGTAGGAGAAGCCACAGACTACTGTGTAGCCAATTCATTAAACGATATGCTGGATGAATGCGACAGCTTGGCAAAGAAGGTGGTGGTGCTTACCGATTGTATGTCGTGGATAAATGCAGACAACAACAGAGCAAAGGCAATCTTTGATAAGGCTGTGAAACAGGGAGTGCGGTTTATGCTTTCCGGCGATTATTCGATGTAATCGCTGTATTCAGTATATTCTACATTGTCGGCAAAGGGCTTTCCTGTCTTTTTATCCTTCTCTATAAAGATTTTCTTGGCTACCTTTCCCACTACACGTGTGGTAATGGCATCGTATGAACCGCCTACTACACCACCGAGTACGGGAACAGCTTTACCCAAAGATGTGACACCTTTTGTTCCCATTTTTGTTGCCAGCTTGGCACTGACTTTTTCCAGTATTTTGGTAAGCAGTTTTTCTCCGGCTTTCACACTCATATCTTTTAGCAGCTCTTTAGCTCCGTTTCCGGCCATAGAGATGTATACCATTGATTTTACCCTGTCGTCGTTGATGTCGTGCCCGCCCATGTAGGCGATGGCGGCTATCATGCGTATCTGTACATAAATCACACTGGCTATATTTGCCGGTACTGTCAGCGGCATCACAGCAATACCACCCAACCCTGTCACAAATCCGCTGGTAGCAGCTTTGGCTACCTGCCATTTGATAAGGGAATCGACCTGTTCCTCCAATGTTCCGTTTTGGTTCAGATAACTGTCTCCCAGACTGTATGCCGAATCTACACCTGTAAATCCGCCTATTGCTTTGCTATAAGCCCAATCCAGCGTTTTTGCTATCAGTCCTTTGCTTACTTGTGTATTTTGTTTTTTGTCAGCCATGCTATTCAGTATGTTAAGTACAAATATATTGGATTAATGACAATAATTGTGCCAATATAGCTAAAAAAGAATAAAGCGTCTCATTTACAAGAAATGAAACGCTCTAAATAATAAATAAAAATTTAATTCTCGTTCATAAGCTGATCCAAGTCATTAGCTGTCAGATTCATTGCCACAATTACTCCGTTTTCGTCGATTAAGTAATTCTTGAATCCTCTGTCTAAGCGGAATCGATCGAACAGGTCTTTTGAAATGTCATTGTCGGCGATGAACTGATATTCAGTGTCGATCTTGTCCATAGCCAATGTTTTCGCATAAACCGATTCATTCTTGTCAAAAGATACGGATACCATTTTTACCGGGTATTTCTTATTCTCGATCAAATGGGAGAATAGAACATTATCCTTACGCGAATATGCGTCGTAAGCCGCCCAGAAGTTTACCAATACTTTTTGACCTTTCAGATCAGATAAATTAATTTTAGTCCCCGATACGTTTTCTAAATTTTTAATATCAGGAAACTGGTTTCCCGGATAAATACCTTCCGAAAGACTAGAAGTGCTTGATGTATTGGATGATAAGCTGATAAAAGCTATTCCAAATATCAAGAGATACTTCAAATAATTCATAAAATAATCATTAGGTTACCACTAAAGCCTATTCCAATGCCTCACAGAAAAGAATATGGCCCTCCCAACTTTTGGGAACAGAACGAAAACCCTACGCTTAGAATCTTGCATTTCTGTATTTCGGGTTCAAAGGTAATACAATTTTGTTAAATCACAGATAAAACAAATCATTTTTTTGCTTAATAAGTGTTGTAACTGTTTGTGTGTGCGGCTTTTGAAGTAGTGCTTTTAAGTCGAAATTTTTGTTAATAAATTTCTTTTATTCTTCTGTTTATCCAAAACTCTCATCAGCAAAGAGGATCAATAAATTGGATGTATGAAAATTAAAAATGTTTATCTATAGTTTGTCAATTTGCTAATTGGGCAACACCGAATGATGTTTCGGAAATGTGCGATTATGCCGATGAAAGCGATCTTTGAATTGATGATGAGTGTACTAGTTCTTAGAGTTCCAGTATACTAGAAAAAGAGGAATTACGAAGTAAAAGGTTGTTGACTGTTAACTGTACAACTTGTCAGGTTTTAGTTAAAATTTAGTGTACCAGCAGTAGGGGCAGCGGCTTGTCCCTGCCCGTTTATTGTATAGGCGGGCATCCCTTGTGGGTGCCCCTACAAAAGATGAATTGCTAAGCAATCGACGAAGCTAATTAAGACCAGCAAGCTAGTAGACTAAAGACTAGCAAACTTGTAATTTTTGTTTGGTTTGTCAGGTTTTAGTTAAAATTATTTTTGTAAGTGTATTCTGAGAATCAAAAAATGTCTGATGTTTTATTCATTGAAATAGGTGTTCTTTATCAAAATGCATGCTTTTATTAACCTCGTCTATATTAAAATCGGTTTATTAGTGCGGAATCTCAGACTTTTTTTCTTTCTTTGCTTATCTTATTCTGTATAGGGAAGAAATCAAACACGAAGCACGCAATGATCAAGTATTTATACATAACATTGGGGTTGATAACCCTGAGTCTCGGATTGTTGGGGATAGTCACACCCGGACTGCCGACGACTCCGTTCATATTGCTTACAGGTGTGTTGTTTGCAAAGAGTTCGCCTCGTTTGCATCAGAAATTATTGAATAATAAACTGACCGGAAGATACATTAATAGAGTGAATGAAGGTTTTACTATCAAAGGACTGCTTATATCTATCGGTCTTATGTGGTGTATGGTTTCCTTTACCGCATTTGTTGTATTCGATGGTACTATGCGGCTTGTAATGCTTGGTCTGGGAGTGATAGGTACTATTGCTCAAATAATAGTGTTGAGAAAAAAACGAAAAGCGGTGGTTATCCCGTTGCAGCAAGAGGAGATCGCATTAAAAGAAGAAGAGGAAGTGAAAGTATCCTGAATCTTAAAAAAATGTATATTTGTGTTATAAAATATATACAGAAAGCTTTGAAATTCTGTGATATTTCTGTTCCTTTGTAAGAATGGGAACTATAAAGTGAAGGTTAAATCTATAATTGATCAATAGAAGTATGGAAAACAAAAATGAACAAGAAGGTCAAATTCAGATCGAATTGCCTGAAGATGTGGCACAAGGTACATATTCCAATCTGGCAATAATCGCCCATTCATCGTCTGAATTTGTTATCGACTTTGTTCGTATCCTGCCCGGACTGCCTAAAGCGAAAGTTAAATCGCGCATTATACTTACACCCGAACATGCTAAACGCCTCCTGTTTGCGTTAAATGAGAATATCAACAGGTATGAGGCTCAGTATGGTCAGGTTTCGGCAGACAATTCTCCGGGTTTTCTTCCTCCGATAAACGGACCGATAGGCGAAGCTTAGTTATTATTTAATCCTATTTTAAATAAGAATAATATATGAAAATCGGAATCCCTAAAGAATTAAAAGCTTTTGAAAATCGTGTGGCTGTTACGCCTGCGGGAGTTCATGAATTGGTAGCCGGAGGACATGACGTATATGTCCAGACGGGTGCGGGGGTAGGTAGCGGTTTTTCGGATATAGATTATACTAATTCCGGAGCCAAAATACTGCCTACTATCGAAGATACCTACGCCATAGCCGACATGATAGTGAAAGTGAAGGAGCCGATACAACAGGAATATGATCTTATTCGCGAAAACCAGATTGTATTCACATATTTTCATTTTGCCTCCAGTCTTGAACTGACTAAGGCTATGATAAAAAGTAAAGCTATATGTATAGCTTACGAGACAGTGGAATTACCTGACCGTTCGTTGCCGTTGCTCGTACCTATGAGTGAAGTGGCAGGACGTATGGCGATACAGGAAGGTGCCCGTTTTCTCGAAAAACCTCATCTGGGTAAGGGTGTTCTGCTGGGAGGTGTTCCGGGAGTGAAACCTGCCCATGTGGTTGTTATAGGCGGTGGTGTCGTAGGGGCACAATCGGCATGGATAGCCGCCGGAATGGGGGCGAGGGTAACCGTTTTGGATAAAAGCTTGCCGCGTTTGCGCTACCTGAGCGATGTGATGCCGGCAAATGTTACTACCCGCTACTCAGATACACATACTATTACCGAGCTTTGCAAAGATGCAGACCTGATAGTGGGCGCTGTGCTTATAGCAGGTGATAAAGCGCCGCATGTGGTGACACGCGATATGCTGAAACTGATGCAACCGGGTACAGTACTGGTAGATGTGGCTATCGATCAGGGCGGATGTTTTGAGACTTCGCATCCGACTACACACTTAGATCCTGTATTTGTTATAGATGAAGTAGTACACTACTGTGTGGCAAATATACCGGGAGCTGTGCCTATGACTTCTACGTTGGCACTGACTAATGCAACACTGCCGTATGCTTTGGAGCTTGCTAATCTGGGTTGGGAAGAAGCATGCCGCCAGCATAAAGATTTGAGAAAAGGTTTGAATATAATAAAAGGCGATATTGTGTACAAAGCTGTGGCTCACACATTCGGCCTCGAGTATAAAGAGTATTAAAATTGACAAAACACAATAATTATGAATGAAACAATGCCCCGATTCAATTTCTTTACAATGTTTAGAGACGGGTTTAAAAGTATGACTTTGGGTAAAACGCTGTGGACTATCGTAATCATCAAGCTCATTATCATGTTCCTGATCTTGCGGCCGTTCTTTTTCCCTAATTTTCTGAATTCTAAATTCGATGATGCTGAAAGTAAGTCGGACTATGTGACTGAAGAACTGATTAATAATTCTACAGTGAACGAATAACCGGAATCCTCATATAATTACTAATATAAAACTATTATTTATGGAACTACTAAGTACATCGTTAATAGACTGGTCAAGAGCCCAGTTTGCTATGACAGCAATGTATCACTGGTTGTTTGTCCCTCTCACTTTGGGGTTAGGGATCATTATGGCAATCATGGAGACAATGTATGTGCGTACAGGTAACGAGCAATGGAAAAAAACTGCGAAATTCTGGATGAATATCTTTGGTATCAACTTCGCTATCGGGGTTGCCACAGGGCTTATTCTCGAATTCCAGTTTGGTACCAACTGGTCAAACTACAGTTGGTTTGTAGGGGACATCTTCGGTGCTCCGCTGGCTATCGAAGCTACTGTAGCCTTCTTCCTGGAAGCTACGTTCATTTCCATCATGTTCTTCGGATGGAAACGTGTAAGCAAAGGATTTCACCTTGCATCTACATGGCTGACTATTACAGGGGCAACCCTTTCGGCACTGTGGATTCTTGTAGCCAACGCATGGATGCAATATCCTGTAGGTATGGAATTTAATCCGGATACTACACGTAACGAAATGATCGACTTCTGGGCTGTAGCATTATCGCCTGTGGCAATCAACAAATTCTTCCACACCGTTCTTTCCGGATGGGTATTGGGAGCTGTAGTTGTAGCTGGTATTGCAGCATGGTATATGTTGAAGAAAAAGAATGCCGAGTTTGCCCGTCAGAGCATGAAAGTAGCTGCTATGTTCGGCCTTGTATCGTCTTTGCTTATCCTGTGGACAGGTCACGGTTCGGCTCAGCAGGTAGCTGAAAAACAACCGATGAAACTGGCTGTTATGGAGGGTTTGTATGAAGGTGGCGAAGGAGTGGGGCTTATAGCTTTTGCTATCCCTAATCCGGCGAAAGAATCATACAACGACAATGTAGATCCTTATATTCTTAATATAAATATCCCTAAGGGACTTTCATGGCTTAGCTTCGGTGAACTGGATGCTTATGTGCCGGGAATAAAAGATATAATAGACGGAGGCTATAAAGAGCCGGATGGTTCTACAGCCTTGTCTTTCGTCGAAAAGCAATCGAAAGGAAAATTAGCTATTCAGGCATTGGCAGACTATAAGAAAGCCAAAAAGGACGGAAATGAGGCTGCTGCTACGGAATACAAGAATGTATTGAAAGCAAACTATGCTTATTTCGGTTATGGTTATCTTGAAACACCTGATCAGCTGATCCCTAATATTCCTTTGGTATTCTGGCCGTTCCATATCATGGTGTATCTTGGCGGATACTTTATTCTGTTGTTCATAGTTTTATCTTTCTTGGTATATCGCAACAAGGATATTGAAAATAAGAAATGGCTGTTGTGGGCATGTGTCTGGACTATTCCGTTGGCATATGTAGCCGGACAGGCCGGATGGATGGTTGCAGAGATCGGACGTCAGCCTTGGGCTATTCAGGATGTGCTGCCATTGCAGGCTGCAGTATCGGCTCTTTCGGCTAAATCTGTGATCATAACCTTCTGTTTATTCCTTGCATTGTTTACGGGATTGCTTATAGCAGAAATCCGTATTATGCTGAATCAGATAAAGAAAGGTCCGGAGGACTCTCACTAATATTATAGTTTCAAGATTAAATAATTTCAAGATTTCAAGATTAAACTTCAAGAAATCTAAAAAAAGATATAACTATGGATTATTCATTTTTACAACATTATTGGTGGTTCCTTATGTGCCTGATAGGAGGGATATTTGCTTTCCTTCTGTTTGTTCAGGGCGGACAGTCGATGCTATTTTCGTTAGCCAAAGATGAGAAGGAACGCATGATACTTGTTAACGCATTAGGACGTAAATGGGAATATACATTTACTACTCTTGTAACATTCGGTGGTGCATTTTTTGCTTCGTTCCCATTATTCTATTCTACCAGCTTTGGTGGAGCATATTGGGTATGGATGGCTATTTTGTTCTGTTTCGTATTGCAGGCAGTATCTTATGAGTTTCAGTCGAAACCGGGTAACCTTTTCGGACGCAACACATACAGATGGTTCTTGTTTGCTAACGGTCTGTTAGGTACATTCCTTGTAGGTGCGGCGCTGGCTACATTCTTCACAGGTTCAGACTTTACAGTGAATAAAGGTAATATGACCGACGTAATGAGTCCTGTTATCAGCCGTTGGGGATCTGAGTGGCATGGTTTGGAAGCATTGGCCGAGCCTCGTTGCTGGCTTCTTGGCCTTGCTGTTTTCTTCCTGGCTCGTACACTTGCTTGTCTGTTCTTTATTAACCGCTTGCAGGACGAGACTTTGGTAAACCGTTCACGTAAATTCTTACTATATAATGCTTTGCCGTTTGTGGTATTCTTCCTTGCATTCGTTATCTGGACATGTCTGGCTAAAGGTTATGCAGTAGATCCTGTATCGAAAGTGGTAAGCCTCGTTCAGTACAAATATTTCCTCAATCTGGTAGAAATGCCGATTGTATTTGTGGTATTTGTGGTTGGGGTACTTCTGGTGCTGTTTGGTATCGGCAGATCGCTGTTATCTAAAGAATATCGCTCGGGAATATGGTTTACAGGTGTAGGTACGGTACTTACAGTATGTATGTTGTTGCTTATCACAGGATTCAACAATACAGCTTATTATCCGTCTGCTACCGACCTGCAAAGCTCATTGACTATCGAGAACTCTTCGTCCAGTGAATTTACGCTGACAGTGATGTCTATCGTATCTCTTCTGGTTCCGATTGTACTTGCATATATCTTCTATGCATGGAACTCTCTGGAAAAGAAACCTTTCGATGTGAAAGACCTGAAAGACGACGGACACGTTTATTGATCGTTGCATGTCTAATGATATGAAAACAGGAAGGCATTGCGCCTTCCTGTTTTTTTGCTTATATCTTAAAACAAAAAAGGAGGCTGATGATTCAGCCTCCTAGTATTTTATAGCCCTGATAAATTATGCAGGGTGAATTGCTTCAGTTGGACATGCATCAGCGCAAGTACCACAATCTGTGCAAGTGTCAGGATCTATAACATAGATATCTCCTTCCGATATTGCGTTTACAGGACACTCGTCTATACAAGTACCACAAGCAATGCAATCTTCATTAATTACGTAAGCCATGATTTTCGTTTTTTAATATTATTACTAACTTTGATGCACAAATATAGTTAGTTTTTTTATTCATCCAAAATTCAGACTATTAGATATTATAAATATAGTTATTGGTTATATCTATAATTTCTTTGAGAAATATTTCTAATTATTTATACATTAGTTTGTTATGTCGAGTTTGCAATTTGGGGTAAAATAAATAATTAACGCTTATTTTTAATCTTTCTAAGTTATTATGTTTGAATTCAGGTATAATAACAGGAGAGGATAACCGTTTATAATGTAAATGAAACACAAATCAGGATATATCAGATTATTTATATTGCTGCTTATGTGCAGCTTTGTATCGATGCTGTATGGTCAGGCTCAATATCGTAAGCCGCTCAATCAGCCGTTTGGTGACCAGAAGTTGTACCATCTCGGTTTCTCGATAGGAATCAACGGACAGGATATGCTGTTTAATCATACCGGATATGTCGGTGAAAACGGTGAAGCATGGTTTGCCGAGATACCTTCCTACTCGGTAGGGTTTAGCGTAGGGATTATCGGTGACCGTTATCTAAACCAATACCTGAATCTTCGCTTGTCGCCCAGCCTGCATCTGGGAGAGAGACGATTTGTATTTAAAGAACAGACTTCAGGTAAAGAGTATGAGCGCTCTTTACGGGCTAATTACCTGACAGTACCTTTGCACCTGAAATTCAGTGTGCCGCGTATGCAAAACTACCGTCCTTATGTTTTGGCCGGAGTATATGGCGCTATGGACCTTGGAACCAAGAAAGATGAACCTTTGTATTTTAAGAAAATGGATTACGGCCTCGAATTCGGTGTAGGCTGTAATATATATTTGCCATTATTTAAACTTTGTCCCGAGTTGCGTTTCTCGTTCGGGCTTGTCGATCTGATTAATAAAGATCGTTCCGGACTCGATGATCAGGACCTGTTGAAATATAGTCAGGCCATCGGTTCTGGTAAATCTCGTATGATCTCGCTTATATTCAATTTTGAATAAATAAAATCTCTATTTATGAATCTCAGATATCAGGATAATTGTAATAATGTATCGTGGGAAAGGGTTGTGGAGATACTACAACAGGTAGGTATGTCATATACCGATCCCGAGAAGCATAGAATATCCTTTGAGGTAAGTTATGCTGTTGTATTCGTTTTCGATGGTAAAGACCTGATAGGTATCGGACGTGTTATCTCTGACGGTGTACGTCAGTCTGCTATGTACGATATAGCGGTAGACCCTGCATATCAGGGACACAGGATAGGACAGGAGATAGTAAGCCGATTGCTCTCGACCACTCCCGATTGTAACTGTATTTTATACGCATCGCCAGGTAAAGAGGGTTTCTATAAGAAATTGGGATTTAAAAAGATGAAAACGGGAATGGCTCTTTTCTCTAATCCGCAAAGAATGATAGACGGGGGCTTTGTTGAAGAATAATGGATAGCGCTGAGAAAAAGACTGTCGCGAAAATGATTCGCATATATTGTGCTGCCAAACACGGTGTAAGGGATGGTTTATGTCCCGAATGTGCGGCTCTGAACGAATATGCAGAAAAGAGGCTTGAACGGTGTACCTACAGTGAAGATAAGCCAACCTGTGAGAAATGCCCGATCCACTGCTACAAACCCGATATGAAAGCCAGAATACAAGAGGTAATGCGTTTTTCAGGACCACGCATGTTATTTCGCAGTCCGTTGATGGCATTGCATCATTTGTGGAAGAATCTCAGATCGTAAAGAATAATCAGAAACTTTATCTATAGTATATCGATGTGCTAATTGGCTAACGCCGAATAACATTTTGGAAATGTGCCGATATGCCAATGAAAGCGGTCTTTGAATTAACAATCAGCGGAGCTAATTGATGATGAGTGTACTAGTTTTAAGTCTACTAGTGTACTAGAAAAAAGGAGAGTTGAACTAGCAAGCTAGTAGACTAAAGACTGGTAAACTTGTCAGGTCTGTAAGGTTTTAGTTAAAATTATCTCACGCAAACGTGCAAAAGATGCAAAGAAGAATACTTGTAACTCGTAACTGCCCGTAGGGCGACGAATTGGAAATCGCCGAAGTGAAGACGAGGCAAACTTGTAACTAATGTTAGTTTTGTCAGGTTTTAGTTAAAATGATTCTCGACAAATATACCTACTGGCATTTATAGCCCTTGTCAGATAAAAGCCCGGTCTATCTTACTAAGCAGATAGTGATCCAAGATAGTCATAGCAGCCATCGCTTCCACGATAGGTACAGCACGTGGTAATACACAGGCATCGTGACGTCCGCGAGCCTTCAGATCGGTGTTTTCACCGTCTTTATTCACCGTATCCTGGTGCATAAGTATCGTTGCTACAGGTTTGAATGCTACACGGAAGTATATGTCTTGTCCGTTGGATATTCCGCCTTGTATTCCGCCCGAATGATTGGTACGGGTGCTTATCTTGCCATTGTCGTTATAAAATACATCGTTCACTTCCGATCCGCGATGGCTAACATCGAATCCATCGCCATATTCAAAGCCTTTTACTGCATTAATGCTTAGCATAGCACTGCCAAGAGAGGCGTGCAATTTGCCGAATACGGGCTCACCCAGACCGGCCGGAGTACCTTTTATTACACATGTGATAACTCCTCCGATAGTATCGCCTTTTGCTTTCACCTCTTCTATCAGGCTGATCATTTCAGCAGCTTTCGCAGGATCAGGGCAACGCACAGGAGTAGATTCTATCAGGGAAAGGTCGTATTCCGTATATGATTTCTCCAATCTGATATTCGCTACCTGCGATGTAAAGGCTGTAACCTCTATAGATAGCTGTTTCAATGCCAGTTTAGCAATAGCGCCGCCTACACATCGTGCAATGGTTTCCCTTGCCGAAGAACGTCCTCCTCCTCTGTGGTCGCGGATACCGTATTTCTGGCTATATGTATAATCGGCATGAGACGGACGATAGATGTCTTTCATATTGTCGTAGTCCGAAGAATGCTGATTGTTGTTCCGTATAATGAATCCGATAGGAGTACCTGTAGTGTGGCCATCGTATATTCCTGAAAGAAACTCAACTTCATCGGCTTCTTTGCGTGGAGTGGTAATCTTTGATTGTCCCGGACGGCGGCGGTTAAGCTCGCTTTGTATAAAGTCCATGTTGATAGTGATTCCTGCAGGGCAGCCGTCTATGACTCCGCCGATAGCAGCACCATGTGATTCGCCGTATGATGTAAGTCTGAAAATGGTTCCGAATGTATTCATCTGAAGTTTTCTGAAATATGATTTACAAATTTACACCAAAATATTCAAATGGCACACAAAAGGATAAAAATAGGAGCAGAATCATCCGTAATGTGACGATGAAAAGGCTTTTAATATAAATTAAACTAATAAATTAAGATTTAATTGCTAAATTTGCAGATTATTATAACTACGAAAATTCTGACATTGAAAAGAATAAGTGAAATGAGGGTAAGTAAAATCTATTTCAGCCTTATTATATTTTTGTTTACTAGTTTATCTACATATGCCCAGACAGACCGAAATAACGGGGTAAGGAAAGATAGCCTGTTGAATAAGATAACAGATATTGAATCGAGAGTTCGCGAAGTTTCTACCAAAGATACGATGCGGGGCTTTTCGGCACCATTGAAGATAGATACGGCTTATGCCAATCAGATACAGGAGGCTAATCTACAGCCAATAAGAGATAAGAACGGACTGATTATAATGACTCCCGACTGGGTTCCATTCTCTAACAATGTTTCATTTCGCGATACTGTCATTTTTGAGCCGGCCTATCTGCCTGTTATATTTGAGGGTAAGATATTGCCTCGTAATATTGATTTCAGATCGAAAGATGATACAACATCAGGTATAGAGCCTTTTTATCTTATATCTCCTGATAGCACGTTTGCTCCACAGTTGAAGCGTGTAGAACATATGGAAGATATGAGGAGATTGTATTATACAAGTAATCCTCAACGCATACAACTCGATGCTTCGGCGTTTAAAGGTACTCCTGTCATTAAAGAAGCTGTAGTGGAACAGCGGAATCCTTTCAAAGAGCTGATTACGGCGGAGAATCCGATCGAATTCAGTAAACCTGAGATAGAGAAGATAAAGATAAAGCCGGTGTATTGGATCATCAACGGAAAGCATGAATTGCAGGCTTCTCAAAATAGTTTTTCGGAGAAATGGGGTAGCGATAACAACTTCAACCTATATAGCAATCAGGTGGTGAATGCAAATTACAAGAAAAAGAAAATAGCGTTCAATAATCTGTTTGAGTGGCGTCTGAATCTTCAGCAAATAACCGGATCGAAAAAGGACGACAATGATGGTATAAATATTATAGATGATTACCTCAGGACATATAGTACTTTTAGTATCGAGGCTTTCAAGAAGTGGTCTTATTCTACTAATCTTGAAATGAAAACTCCGCTATTTGAAAAGAAAAAAGTGGGTGATCGTACAGTGGTTCAGCGTGCTATACTTTCTCCTTTTGAACTGAATCTCGGTCTCGGTATGCGTTACAAGACCGAAACTGTATCAAAGCAGGATAAATACCGTAAATTTAATGTTGCGGCAGACCTTTCAGTACTTTCACTCAACTATAAGTTTGTCGGAGACAACAGGGTAGATGAAAAGCAGTTTGGCATAGAAGAAGGGGATAAGTCGAAGACAGAATACGGTTCTACATTTAATGTGAATCTTTCATATAGCCGCAACAGATATACGAGTTTTACTTCACGTCTGAAATATTTTACTAACTATGAGAAGGTATATGTAGAGTTTGAGAATTCATTGAATTTTGCTCTGAACAGATATTTGTCTACTACCTTGTACTTGTATGTGAAGTACGATGACTCCCTTACCCCTGAGAATAGAGACCCGAAATATAAATTTTTCAACTATAACGAAATGCTTCGCTTTGGTCTTACCTATACATGGTAAAAAAGTTTTGCAGGTAACCTCTTCGTTATTTATAACTTAAGCCGTC
Organism: Dysgonomonas hofstadii; assembly: GCA_040395895.1. Classification (GTDB taxonomy): domain Bacteria; phylum Bacteroidota; class Bacteroidia; order Bacteroidales; family Dysgonomonadaceae; genus Dysgonomonas; species Dysgonomonas hofstadii_A. The sequence goes on from JBEBPN010000005.1 coordinate 74,228, forward strand.
TGATAGAATAAAATTATTTATTAATGCCATTTTTATTTGGAACGTTAGGTTTATTTGCATACTTTTGCACTCACAATATCGCGGGGTGGAGCAGTGGTAGCTCGCCAGGCTCATAACCTGGAGGTCATCGGTTCGAATCCGGTCTCCGCAACTAAGGAAAGCAATCTCAAAAATGAGGTTGCTTTTTTGTTTTATATCTGTTAGTGAGTAGTTTGACCTTCTATCTAATTATCATTGTTTTTCTGAGATGATTTTGTAGTTATTAATAGAACTCCATTTTTAGCAGACTCTCCAAACACTTTTTGTGCTGCTTTATTCTTCAATAAATCAATCTTGATAATATCATTCTTTAATATTGGCAGCTTATTCTTCTTTAGTTCAACATCATATCTATATTGTTCTCCATCAAGAATAATTATTGGATGTTTGGTTATTTTTTTCTCCTTTGCAAGATTGTCGATGTATTCAATCAAGAAATTTTTGTTTTGATCTTTATCCAATAGGGTATATCTATTAGTAGTACAAGCTGAAAATATAACAGTGAATAAGAATAAATAAAATATTTTTTTCATGATTTAAAAATTTAAGTTAAAAATAGCTCTGTAAATCAGATACCTAAGCATTTGTCCAGCCTTCATAATATATATACTCGTTGTCTGTCACCAAAATATAATGCTGAGAATTCCATCTGTCTTTTACCTGAAAGCATTCCTTTATCCTATAGTTTTTGAGCGGATCGAATTCATTAAGCTCGGAAGCTTCCATTATACGATTATTTACGGATACCTGACAGTAACTTTTACCACTCTTTACATGCTCTTTTGAAGAATCTATTAAAGGAGGGTAATTAGACCATCTCATAAAATAATCAATAGAGGTCTGTTTTATAATATCTTGATCGTCATAATGTCCAACAGCTATACCATAATTAGATCTTATTTGATCTTCAGAGAATGTATCATTGATATCCCACTCTTCAAACAGGCAGAGAGTCCGGAATGCAAAAAGAGCAAATGCTTTTTCTATTGGTATATCCTCTTTCTGCATTATAAGAAGATGCCCTGTCCAGGCTTCCCCGCCATTCCAAAAGGAGATAAGTTCCATTGGTATTGCATTTCTGTATTGAAATACAACATCAACATTCTCTTTTAAAACCGCATTTGAATATTTTCCTGTCATTATATTTGTAACTTTGGGTTAGCTAATCAACTTTCATCAGAATTAATAACCTTATAATTATTCTCCTTCATAACAGTAATTGCATTGCGAAAACTATCTTTTTTTACTAGTATATAATCTGTATTATATGTAGAGATGGCAAAAATACTAATATTGTTTTCAGCAAGCAGGGTCGCTATTTTAGCCAGAATACCCACTAGAGCAAAATCAAGTGTTCCTTTAATTTTGAATGCTTTCCATCCTTTCTCACATTCTATACAATCTGACGGTATAGATGATTCTTCACACACTAATGAGATTTCTTCATCTGTTTTTCCTATAAAACAATATTCATCATTCAGATTAATATTCTCAACTCCTTGCAGTTTACATACTGCAAATTCTTTATTCAGTATTTCTAATTCCATATATTATATTATTGTCATACACATTAAAATAAATTTACACTTTCAGAGACATACCTTTCGATGCAGGTAAGGTGTCTTTAAATCCGTATTTCTCATATAAAAATGAGGCATCTCCATCTGCTATCAGGCTCACATAGCATGATGACGGCAATTTCTTGTGAACAAATCCCATAAGATTCTCCATTATCATTTTACCGACACCTTTCTTCTGGTATTCGGGTAAAACGCAGATATCTACAATCTGACAAAAGCATCCTCCATCGCCTATTATCCTCCCCATACCGATAATGGCTCCATTTGCCTTTACTGCTACGGAATGAATAGAATTCTTAAGCCCTATCTGCGATGCTTCCAATGTTTTTGCCGATAGCCCGCATGCTACTCTCATCTCCATATAGACATCAATGGGAATTTCTTGTTCTGATATATTCATGATTCTTTAAATAGATTTAATGCCAATCGTAACCACAGAATCGGCATTGTTTCGCTTGTGGCGTCCTTGCTAGACCATTGCACTTAGGACAATAATTTAGAAGAACTTTGTCGGGAGATTCAGCCATAATTCTTTTTGCGACATTCATTAAAAAGATATCTTCTCCGTCTTTTATAAGATCTAAAACCGGCTGCCAATCAGACAACCATCCTTTCTTTTTATATATTTCTGTTGCTTTAATAAAATCATCTCCTTCTCTATCTGATAGTTTAATCGTAGAATGTCGATGTCTTAATGCTAATTTTTCTTCGTCAGAAAACAGATGATAATAATATGTAGTTATATACTTTGCTGTTTCTATGTCCATATTTATTAGATTGTTTTCTCAAATATACACAAATCTCGATCAATTTATCCTTCCCTCTCCCATAATCTTTGACGATACAGAACTCTATGACAGTTATAATTGTTCTAGAAACTATATTTATAATTATTACACAATATGTTCACATTAGCAGATATTCAAGATGCTCACTCTAAAGTGAAAAGCGGAGCAGATTTTCCGGAATATATTCAGGCATTGATTGCATTAGGTGTTGTTAAATACACTATCTATGTATCGGACGGACATGCCGAATATATAGACAAAAATAACTATACTCTTAACTCACAGGCAGAGTATCCTTTATTAGAAATAAGCACAGAACCCAATATTGATAACTTCAAGCACTATCTGAAGACACATCAGCAGGGAAAAACAGACTACCTTACATTTTGTACCGATTCAGCTGAAGCAGGAGTTGTAAAGTGGATTGTCGATTTAACTGCCAAAACATGTACTTATTTCGATCAGCCAGATAATCAGATTCTGATAGAGAATATACCGGTCTGAAGATTTCTTTATATAGGAAACAGGTGTCAGTATACTGACACCTGTCGATATAATCTATATTGAATGCAGGAATGAATGTAGGTAATTTATCTGCTTCTACCTGATCCACTACGTTCGGTGGTTTCTCTCCGGCTACGCTCTTGTCTGTCCTGTTCTTCTCGTTGTCTTCTGCTCTCAGCTTCCCTTCTCTCCGTTTCTTGTCTTTGTTGAGCTTCTCTCTGACGACGACTCTCAGCTTCCTGTCTCTCTCTGTTTTGTCTGTCTTGTTCCTCGCGTTGCCTTCTGCTCTCGGCTTCTCTTCTTTCAGTCTCTTGCCTCTCCTGAGCCTCTCTTTGTCTGCGACTCTCAGCTTCCTGTCTCTCTCTGTTCTGTCTGTCCTGTTCCTCACGTTGCCTTCTGCTTTCAGCCTCTCGTCTTTCTGTTTCTTGCCTTTCCTGAGCCTCTCTTTGACGACGACTTTCGGCTTCTCGCCTTTCGGTCTCTAGCCTTTGCTGAGCCTCTCTCTGACGGCGGTTTTCTGCTTCTTGTCTTTCCTGATTAGGAGCAACATATGTTGGTCGCTGTGTCGGAGTATCGGGTTGTTTGTTCGGATTTTCGATAGTAGGTCTTCTGTCAGGTCTTAATCCGTTTGAACCTTCAGGCGTAGGCACAGGTCTTACACTGGGTTTGTCATTCTCTGTAGGTCTTGTATTCTCCGGTCTGTCCGGTCTGGTAATAGGTTTCTCAGGTTTCGGTCTTTCTATAGGTCTTGTTTCTGTTGGTGGTACAGGTCTTACACCCGGCCTGTCATTTTCCGTAGGTCTTGTATTTTCCGGTCTGTCCGGTCTGGTAATAGGTTTCTCAGGTTTCGGTCTTTCTATAGGTCTTGTTTCTGTTGGTGGTACAGGTCTTACACCCGGCCTGTCATTTTCCGTAGGTCTTGTATTTTCCGGCCTTTCCGGTCTGGTGACAGGTCTCTCCGGTTTAGGTCTTTCTATAGGTTTTATACCTGTTGGCGGTACCGGTCTCACAGGCGGAACAGATGGATATTCCGGTTTAGGTTTAATCGGTTTAGGCCTGTTTGGCAAATGGGGTCTGTTCGGTCTGTTTGGCCTTACAGGTTTTGTATAAGATGGATATGTATAGTCATAATGGTCGTCATAATAATAATCATTGTAATAATAGCTCGAACTATTGTCATAATAGTAATAGTCTGAATAATAGTTATTATCGGGCAGAGGATAATAATAGCCTCCATAATAATTATTATTGTTGTCATAATACGGAGTATAATCCTGGTAATAATAATCGTCAGTCGGTTGATTACTATAATTATAATATGGTTCGTTATTATACGATATGGATGGAATTACATTCTCTGTGCGTATGGCATCGGTGGGTGTTGCCAGAACATAAAATCCTGAACTGTAATTGTTTTTGTAAGTCTCATTATTTTCATCTGCCTGCGGTGGTTGGTAATATGCAGGCTCGTTGTTTTGATACGAGGCACTTGTATTCTCATCCGGAATCTTGGCTACATAGAAGGTCGTATCGGATATCGCATTAGTTTGGCCGTTAGTAACTTCAATACGTTCAGTATTGTTCTCATTTTTGTCCTTTTCAGTATTCTTACTGTCATTACAACTTTGTTGTAATAGCGTCAGACTAATTATCCATATAAAAACCAAAATCCGTTTCATAGCAATAAGTATTAGTCGTTTATATTATCATGTGTATTTCCCCGTAGTGTGTCGAAATTCGGCCAATGAGGTGTCGCTTTATCCAAAATACGAACTCTATCATATTTATATAATATAGACTAATTCTATAGTAATAAGTTTAATGCTGGACTATTTTAAGCATGAAATAATGTAAAGTCTTGTTCGGTTTCCCTGAAAGCAAACGTTTGCGGAGTATTTTTGTCTGATTTATACAGTTAGTGATAAATTGTTTATAGTAAGTGACTTAATTTTGCTGTTAATTAATCTGTAGTCTAACAGAACAAACCATTACCATGAAAATTAAACATTTATTCCTGTTCTTTTTTGCCGCTATCTGGCTGTCGTGTAGCGACGATGATTCCAATCCGGTAATTCCCGATCCTGAAGTTCCTGCCACCCCTGTGGTTGCCGATATGCGTGACGGTATCAATCGGATAAGTGACGATTCACTCGGATTCGTGCTTTTTGCGCCGGGTAAAGAATCAGTTTATCTGATAGGTGATTTTAACAACTGGGAAGTTTCCGAAAAATATAAGATGAAAAAGGATAACGAGACTAACCGTTTCTGGATACGCATAGGCGATTTGCAAAAAGGTAAAGAATACATTTGTCAATACCTCATTGATAATACAATAAGAGTGGCAGATCCTTATGCTAATAAGATTTCAGACCCTTGGAACGATTCTAAAATATTGAGTACCATTTACCCTAATCTGATAGCTTATCCTACAGGCAAAACTGAGGAAATAGCGATGGTAGTGAATACATCACCTGCAAGTTATTCATGGAAAGCATCCAACTTCAAAGTGTCTAACCCTGATAATATGGTTATATATGAGATACTTATCCGCGACTTTACCGAAGAAGGCAGTATCAAAGGTGTTCAGGGAAAACTCGACTATCTGCAAAATCTGGGAGTAAATGCGATAGAATTGATGCCATTTAACGAATTCGAGGCAAATAATAGCTGGGGTTACAATCCGTCCTTCTATTTTGCACCCGATAAGGCTTATGGTACATCCAACGATTATAAAGCATTTATCGATGCCTGCCATGAGAGAGGTATAGCCGTTATAATGGATATTGTACTCAATCATAGCTATGGGCAAAGCCCTATGGTGCGGATGTATCACGATGGTAAATACAATCCTACCGCAGACAATCCTTGGTACAATCAAAAATCCAATTTTGCCAACCCCGATGCACAGTGGGGTTGTGACTTCAATCATGAAAGTCCTTATACAAAAACTTTTGTAGACAGTGTATTCTCATACTGGATGAAAGAGTATAAGATAGACGGTTTCCGTCTCGACTTTACCAAAGGTTTCTCAAATACACCGTATCCTGCCGATTCGTGGGGTAGCCCTTACGATGCAGCCCGTATAAAGAATCTGAAACGTATTTATGACGAAATAAAGAAAAGAAACTCAGATGTTATTGTTATTTTCGAGCATCTGTCCGATAATGACGAAGAAAAAGAGCTTGCCGACTATGGCATAAAGCTATGGGGTAATATCAATTACAACTTTAACGAAGCCACTATGGGCTGGGGAGCCGAGCCGGGAGACTATGGCCCTAAAGGAGACGTTAAATGGGCATCGTATCAGGAGAGGGGATGGGCAAAACCCAATCTTGTCGCTTATATGGAAAGCCACGATGAAGAACGCATCATGTTTAAGAACAATTCGTACGGAAACAGCTCGAATCCGCCGTATGATGTAAAAGAGCTGGCAACCGGACTACAACGCACTGAGGCAGCAGCAGTCATACTAATGACATTGCCCGGCCCGAAGATGATATGGCAATTCGGTGAAGTGGGTTACGACTTTGAACTCAATAATGACCGTTTGGGGAATAAACCTATACGCTGGGATTATTACGATGTACCTGAGAGAAAAGCTTTGTATAATGTATATGCCAAGATGAATAAGCTTCGCAATACAAATGCCGTATTCTCTGCAGCCGATTACACAATAGACCTGATCGGACAATACAAACAGATATTACTCAAATCGGGAGACGATTATGTTTGTGCTATTGCCAATTTTGATGTAAAGCCATTGTCGGCAGACGTCGATCTTGGTAAAGCGGGACAATGGCAGGAATATTTCGCCAATACGACAACAGATTTCCTAACCGGAAAACAAACAATAGAATTACAACCGGGAGAATACAGATTGTATATAAGTAAATAATCCCGTATTCTCTACACGCTACGATCATGGTTTTACTTAGTTACCCCGAACGATGAGTTCGGGGTAATCTTTTACCGGCATATAGGTGGAAAATAATTGCACAGACAACAATATTCAGTCCGAAAATCCGTTTAATTATTAATATAGACGAAGCCAGTTACAAACCTACACGAAAATAAATGGACTCAATTTTGATCTCTCCATCATTTTTTGCTGTATTTTTGTAATTGCAAATTTACAAAACGAACTTTCTATAGCAGTCCGTTGTTTACTAATTAATAAAAACAATTATATTATGAAAAAATTACTTTTCACACTATTAATGGCTTTAGCCCTTACAGCTTGTGGTACAGCCTACAATACACAGCTTAAGCAAGTACAGTTGGGTATGACACCCGACCAGATTGTAAACCTGATGGGAGATAAATATACAGTAGTTGAGCAAAAAGACTACAACAACCAGACACTGATGTATGTAGACAAGTTCAAAAACCAGTGGTACTTCCAGTTTGTAGACGGAACCCTTTACAAATGGTATAAAGAAAAAGAATAATTCAGGTATAAATGAAATATAAGAAGAAGGATTGTACAGCGTACAGTCCTTCTTTTTTGTGAATATTTGAGACTGAATTACTTGCCCTTTACAATTATTTTTCTCTAAGATGATATAGGTATAATCTATCAATAATAATTTTTATATAAATAAAAACTATATATATTTGCATCAGAATTATAAATTTTATTTATCTAAAAAACTCGAAATTATTATGGAACCAATCATCAACTCCAAATTACCGGAATTTAAAGTTCAAGCTTATCACAACGGTGCATTCAAAACAGTTTCAAGCGAAGATGTAAAAGGCAAATGGGCTATCTTTTTCTTCTATCCTGCCGACTTTACATTCGTGTGTCCTACCGAACTGGTAGATGTAGCCGATAAATATGATCAGCTTCAGGCAATGGGTGTAGAAGTATATTCTGTAAGTACAGATTCTCACTTTGTACACAAAGCATGGCACGATGCATCAGAAAGCATTCGCAAAATCAAATATCCGATGTTGGCAGATCCAACAGGTGTACTTAGCCGCTCGTTCGGTGTAATGATCGAAGAAGACGGAATGGCATACAGAGGGACTTTCCTTGTTAATCCGGAAGGACAGATCAAGATTGCTGAAATCCATGATAACGGAATCGGACGTAATGCCGATGAACTGTTACGCAAAGTAGAAGCAGCTCAGTTTGTAGCTACTCACGACGGTGAAGTTTGTCCTGCAAAATGGAAAAAAGGCGAAGAAACACTGAAACCAAGCATCGACCTGGTTGGTAAGATCTAATCAAACAAATATAGTGAGAGACTGTCTTGAAACTATGTTAGGCAGTCTCTTTTTGTTATTTTAGTTGGAAGTGTTCAAAAAGGGTTTAGATGCTAGGTCGCTGGTTCTCAGAAGGACGGAAGCATACTAAAGTATGTGACCTACGACTGATGAAGCAAGCAATGAAGCAGATGAATACTTTTCGGACACTTTTAATTTTTTATCCACTACTTTAATTCAAAGCTAAAAATATATGCTGGATTCATCATTGAAAGATCAATTACAAGGACTTTTTGCAGATCTTAAAAATCAATATACATTCGATGTATCGGTGTCTGCTACGCACGAGAGCCGCAACGAACTGGTGGAGCTACTGAGTGATGTAGCTGCCTGTTCGGGCAATAATATATCGTTACAAGAAAAGGGTGGGGATGCCTTAGAGTTTTCATTGCTGAAAAACGGGCAACCGACAGGAATAAAGTTCAGGGGAGTGCCTAACGGACACGAATTTACCTCCCTATTGCTGGCTATACTCAATAGTGATGGAAAGGGAAAGAATATTCCTGACGACTTTATCGCAGGCAGAGTAAAGGCTCTTAAAGGACCTATCCGCCTTACTACTTATGTATCACTTACATGTACCAACTGTCCCGATATAGTACAGGCGCTGAACGTGATGGCCGTTCTCAATCCCGGAATATCACATGAAATGGTTGACGGAGCTATCAATCAGCAAGAAGTAGATGCCCTTAAACTACAAGGAGTACCAGCCGTATTTGCCGACGGACAACTGTTGCATGTTGGTAGAGGCGACTTCGGTGAACTGCTGACAAAGCTCGAAAATCAATATGGTTCTGAGCGTCAGGCAGTAGATTCGTCTGCGCCAAAAGAATATGATGTAGCCGTTGTAGGTGGAGGCCCTGCCGGATCGGCAGCAGCTATCTATTCGGCACGTAAAGGGCTAAAGGTGGCTTTGCTGGCAGAGCGTATCGGCGGACAAGTGAAAGAAACCGTAGGTATTGAAAACCTGATCTCTGTACCTAAAACAACCGGAGAGCAGCTTGCCAACAACATAAAACTCCATATACAGGACTATCCGGTAGACATTATGGAACATCGTACTGTAGAAAAGGTGGAAATCGAAAATTCGGGTAAAGTAATCTATCTGAGCGGAGGAGAGAAAATTGTTGCTCCGGCATTGATTATTGCTACCGGAGCCAGTTGGAGAGAACTCAATGTACAGGGCGAGTCTGAATATATAGGAAAAGGAGTGGCATTCTGTCCGCACTGTGACGGACCTTTCTACAAAGGCAAGCACGTAGCTGTAGTAGGAGGGGGCAACTCGGGTATAGAGGCCGCTATCGATCTCGCAGGTATCTGTTCTAAAGTGACTGTTTTTGAGTTTCTTGACGAACTAAAAGCTGATAAGGTGCTACAGGAAAAAGCAGCAAGCCTTCCGAATGTAGAGATAATACTCAGCGCACAAACTACAGAAGTTGTAGGAAACGGCGAAAAAGTCACAGGCATCCGTATAAAAGACCGTAAAACAGAACAGGAAAAGGTGTACGATCTGGATGGTATCTTTGTACAGATCGGACTTGCGCCGAACAGTTCTGCTTTTAAAGGATTGATAGATATGAACCGTTTTGGCGAAATAGAAGTAGACAGCCATTGCCGTACATCCGAAGCCGGAATTTATGCGGCAGGAGACGTTTCTACCGTTCCTTACAAGCAAATTATAATCGCTATGGGAGAAGGTGCGAAAGCCTCACTTTCGGCATTTGAAGACCGTATAAGGGGGGTCCTTAATTAAGTGAAGACAAAATTGACAGATAAGGTAGCCGTATAAATAATTTATACGGCTTTTTTATGATTTATATCAATATGTATTTAATATTGTATTAAATAATTGTTCTATTTTTCTTCTGCGCGCAATTAAAATTGCTTACATTCCTTTTGACCTAAGCCCCAAAAGGAATCAAAAGCTCTTTAGCGACTCGCTTCATAGGACGACCCGTTACAGGGCTTAAAGGCTAAACGAAAAAACTCGCTCTAAGACTTGTATAGTTAGAATCAGTAGCCAAGCTCAAACACGTTTTCGTTTTTACGCCTTTCTCACCCTACGGGTGCCCCGTCCATAAAGCTAACGGCGTGGGCTAAAGCATGATTTTAAGATGACAATCCTGTCTTGTCGGCGCATTGCGCTTCCGTGCATTAGCTACGCAAGCGGGCACCTGTCCGGTGAAGGTGGCGTGAAAAGAGACGGGGCGACAGCCCGTTTGTCCCTTTTAGCCGGCAAACCGCTGACAGGTCGCTGAGGAGCGAAGCACTAGACTTTTGTTTACTTTTGGGCAATGCAAAAGTAAAAACAAGCACGGGAGGGCACGTTAGTTATGAGCTTAACTTATAAAAGTTAAACTGAGGAAGATTACGCGCAGAAGAAAAATAGAACGATTAAATCTAACGACAGACTTGCATGATTCTGCAAATAGCTTTCCTCAACTTCTGAAAAATAGGTATATTTGCATGAATCAAAAATGAAACAAGATATGAAGCGTATTTTAGGATTGTTGGCTGTTGCCTTCGTATTTACTACAGTAAACGCACAACGTTTGGAACTGAAAGATATAACTTCCGGTAAATATTACGGGCGTGGCGTGTCGCCGGTAACCTCATCGGCCGATGGAGAATCATACTATCAGGCAGATCGCGAATATAAAATGATCATTAAGTATTCATACAAAACGGGCTTACCTACAGATACCATATTTAATGTGAAGAAAGCACGTGATTGTACATTCGATTCATTTCAGGGATTTCTTATCAGTCCCGATGAAAAACGCCTTGTGGTGTTTAATGATGCTGAATCTATCTACCGCCATTCCTTCAAGGCTAATTATTACTATTACGATGTGCGTCGCAATCTGGTACGTAAACTGACAGAAAATAAAGAAAAGCAATCGATCCCGGTCTTTTCGCGCGACGGGCGTATGCTGGCATATATGATAGATAATAATATATGGCTCGCCAAGTTCGATTACGATACCGAATCGCAGATAACAAAAGACGGTGAATTCGGTAAAATCATCAATGGTGGTACCGACTGGGTATATGAAGAAGAATTCGGAACAACAACCCTCATGGATTTTTCTGCTGACGGTCAACTACTCGCTTTCGTACGATTCGACGAAACCAATGTGCCACTGTATTCTATGCAGATGTATGGAAATCAAGATCAACTTTATCCATCGCTGCTTTCATTCAAATATCCGAAAGCAGGAGAGTCCAATTCAAAGGTAAGCTGTAATGTATTCGATATAGATTCCAAGACAATACGCAAAATGAATATTCCTGCCAATACGGAATACATTCCACGTATAGAATTCCTGCCGAGTGGTGATGAATTGGCGATATTCACCTTGAATCGTGAACAAAATAAGTTTGATCTGTACTTTGCCAATGCCCGTTCGGCTGTTGCCCGTTCGGTTATACATGAAGAAAATGACCGGTACATTGATTCGGAATTATTCAATACTGTTCATTTCTTTGACAATCAGTTTACCTATGTCAGCGAAAAGAGCGGATATGCACATATCTATCTTTACGACAATGCCGGAGTTCAGCAAAAGCAGCTTACAACAGGTGACTATGACGTGACGGAATTGCTTGCTGTAGATCCTGCATCTAAAACTGTATTTTACGAATCTGCAGAAGAGAATTCTATACAGCGTGCCATTTACAAAATAGACATGGTGAAAGGCGTAAAGACAAAACTATCGGCTAAGCAGGGTGTAAACAACGCCACTTTCAGCAAGAACGGTAAATATTATATCAACAACTATAGCAATGCCTCTACTCCGCGCATAGTGACTGTGCACGATGCTACAGGTAAGGAACTGCGTGTGTTGGAAGATAATGCCGCTCTGAACCGTACACTAGCCGGAATGAAATTGCCGACAAAAGAGTTTATTACAGTGAAATCGGCCGATGGCAGAGACCTGAATGCCTATATAATGAAACCGGCAGACTTTAGCGCATCGCGCAAATACCCGCTGGTAATGATCCAGTATAGCGGGCCTAACTCGCAACAGGTAAAAGACAGCTATGGTATGGACTGGACAAATTATCTGACTACGCAGGGATTCATCGTAGCCTGTGTAGACGGACGAGGTACAGGTGCTAAAGGTGAAGATTTCCGTAAATGTACCTATATGAATCTGGGAATCTACGAATCGGACGATCAGGTAGCTGCGGCTAAACATTTTGCATCACTTCCTTACATAGATGGTAGTAAGATCGCCATCTGGGGATGGAGTTATGGCGGATACAATGTGCTGATGAGTATGAGTCGCGGAAATGGTATATTTAAGGCGGGAGTGGCTATCGCTCCTGTTACAGACTGGAAATACTATGATTCCGTATACGCAGAACGATTTATGCGTACACCTCAGCAAAATGCGTCGGGATATGATGCCGGATCGGCAATCAAATTGGCTAATAAATTGGAAGGTAATCTGTTGTTAATACACGGTTCGGCCGATGATAATGTTCATTTCCAAAATACAATGAACTATTCTGCTGCCCTTGTACGAGCCAATAAACAGTTCGATATGTTTGTATTCACCGATAAAGACCATTCTATCAGAGGTGCAGATAACAGGGCTTATCTGTACGAAAAGGTAATCAAGTTCTTAAAGACAAATATGTAGAAATATATATCATATAATAGTAAGGCCTTTCAACTTTATATTGAGAGGCTTTTTTTTGCATAAAAATAAAATCATATATTTGTCCGATCACGACAAATGTATAAGGAAATGTATGTAATAACAGGCCTGTTCAATATTCTTTCGGTTCAATTTAGTGAACTGAATATTGATGTGCAGAAACTATTTTCAGAGAATAAAACAGATATAAAGATATTGCGAAACGCTGTAGCTAAACTGGATGCCGATGTATTCGGGCAATATCTGGAACAGGTAGTGAAGAAAAGTGGTAATTACAGGATCGGTTTGGAAGCCGGATTTCGGATACCGTTCAATATAACCGGGGCATTCTTCAATATATATTATAAGAGCGATACTGTTCGCGATCTGTTTGCAGGACAGGAAGTATTTGATTCTACCGCCAATGATATCATTAGCTACTCTACACGAACAGATGGAGATTTCTTTTACTATGAAATGTTTATTAACTCTGATTTTACCGATAAATATCCCGTTGCTGCACGGCAATGGCTCGAGATGCAATACGGTATAGCTCTCCAATACGCATACGGGCATATCGGGCGCTTTCTTTATCCTGTTTCTGCCTGTACGGTGTATGCAAAAGAAGGCAATGCCGATTTGCTCGAAGAATACCTGAATTGTCCCGTAAAATTTAGTCAGGATAGGTTTGCATTGGTGTTCAGAAAGTCCATTAAAGATCTGGCACTTGCTACAACAAATAAGGAATTCCTTTATATCTTTAGAGATATCATGGATGAGATAGAACGAAAAGAGTCTGTAAATAATCTGACGGCTACTGTCCGTCGATACTTAATGCACAGCCTTTCCGTATACGATCTGGATTTAGATTCGGTGGCTCGTAGATTCAATATGAGTAAACGTAACCTTCAGCGAAAACTGAAAGAAGAGGATACTTCTTATCAGCAAATACTGGATAATCTGCGTATCGAAATGTCCGAAAAATACCTGAAAGAAAGAATTCCTTTCTCTGAAATAACTTTTCTGCTCGGGTTTGAAAGCCAAAGTGCATTCAATAAATTTTTCAGAAAGCACTTTGGCATTACACCCGGTCAGTTTAGATGATCCCTTTTTGGGAAGAGGGAATCACCGAACTTCAAATTGTTCATCTATCGGTTATAATTTAATTAAATGACATTTTAACCCCTCTCGTTTTTTTCAAAACTTTCTATGGGTTATCTTTGTTCTTATTTCTCAAATCATATAAATCAATAGAATAGATTATAATAGTCATGGAGCACGTAAAAAAACCTGAATGGTTAAAGATCAAATTAGGAGGAAGCGACCACTTCTCCGAAACCCAGAATATAGTAGAATCTCACGGATTACACACCATTTGTTCCAGCGGACGCTGCCCGAATATGGGCGAGTGCTGGGGCAGGGGAACAGCCACTTTTATGATCGGAGGCGATATATGTACACGCTCGTGTAAGTTCTGCAACACAAAGACCGGGCGCCCGATGCCTCTGAACAGTAATGAGCCGTCGAATGTCGCAAAATCCATTCAGCTGATGGGACTTAAACATGCCGTAATAACATCGGTGGATAGGGACGATCTGCCCGATCAGGGAGCGCAACACTGGGTAGATACCATTAATAAAGTGCGTAGTGTGAACCCTACGACTACGATAGAGGTGCTTATCCCTGACTTTCAGGGAAAAATGGAGCTTGTAGATTTGGTTTGCAATGCTGCACCGAATGTTATTTCTCACAATATGGAGACAGTAAGAAGCCTTACGCCTAAAGTACGTAGTGCAGCTAAGTATGATGTCAGCCTGTCGGTACTGGGGCGTATTGCCGCTAACGGACTGAAAGCCAAATCGGGTATAATGCTGGGCTTAGGAGAGACTACCGAAGAAATAGAACAGCTGATGGATGACCTGCTTGCTGTAAACTGCTCGGTACTTACTATAGGACAATATCTGCAACCATCGCGCAAACACCTTCCGGTAATGCGGTACGTTCATCCCGATGAATTTAAGAGACTGAAGAGTGTTGCGATGGACAAAGGTTTCAGTTATGTGGAGAGTGGGCCGCTAGTACGTTCATCTTATCATGCTGAGAATTGTTTGTGATCTTTTGTAAATAGAATGATAGACCAAATAGAATTTTCATTACAGCCCCGTAAAAGGGGCTTTCATCTTGTTACAAATGAGGTGTTGCAGCATCTGCCTGCACTGCCGCAAAAAGGGCTTTTGAACCTCTTTATAAAACATACATCTGCCGCACTCACTATCAACGAAAATGCCGATCCCGATGTGCGCGACGATATGGAAGCTATCTTCAACAAATTGGTTCGCGAACGTGAGCCATATTATACACATACATCAGAGGGTGATGATGATATGCCTGCCCATGCCAAATCGACCATTGCCGGAGTAAGCCTGACAATACCGATTACCGGAGGTCGGTTGAATATGGGAATATGGCAGGGAATCTATTTGTGCGAGTTTCGCGATTATGGAGGGAAGCGTAGCATTGTAGCTACCATTATAGGATAGAGTTAGTCTATCCACATCATATCGCTCATGATGCCATCCGAAATAAATATACCTTCTCGAGTTAGCTTTAGTATATTGCCATTATTTCTAGCGTATCCTTCATCTATATACTTCTGCACATTGCTGAGAGCATAGGCTTTCATCTTCTGTCCGAACTGTTTCTCCAGTTCATTGAGGTTTACTCCCCACATAGTACGCATTCCGGTAAGGATAAAATCATTGTACCGGGTGTTTTCATCGAGATATTCCACTTCGATGCTTGGTACAGATTTAGTAATGGCTTCCGTGTATTTCGAGATAGACGCAATATTCCATGCCCTGTTTTTGCCGTCGTATGAGTGTGCGGCAGGTCCCAGACCAAGATACTTTGCTCCCAGCCAGTAAGAGCTGTTATGCTTGGAATACAACTCGTTGCGGGCAAAATTGGATATTTCGTACTGACTGAATCCTGCGGCAGAAAGCTTGTCTATCATTTCTGAAAACATTTCCACGCTTGTATCTTCATCCACAGGCATTACATCACCCTGTTTAAACAGGCGGAACAGGCGTGTGCCTTGTTCATAGATGAGGTGATAAGACGAAATATGCTGTATGTCGAGTGCTATAGCTTCTACGAGATTTTGCCGCCATATCTCCATTGTCTGGTTTGGTAGTCCGTACATCAGGTCGATACTGATATTGTCATAGCCGGAATCTTTACAGAGTATCACAGCTTCTTTTGCCTTTTGGGCGGAGTGTCTTCGTTTCAGGAATTGAAGTTCCTCATCGTTGAAGCTTTGAATGCCTATACTCAGGCGGTTGAAAGGTAATTTTCGGAGTGTTTCAACATATTTGGGGCTCAGATCGTCAGGATTGGCTTCCATTGTTATTTCAGCATCTCCGGCTACATTGAAGTTGTTAGCAATAGTCTCGAAAATGGCGTTGAAATCGTCATAAGTAAGTTGTGACGGAGTGCCTCCTCCGAAGTATATAGTTTTGATCTGTTCTCCCGACAGATAATCTTTCCGGAGCTCTATTTCTTTACAGACGGCAGATACATACGCCTGCTTGGGCGATATATCGGTGCGGGTGTAGAAATCACAATAAATACACCGTGTCTTACAAAAGGGAACATGTATGTATATACCTGCCATGTAGGGTGCGTATTGTTCGAGCTCGCTTATTCTTTGTACATGTTGTCGATAATATCCTTGTATTTCTCAGCAACAAATTTACGTTTGATCTTCAACGTATTAGTCAATTCGCCTGTTTCCATTGAGAAGGGTTCACGCATGAGCCAGTATTTCTTGATCTTCTCGTATGGGGCAAAATTAGCCTGAAGTAATTCGATACGTCCGTCAAGCATACGCAGAATATCTACATTCGACAACAAGTCGTCTATTTCTTTGTAAATTATATTGTGGGTTTCGGCATATTCTATCAGTGCTTTGTAATCGGGTACGATCAGTGCGCTTACAAACTTACGTTCGTCAGCTATGATAGCGATCATATCGATAAACTTATCCTCAGCGACTCTGGTTTCGATAGCCTGAGGAGCAATGTACTTGCCGTTAGCTGTTTTGAAGAGATCTTTGATACGTTCAGTCAGATACAGGACATTTCCTTCGAGCCTTCCTGCATCTCCTGTGCGGAAGAAGCCATCTTCGGTAAAGGCTTTGGCAGTTTCTTCGGGCTTGTTGTAATATTCCCGCATTACGGTTTTTCCTTTTACCAGTATCTCATTGTTGCTTTCATCTATTCTTACATCTACTTCAGGCATTAAGGTTCCGATAGAACCAATGGTAAAGCTTTTTTCTGGATAAAAGCTGACTGTTGCTGAGGTTTCGGTCAGGCCATAACCTACAATAATCGGGATATTTACTGATAACAGAAATTCGATAATGGCATCGGAGAGAGGTGCTCCGGCACAAGGGAATATATTCCCTCTTTCTATACCTACGACCATTTTGAGGACGCGGAACACGGTATTGTTGTACAATGAGAACTTAATACGTGTACCGAGTGGTGGGCGTATACCGTTATTTTTGTAGTCGAGATTATATTTCCGTCCCGTTTTCATCGAGTCAGTATATATCCATTTCATAATGCCCTTAGAGCTCGATATCTTTTCATTGACACCTGCATATACCTTTTCCCAGAAACGGGGAACACTACACATAATAGTAGGGCGTACTTGCTTTATCGACTTTTGTATCTCTTTAGCATCTTGATTGATGGCTATCGTCATACCTTTATGGAGCGCATAGTATGTCCATGCTCTTTCAAAGATATGTGCCAACGGCAGGAAGTTCATCGATACGTCTTTGTTGGAGGTCATAGTAAGCCGCATATCGTGTATTCGGAATACTTGCAGAAAACAGGTGTGCGGAAGCACAACTCCTTTGGGTTCTCCGGTAGTACCCGATGTATATATAATACATGCAATATCGTCGTCCTGTCTCGATTTCATACGTACACGCACTGTAACTTCGGCATTCGAGTTTTCACCCGAAGCGATGAAATCATCGAAGTAAACAGAGGTTTTATCTTCGGGATGGAACTTGATATTGGGATCGAAAACGATGATTTTTTTCAAAGGCGAAGATTCCTTTTGCTGTACTTTATAAGCGTTGTTGTACTGGAATTGCTCTCCGGCAAAAAGCACCTCTACATTGGCATCGTTGATAATATATTCTACCTGTGTAGGAGACGATGTAGCATATATGGGTATAGATACGCACCTGTTGGCATACGATGCAAAATCGGTGTATATATATTGCGGCATATTCTGTGAATATACAGCTATTTTATCACCTTCGTTGATGCCGATTTCTGCCATCGCCCATGCTGTTTTCATGACATAGTCCGAGAACTTTCGCCACGAAACACTTTTCCATTTTTTCTCATAAGGATTTCTGTATTTGAGGGCAGTCTTTTTTCCGTATCTGATAGCTTGACGGTGTACCAGTATCGACAGATGATAATAGTTCATGGGAATTTCTTTTTGATTCAGTTATTGGCACAAAGTTAACTTTTTAATATGAAATAGTGTCATCAAATAGAGTTTTTTATGGTTGCGGGAACACCTATTGTCGTGGTAATTAATGTCAAAGATGAAATATATAAAACTTTAAGAATGGGATATATTCAGTCAATTATAAGCTACTGACTTCCGATAACACCTTTTGGTTACGTTACAAAAACATAAGGCTTATCTTATAACTCAGAACTTATTTTGCTACTTTTGTAGTCAAATCGATTTATATGGCCGGTAGTGGAATGAAAAGTTTAGCGAAAGATACTGCAATCTACGGATTGAGCAGTATTCTGGGACGTATACTAAACTATTGCCTTGTTCCGCTCCACGTGTATGTTTTTACCAATCCGGCAGAGTACGGACAGGTTAGTTATATACAGGGAATTGTTGCAGTTCTGCTTATTTTGCTTACTTACGGTATGGAAACGGGTTTTTTCCGTTTCATGAATAAGCAGGAAGAAAATCCCGATAAGGTATATTCCACATCTCTGATATCGCTGGGTACTACTTCACTACTATTTATCTTATTATGTATATGCTTTATAAACCCCATTTCAGAGTTTATGAAGTATCAGAATAAAGAGCATATACTGATGATGGCTATTGTAGTGGCAATAGAAGCCTTTATGGCTATACCTTTCGCCTATCTGAGGTATCAGAAGAGACCGATACGCTTCGTTACGTTGAAGCTGGCATTTATATTCTTCTATATAATACTCAACCTTATCTTCCTGTTGCTATGCCCTTGGATCTATGAGAACTATCCTGATTTTCCACTGATTAAGTTCTATCATCCGGGTATAGGGATCGGCTACATATTCCTAGCCAACCTTATAGCAACTATAACAGTACTATTGCTGCTGATACCGACAACAATGAAGAACCTGAAGTTTAACTTCGACGGAGCTTTATTGAAGCGGATACTGAAATATTCGTTCCCGTTGCTGATACTGGGACTGGCAGGGGTTATCAATCAGGCTGTTGCACAACTCACTTATCCTTTTATCTTTGCCCCTGATTTGGACAGGGCTTTCAGCGAACTGGGTATTTATAGTGCCTGTCTCAAGATTACAGTAATCATAACAATGTTTACGCAGGCATTCAGGTACGCTTATGAGCCTTTCTTCTTCGGAAAAGGAAAGGATGGCGGCAGTACAAAACCCTATGCCGATGCCATGAAGTTCTTTATAATATTTGCCCTCCTTGTCTTTCTGGGTGTCATGTTCTATCTTGATATTATAAAGTATATTATAAGTCCTAATTATACGGTGGGGCTTAGTATAGTACCTATTGCTATGTTGGGCGAAATCTGTTTCGGCATCTATTTCAATCTGTCGGTATGGTATAAGCTGACCGATAAAACGAAATACGGGGCATACTTCTCAGTATTCGGTTGTCTGATACAGATAGCGATAAATATAA
Source organism: Dysgonomonas hofstadii (assembly GCA_040395895.1). Classification (GTDB taxonomy): domain Bacteria; phylum Bacteroidota; class Bacteroidia; order Bacteroidales; family Dysgonomonadaceae; genus Dysgonomonas; species Dysgonomonas hofstadii_A. The sequence continues at coordinate 94,031 of JBEBPN010000005.1, forward strand.
TATTTGTTCCTATCTACGGCTATATTGCCAGTGCATGGGCTACGCTTATCTGCAATCTGCTGATAATGACTATATCTTATTTTATAGGACAGAAGTATTTCCCTATAAAGTATGAATTGAAGAATATCTTTATCTATTTCGTTCTGGCTGCTGCTTTCTATGTTGCGGCAATGTATCCACAAATAGATAATGAGGTATTGCGTCTGGCATATCGTACGTTGTTCATTGTAGCCTATATAGTTGTTATTGTAAGAAAGGATCTGCCCCTGTCGGAGATTCCAGTTATTAGTAAATATGTAAAGAAGAAATGAAACTTCATTTTTCCCATAACCTTAAATTATTCCTCAGCAGCACAGTACAGGCTGTTATTATCTATCTGTTCCTGTTATTACTGTTCGCTGCCTTCCGAATTATTATATTGTTGTTTTTCAACAATTCGCCGGAGATATACAATGAGACATCAGACTTGGTAAAAGCATTCTTTACAGGTTTCCGGTTCGATACAATGGTTATCTTCTATGGACTGTTGCCAGTGATGGTACTGAACCTTATCGGAGTCTTTACTTCAACTAAAGGGGAAAAGTATTACGCACGGTTGAAACGCATCTACCATGTCTATTACACTGTCCTGATAATGCTGATGCTTATTATATCGGTTATCGATCTTTATTTTTACAACTTCTTTATGACACGTATCAGTGTGCTGATCTTCGGGTTTGTAGAAGATGATACATTGGCGGTGCTAAAAGCTATATGGGTCGATTATCCTGTAATACCGATATTAATAGGTCTGATCGTTGCCGGATGGTGTGCATACAAACTGGTAGGATATATCCAGAAAGTAAGTCTGGATAAGGTAAATACATCTGTTGCCGTCAACCTGATATTGCTTGTTGTGGTCGGCTTCTTCTTTGTATTCGGCATACGCGGTACATTTGCTTTCTATCCATTAAAGATAAACGATGCCATTGTTTCACAATATGTGTTTATTAATAATCTGGTTCCCAACGGTGTATATGCCCTGAAAACAGCCTTTAAAGACCGGAAAGAGCAGGATGTGAATGTGAATACCGAAAAGACGATGAAGAAGTGGGGGTTCGCCTCTGCTGACGAAGCCATATCATTATATACAGGCAGACAGATACCCGATAACGCCGATTCATTGAAAATGGCATTGATGGATCGTACGCCTGTTAATGATTTTCTGGCTCAGAATAAGCCGAATGTGGTGTTTGTACAGATGGAAAGTATGAGCGAGCATTTCATCTCTATGCACGACAGGAAAAACTTCAATCTGCTGGGTGCACTCGAAGATGTATTGCCCGACTGCATTCATTTCACACATTGCCTATCGGCTACCGATGCAACTATACATACGCTGGAAGGAATCATGCTGAATAGCCCGATGACTCCTGTTTCGCAGTCGATATATATGGATAAGACATTGGAGACGTCTGCTGCCAAGCCATTTAAAGAACAGGGTTATCATACGGCATTCATTACCGGAAGTAAGTTGGGATGGCGCAATCTCGACAAATTTATTCCTCACCAGTATTTCGATACGACAGAAGGTTCTGCACACATAGAAAAGAATATTCCTCATACGTTGTCTAATGAATGGGGGTGCTATGACGAGTTCATGTTCGACCGCATGTACGATATATTACAGAGTGGCAGCGGTCAGCCACAGTTCATATTCGGTATGTCTATTACCAATCATACACCGTATTCGTTGCCGAAGACTTACAAGCCTTATACGATAACGATACCGGATGCTATCAAGCCGAAGTTCTCATCAGGTGAAGCCTATGCACAGACCCACTTCTCTACCTATCAGTATGCGAACGACTGTCTGGGACGCTTCATACAGAAGGTGAAAGAATCTCCATTGGGCGAAAACACGATCATTGTGGCTACAGGCGATCATACGGCGCGTCGCATATTCGATTATAACGATTCCGAGATGCTGCAAAAGTATGCTGTTCCGCTGATTATCTACATTCCTGAAAAGTACAGGGCGTTAGTCGATATGCCCGATGTAAACGGGTTCGCATCCCATAAAGATATCTTCCCTACAATATATAACTTGTCCCTGTCGGATGCCACGTACGTGAAATCGGGAGTCAATCTGTTCGATAAGGATAAGCTTGCATCTAATTTTGCCATTACGGGCTATAAACTGATGATGACTGATGATGGCTGCGTGTTCTTCGATAACAAACCGGTTTACTATACTTGGAAAGATGAGAAAAAGACGCTCTTGCAGCCGGTATCAGGAGATATAAAGCCTTTGGAGGATGGTGTGAAATACGCCAAGTCTTATACGGCATCTATGACATATCTTATACAACGCTGCTTGTCAGATAAATAATATAATAAATACTATATACTATAAAAATTGAAAGAATGAAAAGACTATTATTATTACCGATCCTGTTCCTCGCGGTGCTGATGGCAAATGCAGACGAAGGAATGTGGTTGCTAAAAGAACTGAATCGGCAGAGTGCTGCCCGGATGAAAGAGCTGGGATTTACATTCCCTATCGATAGTGTTTATAGCGAGACAAATCCATCGCTGAAAGATGCAGTTGTTATATTCGGTGGCGGATGTACCGGTGTAGCCGTATCAGATCAGGGATTGATCTTCACCAATCATCACTGTGGATATGGTAATATACAGAAGCTCAGCTCTGTAGAACACGACTATCTGAAAGACGGTTTTGTCAGCCAGTCGTTTAGTGAAGAACTGCCTGCCGAAGGTCTGGTTATAGCGTTCCTGCAAAAAACTGAAGATATTACCAGCTATGTAACAGCTGCTCTTTCACCGGAAGATACAGAAGATATGCGCGATCAGAAAATAGATTCGCTTTCACAGAAGTATCTGGAACAATACAAGGGTAATGATTTTATCCGCGCGCAGGTAGTACCTTTCTATTCTCATAACAAATACTATGCTGTAATATATGAAGTATTCAGAGACGTAAGACTTGTATTCACGCCACCGTCATCGGTAGGTAAATTCGGTGGAGAAACAGACAACTGGATGTGGCCGCGCCATACTGGTGACTTCTCTGTTTTCCGTGTGTATGCCAATAAAGATAACAAGGCTGCCCGCTATAGCGAAGACAATGTGCCTTACAAACCCAAATATTCGGTTCCTGTTTCTATTCAGGGATTCAAGGATAAAGATTATGCTATGACTATCGGTTATCCGGGTAGCACAGAGCGTTATATGTCTTCATGGGGAATCAACCAAATGGTAGAATCTCAGCACAAGCCACGCATCGAGGTGCGCGGTGCGAAACAGGACATCTGGAAAAAAGCAATGAATGCCAGTGATGCCGTACGTATCAAGTATGCTTCTAAATATGCAGGTAGCTCCAACTACTGGAAAAATGCAATGGGTATGAACGAAGCTATTGCCAAACTGGGTGTAATAAAAGACAAGGAAGAACTTGAGGATAAGTTTTCTAAGTGGGTTACCTCTTCCAACAATACATTGAAGTATGGAGATGTACTCTCTGATCTGAAAGAAGGATATACTTCGACTATGGATGCTGCCAAAATACAGACCTATCTGTATGAGACATTCTACAATGGTATCGAGATCACACGTTTTGCCAACACAGCATTGTTTGTAAACAAAATGGAAGAAGGCAACAAAGAGGATGAACTCAGAGGCAGAATGACAAATGTCTATAAAGACTATGAGCCTTCGCTCGATCGTCAGGTAATGCCTGTATTGCTAAAACTATATGCAGAACGTGTTCCTGCTAAATATCTTCCGTCTGTTTATGAGACAATCAATAAAAAGTTCAAAGGCGACTACGATAAATATGCCGATTGGTTCTATGCCAATACCAAGTTTACCAGCCTTGACAATCTTGTATCGCTTATAACAAGCGGTAAAGAAAAAGATCTGGAGAAAGATCCTGCTATTGAGCTTTCAAGATCATTGGAGCCTTGCCTGAAACTGTTGCAAGCCGGAACAGCTCCTTACTATCCGCAGATAGAAAAGGGAGAACGCCTCTTTATGGCCGGACTGATGGAGATGGAACCGGACAAGACATTCTATCCTGATGCCAATTTCACACAACGCCTGAGCTATGGTTCTATCGGTGGATACAAGCCTGCCGATGCTGTGATCTATAACTACTATACAACTTCGCAAGGGGTATTGGCGAAACAAGTTCCCGGAGATCCTGAATTCGGAGTACAGCAATATATTCTCGATGATCTGGCTAAAGGTGACTTCGGACAATATGCCAATGAGAACGGCGAAATGTCCGTAGCATTCCTTTCTAATAATGACATTACCGGAGGTAACTCGGGTAGCCCTGTATTCGACGGTAAAGCCCAGCTGATAGGTCTTGCCTTCGACGGTAACTGGGAATCGCTGAGTGGCGATATCCTGTTCGAGCCTGAACTTCAACGTTGTATCAGTGTCGACATTCGTTATGTACTTTATATGATAGATAAAGTAATGAAATGTCCGCGACTGATAGATGAATTGAAAGTCGTGAAGTAAGATAATCCTTATAATAATAAAGAACAGCTGTCTGATTAGATTTTCAGGCAGCTGTTTTGTTTTATCTCCTCTGTGTGATATTTTAACTAAAACCTTACAAAACTAACATTAGTTACAAGTTTGCCTCGCCTCCGCTTCGGCGATTTCCAATTCTTCGACCTACAGGCAGTTACGAGTTACAAGTGTTTTTTTTTGCGCCTTTGCGTGAAATAATTTTAACTAAAACCTGACAAAGCTTACAAGGTTTCGATATGTAGGGGCGAATAATCATTCGCCCGCTTATAGATCAATCATCGGGCGTAAGATTTTACGCCCCTACAGGCTTACTCTATATTTTAACTAAAAGCTTACACACCTGACAGGTTTACCAGTCTTTAGTCTACTAGCTTGCTAGTTCAACTCTCCTTTTTTCTAGTACACTAGTAGACTTAAAACTAGTACACTCATCATCAATTCAAAGACCTCTTTCATCGGCATATCGGCACATTTCCGAAATGTCATTCGGCGTTAGCCAATTAGCACATTGATATACTATAGATAAACTAAACAAAATATTATACACTATCTGAGCGAAAAATAAAAAGAGGAAAAGTGCCCTTATTTCCAAAATTTAAGATAATATTGTATCTGCAAACTTATATTATCCCGCTTTATGAAAAAGATATTATTCTTCCTGTCATTAATAACTATATTCACAGCCCTTTCGTGTAAACCCAACAAGACGGGTGGGGAAGAAGAAAAACAGGCTAAAAGCCGTATGACATATTTCGAGTACGGCGGAAATACTGATACTATTTATGCCCATATTTCGGGAGAGGTATATGGAATGGGCGAAGACAACAAATTACATCCTCTGCCGGATGTAACTGTCGAAATAGAACAGATAAAAAGAACTACCCAAACCAACGAGATCGGAATATTCGGTTTCTGGCTCGAAAAAGGAGTTTATAACATCGTTGTAGCCAAAGACGGCTATCAGCCATTGACGCTGACCAATTATGTTTCTGTACCCGATCAGTTGTCCTCTACAAAGATCATTTTGGAAAAAGGAACGGATATGCAAACGGTGAATGTTCCCGATAGAAAATAAAAAAAGCTGTAAGAATCTTCTTACAGCTTTTTGTGTATATAAAAGTATGTAAATATTATTTTACTTCTTCAAAATCAACATCAGTCACATCATTGTCTCCGCCATTAGGCTGGCTTCCTCCCTGTTGTTCATTTGGGTTTGCTCCTGGCTGTTGCTGTTGGTTGTACATGTTCTGACTCATTTCGTGCAACAGTTTGTTCATTTCGTCCATTGCTGAATCGATAGCAGCAATATCCTGAGCTTTATGAGCATCTTTCAGTTTTGTCAAAGCTGCTTCGATAGGAGCCTTCTGTTCTGCAGGAACTTTATCTCCAAGCTCGTTCAACTGCTTTTCAGTCTGGAAGATCATAGAGTCGGCCTGATTCAACTTGTCGATTCTCTCTTTTTCTTTCTGGTCAGCTTCGGCATTTGCGGCAGCTTCGTCTTTCATCTTCTGAATTTCAGCATCGCTCAGTCCCGAAGAAGCTTCGATACGGATTGATTGTTCTTTTCCTGTTGCCTTATCTTTAGCAGATACGCTAAGGATACCGTTAGCATCGATGTCGAATGTTACTTCGATCTGAGGCACTCCACGCGGAGCTGAAGGTATTCCATCCAGATTGAACACTCCGATCTGTTTATTGTCTCTGGCCATCGGACGTTCACCTTGCAATACGTTGATCTGTACAGATGGCTGATTGTCGGCAGCAGTAGAGAATGTTTCGCTCTTCTTGGTCGGGATAGTTGTGTTAGACTCTATCAGTCTGGTCATCACACCACCCATAGTTTCTATACCCAGAGAAAGCGGAGTAACGTCTAACAATAATACGTCTTTCACTTCACCTGTCAATACACCTCCCTGTATAGCAGCACCTACGGCAACTACTTCGTCAGGGTTAACACCTTTCGATGGAGCTTTTCCGAAGAATTTTTCTACTTCGCTTTGTACAGCAGGTATACGGGTTGAACCACCTACCAGAATAACTTCGTCGATATCGTTTGGTGAATAACCTGCATCTTTCAACGACTGACGGCAAGGTTCGATACATTTGCGGATCAGGTCGTCTGCCAGTTGCTCGAATTTAGCACGGGTAAGCGTTTTTACCAAGTGTTTTGGAATTCCGTTAACCGGCATTATATATGGCAGGTTTATTTCAGTTGAAGTTGTGCTCGAAAGCTCTATTTTAGCCTTTTCAGCAGCTTCTTTCAGGCGTTGAAGAGCCATCGGATCTTTGCGCAGGTCTAGGCCTTCTTCTTTCTGAAACTCTTCTGCCAGCCAGTTGATGATTACGTTATCGAAGTCGTCACCACCAAGATGAGTATCACCATTCGTAGATTTCACTTCAAATACGCCGTCACCCAGTTCGAGGATAGAAATATCGAAAGTACCGCCACCTAAGTCGAATACTGCGATTTTCATATCTTTATTTGTTTTGTCAAGACCATAAGCAAGAGCAGCAGCAGTAGGTTCGTTCACTATACGTTGAACTTTCAGTCCTGCGATTTCGCCCGCTTCTTTTGTAGCCTGACGCTGAGCATCGTTAAAGTATGCCGGAACTGTAATCACAGCATCGGTAACTTCCTGTCCCAGATAGTCTTCGGCGGTTTTCTTCATTTTCTGAAGGATCATAGCCGATATTTCCTGCGGAGTATAAAGACGTCCGTCGATGTCTACACGAGGCGTATTGTTATCTCCCTTTACTACTTTATAAGGTACACGCGGAACCTCAGGTTGAGCCTGATCCCATGTTTCACCCATAAAGCGTTTAATCGAATATATTGTTTTTTCAGGATTGGTAATAGCCTGACGTTTTGCAGGATCACCTACTTTACGTTCGTTCCCTTCGATAAAAGCAACAACGGAAGGCGTTGTCCTCTTTCCTTCATTGTTGGCGATAACGATAGGCTCGTTACCTTCCAATACGGCAACACAGGAGTTTGTGGTACCTAAGTCAATTCCTATAATTTTTCCCATTTCAGTTTATATATTTATTTGTTATTATTTCTGATTACTTATATTTTCCCGCTTTTCAGCGACATTATCCATTGTTCAAATGCTGTGCCAAAATGATTATTTTTATCAAAAAAAATAAAATATGACGATTTGGCAGAAAATATTTTGAGGGCTAATCTGAATGGGATGGTTGGTAGAATTCTGGTAATTAGGTTGTTAAGGTGTTGACGGTTTCTCGCTGTGTTTTGAAGAATTGCACGCGTTGTATTTCTCCGCTTTCTGATATCAGGGTTGATACTCTTTTGAGGGAATGTATCCGTTCTTTTAGTTTCAATAAAGTTTTGGGCTCCAGCGACACTACATAATTCATCGCTAAGGCGCCTATCATGCTTAAGTGTATATTAGGAGTCTCAAGATAGCTGTATACGGCTTCGGAGTTTATGTTAGATATATAGATATGAACTTTATTTCCGGTTTCAAATTTTCCCTTGCTGGCTATGCTCTCTAATAAATTCAGTAATTCGTGAAGCTCATCTTTCAGATTCACTAAATCCTCTTTGCTTATCAATCTTATGTTGTGAAAATATTGTATTTCTTTTATAATCGACTGGAAAATAGAACTATCCCATATATATGATGTGTCTTTGATATTCATTGTTTCATCTATGATCTCTTTGCTTATCTTAGCCAACCGTTCGGGATAATCCATCTCATGAAATGTTTTTATCATACTTAAATTATAGTTTAAGTACATCCATCTGAAAGAATTGTATTTTGTCAACAGGGAATACCGGTGAGAGGGAAACTGAGGAAACACATTCGATGTGTAGACCTGTTCGGAATATGGTTCCTGTTGAGCAAATTTAAGAACGCCAAGATATTCTTCCAACATAGAATAGTCGGCTTCCGACAAATCGTAAAATCGCTGATCTTTTAGTTCAAAAATTGCATTTCCTGAAGTTGCCGTATTTATGATGGAATCCAGTGATATTCCAAAATGTTTTACGATAAGTGCCGATTCATACAAAGAGAAGGGTACTTCACCCCGTAATCTCCGGTAAACAGCCTCTTTGCCGATGAACAATATATCGGCCAGCGCATTCGCAATGTTTGTTCCTTTAGGCAATTTATTCCTGATGGCTCCTTGCAAATTGTTATTTAATATTTCAGCATTTACCATGACTATAATAATAAACACCTGATATTCGAATGCAATAGGGGGTTGTACTCAATCAGATATGATTATAAAACTGTTTAGATTTTTTTAGTTCTGTGCATTTGCTACTTAGATAACAAAAATAGTCTAATTTTTTGTATTTAAACAATTAAAGGCAGATATTAATTGGGTACCTGTGATTTCCATCAGATGAAAACTTTTTGTAAATTTGAAATATAATATTTTCACAATAGTATTTTATGAGCCAGCCATTAGCAGAACGATTGCGCCCGCGCACGTTAGACGAATATATAGGACAGAAACACCTTGTGGGAGAAGGTGCCGTACTTCGCAAGATGATAGAGTCGGGCAGGGTACCGTCTTTTCTCCTCTGGGGACCTCCGGGAGTAGGAAAGACCACATTGGCGCAAATTATCGCTAATACGCTCGATACGCCATTTTATACATTGAGTGCCATCAATTCGGGAGTAAAAGATGTACGTGAAGTCATAGAACAGGCCAAGAAGAGCCGTTTCTTCGATACCCGTAGTCCCATACTGTTTATAGATGAAATACACCGTTTCTCCAAGTCGCAGCAGGATTCGCTTCTTGGAGCGGTCGAAACGGGAGTTATCACCCTGATCGGAGCTACTACCGAGAACCCTTCGTTTGAGGTTATCCGCCCGTTACTGTCGCGTTGTCAGGTGTATGTGTTGCAGCCACTGGGTAAGGAAGACCTGATAGAACTGGCAAACAGAGCCATTACGGAAGATGTTATCCTCAAAGAAAAAGACATTACACTCGAAGAAACCAATGCCTTGTTGCGCTTTTCGGGAGGGGATGCACGTAAGTTGTTGAATATATTGGATCTGGTGATTAATGCTGATGCCGAAGAAAAGATAGTAATAACCGATCAGCTTGTTACCGAACGGTTGCAGGAGAATCCTGCCGCATACGATAAAGGTGGCGAGATGCACTATGACATTATTTCTGCTTTTATCAAATCTATACGCGGGAGTGATCCCGATGCTGCCATATATTGGCTTGCACGGATGGTTGCAGGAGGTGAAGATCCTAAGTTTATAGCCCGCAGACTTGTGATATCGGCAGCCGAAGATGTTGGTCTGGCAAATCCGAACGCTCTGCTACTAGCCAATGCCTGTTTCGATACGCTGCAAAAAATCGGGTGGCCTGAAGGGCGTATTGTACTGGCAGAAGCTACAATCTATCTGGCAACTTCGCCTAAGAGCAATTCCGCCTATATGTCGATAGATGAAGCAATAGGTCTTGTAAACGAGACGGGAAATCTTCCTGTGCCTCTGCATTTGCGGAATGCCCCGACCAAACTAATGAAAGAACTCGATTACGGCAAGGAATATAAATATGCGCACAGCTTTAAGGATAACTTTGTAGAACAGGACTATGTGCCCGAAGAAATAAAGGGGCGGCAATTTTGGAAACCACAGCAAAACGCTTCGGAAATGAAGATTGTGGAATGGCTGAAGAAGTTGTGGAAAAACAGATATTGAAGTAAAGCTTTAAGTACGGGGCGAATATTAATTTATATTATTTAAAGGAAATTGTATTTTATGTAGGAGCGAAAGATAACAATAATAGTGTACACTAATTTTTATCATATACTTAGTCAGATATACTATGAAAAAAATTATAATCCGCATACTGGCTGCTCTGCTAATACTTCATACCCTTTTCTGCGCATTCTTCTATGTTGCGCAGAAGCGGTTTATCTTTTACCCAACCAAACTGGAAGGGTATTATACCTTCTCGTTTGAGCAGAAGTTTGAGGAAATGAATATTAAAACACAGGATAATTGTGTACTGAACGGGCTTCTGTTTAAAGTAGAAAACCCCAAAGGGCTGATCTTCCATCTGCATGGCAATGCGGGTGCACTGAATTCTTGGGGACATCTGGCTCCGGTATATACCGATTTGGGATATGACGTTTTCTTTCTCGATTACAGGGGATATGGGAAGAGCGAGGGAGAGATCGACAGCCAGTCGCAGTTACTGGGCGATGTGCAGACTGCATATAACGAACTGAAAAAGCGTTATGCCGAAGATAAAATCATTGTTCTCGGCTATTCTATCGGTACAGGACCTGCCGTATATCTGGCTTCGGAGAATAAGCCGTCAATGCTGATCATGCAGGCGCCGTATTACAGCCTGACAGATGTTATTCAGGGTTATTGCCCTGTCGTTCCGTCATTCCTTGTAAAGTATAAACTGGAGACATATAAATATATTGAGAAATGCACTATGCCGATCGTTATCTTTCATGGCGATGAAGACAAGACAATCCCTTATAAAAACTCGGTGCGCCTGAGTGCTTTATTAAAAGATACCGACCGTTTTGTCACACTTAGCGGCGAAGGGCATAATCACATCACATATAACAATTTGTACAAGGAAACTTTAACTGAAATACTAAACAAACAGCAGGAATGACGGATAAACCATTGAAGAATATGACGAATGAGGAGCTTTGGCAGCTATTTCCCATAGAGATCAGCGAGCATAAGCCCTATTGGAAAGGGTATTACGCTTCAGAGCGAACCGCATTGAAGAAAGCGCTGGGTAAAGATATGCTGCGCATACATCATATTGGAAGCACGGCTATACCCAACCTGCCTGCCAAGCCTACAATAGATATACTGATAGAAATAAGAGACGAAACGGATACGCAACAACTTATAGAACGGATGGAAAAGAATGGATATATCTATTCTCCTCAGCCGAAGAAGCCGTCGCCCCACATGATGTTTATGAAAGGTTATACACCACAGGGCTTTGCAGAAAAGGTGTTTCATGTACATGTGAGGTATTCCGGTAATTGGGATGAAATATATTTCAGGGATTACTTGCTCACTCATCCCGAAACCGTCAGAGAATACGGGGAACTGAAACTAAGGCTGAAAACCGAATTTGAGCACGACCGCGATGCTTATACAGCTGCAAAAATGGACTTTATAAGAAAAATAACTAACCTGGCGAAGCGGAACAGATAACCGGTTTATCAATAATACTATTTACATATGCACAACACACTACAGGATATTGAAAAAGAATTGAGTAAACATCTGGATACGGATGAGAAATTATATTGGGTTGGTCAGCCCAAACAAGGTTTTATATTTAAAACAGTGGATTGGATTTTTGTGACTCTAGGTGTTTTTCTGTGTATTTTTGCCGTTGCATGGACAATGCTATTACCTGATGTAGACAGGTTCTTTTTCTTTTATATTTTTAGTCTGTTAATTCTCCTCATAGGACTATTCAATATATTCGCACGTTTTATTCTCGATATAAGAAGACGGAGAAATACAATCTATGGATTGACCGATAGTCGTGTCATTATAAAGTCGGGAATTTTTAATCAGGAAATCAAGTCATACGACCTACATTCCATGTCTGATATAAAATTGACCGAAAGTGGTGATGGCAGTGGCTATATAATCATAGGTGCTGATAATTCACGTAGATTTACAGGGCATTCGATAAATATAGCAGGGAATATATGGTTTCCGGGTTTACCTTATCCTCCAATCATAGAGTCTGTAGATAATGTCAAAACGATTTATAATAAGATAATAGAATTGAAAAGAAAAAGAGCTGACTACTTAGAAGGATTATTTCATACACAAAAATAATCGGCACAAATTTTCATCTGTGCCGACCACTATCTTTTAATATAGCTCTTTCCTCTTTTATTCCCATTCTGGGAACTGGGTAGTATTCAAGTCTAATGCAGCTATCTCTTTCACATCGGCATCATCGAGTTCAAAATCGAAGATACTTATATTTTCGAGCATATACTTTTCATTGTCTGTACGTGGAATACTAACTATCCCCCTTTGTACAAGCCACCTCAAAGCTACCTGAGCATTTGTCTTGTTGTACTTTTTGCCGATAGCGGCAAGTACCGGATTGTCAAAGATACCATTTCGCCCTCCTGCTAAAGGAGACCATGCTTCCATCTGTATACCGAGCTTCTTCAACATATCCTGAGCCTCAAACTCTTGGAAGAACGGATGGGTTTCAATCTGATTGACTGCCGGTTTAATTTTTGCATACGATAGTAATTCGTTAAGCTGTGCAGAATCGAAATTACTTACCCCGATAGCTTTTATCTTACCAGCCTCGTAAAGTTCTTCCATTGCTTGCCACGAACCTTTTATATCTCCGCGCGGACGGTGGATAAGGTAAAGATCTATATAGTCGACACCCAGTTTCTGCAAAGACGATTCGAGTGCTTTTTTTGCACCTTCATATCCCATGTCGTCCACCCACAGTTTGGTAGTGATGAAGAGTTCTTTGCGGTCGATTCCACTCTTTTTAATTCCTGCGCCCACTTCCGTTTCGTTTCCATAAATGGGTGCTGTATCGATCAGGCGGTAACCTGAAGCGATAGCTTTGGCGACACTGTTGATACCGACAGAGTCTCTTAATTCAAGCGTTCCGAAGCCCAGTATAGGCATTTTTACGCCATTGTTGAGTGTAACCGTCGGAATAGAAATAGAATCAGATTGCTGACCATCGGCTGTAGCAGGCTTCTTGGACTGGTTGCATGAAACCAGTGAAAAAGTCAACAATGCACACAGAATAATTGCACTTAGTTTTTTCATATCATTTTTTAGAATTAAAGAATAATGGGGAAAGATACGTAAAATTTCTTATTGAAGTCTCTCTTATTCATCTTCTTTACAGCAGTCGCATCCTTCGTGTTTTTCCAATACACGATGAGGAAAATCGCCATGACCGATAATTTCGATAGGGCAGGAGGAATACGATTTTTCGAGCCAGTCGGTAGTGATATTTGTTCCCGAATGATAGTGTAGCCCTTCATTCACACAAGCTATGTTTTTTACCATAGAAACTACTGTGCCTACATCGTGAGATACCAGTATAATAGCTGTCTCTTTGTTTATTTCTTCCAGTATTTTGTAGAAGTCGCTTTCAAAACGTTTGTCGACATACGAATTTGGTTCATCGAGAACCAACAGATCGGGATCATCTATAATTGCCCGTCCAAGTAATGTGCGTTGCAACTGCCCGCCCGATAGAGCACCTATCGGTCTGTCGATCAGTTTGTCTAAACCCATCTGATGGGCTATTCTCTTAACTTTCTCTTTCTGCTCTTTTGTGTATGGCGACAGTATATGTCGTTTTATTGTAAGCCCCGACAAAATGACATCGTGTATCGAAATCGGGAATTTTTTATCTATCTGGTTTATCTGCGGCAGGTAGCCGATGTTGATCTTATCGGTCTTTACATTATTACTGAAAAAAGAAATGTGACCATGAGTCGGTTTAACTAAACCCAATATAGTCTTTAATAAGGTTGTTTTCCCTCCGCCATTAGGGCCGATAATACCCAAAAAGTCATTTCTGAAAACATCCAGATTGACGTTTTTCAGTACATAAGGATTATCTTCATATCCTACCGACAAGTCTTTTATTTCGAGAATTTTACTCATTTTCTACAGCGAGGGCTTTGGCTATCTTAATCATTTCTTTACTCCACTCAAAAGAGAGCAGGTTCAAAGGTACTGTTTTTCCACCGATAGCCTCAGCTATTGTTTCCGCATTTTTGGTATCGAATTCCTGTTGTATGAAAACGACCTTAATACCTTCTGTTTTGGCTGTGTCTATTAATGCTTTTAATTGCGACGGTGAAGGATTTTTGCCCTCATATTCGATAGAATATTGGGTAAGGCCATATTCCTTTGCAAAGTAGCTGAGAGCCGGATGGTAAATGATAAAAGCCTTGCTTGGCACTTTATCCAGATACGACCTTATAATGCTGTCGGTCTGATTAAATTCGACAACCAGTTTATTATAATTGGCTGTGTAATCGGCTTCATTCGCTTTGTCTAGCTCTACTACCGCTTTGTACATGTTTCCGGCAATTATTCTGGCAGATGTTACCGAGCTCCATGTATGAGGATCTCCGCCTATATGCCCATGGCTGTGTTCGTGCCCATCGTGATTGTCGTGGGTGCACGACTCCTCTACAGGAGTTATGCCTTCCGAGCAGTTTATGATTTTTAGATTGCTGTTGTTTTTAGTAGCTTTATCTATTAACGAATTCTCAATGCCCAGATATCCTATTTTGAAGTAAGCGGCACTTTTATCTAGGTTCATCATTTGCGACGGAGTAAAGTCCGCACTTTCAGGATTCGATCCGGGTGGGACAATACAGTTCACTTTATAGTGATCGCCTACTATTGTTTCCAGAAAATATTTCTGGGGTTCGATAGTTACAGCCAGTATTTTTTGTTTTTCATTTTTGGGGGAAGTACAACTGTTGAGTACAGCGAATCCCAGTACAATGAATATAAATAGTTTGTATTTCATTCCTTTCAGTCTCTATTTCTCTTTTGTCAGGTCGTAAATCTTACGTATGCGGTTCAGTTCCTTTTCAAAGTCGATATTCAGGTCTTTCAGTATGCCTTCGTTCAGATCGTATACCCATCCTGCTACGCGTGGATAACCTTTTTCATAATATGATTTTTGTACCTCTGCTGTTTTTATCACATTCAGACATTGCTCATATACATTGATCTCCACCAGACGGTTATATCTTTCGTCTGGAGAGGCTATGTTGTCCAGTTCCTTTTCGTGCAGGCGGTACACATCGCGTACGTTTCGCAGCCAAGGATTCAGTATACCCAGATCTTTGGGCTGCATGGCTGCTTTTATTCCTCCACAGTTGTAATGCCCGCATACAATAATAAACTTTACATTCAGGTGTTCTACTGCATAATTTATGACAGACAGCACATTCAGGTCATTGTTTACCACCATATTGGCAATGTTGCGGTGTACAAACACTTCGCCGGGTTGAAGCCCCATTATTTCATTTGCATGTACGCGGCTGTCCGAGCAGCCTATATACAGATAGTCGGGATTCTGTTCTTTAGCCAGATGGGCGAAGAAATCGGGATTTTCCTCATTCATCTTCTCTACCCACTCTTTGTTAGCCTCAAATATTTTTTTGTAAGAATTTTCCATTTATTTTCTAAGTTGTTGCAGTGTATTCAGCACTTGCCCTATTAATGATTTTGTACCATCATTAACAATTACAAAGTCCGAAAGTTCGGCTTTCTTCTCATCCGGCATCTGGTTTTGGATGCGTTCCATTACTTTCTCGCGTGTGGTATTGTCTCTTTTCTGCGTGCGTTCTATTCTTATATCCAGAGGAGTATATACCATTACGACCTTATCGACGAACCGGTTAAATCCCGACTCGAATAATATGGCTGCTTCGTGTGCCACTATATCGTATTCTTTGTGTGCTATTACCCATTCTTTGAAATCTTTTTCAACCTCAGGGTGGATAATTGCATTTACAGTTTCCAGTTTCTCTTTGTCGTTAAATATATGTGAGGCCAGTAAGGGTTTATTCAAAACTCCTCCTGCAAACAGTTCTTCCCCGAATAGCTTTATCAGTTTCTCCCTTATTACAGGGGAAGTAGCTACCAGTCGTTTACTCTCGGTATCAGCTATATAAACAGGTATTCCGCACATAGCGAATATCTGAGATACAGTCGATTTACCGCTGCCTATACCTCCGGTTATACCTAATATTGTCATATAATGCTGTATATTGAAGAAATTATTTACACTTGAAATTTGTTATCATACAGTTACGATAATCATAATCTTATTTCTGTTCCAGAACGAATTCTACTTCTGAAGGAACCGGTATCTTCGTTTGTATATAATCCGGACTCTTGGTAATCCGTACAGGTACGGATGCATCTTTGAATTCCTTAATGTCGTTATAATCTATTGTAACCTGAAAATCTTCGGATGTAATTTCATTAAACCGTTTCAATCCTACGAATATCGGTATCTTGACCGAAGACGGGAAAATCCTGATGTTAAGATCTTCGGGCAGGTTAACACATGTGACAGCTACCTCTATTTCTTTCTCGTTAAATTCGTCTACCGGAATAGACAACTCTACAGTACTCGGAATGAATTTTACTCCCTTGATAGATCGTATGGCTACCAGCATCTTCTTGTCATTGGTCACATTCTCTAATGTATCGTTTACCGTATGTGCATAGAATAATGTATCCAATGTGGCCTTACTGCCATATACTATAACCGAATCGGGTTTAACGGTCAGTTCACCATCGAGCAGATAACCCGGAGCGAGATTTACATAACCGTCGTATATCACAGGCAGTTTCTTCTGGCGAAGTACGGCATAGGCATACGATACGCGGGTAGGAGAGTAGCTTATCAGTTCGGAGGTCACGAATAGTTTACCCCTGATGAGCTGCTCGAAATTACGCCCCTGAATGACTTTTTCCTGAGTTCCTTTTACAATGTCCCTCACATCTACCACGAGGGAATCTTTGCGGCGGGTAAAGTAGTATCTGAACAGGGCTGCTCCATCGTCTTTTATGCGCACATAAACATCGTCGGGCAGTTCATTCTCGAACACGATACTATCGGGTACATTTATATATTTTACAGGTATAGTAAGGGTCGACTCAAACTTCTGACGATAGACTTGCATCATCCAGAAGATTGAGGAAAGCAATATAAAAAACAAAAAAGTCAGAATCTTTTTCCATGAAACTCTTTTGAAAAACGATCTGACTTCCTGCAATATTTTATCTTTAGTATCGCTCATAAGCTATACCTCACTTATTTTCATTACCCGCAATTATTGGTTTGCCTGATTGTCTGCGGCAGAAACGTAAACAGACGCTTTTTCTATTTTGATTCTTGTGTTTTCAGCAATTTCAACAATGAAATATGATTCACCCACTTCTTTTACTTTTCCGTGGATACCACCGGCTGTAACTACTTTATCACCAGTCTTGATAGCATTGCGTTGCTCCTGTAATTGTTTTTGTTTCTTTTGTTGTGGTCTGATCATAAAGAAATACATGATGGCGAATAACAGAACCATCATTACGATCATTCCACCGCTGCTTCCTAAAAATCCACCCGGAGATGCAGCACCATCTGCTGCCTGTAACAATACATTTAATAAAGTCATAATTATTATTTAATATTGGGTTTACACTATTTTTGTTTTCCTTTTCGTAATATGAGTTACAAATATAAGCTAATATTTTGAAATAGGCTTAAAGACGAAAAGCGATAAATATTATTATTTCTTAATTATTTTCTTATCCTCTTTCAGCTCCTTCACAATGGCATCGAGTATTCCGTTTATAAACGAAGCACTTTTTGCTGTACTGTACGATTTAGCTATGTCGATATATTCGTTCAGGGTTACACTGATCGGAATAGACGGGAATGTCATAATCTCGGTAATAGCTATCTGCATGATTACCATATCCATGAGGGCAATACGTTCCGACTCCCAGTTTTTGGTATATTTGTCTATCAGCTCTTTATATTCCTTGCCATTGAGTAATGATTCTCTCAGCAGTTTAACGGCAAATTCCCTGTCTGTTTCATCTTTAAACATCGGCAACATTTCCTGAGTAGAGCCATTTGTCTCGTCGAATCGTTTGATGGTTTTCAGTACAAATGATTCAATGATCTCGATGTCGTCGTTCCAGTAAAGGCTTTCGTCTTCCAGAATCTGGTACAGGTCTTCATTGGCACAGATGATATGCTTAAATATTTTGCGCCAGAATTCACGGTCGTTTTCATAGGTCTGAGTTTGCTCAGCTATGTATTCTTTATATATGTCCGAATTGAGGATATTATCCAACAGATTGCGAATGAAGGCATCGTGTTCCATCCACGAGAAAGGCCTGTCTTTGAGATATTTCTCAAGAACGCTGTTGGTCCGTAATTGGTTGATAAATTTGCTATCCAACAGTCTTGTATTGGGCTTCATATCTTCCTCGGTAGGCAGTAGTTTCGATTTTCGGGCATCTACTCTTTGTGCATAAGCATCAGTGAGTTCCACCATGAGGGACAAGAGATAGAAGTACAGATCGTATGATTTTTGAAGACTGAAAATAAGTTCATTTTCAGCTTTTCTCAAATCGGTAGTCTCGCTATGGCTACAAGAGAATAATATCTGAACAACTCTGATACGGATAAGAACGCGGTTTATCATTACCTATATAAAATGTTTAAGGCTGCAAAATTAATCAATTTTTTGTAATAGTATGCCCTAATATCCATTATTGTTGACGCCGGAAGTGTCAATATCTGCAAAATGTTGTGGTCGGGCTGTTATCTGTCGGTTGTTTTAGATTATCTTTGTCTGTCCTCATTATTTATATTATCTATGACTAATAGGATAAACATTTATCATTATCGAACGTTTAAACTGTAAATATGAAGAAGATCGTTATTGCAATCGATGGCTTTTCATCAAATGGTAAGAGTACTATGGCAAAAAGCCTCGCAAAACAGATAGGTTATATCTATATAGATAGTGGAGCAATGTACAGGGCGGTAACGCTATACTGTATCGAGCACCGGCTATTTGACGGAGATAGGCTGAATGAGGACAAATTACATAACGATATAGAAGACATAAAAGTAGAGTTCTTCCTGAATAAAGATACCGGTATGCCCGATACTTACCTCAACGGAGAAAATGTAGAGAAGCAAATCCGTACGATGGAAGTTTCGTCAAAAGTAAGTACCGTAAGTGCTATCCCGTTTGTGCGCCACGCTATGGTTGCTTTGCAGCAGGAGATGGGAAAGGCTAAAGGAATAGTAATGGACGGACGCGATATAGGAACGGTTGTTTTCCCCGATGCCGAATTGAAAATATTCGTAACAGCCGATGCCGAAATAAGGGCGCAAAGACGTTTCGATGAGTTGCGGTCGAAGGGGGATAATAAGACGACATTTGAAGAAGTGCTTGAAAACTTAAAGACCAGAGATCATTTGGATCAGACGCGGGCCGAAAGCCCCCTGAAACAAGCGGATGATGCGATTCTTCTGGATAATTCATATATGACCATTGACGAACAGATGCAATGGTTGCTAGATAAGTTTAAACAAATAACAACAAACTAAATGAGTAATATAGAGATAGATGCTAAGTCGGGCTTTTGTTTCGGAGTAGTAAATGCCATAAAAAAAGCCGAAGAAGAACTTGCAAAAGGCGGAGTGTTGTACTGTCTGGGAGATATTGTACACAATAATCTGGAAGTAGACAGGCTCGAAAAACTCGGACTGAAAACTATAAACCACGAAGAGTTTGCCCGTCTGAAAAATGCCAGAGTATTGCTGCGCGCGCACGGAGAACCACCTTCCACATATCAGACAGCTAAAGAAAACAATATCGAGATCATCGATGCTTCGTGTCCTGTTGTACTTCGTCTGCAAAAGAAGATACACGACAAGTACGACAATGAGAAAGATAACAATACCCAGATCGTTATTTACGGTAAGAACGGTCATGCCGAAGTAAATGGCCTGTTGGGGCAAACAGACTCGAGTGCTATTGTTATCGAAAAGAAAGAAGATCTCGAAAAGCTTGATTTCACCCGCAATATTTGTCTTTTCTCACAGACTACAAAACCGCTCGACGGATTTCAGGAGATTATAGACATCATACAAAGCAGAATGATCGGCGATGCACGTTTTGAGTTTTTTGATACTATTTGCCGTCAGGTATCGAACCGCATACCTAACATCAAGGAGTTTGCAATGAAGCATGATATGATCTTTTTCGTTGCCGGAGAGAAAAGCTCGAACGGAAAGGTACTATATGCAGAATGTAAAAAGTACAATCCCGATTCATACTTTATAACCACACCATCCGATATAGATCCTTCGGTAGTGAGCAAAACAGCAACAATAGGTATCTGTGGAGCTACTTCTACGCCTAAGTGGCAGATGGAAGAAGTAGAGGCGAAAATTAATGAAATAAGATTAGGGTTAAATTAACCAAAATGCTTACATTAATTAACAGAGTCTTTAATTTTATTCGTACTTTTGCACTGGATTTCACAAAGAGCAAAGTAAAAGAATAAAATAACTAGAATTATGGCTAATGTTAAGTGTATTGGGATTTTAACGTCAGGAGGCGATGCTCCCGGTATGAATGCTGCGATACGTGCCGTTACCCGTGCCGCTATATTTAACGGTATGGAGGTAAAAGGCATTATGCGTGGTTATAAAGGATTGATATTCGATGAAATTGTTCCATTTAAGACCAATAGTGTGAGTAACATCATACAACAAGGCGGAACAATCCTTAAAACAGCGCGCAGTAAAGAATTTCAGACTCCCGAAGGAAGACAGATCGCATACGAAGCCCTGCAAAGGGAAGGAATCGATGCGTTGGTGGTTATAGGCGGTGACGGCTCTCTTACAGGTGCCCGCATATTTGCACAGGAATTTAACTATCCTATCGTAGGGCTTCCGGGCACTATCGACAACGACCTTCTGGGGACAGACCTTACCATTGGTTACGATACAGCACTCAATACCATCATGCAGGCTGTGGATAAAATCCGCGATACAGCCAGTTCTCATGAACGCTTGTTCTTCATTGAGGTAATGGGGCGCGAATGTGGTTTCCTTGCACTGAACGGAGCTATTGCTTCCGGTGCAGAAGCTGCCATTATTCCCGAAATGATGTTACAGCAAGATCAGTTGGGTGATCTTATCTCCAACGGTTTCCGCAAAAGTAAGAACAGTAGCCTTGTGCTTGTTACCGAAGGCGACATCACCGGCGGAGCAATGGCAATGGCAGAGCGTGTTAAGACGGAATATCCTCAGTACGATGTGCGTGTAACTATATTGGGACATGTACAGCGCGGAGGCTCACCTACGGCAAACGATAGAATTCTGGCAAGCAGAATGGGTGCAGCTGCAGTCGATGCCCTGTTGGACGATCAGCGTAATGTGATGATCGGAATACAGAACGATGAGATAGTATATGTGCCGTTTTCTAAGGCTATAAAAAAGAACAAGCCTTTGCAACAGAATTTGCTAGACACTTTGAAGATACTTTCTATATAGAATAAATGTCTGATAAAGAGTAAGAATCGACTAAAGAAATAATATAATCAGATAGAAAAACAGGGATTCATTCCCTGTTTTTTTTGTTTCAGATATGGAAACAATCTGAAATGAGAATTAGATAAACTGTTAAAGCCTTAAATATAACCTGATTATGAATAAAAATGAAGTAATACTGTATATTTCGGCAAGCCAGGATGGATATATTGCTGACAAGAACGGAGAGTGTGACTACCTTCCAGCAATATCTGAAGACGGCTATGATTACGGATACCGGCAGATGATAGATTCTGTAGACTCTATCATCATGGGGCGCACTACTTACGATTATATAATTGCCCATTCTCCGTCCGGACAGTGGCCTTATAGCGATAAGAAATGTTATGTCTATACCTGTAAACCGCGTCCGTCGATAGAAGGTATCGAGTTTGTGAACGAACAGCCGGAGGCATTACTGCAGAGGATTCGTTCGGGTAACTCGAAACGGATATGGTTGATGGGCGGAGGGGAGATAATACGGATGTTTCTCAATCGGGGGCTTATCGATGTATTTGACTTGTTCTATGTACCGATACTGCTCGGCGACGGTGTTCCTATGTTTCCTGCGGGCTTTTCGCAGACAGATCTTGTTCTCGAAAAAACGGATACCCGCGGAGGCTTGGTAGAGCTGCTCTACCGGAGGAAGCAACAGCTATAATAGTCATACGAGAAAGTCTAAGCCTGTAACAGACTGAATTAAAAAAGCCCTGATATGATTATCAGGGCTTTTTCGTATATGCTGTTTAATTTATTTATTCAGCACTTTTTTCTTCTTCAGCCGGAGCTTCAGGTTCTGTAGCTGGTGCTTCTGCTTCTGCAACAGGAACTTCTTCAACTACTGCTTCAGCCACTTCCGCAACTGCTTCTACAGCTTCCTCAGCCGGAGCAGCTTCTGCTTCAGCCTCAGCTTGTGCAGCGTTCTCTACAGCTTTCTTTTGAGCTACAGCTTCAGCTTTTGCTTTGTTTGCAGCTTTTTCGGCATCTAGGCGAGCTTTAGCATCAGCCTTTGCCTTTGTTTCGTTTTTGTTGATAGCTGCCTGATTGCCTTTTTCTTTTTCAGCTTTCCATGCTTCAAATTTCTTTTCAGCAGTAGCTTCATCAAAAGCGCCTTTAGCAACACCACCCAAAAGGTGTTTCTTCAATAGCACACCTTCTTCAGAAAGTATGTTACGAGTTGTGTCAGTAGGTTGTGCACCAACTTGTAACCAGTACAAAGCTCTGTCGAAATTTATAGTTATTGTAGCAGGATTTGTGTTCGGGTTATAAGAACCAACCTTTTCAATAAATTTTCCATCACGTGGAGCTCTGCTATCTGCAATGACGATGTGGTAGAAAGGGTAACCTTTGCGTCCTCGTCTTTGTAAACGGATCTTTGTAGCCATTTTTCTTTCTTTAGTTAACTTTAATTATTACATAATTGTTATTAGCGGGTGCAAAGATAGGGATAAGTTTTTGAAATACAATACTTATTTTTCTTTTCTTTTCAGTATAATCGATAAAAGAAAGAAGGTTAAACTGAAATCAGTCTAACCTTCCGCGTTATATAGATGTTTATATTAGTATGCTTATCTCTTACAGAGCATTCACATGAGCAGCTAACTTCGATTTCAAGTTTCCTGCTTTGTTTTTGTGTATTACATTTTTCTTAGCCAGTTTATCCAGCATAGAACATACCGAAGGATATTGCTTTTGAGCTTCTTCCTTGTCTGTTAGTAAACGGAATTTACGAACAGCGTTACGAGTTGTTTTAGCTACATATCTGTTTCTCAAGCGTCTTACTTCTGCTTGTCTGATTCTTTTTTCTGCTGACTTATGATTTGCCATATTGACTAATCCTTATTTTGTTATTTTATTTTGTTTTTTGTAGCCCATAGGGGAGTCGAACCCCTCTTTCCAGAATGAAAATCTGGCGTCCTAACCGATAGACGAATGGGCCATCCTGTGGAGCTTCTTCTGTATTCGCAGCGTCATTCTCCTTGCGATTGCGGATGCAAAGGTAACGCATTTTTGATTACGTGCAAATATTTCATTACATTTTTTTTGAAATTCTTTATCTCATTTTGTTATATGCCTGATTCTCAATTATGCGTAGTTTAGGTACAAAGATAAAATTTATTGTAATATTATATTGATGGGTGGACTTCTTATTTAAGAATGTTTATAAATCATTATTTTCTATCTTTTGTACGAATAATATAAATCCGTTACTTTTGCAGCTGTTTAAACTAGAAAACTACTGGATGAAAAAGATAATTACGTTCATATTCCTTATATATACAATAACATCAGTCGCTCAGGATAAATACAGGTCGCCTCTCGATATTCCGATTGTCCTTAGTGCTAATTTCGGAGAACTTCGCCCCAATCATTTCCATTCGGGAATAGACCTCAAAACGCAGGCGGTGATAAATAAGCCTGTATATTCTATTGCCGATGGTTATATCTCACGTATATCGGTCTCTCCGTCGGGTTATGGTCTGGCTATTTATGTAAACCATCCATCGGGACAAACGAGTGTTTACGGGCATTTGAATAGCTATGCGCCCCGATTCATCGAATATATAAAGGAAAAGCAGTACGAGAAAGAGAGTTACAGAGTCGATTTGTCTTTGGATGCCACTCAGTTTCCTGTCAAAAGAGGTGAGCTGATTGCTTACAGTGGCAACACTGGCTCTTCGGGTGGGCCACACGTGCACTTTGAGATAAGGAATACAGCCGATCAGGTTGCCCTTGATCCGCTGGAGTATTATAAAACACAGATAGCCGATGGTGTAGCACCTCAGATGAAAGGTATAGGAATCTATCCTGTAAGCGGTGCAGGGGTAGTGAACGGAAGAGGCCGCCCTATGAGAGAACCGGTGACCATTCTTAAAAACGGAAGCTATTCGGCAATGAAAGATACAATAAAGGTATGGGGACGAATCGGACTGGGTGTGTATGCTAACGACCGCATGTCGGGTACTACTAATATATACGGAGTGAAGAAAGTACGCTTGTTCTGTGATAATAAAGAGATATTCGCCTCTGATATCGCTTCTGTGGACTTCGATAAAACCCGTATGATAAACAGCCTGATAGATTTCAATTTCTGGTCGGATAAGAAAGTTTTTTATCAAAAGTCTTTTATAGAATCGGGTAACACTCTGCCTATCTATAAGGCTGTGAATAACGGTTATATAGATATAGATCAGGAGAAAGTGTATGCCTTTCGCTACGAATTGGAAGACCTGTATGGTAACAAAACAACCTACTCATTCAATCTGACAGGGGAAAAGCAGGGGATACCACAACCGGATAACTGTTCGGGAAAGATGGCATGGGATGAAGATAACCATTATGCAGCCGATCTGTTTTCGATAACCATACCGAAAGGCAATTTGTACGATGATCTGTGTTTTGTAATGAACCGCACACAAACGGCTTCTTATCCTTCATCTATATATAAGGTGAATGATACCTACGTGCCGTTGCATGGCTCTGCTACTATGACAATCAAGCTGACCAGAGACAGCCTGCCGAATAAGTCTCAATATGGAATTGTGCGTATAAACAAGAATGGTAAGGAGTCGTGGGTGGGTGGTACTTATGATAACGGAGCCGTTACTACAAAACTGCGCGAACTCGGTCATACTTATGCTATAAGCTCTGATACGAAAGCACCTGTAATCACGCCTGTTCTTCCGGCTAAATGGGTAGCACAAAAAGAAATAAAAATCCGTTTGGCTGACAATAAAAGCGGCATAGCCTCATACAGGGGAACAATAGACGGAAACTTCGCTTTGTTCGGGAACGATGTGAAATCACCTGTATATAGCTATAAATTTGATGCGTCGCGCCTGAAAAAAGGACAGAAACATAAGCTGGTATTTACCGCCACAGATGGTTGTGGGAATACAAGCAGCTACGAGTACGAGTTTACCTATTAGAATCTTCATTCATAATTTATAACTCATAATTTATAACTCATAATTTATAACTTATAATTTATAATTCATCCACCATATCCCTGCTGTTCATCCCTTCTATACCATATTTCAGAGCGGCTTTGTCTCCTGCTTGTCCGTGTCTGTACACACCCAGTATAGCAGCATAAGCAGTGCTATATCCGCGTGCGAGTAGTCCGGTAATATATCCTGTGAGCACATCGCCGCTACCCCCCTTTGCCATACCACTGTTTCCGGTAGAGTTGAAGTAGCAGCTGCCATCCGGCAGACATATCATTGTATGTGCACCTTTTACAATTATTACAGATTGCAGTTCTGAGGCCAGTTCCCTGACTAACTTTATCTTTTGCTCTTCATCGTTCCATTTCCCGACAAGGCGTTGCAGTTCACCCGGATGCGGGGTAAGTATAGAGCCTTTCGGAATGTATTTCCTTAGTTCAGTATGCTCTGAGAGGATATTCAGTGCATCGGCATCTATAACCATCGGCTTTGAAGTTGTTCGCAGCAGTTGCCCGAAAGCTTCTACTGTTTGCGCAGACAGCCCCAGTCCGCAGCCGATACCGATAGATGTATATTTGGAAACGTCGTGAGGTAATTCCGAGAAACACGAATTTTTGTCGAGGCTTAGCATCGCCGACGGATAAGCAGCCTGTGCCGACATACGCTCATCGGCAGGTATATGCAGGGTAACGAGTCCGCAGCCAGACCGTAAGGCCGCACCTGTAGACAGAATCGCCGCACCCGCCATACCTCTCGATCCGCAAATGAGCAATGCATGTCCGTATGTACCTTTGTGTGCAAATTTATCACGTTTGAGGGTAATGATTTTTATTAGATCCTCTGTCACATAATGATATTGGGTAGGGTTGTTATTTATATATTCTTCGCTTAAGCCGATAGGTAGAATTTCTATATTGCCGCAGTATTCTCCGGCTTCGGGTAAGAGCATAGCCAGTTTGGGGAATTGCAGTGTAAGAGTTGTGCCGGCTTTAATAATCAGCTGCCCTGTGTTGCCGAATTCACTGATCATACCTGATGGCAGATCGATGGCGATAACGTTGTTCGGCAGGCTGTTTACTGTATGTATGATGCTTGCTAATGGTTCTTTAATCTCACCTTTTACGCCTGTGCCAAGTAGGGTATCTATGATAATGGTATCGCTGTTTATGTCGTTTATATTGCCTGCTGTTACATTGTCGGGCAGGTGTTTCAGGTTGGTAAGGCATTCTTCCGATAATTGTTCCTTTCTATAGGCAAGATAGACCGAACATCTGTAACCCTTCTGTGACAGTATGCGTGCAACAGCCAGTCCGTCACCGCCATTATTTCCTTTTCCTATAAGAAATAGGAGATGGCGTTCTCTGTCTATATTATGACATATCCATTCGGCAATGCTTTCTGATGCTCTTTCCATCAGGTCGATAGAGCTTATCGGCTCATTGTCGATGGTATATCTGTCGGCTTCTTTTATATCTTTTCCGGTTAGTATTTTCATAACTATATATTGTTTGGGCATTTATCTAAAAGTATATAATCTCTCCGCCATCCGAATCCGTATATTCCCTCAATAGATTTTGCATATATTCTACAGCTTCCCGCAATCCCTCTTTTCCGCTATATCCGTTTATTATAGCCAGAAAGTTAGTTGTGTCTATTCCTATTTTGGTGCGCTCGTGGTCGCTGGTAGGGGTGCCTATTCCGCCAATGTTGTCTCTGTATACGGGCAGACCTTCTATATTCAGCATTCCCCGCCCGATGGCTTCGTATGGTTCGTCTGCGATGCCTACACCTAGTGTGAGCGTATCGCCCTCTATCTTATCAGCATCGAATCCGCCAATGGAATAGCCAGTGCGTATAGAAACCAGATTGATGAGATCGACCAGTGTGTCTATCTGATATAGGGGTAATTCCCTGACAATGCGGCGGCAAAGAGCTTCCGATGAAGGACGGTAGCGGTTAGGGTCTTTCCCCAGTCGTTTGTAGGCTGTGCGTGTGGCGGCGATCGCAGGATTGTTCTTTATTTCCTCTATTGCGTGTCCGGCTTTATACTCTTCCACCGAAGCGTCTATTTGCTCCCACAGGTTTTCG
Organism: Dysgonomonas hofstadii; assembly: GCA_040395895.1. Lineage (GTDB taxonomy): Bacteria > Bacteroidota > Bacteroidia > Bacteroidales > Dysgonomonadaceae > Dysgonomonas > Dysgonomonas hofstadii_A. The sequence continues at coordinate 121,762 of JBEBPN010000005.1, forward strand.
TTGTGCGGACTGTTTTTTACATTGGCTAATATTGCCGCACCTGAAAATTCAGGGCAGGCTTTCTTTATTTCGTCCGATACTATTATGTTCAGCATATCCGATTTATAGATAAATAACTCTTCATTTTATACACTGCTTTCAAAGGTACAATATTATTTTTACCTTTGTTTTTATCCGAAATCATTATTTAATCAGATGTCATACATGAAAATATATATAGTGCGTCATACGGCGGTAGGGGTAGAGGGGCTTTGTTACGGGCAAACCGATGTGCCATTGAAGCATACCTTTGAAGAAGAGGCAGAAGTAGTAAAGCAAAAACTGAAAGACGTACCTTATGATGCCGTATTTTCCAGTCCGTTGAGCAGAAGTAAGCGCCTTGCCGAATATTGTGGCTATACAGATATCAGGCTGTACGACCGGCTGAAGGAAATGTATATGGGCGACTGGGAAATGAAGGAATGGAAAAAGATGGACATCGCCGAATGGGAAAAAGATTGGGTAAACATACCTACGCCTAATGGCGAATCGTTCAGGCAGATGTACGACAGGGTGGCTTCTTTTCTCGATGAACTGAAAGATGAAGATTATTCGTCCGTTATTATTTTTGCACATGGCGGGGTTATCAACTGCTTTCGTGTATATTTTGGTAAAGCTGAGCTGTCCGGAGCATTCGATAATATGGCGGAATATGGCGAAATTTTTGAATTTGAGATAGTGTAAGTTTTATATTTATGTCAAGCAGTATCTGAAAATGTATTGAATGTATGTCCGATTATTTTAAGCATAACAGCTATTTGCTTTTAATCTCTATAAGCTTAGATCAAGTCTAACGCGCACTCCCATGCTTGTTTTTACTTTTGCCATTGCCGCAAAAGTAAACAAAAAGTCTAGTGCTTCGCTCCTCAGCGACCTGTCATCGGCTTGCCGGCTAAAAGGAACGAACGGGCTAGCGCCCCATCCCTTTTCACGCCGTCTGCACCGGACAGGTGCCCGCTTGCGTAGCTAATGCACGGAGTCGCACGCGCTGACAAGGCAGGTCTTATTATCGTTTCCCAATCGTGCGTCAGCCTGCGCCGTTAGCTTTATGGACGGGGTACCCGTAGGGTGAGAAAGGCGTAAAACAAAAACGTGTTTGAGCTTATCGACAGATTCCTATTATACAAGCCTATGAGCGAGTTTTTTTGTTTAGCCTTTGAGCCCTTTTACGGGTCGTCCTATGAAGCGGGGCGCTAAAGACTTTTTGATTCCTTTTTTGGCTTTGGAAAAAAGGAATGCAAGTAATCTGTGATTACGCGCAGGAAAAGGGACGTTTTCGTTAAGAAATGAGAGCAGAATTAAGCGGATAAAGTCCATCAGATTTTATCCGTTCTTTTTTTGAAATAAATATGCTGTAAATATTTGTTTTCATGAAAATTTATTTTCATATTTGTGATATCATTTTAATATCAAAATTAAATCAAATATGGAAACACTTGAAAGAAAATTTGAAGGAACAAAGGTGTCAGGATTTCTGGCTATCTTTATCGGAGTTGTTATCATTGCCTGTTTTCTCTTTATCATCTTTTTAGAGCAGGTATGGTCTATAGGTTTGGGTATAGTAGGTATCATTCTTGTTATCCCTGCCATATTCTACGGACTTGTGATGGTGGAACCTAACGAAACCCGTGTTATGATCTTTTTCGGAAAATATAAAGGAACCCTTACCGATAACGGATTCTTTTGGGTAAATCCTTTTTATTCTACACGCCGTATTCCTATTCGTGCGCGGAATCTGGATATCGAGCCTGTAAAGGTGAACGATAAGGTAGGTAATCCTATTATGATCGGTGCTGTGCTGGTGTGGAGAGTAAAAGATACATACAAGGCGACCTTCGATATCGATTCGGCAGGACATAGTGTAATGATGGCTGCTTCCAATTTCGTGAAGGTGCAGAGCGATGCAGCTCTCCGTCAGGTAGCAGGTATGTATGCTTATGATAACAATAATCATGAAACGGATGCTATTACACTGCGTTCCGATGGTGATGAGGTGAGCCAGAAGCTCGAAGACGAGTTGAATAACCGCCTTGCCATAGCCGGTATAGAGGTGATCGAAGCCCGTATCAATTATCTGGCCTATGCAGCCGAAATAGCCAGTGTGATGCTTCGCCGCCAACAGGCCGATGCTATCATTGCTGCCCGCGAGAAGATTGTGGAAGGCGCTGTGAGCATGGTACAACTGGCTCTCGATAAACTGCAAAAAGAAGAGATCGTGGAGCTTGACGAGGAACGTAAAGCTGCTATGGTAAGTAACTTATTGGTGGTGCTTTGTGCCGATGAAGCTGCGCAGCCTATTGTCAATGCCGGAACGTTGCACCATTAATAACGTGAGTTTGATGTGTAAAATATCTATATATTTGTATAAAATTTAAACAAGCTCTTGGATCATATACTTCGTGTCCTTTGTGTTATTACTTGGTGCTCCTTGTGGTGAAAATATATATTAAACCACTAAAAACACAACGTTTGACACAATGTGAGCAAAGAAGAATATAACAGGCTGAAATATAAATTTTGTAATTTTGTAATGTTTAAATTTTTGAAATCTTAGACTTGTGGCAAAGAAAGAAAAAGAATCTACCGTAAAAAGTTTCGTTCTGCGTGTCGATCAGGAAATGATGGATGCGATCGAGAAGTGGGCTGCCGATGAATTTCGCAGTACTAACGGGCAGATACAGTATATTCTCGATCAGGCATTACGCAAAGCAGGACGTACTAAAAAGAATAAAACAGAATAAAGAGATATAACTCAAATGTTAATTATGGAGCCGGATATAATAAAAATCCGGCTTTTTTGTTATATATAAGATAATACATGTGCAGTACAGGTTAAAAACATGTAGATTTATTATTTATTGTGTTTATAAATAATTATCTTTGCACCGTTTTTTACCTAAACCAAAAACTTTACAATTCGAACATCGAGAGAACAAAATTATTTTATGAAAAAGAGCATTAACAAACTATTTTTACCGGTTCGTACTATGTCTTTATTATCCGCTGTTGCGATAATAGTACTAGTTATGGCCTCGTGTAAATCTCAACGCTCCGTAAAGGAAATCAGGGCAGCCCGTGACGGGGTCGATTATGTTCCCGAAAAAGTGAAAGTAAAAGTCACCAAAACTACGGCTGATGCTATGACGAAAGGGCTTTTCATGCAATCGAAACGTCCGAATATAGAACTGCCTTATATTGAGGGAGGAGACCTGAAAGGTGTGAGAACTGTTTCCGAAGAAGTGACATTCACAAATTCGGAAGTTATTCCCCGTTCCGGAACAGAAAGTGGTAAAGAGACTAACCTGAGCGAGGTACAGCACCTTAACGAGGTGGTCGTAACCGCCAAGTCGCGTTTTACGCCCGAGCAAAACGGTCGTGTAAATGTAGACTTCGTGGTGAAAGTACCTAAAGAAATACTATCTACTAACTGGCGCGTAACGATGAATCCTATATTGTTGCACAACGACTCGGTAGTGCCGCTGAAAAGTGTAGTGCTGAAAGGACAGGATTTTTATGATAAGCAAAAACAGGACTATGCCGACTACGATGAATATGTAAAATCGATAGTAGGTAAATCCGATTACGACAGCATATTCCTCGACCATAAAGGAGTAAGGGATGATATCAACTTCCAGCAGAAATTCTACTACGGACAGTACCATAAAGAATGGAGCCGTCAGACAGACTATGAAGACTGGAAATCGAAAAAAGACGATGCCGAAGCTCTGATCGCTGCTAAGCAGGTTGGTTATGATCAGAAGACATACCACGAAAATGCCCGTAAAGCAAGAGAAAGAATAATGAAGGAGCATGCTAAGGGCAAGGATACTACAGGACTGTTCAATAAGTACATGAAAAATGTGACCAAGCCTGAAGATCTGAAAAAAGGTAAGATCAAAGTAGAGCAAAAAGACGATTATCGTATCGACTTCTATAAAGAATATTCGCGCAGAGCCAGAGAGCGCGTAATGGACGATTGGGCTAAAGGAAAAGATACCATTGGTGCCTTCAACCGTTATATGAAAGGTTTCGACAAGAATATGAAAACTATGGTTCTGGAAGGCGAAGATATGAGAAGAGTGCCTGAAAGATTCCGTGACCTGTACAGATCGGGACGTAAGATGGATGAAATCACAAATCAGTCGTTGTCTGACAAAGACTCTATCGAAATAGCCAAGCACCGTTATCTGTTTGAGGATATAGCCCTCAACGAAATGAAACAGGAAAGACGTGAAGATAAAAAAGAGGAAATGATTGTTTTCCCTTACGAACTGAATACGCGCCTCGATAGTGTTGTACAGTCCGACAGAGACTTTACGTTCTATTACAAACAGGATTATCCTGTGTCGCCGGGTATGAAGAGACTCCGTCTGACAATGAGCAGTAAAGTAGATGCTGTAGACAGAAGTAGTTTTACTCAGCCACAGTCCGATACATTATCATACTTTATTTCATCACTGTCGCAGCTGGTCGATACATCTCTGATAGTAAAGACAACAACCCTGCATCGCGATGTGTACAACAGTATGCTTATCTATCCTAAGTTTGCAGCAGGAAAAGCTGTATTCAATGCAGGCTACAGAGACAATAAGGCCGAAACCGATAAGGTACTGGATACATACCGCACATTTACCGGAGAAGGTAAACTGTTGATGGATAGTGTAGTGCTGAGAGTATCTACATCACTGGACGGTGAATATGAAAAGAATATCGAACTTTCTAAAAAACGTGTAGAAGCGCTTAAAGCATACTTCGTAAAAGCATTGGGTGCAAATACAGAAGATATATTTAAAATACGTTACAGCGGCGAAGACTGGAATACAATGGCCAGACTGGTTGTGAAGCGTACCGACCTGCCTAACAAGGCTCAGATACTGGAAATGCTTACACAGGCTGTAAACCCTGATCAGTGTGAAGCTGCGATCAAGAAAGATTATCCGCAGGATTATAAAATCATCCGCGATTCTATCTATCCTATGCTCAACAAGGCTGACGTTATATTCAATATGACTCGTCCGGGTATGGCCGACGAAATCACAGTGAATAAAGAAGAACGCCCTGAATATGCACAGGCACTTCAATATCTGCAAGACAGAGAGTACTGGAAAGCATTGGATATACTGTCTAACTATCCAGACTACAACACGGCGCTTTGCCTTGTATGTATGGGATACAACGCTAAGGCACTGGATCTGCTCGAAAGCCTGCAACAGACAGGTAACACCGAATACCTGCTGGCTATACTGGCTATCCGTTCGGGTGACGATGATAAGGCAATCACGCACTTGCTGAAAGCTTGTGAACTGGATCCGTCGAAAGCATATCGCGCACCACTCGATCCTGAAGTAGCAGCATTTGTGAAAAAACACAGGTTGCAAGATCGCCTGAACGCAGGTTCTGAGGCGGCATCACAGGTGACAGACGAAGAACTGAATCAGTAATCAGACACTGAAATATATTGGTAACCCTGCTCTTAGATAAAAAGAGCGGGGTTATTTTTTATCTTTTAAAATGGCAATTTTTTAAACAGTTTTTTTAATTTTGTCGACAACTTGCATCCTTTGATGATAAATACAACCTTAATTGAAATAAAGCGATGGCATTTTTATGCCACATAAAAGATTTAATCAATAAAATGTAGAAGATGAATTACAGATCCCTTACTTCTCAGGAAATAGATGTGTTAAAATTGCAGAATTGTACTGCTGACGATTGGAATAATATAACGGTACACCCCGATTTCAAACCCGATTACATCAAACATGTAAACTTCTCGGGCAAAATAAAACTGGGAGTCTTTGAGAAAGAATTTACATTGCCCGGCGGCCTGAAAAAACATACGGGAATAAATCATGCCTGTATACACAACTGTGAGCTGGGAGACAATGTGCTTATAGAGAATATTCAGAACTATATTGCCAACTACCGCATAGGGGATAATGTGCGTATACAGAATATACATCATCTGTATGTCGACTGCGAATCTTCTTTCGGTAATGGTGTAGAGGTTTCCGTTCTGAACGAAACGGGTGGGAGAGAAGTGATGATCTACGATAAACTGAGCGCCCACTATGCTTATATACTGTCCTTCTACCGCCATCGTCCCGAACTGACTAAGAAATTGCAGGATATGGTGCGTGCGTATGCACAGGAACAGTCATCATCTGTAGGTACTATCGGCAACGATGTGACCATTGTAAACGCCGGAGCCATAAAGAATGTAAAGATCGGAGACTGTACCATAATTGAAGGCGCGCGCCACTTAGAGAACGGCAGTATCAACAGTAACGAGCACGATCCGGTACATATAGGCTATAGTGTAATGGCAAATGATTTTATTATCTGCTCGGGTTCACGTGTGGAGGACGGGACAATGCTTACACGCTGTTTCGTGGGACAGTCCTGTCAGCTGGGACATACCTATTCGGCAGGAGATTCCCTGTTCTTTAGCAACTGTCAGGGTGAGAACGGAGAAGCTTGCGCGTTATTTGCAGGCCCTTATACTGTGACGCACCATAAGTCCACTTTACTCATTGCAGGTATGTTCTCGTTTATGAATGCCGGTTCGGGTTCCAATCAGAGTAATCACATGTACAAGCTGGGGCCTATACATCAGGGAATAGTAGAGCGTGGAGGTAAGACCACCAGTGATTCGTATATACTGTGGCCATCGCGTATCGGTGCATTTTCGCTGATTATGGGACGTCACTATCATAATACCGATACCTCGAATATGCCATTCTCGTATCTGATAGAGGATAAGAATGAGACAGTGCTGGTGCCGGGAGTCAATCTTCGCAGTGTGGGAACTATCCGCGATGCGCAGAAGTTTCCGAAGCGCGACAAGCGTAAAGACCCGAACAAACTGGATCAGATAAACTTCAACCTGCTGAGCCCTTATACGGTGCAGAAAATGTTTAAGGCAATAGATATACTGAAAGATATGCTCGATACCTGTGGCGAGGCCAGCGACTTCTATTCATACAAGGGTTGCCGTATAAAGAATTCTTCGCTGAAAAAAGGACTGAAACTGTACGATATAGCTATCAATAAGTTTCTGGGTAACTCTATTATATCGCGCCTGACTAACTGTCCGTGTACAAGCGATGAGGAAATCAGGCAATACCTGAAACCCGATACTGCGGTCGGACTGTCGGTATGGAGCGATATCGGCGGCTTACTGGCTCCCCGTTCGGAGATAGATCGTTTGATAGATGATATAGAATCGGGAAGGATAACCAAAGTAGATGAAATAAACGCTGTGTTCGAGAAACTTCACAAAGATTATTATTCACTGGAATGGACATGGGCGTGGGACAAGATTCAGCAATATTACGGATTGTCTCTCGATACTATTTCAGCATCTGATGTGATCGGCATAGTGAATCGCTGGCAGGAAGCTGTTATCAGCCTTGACAAGATGATATATGAAGATGCCCGCAAGGAATTTTCACTCTCGTCTCAGACTGGTTTCGGTGTAGATGGTGACCGTTATCAGAAACAGATCGACTTTGAACAGGTACGCGGGGTATTTGAAGAGAATGCTTTCGTGGAGGTTGTACTCAAGCATATCGATACCAAAACCAAGCTGGGCAACTCTATGGTAGAGCGATTGCAGAAGGCAATTAAGTAAATATTTCAGATGTAGGGGCGTAATATTTTGCGCCCGTCACACAATAAAAAAAGTCCTGAATATTATTCAGGACTTTCTTATTTCTATTATCTCGATAAAAATTTATCGCTATAATTTATTTCTTAGGCTGAGTACGCTTAGCGTAACGGTTCATAAATTTATCAACACGTCCTGCAGTATCCACAAGTTTTTGTTTACCTGTATAGAATGGATGTGAAGAACTTGTGATTTCAAGTTTTACCAAAGGGTAAGTAACACCATCTATTTCGATAGTTTCCTTTGCATTGATAGTTGAACGTGAGATGAAAACATCGTCGTTAGACATATCTTTGAAAGCAACCGGACGGTAATTTTCTGGATGTATATCTTTCTTCATTTTATAGTGGTTTTTTAGTTATTTCTTATTTTCAGCCGACAAAGATAGCTTTTTAATCCAATTAAAACAAAATATTCCATTGAATTTTATCCTCCAAAATCATGTTATTGAAAATTCTAAGTAGAATCTGATAAATTTTGCTTTCTTTTGTTTTCTAAATTCAATTATTAAAAATAAGGAACTATGCGTAATTATTTTTTCTTATCGGCTTTCATTGCACTGGCAATGCTTTCTTGTAACGGTAAAAACAAAAATGCAGGGCAAACAGACATTGACAAGGCAGATACAACAAACATCAACATGGAATCAATATCAGACAATAACAGTATGTATCTTCTGGTGGGCACATACACCGGAGGCGAGAGTGAAGGCATCTATGTATATCAGTTCGATACGGTGTCGGGCTATTCCAAATATAAAAGTGTAGTCAAAGTAAGTAACCCGTCATTTCTGACTGTCAGCAAGGACGAAAAATATGTGTATGCCGTATCTGAAGACGGAGATAATGCCGGCGCTGCCAGTGCATTTACTTTCGACAAGAAGGATGGTTCGCTGAAGTTAATAAACAGCCGGTTGACAGGTGGTGATGCTCCTTGTTATATTATTGTCGACGATGCAGGTAAACATGTTGTTACGGCCAACTATTCGGGCGGAAGTATAACCCTGTTCGATACGAAAGAAGACGGATCGCTCAATCCTGCTGCACAGGTTATAACTTTTCAGGGAAAGGGTGTTGATACCGAACGCCAGAAACAACCACATCTGCATTGTGTAAGATATTCACCTGATGGAAAATACCTGTTCGCTGATGATTTGGGGACTGATAAAATACACAAATTCGATGTAAATTCCGGTGCACCGGGCAATTATTTGAAACCGGGTACGCCTGCTGCATTTAAGGTTGCCGATGCTTCGGGACCACGTCATCTGACTTTTCATCCGAATGGAAAATATGCTTATCTGATCAATGAACTATCGGGTGCCGTTATCGGATTTGCATACGACAATGCAACCGGAAACCTGACCGAGATTCAGTCTATACAGGCTGATACACTCAATGCTAAAGGAAGTGCAGATATACATATTTCACCCGATGGCAAATTCCTGTATGCCTCTAATCGTCTGAAAGGTGACGGGCTTGCTATATTCTCGGTAAATGAAGCTGATGGTAAATTAACGAAAGTGGGGTATCAGGAAACAGGAGTTCATCCGCGTAACTTTGTGATTACGCCTAATGGAAAATACCTGCTTGCTGCCAGCCGCGATAGTGATGTGATTCAGATTTTCCTGCGTAATCAGGAAACAGGGTTGCTCGAAGATACATTCAGAGATATCAGATTGGATATGCCTGTGTGCCTGAAGTTTGCATCTTTTAAGTAATTACTTTATATCATATTAGATAGCCTGAATCGGTAACTGGACTCAGTAATTTTTCTTGTAGTCTATTTCTAAGTTTGGCTCATAACTAACGCACACTCCCGTGCTTGTTTTCACTTTTGCCATTGCCGCAAAAGTAAACAAAAGGTCTAGTGCTCCGTTCCTCGCCGACCCACCAACGGTTTGCCAGCTAAAAGGGACAAACGGGCTATTGCCCCATCCCTTTTTACGCCGTCTGCTCCGGGTGGGTACCCCGCCTGCGGAACTAATGCACGGAACCGCGATGCGACGACAAGATAGGATCTTATCGTCTCCGAATCGTGCGTCCGCCCGCGCCGTTAGCTTTATGGACGGGGTACCCGTAGGGTGAAAAAGGCGTAAAAACAAAAACGTGTTTGAGCTTAGCCATTGATTCGTATTTTACACATCTTAGAGCGAGTTTTTTTGTTTAGCCTTTAAGCCCTGTAACGGGTCGTCCTATGAAGCGTGGCGCTAAAGACTTTTTGATTCCTTTTGTGGCTTTGGGCAAAAGGAATGCAAGCAATTTTTAATTGCGCGCAGTAATAGATAGGCTAGAATATTGAAATAGACTATAAATGCTGATCCTCTTTATGCGTACCATACGGAGGAGTCTCGAGAGGCTCAGTCGAATTATATATTGTGTTTATATTATAATGTGGTGATCTGATCTCTATACCCGCTTCATTAAATACATCCTGTATGTTTTTGCGTAGATCAGAATATATATCGTTCATCTTATTGGCATCCTTAGTGTATACATTCAGTTGGTATTCTACATAAAAATCGTTTAATGCAGTCTGCATGATGAAAGGTTTTTGCTTTCTGTTTAGATTCTCTGTCTTGTATGCCACTTTCAGCAATAGCTCGTGTACCTGTCTCCATGGAACTTCGTACCCTATAGTTACCGTTGAGAATAATATCAGCCCGTACTGATTTGCCGAGAATGTGTAGTTGACTGTTTTCGTATTCATTACACTAGAGTTGGGAATCGTGATGATTTCATTCTTCGCAGTTCTTACACGTGTCACCAGCGCTGTTTTTTCTATAATTGTTCCTGTAGTATCGTCCATCTTTACCCTGTCTCCGGCACGGAATGGGCGCATGTATGTGATGACTAATCCTGCTATGAGATTACCGATCAGATTGGTCGATCCCAGCGATATAATCAGTCCGACAAAAACAGAAACTCCTTGGAATACCTGAGAATCCGAATCCGGTAAATAAGGGAATATCAGTATAAATGTAAATACAGATAATATTACCATTACAATATTGTAAGTAGGCTTAGCCCAGTCGGGATAAAAACCTTTGAAAGTAATTTTACCCTCCGTTATTTTATCTGTAATAGAACGCAGAAATTTTTTGATATATATAAATATGACTACGATAATGAGTATTGTGAACAGATTCGGCATGTAATTCTTTATACTGAGCCCTATTTTTTTCAACGGAGCTACAATATAATCGATCAACTGGTCGGATAAGGTTGTCGTGTAGGGAAATAGTTTGAATATGAGTAATATCCCTGCTCCGATAGCTGTTGCTATGATGAGGAAGCGGATAAGCTTGAGCAGTGCGAAAATAATCTGCACCTCCTTCTCCGCATCAATAATACCCAGAAATCCTTTTATCTTCTTATTTTGTAGCTTTCTGACTATAATCCTGAGCCGTCTGTACAGATACTGGATCAACCGGATAAAGAAATATCCGGCTACTACGATCAGTATAATCGTAAGTGCCTGTATGCCTTTTCGTTTCCAACTGTTGTCGTATTGCTCTTTATCTATTGCGTTTACAATAATGTTCAGGTATGATTGCGCCAGATCGGTTTTAGAGCGTCCGTATATCTGTGCTTGCAGAGTGTCTACACTCACTATAATGCGGGGATGCTGATACTTGCTATCCTCATACACTATATTTATCTGATCGTTGAACTCTTCCAGACGCAGCGAGTCAGGAGAATATAATACATATTCTTCCATCTGTTGTATTTTTTCATTGATGGCTGCCGCCCTTTGTTGTACTGTAAACGATCCTATACTTCCGTGTATCAGGAACAAAGTATCCCGGAAAGGTGCTACCGGAGCTCCCTGGCTTTGGTTCAGGGCTATTTGAGTGGAGTCTACCTTTGTTACCACAGGTTGCTTCTGTTTGGTACTTCTCCTTTGAGCCGATACACTCAGGGAGACCAAGCATAGCAACATGATAAATAAGGCTTTATATGTTGTCGGAAAATGTCTTTTCGTTCCCATTCTTATTGCGTCTATTTTATAATAGGGCAAATATAGACAAGTTTAATATATGTTAGTATTTTTTCTGTGAAAATTAAGGCAAGCTCAGTTACATTTCAGTTTACAAAAGGAATTTCATGACTTTTCTAAAACTTTATCTATATCAGAAAATATAAACCCATAAAACGATAAAGCCATGAAATTTACAGAAAGACTTGTAGAAAAAATGATCAAACTCATCGAAGAAGATACCTACACCATTACCGAAATATGCCAAGCCCTGAAAATCAGCCGCCATACCTACTACGAATGGCGTAACACCAAGCCCGACTTTCGCCGTCAGATAGACGAAGCCATCGACCGCCGCGACGATGCCCTTGTAGTTATAGCCCGCCGCTCCCTAAAACAAAAACTCGAAGGCTGTGTCCTCACCGAAGAACGCTGCGTATACGAACCCGCCCGAAGCAACTCCAGCCATCAGATACTCAAGACCCGCACTGTCCGTAAACGACAATGCCAACCCGATATGCAGGCTATTAAATACGTACTCGACCGTAACGACAAACGCCGCGAAAAAGACAACAGCCCAAGTAGAAGACCTATGATCATCAATGTAACCGACCAGCAGACCGCCGACACCCTGCTGGCCATGCGTGAGCCGGAATACTGGGAGAAACGCCAGAAGATGATAGACGAAAAGTATGCCACAGGAGAGTGGAGCAGAGACAGTGAACAGTCATCAGTTAACAATGGAGAGTAAACGGCAGACAAAGCAATGGAAAAGATGTAAGCTTTGTAAGGTTTTAGTTAAAATTGGAAACCTGTTCCTTGTTTTACTCAGTATTCGGAAATTTGTTTAACCCCGATGAGGGAAATTCGTTTAATGGGTGCTATCTTTGCACCTTCAAAAAATAAACGAAAGCATAAATGTTAATAATTGACAGCCTAAAAGTTGAATTAGGGGACAGAATACTATTTGATAATATAAGTTATATAATCAACGAGAAAGATAAAATAGCCCTTGTCGGCAAAAATGGAGCAGGTAAAAGTACCATGCTTAAAATACTGGCAGGAGTAAACACACATTATAAAGGTACAGTTACTAGCCCCGATGGTTCTACTGTCGGTTATCTGCCACAGGTAATGAAAATAGAGGACGGGCGCACTGTACGCGAAGAGGCATCACTTGCATTCTCACATATCTTTGAACTGGAAGCAAAGATAGAAGATATGAACAAGCAGTTGGAGACACGTACCGACTACGAATCAGATGAATACGCCAAACTGATAGACGATTTCACACATGCACACGAACGTCTTGCTATGGTAGAAGGCATCAATTTTGAAGGAGAAGTGGAGAAAACACTGATAGGATTGGGATTTAAACGTACCGATCTTGACCGGATGACAAGTGAATTTAGCGGAGGTTGGCGAATGCGTATCGAATTGGCAAAGCTCCTGCTTCGCAATCCCGATATCATGTTACTGGATGAGCCTACCAATCATCTCGACATAGAATCTATCGGATGGCTCGAAGACTTTATCAATACACAGGCTAAAGCCGTAGTACTGATATCGCATGACCGTGCATTTATCGACGCAGTTACTACACGTACCATCGAACTTACAATGGGACGTATCTACGATTACAAAGTTAATTATACTAAGTATGTCGAACTTCGTCAGGAGCGCCGTCAGCAACAGATACATGCCTGGGAAGCCCAGCAAAAGCAAATAGCCGAGATAGAGGAGTTTATCGAGCGGTTCAGGGCGCAGGCTGCCAAAGCCGTTCTGGTACAGAGCCGTGTGCGACAACTTGAGAAAATGGAACGTGTGGAAATAGACGAAGAAGACAAGTCTCAGGTGCGTATCCGTTTTCAGCCGGCTACACGATCAGGGAACTATCCGCTGACGGTAGATATGGTGACGAAAAAGTATGATGACTATCTTGTATTCGAGAATGCCAACCTGATGATAGAGCGCGGAGAGAAAATAGCCCTTGCCGGAAAGAACGGGGAAGGTAAGTCTACATTCGTGAAATGCGTGATGGGTGAAACTTCTTACGATGGTACTATGATGCTTGGGCATAATGTAGAGGTCGGTTATTTTGCACAGAATCAGGCAGACCTCCTCGATGAAGATCTGACCGTATTTGAAACCATCGATCGTGTTGCCGAAGGAGATATTCGCACTCAGATACGAAATATATTGGGCGCATTTATGTTTAACAGGGACGATTCGGAAAAGAAGGTGAAAGTCCTTTCGGGAGGAGAGAGAACCCGTCTGGCAATGATAAAGCTATTGCTGGAGCCGGTCAATTTGCTCATTCTCGATGAGCCTACCAATCACCTTGATTTGAAGACGAAGGAAGTTCTGAAAAATGCGCTGCTCGATTATGATGGCACTGTTATTCTGGTATCGCACGACCGTGATTTCCTTGACGGACTGGTAACTAAGGTGTACGAGTTTTCGGATAAGAAAGTCCGTGAACACATTGGTGGTATAAAGGAGTTTCTGGCAAAGAAGAGGACATTAACTTCTTAGATTTTTGTTATTTCAGGTATTTTTATATATTTGCAATAGTCTAAACATAATATAAAACTATAAAAAATTAACTTAACATGAAAAAAGTATTATTTTCTTTATTGGCTTCAGTATTGGTATTGGCATCTTGCGGTGGCCCTAGTCCGGTTGCATTTAACGATGCTATAACCAAAGCAAATACAGTTATCACAAATGTAAGTTCCGACTATCAGGATGCGATATCAAAATCTATGGATAATGAAGACTATGCATCTATTGTTGCGCAGACAGATAGTGCATTGATTAAGATCGATGCAGAGCTTGCTATTGTAAAAGCTTTGGAAGTTCCTAAGGGTGGAGATGCTTTCAAAGATACAGCTGTTAAGACTTATGAGAGCCTTAGAAGTATGGTTGAAACCGGAAAGAAATTTTCTACATTGCACTCTGAATCATCAGAAGCCGACTATAATGCAATTTATAAAGAATATGAAGTTAAAATGGACGAATATTCTAAGCTGTTCGGTGAATTGGCTGCTGCTCAAATGAGTTATGCAAAAGAAGCCGGTTACGAAGTGAGATAAATATTATCCTCTAAATATAAAAGGCCCGAACCTCAATAAAGGGAGGTTCGGGTCTTCTTATTTTTTATATAGACAATGTTGAAAACTTTTCTAAGCCGTAACAAAAAAATAACTTTTTCTATTTATATATTTTAATTATTATAGTCTATATTTGTGTAGAAATGTAAAAATAAGACGAGGGGTATCGTACGTAGTGTGTTTGTTGTATTTACAAATTGTAATCAAATAATAATGTGTGTATTGCAAATGTCTGAGACTATATACGGACGTATATTAATAAGTTGCAAAAAATCTCAAATTCATATATATAATTTAACTTGCATATCAATTTAATTTCATTTTTTAATCTTAAAAAATATGAGAAAAAAATTATCTTTTCTATTGGTAGGTGTTCTATTTTGTTCTATTACGGCTTTTGCTCAATCTGTAGTAAAAGGAATAGTAGTGGACAAAGAAACTAAAGAGCCGCTGATCGGAGTTACCGTCTTTTCTGAAAGTGAAAAGAAAGGTACTGCGACAGAACTTGATGGGAGTTTTACTTTGAGTCTTGCTTCTTTAAAAGGAAAATTGAAGTTCACCTATGTCGGTTACAAATCGGTAACCCTTGATGCTGCATCAAATATGGGAAATATCGAGTTGGAACCGGATGCTTTCGGTTTAAATGACGTTATTATCACTTCCACCATTGGTGTCGATCGTAAGACACCGGTAGCCATGTCTACAATAGATGCGGAAGTAATAACGCTAAAGCTTGGAACAAAAGAATTTCCTGAACTTCTTAAATCCGTTCCGAGTGTATATGCAACAAAAGCCGGTGGAGGATATGGTGATGCCCGCGTAAATGTGCGTGGTTTTGATTCTCCGAATGTAGCGGTAATGGTAAACGGTGTGCCAATGAATGATATGGAATGGGGTGGCCTTTATTGGTCAAACTGGGCCGGACTTAGTGATGTTACACGCTTCTCTCAGGTACAGCGTGGTCTTGGTGCTTCAAAGATTTCCTCACCATCAGTAGGAGGTTCCATAAATATCGTAACAAAGACAACTGATGCTCAAAAGGGAGGATCAGTATACTATGGTATGGGTAATGACGGATATAATAAAGTATCTTTTAATGTATCAACCGGACTGATGGATAATGGTTGGGCCGTAACTTTACTAGGTTCTAAAACATGGAGTGACGGATATGTACAAGCTACCGATTATGAAGCTTATTCATACTTCCTGAATATCTCGAAACAACTAGGAGACAATCAGATATTATCGCTTACCGCTTTCGGTGCTCCGCAGTGGCACAATCAGCGTAAAGACCAATTATTGATAGAAGAATGGGCTAAATTACCGGAAGATGGAAGATATCAATACAATGCCGGTTACGGATACGATGCTTCGGGACAATTTAAGACATTCAACTATAATAAATATCATAAACCACAGATTTCATTGAACCATATATGGGATATCAATCAGAAGTCGAATCTGTCTACCGCTCTTTACCTGTCTTTGGGTTCAGGTGGAGGCTATTCCGGTGTCGGAAATAATAGGAATTTGGCTTATGGTTCTACGGATGGTCGTGTAAATCAGGATTACAGAAAGGATGACGGTAGAGTTTCAGGTTTCGGTACATACGACTTTGCTAAATTAATGGCTGAAAATGCTGCTAATCCGAATGGTTCTCAACTTGCTATCCAGAATGCAATAAATAATCACGTATGGGTTGGATTACTTTCTACATATAGTAATAAGATAACTGACGAAATAGAATTGCAGGGAGGTGTGGATTTCCGTTACTATAAAGGAATACACAAAACTAAGATTGTAGACCTTCTTGGTGGCGATTTCCTTATCGATCCACAGAGAGCTATCGATGGCAAATACAAAGACAATCCTGAATGGGTGAATGAAAAACTGACTGTTGGAGATATTGTTTATCGTGACTATGATGGTTTTGTGATGCAGGAAGGTGTATTCGGTCAGGCAGAATATACAAAAGGTGCTCTGAACGCATTTGTAGCGGGATCATTCAACGTATCGAACTACTGGCGTATGGAAAGATACGCTGCTGATCATGAAAAGTCGAAAACAAAGAACAAGGCTGGATTTGGTATTAAAGGAGGTGCGAACTATAACTTCAATCAGAATCATAATGCATTTGTAAACATAGGTTATTTCTCACGTACACCGTTTTATTCGGCAGGAGTCTTCCTGAACAACCAGAAGAGTAATGCTATGAATGAAGACGGACAGAACGAAAAGATCTTCTCAATGGAAGCCGGATATGGGTTTGTCAACAGCTTCATGAATGCAAAAGTGAATATCTACCGTACAGCGTGGATGGACAAAACGATGGTGAAAGCTGTTACAGCAAATAGACCGGAAGATGGAGTAATGAATATGTCAGGAGTAGATGCTTTACATCAGGGTATAGAATTTGAAGTAAACGTGCATCCTACCAAAAATCTCAGTATGAATGCTATGGCAGCATTCAACAACTGGAAATGGAATAGTAATGCCTCAGGATATGCTATCGGACAAGATGGGCAAATCATCGAAGGTAGAAGTGTTCAGCTAAACTTGAAAGGAATACATGTGGGCAACTCGCCTCAAACATTTGTTGCTCTGGGAGCCGATTACCAGATATTTAAAGGTATGCGTATAGGTTTGGATTACAACTATTGGGGACGTAACTTTGCTGAATTTCCAATGAATGCCCCTGTTTGGGGAGAGAATAACTTTAGTCAGCCTTGGCAGATGCCGGATGCTCACCTGTGGGATTTAAACTTCAGTTATAAGTTTGATATTCTCGGACTAAAGACTACGTTGAATGCCAATATAGATAACTTGTTCGATGCAGTTTATATTACCGACGCTAAAGACAATACAGTAACCAATCCGAATGCAACAGAAGAAATGAAAGAGAAAGCTGCTCAGGTATACTATGGATTTGGTCGCACATGGAGTGTAGGTCTGAAAGTACATTTCTAAACCTTTTAAAATAAGAATAATAAGATGAAAAAAATAATATTCATATTGCTTACGGTCTTCATCGCTTTCTCTTGTAAAGACTTCAATGAGGATAATTTTGATTGGTATGAAGATGCCGGAAGACCAACGAATGTTGCTAATTATCAATATACGATAACTGAGGGTGACTACAAGACAATAGCTGATGCATTGATTGCTACAGGTACAGATGAGAATAAAGCCTTAGCTGCGAAACTGAATACAGCCAAGAAATTTACACCGGAACTGGATCCGGCAGCGCTGATACCATATTTGTTGGAGAAGAAGTATTATTCGGCAGATGTAAAATCGTCAGCAATGATTACGTATATGTATGATGCTGCCCGTGATGAGACTCTAAGCGGTCTGTCAGGTGCAGGCCATGTGCTGACAATGGACGATTATAAGATTGCATGGGGCGACAAACTCTATACTAACTCCTTCAATCCGGAACAAACACCTGAGACAAATTTGCCAAAGGTGCTTAAAGAGGTCTTCCCCGATGCAGCCGAAGGTACATACAAGACGCTCGAATATAATTACTCTCCTGATATGTCGGAACCATCTATTGTAGAAGGTACAAACTATCTGGAAGAAACTTTCGAGTCGTATGCAGCCAATGCTACAGCTATAACTGGTTGGATAAACAAAGACCTGACAGGAACAAAATCGTGGCAGGTAAGAAGCTATAGTGGAAACATGTATATCCAGATGTCTTCTAACAACTCAGGTCAGCTGAATGATGTGTGGTTGATAACCAAGAAGATTGATTTATCAGAAGCTACTACACCGCACTTGTTGTTTGATGTTACTGCCGGATATTACAATGCAGACTGTCTGAGTATTCAGATATCTGATAACTTCAACGGAACAGAAGCCGGTATTTCTACAGCTACATGGAAAGATATTACAGCAGAGTTTACGCTGCCTAAAGGACCGGCTTCAGGTTATGGAACATTAGCTCCTGCCGGAATGGGAGATATTTCCGATTATGCAGGAAAGAGCAGTGTATACATTGCTTTCCATTATCAGGGAGACGGAATGTCTACACCTCAAAAATCGACAACATTCCAGATCGACAACGTAAAAGTTTCAGATATGGTTATTGGTATCGATGTTCCTAACAAGGCTCCACAATATGCAACATATACATACGATGGAAGCAACTGGAAAACAGTAGGTAGCAGTATTCTGACACTGCAACCGGAAGATTATACTAAAAAGCTTAATCTTTCTTCTCCTATTCTGAGTACATCTCAGGCTCCGACCTTGTTACCTCAATATATGGTACAAAATGTTGTTGGAACTGAAAAAGTTATTGTTTACCGTACAGCAGCAGGAGTCTTCTACGCCGACAGATTGAAATATGAAAACGGTCAATGGACTGTGCAAACTACTTTGGCAGAAGAGTCATCTCAATTTGTTCGTGCAGAGGTGAATAACTCAAAAGTATGGATATTTGACCCTACAATTATAATCCCTGTAACGAAAGATGATTATCAGCTAATGGTCGACTACGTGAAGGCACACTTCTATGAAGGGAACGAAGGTGTTTGGGATACACGTGGTAATGCAGAGTATTACTATGGCTTTAGTCAGTATTACGGAAATGTAAGTTACCGTGAAGCCGGATATCGTGATAAAGACAATACTTATCCGATAAATGCCAGTACAGAAGAGAAACTCAAGTTTATGAATGAGCGTACCTTAGAAGGCCTTGAGATATTGCTTACACTGAAATATCCTAATGCTACACCTATGGTAAGTGGGGTAGACCAGTTTGCAAGATTTGATGGTATAATTATTTACAATGAACCGGGTGCCGGAACAAGTGTTACATGGACATATACATTCCAGTGCGTAGGCGATAAAGATTGGGAGTATGTAAGTCGCGAAAGTGATGACGGACGCAGCGAAACAGCTGAATAAAGACAGAATATAGAACTTTAATATATCAGAGCCGGTAAGTACTACTTACCGGCTCTCTTATTTATCAGCCTCATATTACAAGTCTGCTTACAGCAAGGAGATAAGACAAATAAAGGATTGCCTGTACAGGCAATCCTTTAAATATGATTAGTATAATCTTTAGTTCAGATTAAGCTTTTCCTGCGCTACCAAGAACCTCTTCGATCTTGTGTTTGTACAGCTTCTTCATGTTGTCGCGAGCAGGACCAAGATACTTACGTGGGTCGAATTCAGCAGGTTTAGTTGCGAATACTTCACGTACAGCAGCAGTCATAGCCAGACGGCTGTCTGAGTCAATATTGATCTTACATACGGCAGATTTAGCTGCTCTGCGAAGTTGCTCTTCAGGAATACCGATAGCATCTTTCAATGCACCACCGTATTTATTGATAGTAGCTACTTCTTCTTGTGGAACTGAAGATGCTCCATGAAGTACGATAGGAAATCCAGGAAGTTCTTTTTCAACTTCTTCAAGTATGTCGAAGCGTAGCGGCGGCGGAACAAGGTTTCCTTTTTCGTCTCTTGTACATTGCTCAGGAGTAAACTTATTAGCTCCGTGAGAAGTACCGATAGAGATAGCCAGAGAGTCGCAACCAGTACGTGTTGCAAAGTCTACTACTTCTTCAGGTTGTGTATATGTATGATGCTCAGCAGATACTTCGTCTTCTACACCAGCCAATACGCCAAGCTCGCCTTCTACTGTTACATCAAATTGGTGAGCATAGTCAACAACTTTCTTTGTAAGGGCGATATTTTCTTCGTATGGTAGGTGAGAACCGTCGATCATCACTGAAGAGAAACCTGAGTCGATACAGTCTTTACAAGTTTCAAATGTATCACCGTGATCCAGGTGAAGTACGATCTGTGGTTTTTCCCATCCAAGGCTTTTTGCATATTCAACAGCACCCTGAAGCATATAACGCAACAAGATAGGGTTCGCATATTGACGAGCACCCTTAGATGCCTGTACAATTACCGGAGATTTTGTTTCAGCAGCAGCTTGCACGATAGCTTGTAGTTGTTCCATGTTGTTTACATTGAAAGCAGGAATAGCGTATCCGCCTTTTACTGCTTTTGCAAACATTTCTTTAGTGTTTACTAATCCTAAGTCTTTGTAACTTACCATTGTTTTTGAATTTATATTTATATAACGTGAATATTTTTAGATGTTTTGCACCATTTTGTCATCTGGAGTATGCAAATGTGGCTAATTTGCGTTCTTACTCACTGATTTCCATACAAAAATAACAAAAAATCATGATAAAAGGTTTCAAAATAGTTTAAAATAACCTATTCGTTATCATTTCCATAGCGGGGTAGGGTATTCCCCTTTATCCACCAGTTTTTGCATTTTATCTACTACACCATCCCTGTCTTCCGGATATGTAACGCCGAACCATTTCGATGGAGTATCCAATACTTTCACATCTGCTGTTCCGTTGATGATAAGATGGTCTACCATCAGCGGTATAAAATACTCAGCTTTATGGTTGCCTGTGTTAGCTTCTAAGAACTTAACGAAGTATTTGTCCGAGTGCTCGAAATAATCAGGTGTAAAGCCCCACATATTCATCGATACCGGAGTGTTTTCAGCCAGTTCGAACCAATAGTTTTCAGCATCCTTATACTGTATCTTTCCATCTTTACGTTCGATGTGGGTACGTTCTACAATGCTTGTCAGAAAATCGCCTTTAGTTTCGCAAACACCTCTGGCTACAGCACCACTTTCCGACAAAGTATTGTGCAGACGGTAACCTACCATACAATAGTGGTTTTGCTGCCCTTCCATTTTTATTAATTGTTCGGCCAGAATAGCATAACTTTCGCGTCCGTAAAAATCATCTGCATTAATTACGGCAAAAGGCTCATGTATTACATCTTTCGCCATCATTACGGCATGGTTGGTACCCCATGGTTTTTGTCTTTCGGGGTCTAATGTAAATCCTTCCGGTAGGTCGTCAAGTTCCTGATATACAACTTCTACTGGTATGTGTTTCTCGTATTTAGATACTATTTTTTCGCGGAAATCCTTATCGAATGATTTACGGATAACAAATACGATCTTACCGAATCCGGCTCTCAGGGCATCATAGATAGAATAGTCCATAATGGTTTCACCATTCGGACCCAGCCCGTCCATTTGTTTCAGTCCGCCATAACGGCTTCCCATTCCAGCTGCAAGGATATACAAAGTAGGTTTCATAGATAAAATTATTTTTAGAGTTATTTTTTTCGACACAAAGATAGCTTTTTAACCTTTAAAACGAATAGAAAAGCACTTATAAGTACACCCTGAGTACAAAATATTATAATATTTTAGGCGACAGGAATACAATAAGTATTTTAACTAAAACCTGACAAAAATTACAAGTTTGCTAGCCTTTAGTCTACCAGCTTGCTAGTTCAACCCTCCTTTGTAGGGGCATCCCTTGTGGGTGCCCGCTCGCATAATAAACGGGCAGGGACAAGCCACTGCCCCTACAGCTAGTACACTAAATTTTAACTAAAAGCTGACAAAGCTTACAAGTTTTCGATATGTAAGGGCGAATAATCATTCGCCCGCTTATAGATCAATCATCGGGCGTAAGATTTTACGCCCCTACAGGCTTACTCTATATTTTAACTAAAAGCTTACACACCTGACAGGTTTACCAGTCTTTAGTTTACTAGCTTGCTAGTTTAATTGGCTCCGCCGATTACTTCGTAATTGACTCTGTCGATTGCTTTGCAATTCTCACTTTTTCCTAGTACACTAGAACTCTAAGAACTAGTACACTCATCATCAATTAGCTCCGCCGATTTATCAATTCAAAGATCGCTCTCTTTGGCATATCGGCACATAGCCAGATTAGCGCATTGATATACTATAGATAAATGTATTTCAAAATAATACGGCATTATAAAGGCAGGCCTAAAGAATTTATCATCGTGCTGTCCAGTGCGCACCACTGCTTGTCTTTGAGTATGTAGTCTATTGTAAATCTCATTTGCTTGGTAGTTTTTTGTTCCATGATAGAATCGTTTATTTCTATGTTCTCGCCTTCCTCGTATTCATAAAATACCCTTAATCCTTCATTGTGTGCTTTTATCTCTGACGACAATAGATGATAGGGCAAACCCAACATGCCGGCAAAAGACGAGTATGTGAGAATTGTATTTTCGGGAATATGTTCTATATCTTCAAATGAATAAATACTACCACAACAATAAGCAGTTCCTGATCCGCAGATAGCAACAGTATAATAATCTCCGATCTTTCCGAATCCGAAAGAGTAGGGGAGCGCATCCCAGCAGCAAGTCCAGTTACCGCTTATATACAAGCTGTCTCCTTTTAATGTCTTGTTTTGCGTATCGATGTCAAAGATGCGTAACTGACTTTCACCCTCTTTTCCGAAAGTCTGCATAAAAGTCATATAATGCCCGTTGTTCTCATTCTTATAGTATTTGCCAATAGTATCTGTCGATTCGTAATAGTAACGATAAAAGCTGTATGACGATGTGTCCGATACATTATCAGTATCGAGGTACGATAACAGTTTCATAACATCATCCCTTACTATATATCCAGAATCCTGAGCGAATATTCCCGATAATATATCGTCCTCTATATTTTTCGGTTTACTACAAGAAGTATATAACGATACTAATAAGGAAAAAAGTAGGGTATATTTCTTCATCTCTGTGTCTAAAGTTGTGTGTATTGTAAAAAAACTGATACCTTTGAAGGTGTAAAACTAACAAATATCTGTCGATAAATGAGACAACTTTTCCTTATTTGTATACTGGTGAATCTGAGTTTGTTGTCTTATTCGCAAACAATAGCTACGTATCGGCTGACTGTGCCTTTCGGTGGTTTTGTAGATAAATATCCTGTAGAAATGACATTGGAAATATATCCTTCACAGAATGGATATGTATCGGGTATGTACAAATATGCTAAATCAAAGATTAAAAGCTACTTATCTCTCGAAGGAAATATAACCTCATCGGGCAATATAAAGCTGGAAGAAAGTTATTATGACCACAAAGCAGATGGATTCAAGGTGTCGGGCTATTTTTCGGGATCGATAGACAATAGATACAATATCTCCGGTAACTGGGCAGATTCGGCTGCAACCAAGTCGTTTCAACTGACGTTAACACCCAAACTGAAAGAATTTCATGACGATCTCAGATTCGAGCTTGTTACTGCTGCCGATTTTAGCGATGATGACGTTGATAAAACATATTATTCGTTGCTGACTGATGTCATTATAAAGAATAAAGACGATAAGGTAATGCAGACGCTCACAGTGCTTGATCGTTATATCCAAAAAGATAGTGAAGCGGATGATATAGAACTGGCAGATTATAATTTCGACGGATATCCGGATATTGCCGTATATTATGCTTTTCCGGGTAGGATCAAGTATGACTGGGGGCAGCTCTATTTTTTGTACAATCCACAAACAGGGAAATTTGAACGTAATCAGGAATTAGAGCGTCACGAACGTGTATCTGTAAATTACTTCGATTATACGGTTGGAGTCAGTTTTGCAGATGGTAGCGGCAACGAATCCGATTATTCCTATATTTATCAGGATGGGCACTACTATCTGATAAAAGAGGATCATCAAACTGAAGATGGTGATAGTACAGTGATCACTTATGAGGTAAAAGAAGGGAAATCGGTTGAGGTATCACGTAAGACAATGGAATTTTAACTAAATATTTATATATGAACAAAGCAGTTATGGCATTAATATGCGGTGCAGCATTAGTAGCTTGTAATTCTACGGATAAAAAGCCGGAGACAGACAAGGAAGCGCCGATTATCGGAAAGGCGACAGTAAAAGTTGAAAACGGGATAATGACCCCCGAAGTTCTTTACAGCTTTGGACGGGTTACCGATGTGCAGGTTTCGCCTGACAAGTCCAAAATCCTATATGGGGTAACTTATGTGAGTATAGAGCAAAATAAAACGAACCGTGAGCTGTTTACAATGAATATAGACGGTTCGGAGAAGAAACAGATAACTAATACAGCCAAGAGCGAAAATAATGCAGTCTGGATAAAAGGAGGTACAAAAATAGCCTTCCTGGGTTCAGAGAGCGGCTCTTCCCAGATATGGGAAATGAATGCCGATGGTACAGACCGTAAGCAGGTAAGCGCTATAGAGGGAGATATCAATGGTTTTTCTTATTCGCCTGATGAAAAGAAGATAATGTATATCAAGAATATCAAGTTCGGCGAACGCACAGCCGATCGTTATCCTGATCTGCCTAATGCTTCGGGACGCATCGTCGACGATCTGATGTACAAGCATTGGTCGGAGTGGGTAGAAGAGATTCCACATACCTTTATTGCCGACTATGACGGAAATAAAATGGCTGACACTGCCATCGATATATTGGGCGATGAACCTTACGAGTGCCCTATGTTGCCATTTGGAGGTACAGAGCAACTGGCGTGGAGTCCCGATAGCAAGTCGGTAGCTTACACATGCCGCAAAAAGACAGGAGTGGAATATACCTTGTCTACCAACTCGGACATCTATCTTTACAATCTCGAATCGAAAGAGACTAAAAATCTGACAGAGGGCATGATGGGATATGACACGAATCCTGTGTTCTCGCCTGATGGTAAGTATATTGCATGGCAAAGTATGGAGCGTGACGGATACGAGTCGGACAAGAACAGAATGTTTGTTATGAATCTGGCTACATCCGAAAAGATATATGTGACCGAGAAATTTGATTACAACACCGATTATCTTGCTTGGAACGACGACAACCAGAGTATATATTTCGTATCGTGTGTAGAGGCTAAGACACACTTGTTTAAGGCTTTCTTCCATACGAAGGAAATTACCCAGATCACTAAAGGCGATTATGACTACGAATCGTTTGGCATAGCAGGAGATAAGCTTATCGCGCTTCGCCATTCTCTGTCGATGCCTAACGAAATATATGCTGTAAATATAGCTACCGGTGAAGCTAAGGAACTTAGCTTTGAGAATAAGGAAATCATGAGTCAGCTGACAATGGGTAAAGTGGAGGAGCGTTGGATACCGACTACCGATGGAAAGAAAATGCTGACATGGGTAGTTTATCCGCCAAACTTCGATCCGAATAAAAAATATCCGACATTGCTTTATTGTCAGGGAGGCCCTCAGAGTACAGTTAGTCAATTCTGGTCGTATCGTTGGAATCTGCAAATGATGGCTGCTAACGGTTATATAATTGTAGCGCCTAACCGTAGAGGATTACCGGGATTCGGGCAGGAATGGCTTGAGCAAATCAGTAAAGACTATGGTGGTCAGAATATGAAAGATTACCTGTCGGCAATAGATGCTTTGGCTAAAGAGCCATATGTAAATGCTGATAAACTGGGTTGTACGGGAGCCAGCTATGGCGGATTTTCGGTGTATTGGCTTGCCGGTAACCACAATAAACGATTCAAGGCTTTCTTGTCGCATGCAGGCATATTCAATCTGGAAGCGCAATATTTGGAAACAGAAGAAATGTGGTTTGCCAACTGGGATTTGGGCGGTTCTTTCTGGGACAGGAGCAATTCTATCGCTCAACGTTCTTATGCTAATTCTCCACACCGCTTTATAGAGAAGTGGGATACCCCGATTATGATTACACATGGAGAGCTCGATTACCGTATTCTTGCATCGCAGGGTATGATGGCTTTCAATGCAGCTAAACTGAAAGGGATACCGGCACGTATGCTTGTATATCCTAACGAGAATCACTGGATATCTCAGCCACAGAATGGTGTCTTGTTCCAAAGAGAGTTTTTCCGCTGGTTCGATACTTATTTGAAATAACATTTATATAACTTAGTTAAAGTGCTTCTCAGAACCAGTTCTGAGAAGCACTTTTGTGTTTATTGTTTGCCAAAGAGCATATGGATATATAGCTATCTAAAGAAATATCAAATTTATTCCATTTTCAAATCCTTGAAAAGCAGGAGATTGAAATTTTATATTAAAAAATCTTCTCAAAGCTATTGCAGGATTGAAATCCTTATCCTATCTTTGCATCGCATTTGAGAGATAATGCAACCTCAAAAAACGGTGTGGTAGTTCAGCTGGTTAGAATACCTGCCTGTCACGCAGGGGGTCGCGGGTTCGAGTCCCGTCCATACCGCCAATATTAAAAACAACTCATTGAAAATTAATGAGTTGTTTTTGCTTTTAGATGGGTTGTGTTGCATCTGTGTTGCACTTCTGAAAAAATATCGGTTTTGGGGGAATGAAAATAACTATTGGGAAATAGTAGAAAATAAGGGAAAGTTATTTATATTCTCGCTGTAAATATTTCTCCACATAACGGCGAATAAAATGTTTAATATCTTTACTAAACATATACATCTCTTCTGATTTTCCAAATATTTCCCTATATATAGGGTGATCAAGCATTTTCAAAGTATTTTCAAAATTTTCCAATGACATCAACTTCTCAGTTTTAGTTTTAGATGATTTAAGTACTTTATATGTATCGAGTCCAATTTCATATATCCAAGGAAAATCATCTTTTAATAAGCTTATTATCATTAAAAAAGTTAAACTCGGATTTTCAAACTTCATTTCCATATGTATTATTTCTTCCAGCATCATAGGATGAAATTTTCTACGCCTTCTTATTTCAGGGTCATATAGCCTACTTTCAATTCGGGAAGGCAGAGCATCGATTTTGGATTTTAGTTCTTCAACAGTTTTAGATGACTGTATCCCCTTATCTATGTTTGAAACTGTAATTCTTAAATCAGAAATAGCTTCAACAATATCTGCCAAAGACCGTTCCTCAGCATCACCACTTTCCTTTAGCACTTTCAGGTCTAATGATACTGAAATAGGATTATGAATTTCATTACTACCTGTTTCAATAGATTTTACTTGTGAGGCAATTTCTTCTTTTGCTGCCGCAACGCTATCTAAGTTATGAAGATCAAATTGTATTATTCTTGTTGCCGCGACATCAAAAGGGATGGCATCACCTTTTCTTATCATTTGGACAAGAGGTTTTCTTACCGCGTGTCTAACAGCTAATTCATAAAACACATTTGGATTTCGTTCTGTTAAATCAGCAACAACAAGTTCCGCACTCACTATATATTCAATAATCTGTGTAGTAATAATGCCTGGTTCAGATATTTTATCAGCTCTAATCACTTCATATCCTAATTGTTTTACAGGTTCAGTAATTATGTGTTTTAATATCTGGTCGGAGCGTTCTCTTGTCTCGGAACCTTCCTCTCCTATTGGAGATATAACAAAACAAATTTTCTTATCTTCTTTTTTAGCCATTGTTATTCAAATTATTAATTCAAATTTTATCAAACCATTCAGGGTTTATCGTAATCTCCTCGATCAATTCTGTTTTAACTCCAAGATTAAATTCTTTGAGTTTTTCACAAAGCAAATCTCCATCAATTAAATCAATCGGAGGTGCACCATCTCTTGACGCTTCCTTTATTGCATCACGTGTAAACTTTCCGGTAGTTATAAATATACCTTTGTCTGCACGCCCCTGCATAGCACCTCTGAAATCTCGAATATATCCTGATGAAACAGAATCTTTAAACCTTTTACATTGAAAGAAAACATGAAAACTTAGAAAACCATTCAGTCTAACAATTCCTTTGCCATCAATGCCTCCATCTCCAGATTTTCCCGTTACTTCAACTTGTACGAATCCACTTTCTCTTAAAATTCTCTGACTAAGCCTTTCAAAAGCAGAAGGATCTATATTTTGAATAACTTTAAGAAGTTTATCTTTCCAATCTAATTTATCGGTTTCATTTTCGATAACTACTTCTAAGTTTTTACTCTGTATACCATTTTCTTCATTCGACAGATAATTTTCAGTTCTAACAGTTTTAACAATATCATTAGAGCTAAAAGAATCTGGATTTATATCATTATCAATTAAAGCCCAAACAGCCCTTGATGAGTTTTCAACCAATCTATATTTTTTAAGATATGTTCTAGCCCATGCCAAACGATAATCAATCTCACTTTGTATACCGTCTTCTTTATGGGGAATGTTCAAAATATCCTCACTTATACTAGCTATTTGATAAACCTTTTCATTAATCTCTTCTATAGTACCAGAGCCATCTAGCTGTTTTAATGCTTTTAAAGTAGGGATAAGTAACTTGTCATAAGTTGGTACTTGATTGTGTATTTTCTTTCTTCCCATGTACTTGTATGTAAGATTTAAATTTCAGGCAATTTACGAATAAATTACTATAATTCTTTCTATTTTTGTTTTATGTTAAATAAAATCAAATATAAGCTTAAATCAGTCGGCGTTTTTTTGATGGACAATCTCCATCAATCACTCCATCTTGAATACAGGCTTCTGAAACGTGGCTATTTATTCTATCAGCATGAAGTAACCAAGCAGGGCAAAACATTTGAATTGTATGTAGGGGATTATTTGTCCGAAATACAAAACTTCAATTACAAAACAGGGAAAGAACTATCAGAGAAAACACGTATACATGCAAGGGTATCTGATATATTTTCTCTTCGTCCTGATTTGATAAAACAATATTTCAGCCAAAACGATTTTGTATTCACAAATTATCGAAATCTGACAAAGGAATATGACACTTCAATTATGGAAGAAGAGATAAGCCGACCATTGCCGGATACAGAGGAAAATATAGTTGAACAACCGAGTTCCGACAACCTCGAAGAAAAATTAGCCAAAGTCAGAGCAGAAATATTAAAATACGAATCAGGAGAGAAAAAGCCTAAACACATTGGGCAGCGAATATTCGGCTATTTGTTGAAAGCACATTATCTCAATGCTTACAACGATGAACAGCGTTTAGCTGAATGGCAAAAATTTACAGGATTAGGGTCTAAACCGGAAATGAGTTACCTCCGAGAACCTGATTACAATAAAAACGAAACAAATAAAATAAATAAGCAACTTAAATCAATTGAGGAGTTCTTTTACCTAATTGGGTTAAACATTCCAATAGCTTATTCTGAGAAAGGAAAAAAGAAATAAAATCAAAATATAAGAATTGATATGGAGATAAGAGATTGGGTAACGATAGTCTCGGTTACAGCTATAGTTATTGGTTGGTTCATTAACAGTTGGCTCAATAGACGAAATGAGATAGCTAAAGAACGTCTTAAATATAGAATGGACACACTAAAGTCAATTGTTATATTAAAGTCACAGATTGTCGAGGCATTACGTTTAACATCTAATGATTTATCTTATGATTCATCTCATTTAAGTAAATTGACATATGATACAGTTGACCTAATCAATATATATGGAGAGAATGATGAAATAGAACTATGTGAAAAATTTATTCTTGCTCTTAATAACAGAGATTATATTGCTTCTGAAGAAATTCTAAACAAATTCATTCAAGTTGCTAGAGTAAAAATAAGAAAAGAATTAAAACTCTTAAGATAATAAAAGTTCATTGATATACATAAAAAAGCAGGTGAATGATAGGGCAAACGCACGAAAAAAAGTTAGTGCCTTTACAAGGCGTAAAATTGAGATTAAAGAAATAAAATACCTCGCCAACTTCTGAGACACACCCTCTACAAGTATGTAGAACAGAGACTAAAAATTTCGTGCGTTTGCCCTAGTTTATGCCTATCTTCTTGAATATTACTCTATTTTCCTATGACGAAAATATGAGAAATATCGCAAAAATATCATATAATATCATTAATTATCGTAAACTTTAGAAGTCTGGTTATCAATATTATATTCGCAGAAAAATTTGTAATTTCTAAATTCTTATTTTATGCGAAATCAAAATTATTCACGCTGGCATAAGCCGGAAGAAGAGGAAGTCAAAGACGAATCTTCTAAAAGAGAAATGTCGCCCATCGACAAGGCGATGAGTAATCTAATCAAAATGAAAGAGGCTGTAAAACTTCTCAAAGCCTCTGCTCCCACAGTTCGTAAATATGCCCGACTCGGTTATTATAAAGAATACCGATTCGGCGAAAAACTTGTCTTTTATGACAAAGAAGAAATCTTAAACTTTATTCTAAACCGATTCAAAACCGCAGAAGATTCTTAATCCCATGAAAGAAAAAGTATCTGCCTCTGTTCGCAGGTCGAAAAATGAGCGGATTGAAAAAAAACTGCGGACACTGTACAACTTTAGGTTCAATACCGTAAAGAGCCGAACTGAGTACAGGGATATCCATGTACAAGGGGAATTCAGGCCTGTAACCAAATATTTTCTGAATTCCCTCCGCAGGGAAATCGATATACGCATTGGTATTACCACTTCAGCCGATAATATCCGGGCTATTCTCGAAAGCAATTTTGCGGAAAAGATACACCCTATCCGGGAATATCTTTCTCGATTGCCTTTGCTGAATCCGTTGGACTTTGGTTATACTGAGCAACTCTTGCAAACC